>JBJXHF010000069.1:0-7037 GCA_046160805.1 Pyrinomonadaceae bacterium
CTGCCTCTGGTGATTTTGACGGCGACGATCTGGCTGATGAAGCCGTGTTCAATCAATACACTGGTCTTTGGAGCGTGGAGCAGTCAAGCGAAGGCCATCTTGATTTTTATTGGGGCGAAACTGATGATGATCCGATCGCCGCTGATTTTAATGGTGACGGGCAGGCTGATTTTGGGGTTTTTCACCAGGAGAGCGGCGTGATCACGCTTTCTTATTATTCGGACGGCGTGGCGCATGAAAAGCAGTTCGGGCTTGAGGGCGACATTTCCCTGCCTGGCGACTATGACGGCGACGGGAAGATCGATCTGGCAGTGATGCCATCCCTTGGGGCGAGAACGGCGACGTGCCGGTGCCGGGCGATTATGACGGCGACGGGAAATTGGACATCGCGGTCTGGCGTCCGGGCACGGGCATGTGGCATATGCTGCAATCGAGCAACGGGTATTATTCCGAACGCTTCGGCGCCGACGGCGACACGCCGGTCGGCATCAAGGCCGTTTACGCCTCACGGCCCTCGGGTGCGCAATTTACTCGGGCTCCGAGAGACGCCGAGCCGAAAAGGCGCGACGATTCGCGAACTGTTCCGCCAAAGGAGGCAGCCCGAAAGGATAAGACCGACTGACAGTTCGAGACTGTTCCGCACAATGCAAAACTCTCTTCTTTGAGTAGAGTTTTTTTTACGTTGACCCAGTTGGTTGAGGTAGCGATTCGGGTAGCGGTGATTCGTTAAGGTTGTCGAGGTGAAAAAATATCGTCAAAAATCGCTTTTTTAAGTGGTATTTTTGGGGTTCAAAAGCGTCATTTTGACGGTGTAAGTTGGCTTTTTTGACACTTCCAAGTTGCGCTCAGATCGCCTTTCTTGCCTAAATCACTGATTTTGAGACCTTTACAAGATCGTTAGTAGTAGATCCGGCATAAAAACGCCCGGCGCCTCCCGAGCCGCCGGACCCGCCGGTTGTGACTGCTTTCTGCCAACCTGCTCCCGCTAGACGTCGATCAAAATTTCGATCTCGACACGGCGTTTTGTTTCGTCAAGAAACCTCTCGATGCCGGCGGCGGTTTTTTGACGGGTTAGGGTTTGGTTGATCTCGGCCCGAGCCTCTTCAAGGGTTGGCAAAAGCCGGCCTTCGGGTTTGCGGCGAAAATTGGGTACGAAAATATCGCGATAATAGGCGGCCTCTTCGTCGGCGGTTACGACGATAAACGAGCCGAAACGAAAATCGACGTATTTGTCGATGGCGAGACGGTCGGCGATGATCCGTTGGAAAGCGGGGTCACGGATCGAGTCGAAACCGACGGTCTTTAGACGAGCTTCAAAAACGGCTGGCGACGGAAAAAACGAGACAATGTCGTTGATCTTCCGGTTGATCTCAGCCTCGGACGGCGCGACGCGAGGCAGCCTTTTGGCCTCGAGGGCAAAGAGCCGTTGATTTATCAGAAGCTGTAGTGCCTGGTTCAGATCTTCAGATGTCGGAGGTGCAAGCGGCGTGTTCGGCTGAAGAGCCAATTGCCACAACAGATCGGAGTAAGTAATTAACTCAGACCTCGCACTGTCGCTGACCACGGCGACCGTCTTGTCAACGATCTCTTGAGCCAGCAGAACGGCTGCAAAAACGACAAAAACGGCGATAGTCAGGAACAATCTGAATGCAAATTTTGATTTTGCGTTAATCACGCCTAAATTCTCACCTCAAGTTCCATTTTCATCCCAAAAAATCGGCCTGTCAACGTCTATCAATAGGCGTTAAATCTGTTGACAATATGTTTAAAATCGTTTTTAATTGAAAAGGAGGTTTCCTAACACCTTCGGTTCGAAATAATCTCCTAATCTTGCGAGACCTTCACCGCAACCGACACACCACCGGCTGCGATCCACGAAAATGCTAACTTCTTCGCCGCCTAAAAAGGACGCGCGGCCTATCTCTACGATAGGGCAAACGGCAGACAACTCCTCTGACCTCAAGTTCATTTCCGAGCTTGGGCGAAGCCTGCTCGTCACCGTGCATCCGAAAAAAGTCGCCGAGCGCGTGGCCGAGGCCGTGCAAAACGTGCTCGGAGCCGAAGTGTGTGCATTCGTCGCGGAGCTTGAGAACATTGGGCTTATAAGCTGCGCCTTTAATTCCGGCGGCGAGATCACATCGGATTTTCTTGACCGAACGAGGTTTGAAAAATGGCTTAGTTTTATGCCGCCTCAGATTGCGTATTCTGAAAGTGCAAGAGATGAATTTCTTGTCAGCAGCAATCACAATTTTGAATACATTTCTCCGCTGCTTAATAACGGCGAGATCCGAGGCGCGATAGTTGTCGGTTTGGAAACCGAACACGAATTGACCGAGCCAAAGGCGCGGCTAATCGACGCAGCTACGCAACTGGCGGCGATGAGTTTAAATCTTTCTTCCCATTACGGCGCGGCATTAAACAATTCGATCAACGAAGCCCGCGAAGAGCACCGCAAATTTACCGAAGCCATTCTCGACGCGCTTCCGGTTTCGCTATATGTAGTTGACCGTGACTACAGGATCGTCACTTGGAACCGTCATCGAGAGATCGGAGTACTCGGATTGCCGCGCGACGTTGCAATTGGGCGAGACGTATTCAGCGTGCTTGAAAAATATCCGCAAGGGCGTTTGCGACAGGAATTTGAGCGCGCATTTCGCACCGGCAACATCGAGCGTATCGAACAGCAGACGGCCGCCGATGACGGCTCGTCAAAGCATTGGATGGTGAGCAAAGTTCCGATGAAAACCGCTGACACAGATGAAGTCACACACGTTATCACCGTCGGCGAGGACATAACGGCTCGGGTCGAGGCGATCCATGCCGTCAATCGGGCGGAAAAGCTCGCTGCGGTCGGCCGCCTTGCCGCCGGCATTGTTCACGAGATCAATAATCCGCTTGCCACGATAGCCGCCTGTGCCGAAGCGCTAGAGCAGCGAATCGACGAAGGCGCTTTTGAGCTTTCCGATTCGGCTGAAGATCTTGCGGAATATCTCGGCCTGATTAAGAGCGAGGCTTTTCGATGCAAGAACATTACTACGGGCTTGCTCGATTTTAGCCGTGTCAGGACGGGCGAAAAGAATCCTACCGACATCGGCGAGATCGTTCGTGCCTCAGCTAACCTTATCTCTCACCAGAAACGAGGTAATCCGATCACAATTGACACTGACATTGCTTCCAACTTACCAATGGTAAATGCCGACGGCGGGCAAATCCAACAAGCAGTAATCGCGCTCGCGGCAAACGGCATCGACGCAATGCCCGACGGCGGAAAACTCGCATTCCGCGTGTTCCGGAAAGGGAACCGAGTTTGCGTAGAAGTCGAAGACACCGGCGCCGGAATTCCGCAGGAGAATATGTCTAAGATATTCGAACCGTTCTTTACGACCAAAGAAGTCGGCAAAGGCACCGGCCTCGGCCTCGCTGTTTGCTATGGCATCATCTCCGAACACGGCGGTCGTTTAAGTGTTCGCTCAAACGTCGGCAAAGGCACGACCTTTTCTATTTATTTACCAGCCACGAATGACGACTAAGTTGTTATTCATTGCTTCTACACTTTACTCTCACATCATAAAAAATGCCAAAGCTTTTAGTTGTTGACGACGAAAAAAATCTGAGACTGGTGGTTCAAAAAGAAATGAGCCGTCAGGGCCATGAGGTCGAGTGTGCCGAGGATGGCGAAGCGGCGTGGGCTATGCTTGAGGAGCAGGATTATGACGTTGTATTGTGCGACATCAATATGCCGCGGTTGGATGGGATGGCTTTGCTGCGTCGGACGCGCGAGCGAAGTCAAAATCCGCCTGAGGTCATAATGCTGACGGGTCAAGCGACCGTCGAAAGCGCGATCGAAGCGATGAAGCTCGGTGCTTATGATTATCTGACCAAGCCTTACAGGATCGGCGAGCTTTCTGCTTTGGTGACGGCGGCGGCGGAAAAGCAGCAGTTAAAAGTTGACAATCAGCGGCTGCGGGCGCAGATCGCACGAACGCATCACAGCCTGCCTGACATTATTGCGGAATCGCCGCAGATGAAAGAGTCACTGCGATTGGTTCAACGTGTTGCTCCGTCGGAAACATCCGTTATGATCACCGGTGAATCCGGCGTCGGAAAGGAATTGATCGCACAGGCGATACACAAGACGAGCCGCCGAAGCGAAAAGGCGTTCATTGATCTCAACTGTGCGGCGTTGCAGGACACATTGCTTGAGAGCGAGTTGTTTGGTCACGAGGCTGGTGCGTTTTCAGGTGCGAAGGCGAGAAAGCTTGGCCTGTTTGAAATCGCCGACGGCGGAACACTGTTTCTCGACGAAGTTATGGAAATGCCGATGCAGCTTCAGTCAAAGCTGCTGCGCGCGTTGGAAACACGTTCATTCTTCCGCGTCGGCGGTGTCAAGAAAGTCGAGATCGACGTGCGTCTGCTTGCGGCGACGAACCGCGACAAGGATCAGGCAATTGCTGACGGCATTTTCCGCGCCGATCTGATGTACCGCATCAACAGTTTTGAAATTCACATCGCGCCGCTGCGTGAACGACGCGAGGATATCGAGCCGCTCGCGCGTCATCTGCTTTACAAACTCGCCGGCGCGCAGGCGCCGGAAATGTCGCCGGCGGCGATCGATGCTTTGTTAGCGTTCGAATGGACCGGCAACGTTCGGCAGCTTCGCAACTGTCTCGAACGCGCGCTTCTGCTCTGCGACAACGAACTGATAACGCCGCGCGAGCTGCCGCCCGAGATCGCATTTCGCACCGAAACTCGAAACGTCTCGGTAAGTTTCGGCGCGCCGCAGACGAACGGTGTAAGCTCATTCCAAAACGCATCGCCGACCAATCTTCGCGACGTCGAACGCCAGCAGATAATCGGAGCTCTCGAAAAAACCGGCTGGCATCGCGGCAAAACCGCCGAACTGCTCGGCATCTCGCCATCGACGCTCTACCGCCGTCTGCGCGAATACGACCTTGATGTTCGATAGGAGTTAAAAAGTATGTGGAAATTTTTCAGTCTGTCCGTTTTTACATTGCTTGCGTTTACTGTTTCGACATCGGCGCAGATGATGATCTCGGGCGAGGTTGTCGATGTGATCGACGGCAGGACGGTGGTCGTCGCACTCCCGAGCGGCAAGGTCAAAGTCGAGCTGCAATTTATCGACGTGCCCGAAACCGGCCAGCAACTACATGACACAGTCAAGGAACATCTGAGGCAGCTCACCGTCGGCAAGCCGGCCGAGTATCGGCCAAAGACTCTGTTAAGAGACAGGGCAGTCGGACAATTGAAAATAAAAGGCGTTGACGTCAGCCAACAAATGCTCCGCGACGGAGCGGCATGGCTCGTTCCTATGCAGGATTCAGGTCAGGAAAGCTCCGACTACTGGAAGTACGCGACAATCGAATCTGCCGCAAAGAAAGAGAGATTAGGCGTTTGGTCGATTCCCGGAATGCAGCCCTCGTGGGTATTCAGAGCAGAAAAAGAACTGGCACAGCGACGAGAACAGAACTCGTTCGTTCCGCGCTCAAGCTCATCGACTGCCGCAAAAACTAACGCCCGCATCAAAGTTTCACCGCCCTCAAACCCGGCCTTCGGCGATGTCGGAGCTTTGTTGAACCGATACGACCCGGAATCAAAAACCGGCGTACTAAGCACGTCTTTTATCCCTGTTCCGACGAACCCGATGTTCCCGGAAACAGAAAGCATAGCTCTCGATGTCTCGTATTATTACAAGGAAAAAGATCAAAAAAAGCGCACCGGCACTTTTGTCTTTACGGCAGTTTTCCATTCGAGAACGCCGATCTTCCAGTCTAATACCGACCTGATAATGTTGGAAGGAGAAAAAAAGATCGTCATCGCCAGGCCAAAACGAACGGTTTCAAATCAGGGCTACCACGTCCGTGAAACCCTGATCTGCGAAATAAGCCGCCCCATGCTCGAACGCGTCGCCATGAACGAAGGAATAATGCTAAAAATGGGCCAGCATATGATCTATTTCACCGGCGGACGATATCTTCTCTATAATCTGCTTCAGGTTACGCAATGAAGGTAACGGCAAAACCGTTCAACTCCCAGCATCCGCCATCGAAGCTCTACCGCCGCCTTCGACAAGAAATAAAACTATGATTGATCTGACACGTACAGAAATCGCTGTCTGGACATCGGCATTAGTTCCGCAGAAAACGGAACGAGGCACTTTTGCAGCGTTTCGCCGAGAGTTAGTCCGCCGAATAAAAGCATTCGCCGCTTATTTGACCACTTAATAAGCCTTGGCAGTTTTTTAGTAAATTTGTCGAGCGCTCGGCAGGTAACGAATCTGCAATTAGTTGGATCAGCTTCTTCAAACTGACAGTTTAATATCTCGGCTTTATTTTTGAGGCCGAGATTTTTTATTGCAACTTCGAGAAACTTAGCTTTCTTTTCTTTCGACTCAATGAGAACCGAGTGCAGATCGTTGCGCACAAGTAAACAAGGAATTGACGGCAGGCCGGCTCCGGCACCGACGTCGGCGAATTTTGCTCCGACGGGCAGATATTCGAGCAAAGTGAGAGATTCGAGAATGTGGCGAACAGCAAATTCCTCAGGCGAGCAAGGCGCGACAAGGTGAAGCAGTTCGTTATGCTCCATCACGAGATCGTAATACTCAGCTAGGCGTCCGATAGACTCGTCTGAAAGCTCAAAACCGAAGGCAGATTGATTAGATTTTATTGCATGGATAAATTCTTCGCGCACTGCTCAAGAGTTTCACGCAAAGCCGCCAAGAACGCAAAGGGAGTCCACTCTCTCGACTCCCGACTCCAAGACTCCAGACTGTTTATTGGTGCGGACGGGGAGAATCGAACTCCCACGATGTCACCATCACAGGCTTCTGAGTACTTAAACCACTCTTTTACACCAACTCTTAACAACAAATTTTTTGTAATCAACCAATCAGAAGCTCCAATAAATTTATCATAGTTTTCAAAATACTGGCTCTCGTTTTCAGCTTCAGCACAAATTTTTGCACAACTGCTTTTAAATTTGTGTCCTGAAGCAAAAGAAGGAGCAAAATGAGAGAA
>JBJXHF010000070.1:0-3205 GCA_046160805.1 Pyrinomonadaceae bacterium
TTGAGCAGGTAGCTCACGCCGAGATAGGTAAAGATAACAAGCATAAATCCGACTATCGCAAAATAAGCAGAGCTTCGTCCCTTCCAGCCGCGCGCAATACGCGTATGCAGAAACGCAGCATACGTCAACCACGCAATCAGCGCTCCCGTTTCCTTTGAATCAAAACCCCACGGTCGGCCCCACGACTCATTTGCCCAGATCGCGCCAGTGATAAGCAGCATCGCCAAACCCGCAAATGCAAGACACGCGGTTTTATACATTAGGCTGTCGAGCGATTCAAGGCTTGGCAAACGCTCACGAAGTTTCGCTGTATTGAAGCTAAAGAAAATTACAAACAACGTTCCGACAAAAGCGGTTATGAGCGCCGCAAATTCAACCGGGTTTGCGTTCAGGCTCGTAAACATTTGGCTGCCGTTACCTTGAACAAAGGAACGCCCCATTTGTTCAAACTGCTGCGGTGTAATCTGATTGCGTTCCTGCACGCTCATTTGCTGACTTTCCGACATCGCCATTCCGGCGACGACATATTGGCTCGGATCGCTCTTTAGCTGCGACTGTAATCGCTCGTTTACGCCGACGTTGTTGTTGATCCCGTAAACAAACAAAGCAATAGAAATTATCTGAGCGACCAAACCCAGGCGAAGCAAATAATGCCCAATAGTTTTCCCTTTCTCGCTGTTCTTATATAAGTAAAAAAGAAATGCGACTATAGACCCCGCGAGCAAAAGGCCTGCGATAACGAGAGCTGTCCCGACGTAGGGAATCTCGAGCCGAAAAGGCGATGAGAACGGACGCTTGCCTTCGCCGACAGGAACAAAAAGAGTCGCACGGTAAACAAATTCAGTGAGAACCGAAAACTTGCTGATGGTTGCGAAAACCGACAGTGCAAAAATGCTCGACCAGATTGCCATCGCTTCGACCTTGACGCCGTCCTTGAGCAGATACATCACCGCGACGCCAAAGCAAACCAATGCGACGCCGTAACTCAGACTCGCGTCACCAACATGAATCGGCCGCCAATAGGAATCAAGGACCGGCGGCAAATCGATAAATTCATTGCCGATAAAACGCGCGAGAACAAGTATTAAAGCTGCGAGCGGAAGCGTAAACGCGGCCAATACCCTAAAGCTTCTGCGCTGTGCCAACAGCAGCGTCGCAATGCCCGCTCCAAAAGCAAATGCGAGGCTATAGTCGTAAAGATTAGTTAGAGGGACATATCGGAAAAGCCACGGCGTCTCCATATTCCCGCTTGCGCGCATTATCGCAATCTCGCGATCGTAGCCGTTCGTCCAGCGAACGAGCCAACTCGACAGATTAAAAAAAACGCCCAAAACGGCGCTGAAAAAGCCGATCTTCTCGGCCATCGACGACGGTGCGTAGAGATTCATGAGCTGAAAAAGCGCGGCAAAAATATAACACGCCAGCGCGAGCATCATCAGCGCGCCGTCGGAAATAAATCCCGCACCGATCTGCAGCCTGAGGCCGAGCATCACAAAGCCTCCAACTATTACCATTGCCGCCGGAGCGTATGAACGCCATCCGCGATTTTCCAATCTATCGAGCTCTTTCATAATCTTATCCTTACTGATCCTGCCGCAGGTCATCCGAGATTTTGTTGAATTTATCCGAAAACGCGATCTTATTGCGATTCGCTTCGCCTGCAAGAACTACTTCGACTTTGCCGTCTTCTTTTTTCTCGATCTGCGCCCATACGCGTTTGTGGGAAAAGAAAAACACAAACATCAACGCGCCTACCAACCCGAAGCCGCCAAAATACCATGCCACAAGAGACGCGTTGTAGGGATCGTACTTGATCGACAGAATATGGGCGAGCGGTGATTTTTCAAATTCGGCGAGCCGCCATTTGTAACCCGCTTTTGGCGCCCCGACCGGAATATTGTCCGCCAGTTTTTGGGCAAAAGCGAACACGCGTATCGTTTCGCCGCCGGGCGGACTAACATTAAGTATTGCAACGGGATTGTTGTATTCGCCGCTGCGAGTGTCAGGTTTACCGTTAGGCCCGAATGTGAAGTCAGGCGAAAAATCTGCATACTCGACCTGCGTACCATCTGCCAAAACCGTCGAGCCGTTCCGCGGAATATCCGCCCGAATCGCATCGCCGCCATTTTGCGGAGCCAGTTCAAGCGTGATATTTCGTGCATGACCGACCGGTATTGTCTGTGCCTGAAAAAATCTATAACCGCGATATGTAAACGGACTGTTCATGCTGGCTTCATCGATCGTTACGCCGTACTGCGGATCATCGATCTTCAGCTCGGTTCGCCAGTCCAGAGTATTGGTGACTTCGATCGAACCTTTTTCGTTGATCAGCCGCTGCTGCACGTCGGTGCATTCCATCGTAAACGGCAGCTTGACCTTAAATCGATCTTTCCTGTCGAGGTTGTATTTGATCAACTCGATCTCGTCGGTTTTGTCTCCGGGGACCATTCTCACGTCAGCATCGAAACTCGTCGTCAAAAAAACAAAGTGCCCTAGAAAAAGCGTCAAAAGCGCAACATGGACAAAGTAAGCTCCGAGCCGGTTGATTCTGCCGCTCTCGCCGAATACAACAGTATTGTTTTTTCGGTTAATTACCGAAAAATCTTTCTTGCCGTGTTCATCTAATCCGTACTCAGTCTTCTCTGAAGTAGTAATCTTCGCTTTCATACCCGCCGAGTCAAAAACCCGTTTTATCTTTTCAGCCGCGGCTTCTTCGCTTTCCGTGCCCAGATCAAGAACCACGTTGTCTTTATGATTCAGAAGCCAATCTCGCGTAGCGGTGAGTTTAGGTTGGCGAATGTAAGTCCAAGCCGTCGGAAAATGATCGATTGACGCAAGAATAATATTGAGCGAGAGCGTGAGCAGAAGAAGATTGAAATACCAGGCATGATAGATATCAAACAGCCCCAGCGAGCCGAAAACCGTTTTTTCTGCAGGCGTCAGCGATGCATAATACGCATCGAAACCATCGACATTCTGCTGGAGAATAAGCATGCCCAGCAATGCAAGCACGACCAAAATGCAAAGCTGGAAAACACCCACTCGAACCGAGCTTACAAAGTCGAGCATCTGGCCCAACGTTGAAGCCGAGCCTTTCGGAGGGACAGTTCGAGAATTGATGGTTTCTTCGGCAGCGGACATTATCTATCTCACAGAATAACTTAGGCGTTTTTGTTTGTCACACGCTGATAAAATAAGTTCAGCC
>JBJXHF010000071.1:0-61160 GCA_046160805.1 Pyrinomonadaceae bacterium
CAAACCTTAATCCATGCGATCCACGGGTGTAGGTGATGTTGTCGGCGAAGGTATAAGTCACCTGTTTTCGTTTATTGAAAATATCGCTTGATGCGCATACCTGAAAATCCTGAATATCGCCGCGGCCGGAAACGCGTCCGCATCTATCGGTAAAGTCGCCCGGCGAAAAGAAGCTGGCCGGATTACTGATCCCCAACGATGCGTTTGTAAAGTCGGAAGTCAGCAGTCTTTCGTCGAGCCGCCTCGTGTTGTCCACATTAAAGTAGCCGAACCTGATTTCATTGATCAGATTTTCATTGAAAACATGCTGATCGGTAATCGCCAGGGTTCGGTTCTTGTCATCTTTCTTTAGCGGAAATGGCGATACGGAAATATCCGAGCTAAACGGCTCGGTCGCCGGGTAATTTGCAAAAAATAATGTTCCGTAGAGCGTGTTGAGCGACGTCCCGCTTTGAAAAAGGTTGTAATCCAGCCGCAGCGTTGCCTGATCCTGCTTGAAGTCGGCGGGAGAAACATTTCGAAAACGGGCGAGCGGATTTCCGCCTTGTATGCTGCTGTCACGAACAATGTCGAGCAGTGGGATGGCGTTGATGTCAAAACCATCCAAACGCGGATCCCTGTCAAAGGTCGAGTTGGCCGGATTGATATACAACGGCTGATAACGTCCCGGCGTCAGCGACGGAATAAGGTAGTCGCCGGTAATCGGATTTCTTAGGGTAAAAAGTTTGTAACCGGGGCCGAAAGGATCGATGCACAGGCCGTTGAGCTGATTAGAGTTCGCCGCCCTCGGAATACGTGCCATTGTGACGCACGCCGGGCTGTCGAATCCGATGCCGCCGGTATCGCCGCGGACTGATCTAAAACCGGCCCTCAATCCTTGCGGAGTTCTGTCCGGCGCAAAGGCAAGTCCCAAGGGCAACACGACAAAACTCGAAGCCGTCGAAACATACGCCGTCTCGGCGTCGGTTTTTTGATAACCGCCAAAGAAGAAAAGCTTATTCTTGATGATCGGGCCGCCGATTGTCGCTCCGCCCTCTACACGTCTTGCACGCTGCCGGTCGATACCGTCGCGGTTGAAGAAGAAATCGTTTGCATTAAACTTTTCGTTCTGCGCGTATATATATCCCGTGCCCGAAAATTTGTTTTCGCCGCGCCGCGTGACGACCTGGACATTGCCGCCGCCGTTTCTGCCAAGCGACGCATCGTAGAGGCTCGTCAAGACTTTCACTTCCTGAACCGTCTCGGGTGCCGGCGCAAAATTTTCCGTAAGCGATCCGGTGCCGGAAAGGTTTGTCGCATCGATGCCGTTAAACAAAACGCCGACACTAGTCGTGCGGTTGCCGTTGATGGAAACTTCGGGATTTCCGTTGCCGTTCGATAAAGGATCGGTTAGGTTTCCCGAAACCGAAGTGTCTTTGTTAAGCATCCCGAACGACGACCTGTTTGCGGTTGGTTGGCTCTCCAGCGACCTTCCCGTGATCGTGCTTCCCGTAACCGGACTTTGCTCGGTACTCAACGTAGAGTCTTGGTCGCCGGTACCTACTTCAACAACTTCCGTCTGTTGAGCAACGCCAAGCGTAGTATTTGCCGTGGTAGTGCTGCTGGCGCTGACGGTTACAGTTTGCGTCGAAGGCTGAAAGCCTTGAACCTCGACCTTAACTTCGTAACTACCGGGAGAAAGAACATTGATCGTCCAACGGCCGTCGTCGTTCGATGTGGCCGTGCGTCTCGATCCGGTGCCGATGTTTCTGGCGATGACTGAAGCGCCGGGTATAATCTGTTCGTTTTGGTCTTTCACAGTTCCACTCAACGATCCGTTGTCCGTTTGCTGCGAACTGATCGATGAAAAGCACATCAGAATCGAAACAATGACGCAGCTCAAATTGAGTGTCGAGAATATCGGTTTATTCAATTTCTTCACTTTGTTGTCCTTAACGAGTCCGCTCTATGCTTGAGCGGCTGAGTTTGAGAGGTTGCATCAGGGCGTTGCTCACCCCGCCCTGATGCACAAGACTTCCCGTATCGTTCAGACGGGCAGTCATCGAAATTGCCTAGATAGAAGGCTGATTCAGCGTAACCAGTGGAATATCGAAACCTTCGAAATCGCGGCAGCCGCCAACCGTTAACGTCGTTGCCTGGAATTCGTCTCCGACGACAGCTCCTCGGCAGCCTTCGATGCGAGTTCCGGCAGCTCCGCCGCCGGCACCGCTCGTTGCTCCCGTTGTCTTCATCGTGGTAGTCGAGACATTGCTGGTCTGCGAAAGGGTCGTCCTATAGATCAGGCCGCGTTCGTTAAGAATGTAGATCGTTCCGTTTGCCTGGTTGCCCAAACCGGTGTCGCGCGATAGAACGCCCGGCAGAAGGTGTTTGACAAGACACGCGCTGCCGAAACTTACCGCTGTGCCGGCCGTGCATTGATCCCCGCCCGTTGCGGTTCCTGTTCCAAGATAAACGCGATAGAGGCCGCCGGCATCACGGGTATCGGCATCGCCTGCGTCGGGATCGACGTCGAAACGTAGTTCAGAACCATATGCAAATCCGCTCGGCAGAATGGTGAAGCCATCAAGATAAGGATTGATGTCGCCGGTTGAAGGGATGGCGGGCGAGCTGCCGACCGCACGCATCGGGTTGGTGATGTCAGCGCTTGAGACGGCCAAACCGGTGGTCGGGTCGATCTTGTAAACGCGGCTGCGGATGCTTGGCAGCGAGATCAGATCGTCGCTGGCGATCGAATAAAGAAAACCGTCAACGGCGTTGTATCCAAGCGCCGATTCCGATCCGAATTGTATGCACGTTTCGCCTATCTGCGCTCCGACAATACCGGTCGTAGTGAAAGCTGTTCCGGGCGCTCCCACACCAACGGGAGCGGGAAGGCGGTTGCCTGGACCAGGTACCGTTTGCTGAGGGCCGTTGTAACGAAATGCTCTAAGGTCGGTTGATAGACCGCTTATTGGGTCGCTGCCTGTGTTGCAGATCGAGATCTGGCCCGACAATGTTGCGAACTCGGGAATACCGTATAGAACCGCGCCGATCGAAGCGAGGCCTTCATATTCGCGCTGCAGGCGTTCGCCTGTTCCGGCGGCGATTGTCTCGTTCCAGACGCCATCGTTGTTGCGGTCGATCAGCAAGTCGCCGACATATTTTGTCTCGCCGCTTACGATATTGATTTTGTAAAGCTGTTGCGGCAGGTTCGTTCCATCCTGATCGTTATCCACGATTGCGTAGCCGATCGTCTGGCCGAAAGCCATATTCTGCATCGAGATCATAACCGTGATGCAAAGAAAGATTTTTAAGAAGTTCTTCATTTTGTCTCCTGTTTTTTTTATCCTTTTAAGTTATCTGGCCGATTAGAGCCATTTGGTATCAGACTGATAATTACATTGGAAGACCCGTCGCGGATCTCCTCGCTTTTTAGTTAATAACGTCGTCAAATCGTTACGCATATTTCGGCCTTTTCTTTTACATCGCCCGGCTCGCAGTGCTTGTGCCGCAAATATACCGATGCTTTGAGCAATTGGAATTGCATTAAAGAGCGCCCCTCGGCGCAAAAATTTCTGCTTCAAGATATAAGACGCTTGTCCGCACCTTAACCTGACATTCTGCGCATTTTGTTAAGATCGATTTAAGAAAAAGTTTTGTTTCGTGGATTTTTAGACTAATAGATTCGCGCTAGGCCCAGCACCTCGGTGATCGACTGAGGCCCGCGGGAATCGAGCGGATGCCGGTGCGCCAAAATGGGCAATCTCAACAATTGATTCACGGTATCCAGGCACTCGGGGCAGCTTACGAGATGGCTTAGGTCTTCGCGGCTGATCTTTTCACTTTTCAAATAGGTTCTGCGCCATTCGGTTGTTGAGAGGCAGCGTCCGAAGGAGTGGGAAAATATCAGGCGTCGAAGATCCGCAATAAAATCTGTTTCTCTAGTGTGCGCGATTTTGCTTAACTTCTTTATTCGCGTGAAAGCGTCAGGCTTGACTGGTTGTTTACTCTTGTTTAGGTGATCCAATATCTCCGTTCTGGCTTTCGATATTCTCGCTTCGATCGAATTTTGCGACCGTTTCAACACCTTTTTTGTTTCCGCCGTATAGTACCCGTGAAAATATCTGAGGATCAAAACACTGGCCGAAATTGAATTGTCTTTTCGTTTGCAAGCGTAATAGCAAATCTCGAAAAGCTGATCGCGCACGGCGATAGAAATTCGGGGATCATGCGCCAAGCCGATCGTGTCGATCGGCGTTTCATCGGTAATCGCAATTTCGCTTCGCAGCGTTTTTCGCCGGAGCTGCGATATGTACGTGTTTCGTATGGCCGTAAATAAGTAGCTTTTTACGTTTTCTATTTCTACATATGTTTCCAGCGAGCGCGAGCATTTAAGAAAAACGTCGTGAACCAGATCTTCCGCGAGAAATTTATCGTTCTTTGTAACCGTCTCAGCCCAGCGCAAAATCGAGGCGTAGTTGTCGTTAAAGATATCCTCGATCGAAGCAGTCTGATATTTCGCCAACTTGGGAATCATCGAAACCAATCCCTCCTAAAAGATGCAAAGATTAAAACTGAAGAGATAGGCTAGCCGCTGCGCATTACGAAAGAATTAGACGCGAATGAACAAAACATTAAGTCTCTGTTACATAAAGATAATTCTTCCCCCGCTGTTCGCCAATCACTTTGTTAACAGAGATTTCAAGTTTCTGTGACATTAACGTCACCTCACATTACATATCCTGTCCAGGATAGAAAAATTAATACTGGATGGATCAAAGGGCGGGGCATGTCCTGATCCGCGTGGTTTGCATTCCAGGTTAGGAGGGATCGTTAAATGTTAAAAAGTCATAAATTATTCAATTCTGTTGCCATCATATTTGTCGAAGCGGCGATGAGCTGCTTCGTTTTTTCAATACTCTTCCCGGCCGGTATATTTGCTTTCGGCAGTGGATCGCCATCCGAGACAAACTCTGTATCGACAGCTCAAATGGGTCTACTGGGTTCGGGCATTTTTTTGAACGAGGTGGATGTGGACACGCCGGACTCAGTCAGCGAGGCGTGCGAATATGTAGAAGTGAGAGGGCCGGCAGGAACCACGGCTCCGAACAATTTGTTCTTCCTTTCGATAGATGGCGATTCGGGACAGTTTGGGGTTATCAGTTATCTTGGCGATCTTACCGGCGTGAGCTTTGGCTCGAACGGGACGATAACCATTATCAGCAACTCGGACACGTGCGTCGGGCGAACCTATCCGGCAGGCACAACCGTACTCGAAGTCAACAGCATTGCACTCGGCTTCGGAGCCGAAACATTCCTGCTTGCAACGACTACGCAGCCTGCTCAGATTTTCGAGGGACAGGACCTCGACGTTAACAACGACGGAGTACTCGACGCTTCGTTTGGCCTGACGCCAGTGGACGGATTCGGCTGGGTGCTCAACACAACATTCAACAGAGTTTACGGCGGAGCGCCTATACTCATTGACAGCGGAAACGCCGATCTGCCGGACGCGGCGACCAGATTTGAAGCGAACAATACGGTATTCAGCGCGGCGGCTTGGTACTACGGCGAGTTGGCAGGGACAAACGGCAACAGCACGACATACACGGCTCCACTCAGCCCAAACTTTCCAGCCTGCGGCGCTTTAACGCCCGGCGCTCCAAACGCGCTTGTTGGTTGCGGAACACCATCGACCACGCCAACCACTACGCCCACAACCACGCCCACTGCTGCATCGAGTACGCCGACAGTTACGCCGACCAATACTCCAACGACGACGCCAACTAATACTTCAACGAGTACAGCGACTGCAACCGGAACAAACACGGCCACAATTACTCCGACGGGAACATCTACAAATACTCCAACGGGAACATCGACACCAAGCAACACTCCGACTTCCACCTCGACGCCGACAGCCACGCCAACCGGAGCGACAGGTACACCGACGAATACCCCAACGGTCACTGCGACTAGCACGCCAACGCGAACGCCGACAAATACACCGACAAATACCGCGACAAATAGCCCAACGGCTACGTCAACGAATACGCCGTCGGCAAGTCCGAGCATTTCAGCCACATCGACCGTGACTGCAACGGCGTCGAATACGCCGTCAAACACGTCGACGGGAACGGCGACGAATACACCAACAAACACGGCGACCGCGACGGCGACTAATACATCGACGAGCACGCCGACGCGGACAGCGACAAATACGCCGACCTTTACACCCTCAGGCACGGCGACAAATACGGCAACGCCGACTCCGACACCTCTTTCGCTATTCGAAAACCGAACGGCGATTTGTACGACGCTCGGCGCCGCCGGAGCGCCTTATCCTTCGACGATCACGGTCGCGGGCGGGCCGGTTCAGATCGATTCGTTACGGGTTACGCTGTTCGATATCTTTCATCAACTCCCGGATAACATGGACTTCCTTCTCGTCGGGCCGAACGGCGCGGAACTTGTCCTAATGGCAGATGCGGGCGGAGCTCAGCCGCTCTCTATGCCGGGAGTTACGCTGACATTCAGCGATTCGGCGGGAGCGGTTTTGCCGGATTCGGGAGCATTGACGACCGGCACGTTCGAGCCGACGAATTGGGAAACACCTGTCAGCAATTTCCCGGCACCGGCACCGCCCGGACCGTATAACGAACCGGGGAGCACCGTAGGCGGCACCGGAACGCAGACGCTGACCGGCAACTTCCGCCTCAGCAACTCGAACGGCGTGTGGAGTCTGTACATGCGTGACGACGCTGGATTGGTCGATGCGCCGACTAATATCACCGGCTGCGTGAACGGCGGCTGGCAGCTACAGTTTATCCCGTCAACGGCTGCAAGCCTTGCCATCTCCGGACGCGTGACAACCGCCGACGGACAAGGCATCCGCAACGCCAGCGTCCTTATCAGCGGCAATTCACTCGCGCAGCCGGGTGTCGCCACTACCGGATCGTTCGGTTATTACATGTTCGACGGCCTTCAAGCCGGCGAGACTTACGTTGTAACTGTCAACTCAAGGCGTTACACCTTCAGCATGCCGAGCCGCGTGATCAGCCTCGTCGATAACGTCGCCGCCGCCGACTTTATCGCCGATCCGCAGGAATGAAAAATGAAATTAAGCACTGGTTATCGATCACCAAAACACGGACATGTACTAAAACACAATGTCCGTGTTTTTATTTTGTAGATGCCTTCCAATGAGATCCTTAAGAAAAGTAACCGCCAATAAAGTTAAAAAAAAGTTAAAAATTTAACATCTTTTGTAACATGCATCCGCTGCAAATGATGTAGACCGTCTGCAACCAAGATGGGGAGATTCAAAATGAAGAAAAAGAAACTGGAAGCCAAATTGTCACAAACAAAGAAAAAACTGGCTAAAGCGAAATCGGAGCTTAATGACCTCAAGTCTGCCTCGAAGCCGCTGTCTGCACAGTCGAAAGGATCGAAAACACCACAGACCGCATCGAGAGCCCAAAGCCTCCGTCCGACTACGCCAACCAAGGCGCCGAAACGAAAAACAACACCGGCACGTTGATCATGAACCCCCGAAAATAGCCGCGATTCGCGTGTGATGCTTACAAACGCATGCGGAAACGTTAACGAGCGGTTGGAATAAAATGAAATGCCGTTTGTTTTGCGGATCGCATATCTCGCAGGTTTCGTCGAGGGAATTAAATTCTGGTGCTTCGAAACTTTAGCCATTGGTTACTGCCTCCTCGCGTAAGAATTCATTCACTTCTTTAACAGTTCATCAACGATACGCAACCTTTGTTCAGAAATGGCTTTTGTTCAAGTGTAATTCTGTGAAGTGCATACCGACTATACATCTCAGAGTTGTATACAAAATATTCAGTCCTATAAAGTCAAAGAAAATAAAAGGTTAGCGAAATTCAGGCAACTTACTGGAAACAAAGTATCCACTTGTTTTCGATTCTGAAAAGGCACTCCTAGGATCATATCTGCGTCTGTAAACTATAGCGAAATCAGCAGTTGCTGTCTTGTGCTGATGTTTGGCACGCTCTGGCACGGCGGTTGTAATAACACATTGCAACGAAGCAGTAAGGTTTCGAAATTAAAAAAATAAAAAAACTTTAGGAGAAGAAAAATGAAAAAGACAATCACAACAATCGCAATGGCAATGGTATTCACTTTTGGAGCAACTTTCGCAAACGCAGGCATACTTGTAGGTGACAGGGGAACGACGCAGACGACGTGCACCACATCGGAAAAAGACGGAATCCTGGTGGGCGACAGATCGGCAATCGGAATTCTGGTGGGCGACATCATCGGTTTCATCGACGGCATCCTGGTCGGCGACAGAACCGCTCCGGCTCAGTGCTCATCCGATAGAGACGGAATCCTCGTAGGCGACTAATATCAGAACATCTACGGTAGCTAAACCAAGATTTTTGCACCGGGAGGACAAAAACAGCCGAGTCGGAAAACCGACCGGCTGTTTTTATCATTGAACTTTTATGTCGGTAGATCCCAACAACGTTAATTACGTCCGCGAAGTAACCGATCTGTTTACTGCCCGCTGTCGCAATCCGGCAACACTCACGCCTGACGATTTTGCGATAATCGCTGAGTGGCACAAACAAGAAATTCCACTCGAAGTCATCCTGAAATCAATCGGCGAAGTTTGTGATGGGCATTGTGAAAACAAACTGTCAGTCACAGACATCCAGGATAAGGTGAAACGCGATTTTGTAAATTGGCTGCAAACAAGTTGAGTTTCAAACCTGGTTCTTTGCATGTAGAGGCGAGAGCTGTCGCAAAGTTTCCACGGCACTGGGCAGAACGCTGATGGTTTGATTCAGGTCTTCGGCAGTCGTAAAGCGCCCTAAGCTGAACCGGATTGCACTGCGCGCGATTTCTTCATCTCTAGTGAGGGCGCGGATTACCGGCGACGGTTCGAGCGAACCGGATGAACAAGCCGAACCGGTCGAAACGGCGATGCCCTGCATGTCGAGATTTATCAGAAGGCCTTCGCCTTCGACGCCTCGGAACGAGATGTTTGAGATATTCGGCAAGCGGTGTTCGCGGTCGCCGTTGAAAACAACTCCCGAGACTTTTTCACCGATCTCATTTTCAAATCTGTCGCGAAGGGTTTTTAGTTTCGTACCTGTTTCGTTCAAATCGGTTTGCGCCAATTCACACGCTTTTCCAAAAGCGACAATGTGCGGAACCGATTCGGTGCCGCCGCGGCGTTCGCGTTCCTGGCGGCCGCCGATATTTTGCGAATGCAATCGAACGCCGCGCCGAACATATAATGCTCCGACGCCTTTCGGCGCATATATTTTATGTGCTGAGACCGAAAGCATGTCACAGCCAATTTCTTCGACATCGACTGCGATCTTGCCCGCTGCTTGAACAGCGTCGGTATGAAACCAGATTTTTTTTCCTGACTCTCGAAGTTCTCTGACAAGCTTTCCGATCTCGGTTACCGGCTGAATTGTGCCGATCTCATTGTTGGCGGTCATTATCGAAATGAGAATCGTATCTTCTATAAAAGCCGATCTTACGTCTTCTAACCGAACGATTCCATTTTCATATACAGGCAGATAACTGACTGAATAGCCGTTATTTTCAATGTCTTCGCAAAGACTTTTGACCGACGGATGCTCGATGGCAGACGTAATAATATGATTGCCGTGCTGCCGATTTGCTTCGAGCAAACCGCGTACTGCGAGATTGTTGGCTTCCGTTCCGCCGGATGTGAAGACTATCTCATTTGGCCGGGCGTTTATCAGGCCGGCAACCTGATGACGGGCTTTATCGACGGCAGCACGGGCTTCCTGGCCGAAAAAGTGAATGCTCGACGCGTTGCCGAATTTTTCGGTCAGAAAAGGCAGCATCGCTTCAACAACTCGAGGGTCGATAGGCGTCGTGGCACTGTTGTCAAGATAAACTCTCCGGAACATAATTATATTCTAACCGGTTTAATAACGTTGCCCTACCATCCGCAAATAAGATAAAGTTAGTAACTGTATCAGTGCGCCTGCATCTAATAGCAGGAGATTATTATAAAGATGGATTTTGCGACAAAAGAGATATTCAAACGATATGCGAGCATAGTGGTTGGACGGCCGATCTCGCCTGTATTTCTAAATATTCTGGTGACGAGCGTTTGCGACATGCGCTGTACTCATTGCTTTTTTACCGAAGAGCTTGATGACAGGCCACGTAAGAAATTGCAGATGAAGGCGGAAGAAATTGCCCGCATCTCCGAAACGCTTGGCGGCAACCTTGGAGTGCTGGTGCTTGCGGGCGGCGAGCCTTTTACGCGCAAGGATTTGCCCGAGATCGTTCGCGCGTTTTACGAGAACAATAAGCTCGATTCGGTTTACCTGATGTCGAACGGGCAGATACATCCGCGAATTTTCCCCGATGTGGCCCGGATTATGGACGAGTGTCCGAAACTAAATGTCAGCGTCGCACTCGGCATCGACGGGATGAAAGAAGCGCACGAAAAAATCCGCCGCAAAGAGGGAAGTTGGGACAAGGCTATCCATACAGCGCGAACTTTACAGCAAATGAAACGCGAGCAATACCCGCAACTCGACATTCAAACCTGCACTTGTGTGATGCATTCGAACGAAGACACTATCTTCGACTGGTACGATTTTCTCAAACACGACCTCAAGCCGGACAAGGTAAATATCAACTACATTCGCCCGCCGTCGGCTGACCCGAATGAGCTTAATTTTGACCACCGCCGGTATGCAGAGCTTTCGCACATGATCTTGGAAGATACAAAAAATGCCGCGCTCAAGAACAATTACGGCGGCAAGTCTGGCTTTTTCAAAGCCGCCGTCGATATCTACATGCACGACATCATCACCAAAACAAAGGAAGAAAATAAGGCTCAGCTAAAATGTTACGCCGGTTCGGCGGGTGCTGTGATATACGACACAGGAGCACTTTCGTCATGCGAGAACAAGACCGATGTTCTGAACCTTCGCGATTACGACTGGAATTTTCAGGCCGCATGGAACACCGACCCAATGAAACAACGACGTAAAGAAGCCGGTGCAGGCTGTTACTGCACGCACGAGTCAAACTGCTTTTACCCGTCGCTGCCGTTCAACCCCGGACACCTGATAAAAATTAAGAAGCTTGAGAAGCAGATGAAGAAAGCGAGTCTCGAACTTGGGAAGATCCAGCAGCCGGAGGAACTTCCGCTTGGCGTCTAACGTCTTTTTCGTAAGTATTTCCACACTGTGCACTCAGGAGAAATACTATGAAAAGAATCGTTTTACTACTTTTGTTTTTATTGTTAGTTGCTTTAGCTTTTGCGTGCAATGAGGCCGCAAATACACAGGCCAGTCCGGGAAACCTTGCGGCAAGCACCGCAAAACCGGAAAACTCGAACCGAAACGAAAATGAAAATCGGAAATCGAACCAGAACAGGAACTCAAATTCGAATCGCAACTCGAATGAGAACCGAAATACAAATCGGAACTCCAATGATGATAGAGACGGAGATGATGACCGTGGACGAGGCCGTCGCGGGCGCGGTCGTGGGGGCCGCGGGCCGGGCTAGATATTAATGGAAACAAGTCCAAAAATTCTGATCCTCTCATCCGACACCGGTGGCGGGCATCGCTCGGCGGCGGCGGCGATTGCGGAAGGCCTGCAGAATTTTTGGCAGAGTGATTCGACGGTCGTTCGCACGATCAAGGCGGTCGAAGAATCTCATCACCTCACCGAGAAGCTAGTCAATCTATATAATTGGGTGCTGCAAAATAAACAGCATTGGATGAAATATCTTTATTGGGCGATGAACAAGATCAGGCCCGAGACGCGCGAGTTTGTTCAGAAGCGGTGCATCGGATATGTGCGAGGACAATTCGATAAATGGTGTCCGCATATTGTGGTAAGTGTTCATCCTTTGACTCAACATATAGTTGCTAAGATACTGAAAGAACTGCATTTAGCTGAACAGGTTCCGCTTGTTACTGTTGTGACTGATCCATGTTACGGTTTTTGGAAAGGCTGGGCATGTGACGACGTTTCGCTTTATCTTGTTGCGAACGACGAGGCCCAAAGACAATTGCTCGATTACGGAATTTCGCCGGAGCGGATCAAGATTTCCGGGATGCCGGTCGATCCGAAATTCTGCGAGATCGACGAGGCTGCCGCTCAGATCGCACGCAAAGCGTATGGCCTCAGTCCCGATAAATTTACAGTCTTTTTGAACGCCGGATGGATTGGCGGCGGTAATATTCCGCAGATATTTAAGGAACTTGTTCGCGGCGAATTGGATGTTCAGGCGATCTTTCTTGCCGGCAAAAATGAGCGTTTGCGCCTTGAAGCGGAACAGATCGCCAAACACGCAAAATTCCCCGTGAAAGTAATCGGTTATTCCGACGAGATTGAAAAACTTATGCAGTCGGCAAATGTGATGATCTCAAAACTCGGCGGTCTGACAACATTTGAGGCGTTGGCATGCCGCCTGCCGATCATCGCAGATGCTACCACTCCACCGATGCCGCAGGAAGCCGGGACGGTTCAGCTTATCAGTGATCGCGGAGCCGGAATCATGCTCAAAAAGAGCTCGGACATTGTGCCGACAATTCGTAGTCTGATCGGCAATTCGAGTCAATATACAGACATGAAAGCCGCGACAGCCGGATTAGCGATGCCAAACTCGACCGATTATATCGTGCGAGAGATAAATGCCCTTTTGATGAAAAGAGAAGTTGTGACACAGCCTGCCATTTAGTCTAGTTCTGGATACTGACGAGGGTTTCTCTGCGGCATTTGCGGCTTTGCGGGGGAGAAGATTTTCCCGCAAAGATGCGAGGCCGCAGCGAAAAGAAATAAGACAACTTGTCACTATTCCCGGATTTCATTAACCTTTTCATTTGGAATTTAGTCAATTTACAGAGAGGTCAGCTTGAGTCTTTTACTTGAAGGAAAACGTGCGTTCATTTCGGGTGGAACGCGCGGTATTGGAGCCGCGCTTTGCGAAGTGTTCGCACGCGAGGGTGCCGATGTCGCATTTAATTATCATTCGAGCGACGATCTTGCCGAGCAAGTAAAAGCCATGATCGAAGCGCACGGCCGTCGAGCGCTAAGTTTTAAGGTTTCGGTCACTGACCGTTACGGCATGAAGCACATTGCCCGCGAGATCAAGGATGCTTGGGGTGCGATCAATGTTTTGGTAAACAATGCTGCGGTTAATAAAGGCGATAATTTTGCGACGACGACAGATAAAAGTTGGGATTGGGTTGTCGATACCAACGTCGGCAGCCTGTTTGCGGTAACAAAACCTTTCTATAAACAAATGATCCGCGAGCGTGTCGGTTCGATTTTAAATATTACTTCTGTCGGAGCCATTCGCAGCCTTCCTACTTCTGTTCACTACGCTACTTCGAAGGCCGCGATGATCGGTTTTACAAAATGCCTCTCACGCGAAGCTGCAAACTTCGGCATCGCTGTAAATGCGATAGCCGCCGGCATCTTCGACACCGATCTTGGAAACACCCTGCCTGAGCGATTGCTCGAGATACACAAGTTCTGGGTCTCAAAAGGCCGTTCTGGCCGCCCGGAAGAGCTGGCCGAATTTGCCGCCTTCATGGTCAGCGACCGCAACAGCTTCATGAACGGCGAAGTCGTGATCGTCGACGGCGGCGCGGTAACGTAAGGTGTCAGAACCGGGAGCGATAGCGACTGGGTTCTTAGCTGCACGACGCAGAAACCCAGTCGCTACCGCTCCCGGTTCTGACATCATTACTTCTCCAACCTTTCCTTTGCGCGGTCGATGAAGATTTTGATCATCTCGGTGATGCGCGTTGTCATTGCGCTGCTGATGACTGTTTCGCCGGCGAGCCAGGCGAGAGAGTGAAGGTCGCTCGCCTTTTTGCGGCGCAATTCGACCACTTGAGAAAAATGGACAAGCGTGGTGTCTTTAGCTTTTTCGAGGAAGTCGGCTGAATAGCGGAGGAAATTTTCTGCCTCGGATCGCAGCGGCAGCCACTCGATGCGGTCGGAGCTGTTTTCGGAAAGCTCGACGGCGAACTTCTGCAGCATCTGCCCAATGAGAGGAATCTCAGCCTGAATACGCCAATGCGCGATGCCTTTTGCGTCCGTATGTATCTGCGTAATACCGGGCATCAGCTCGGAAAAATTTTTAACGTCCGCAAAAAACTCCCGAACTGTGTCAATGCTTGACCTCAGTTCTATATCGCCTGCATAACCTGCTTTTACTGTGAACATAACACTAGGTGATTAGTAAATCGTGAATAGAGATGGAAAATAATATATCTGCGTATATGATAACAAATGGTGAAAGTAGCCGGCTATGCTCAATTTACGCGACAAAATTTGCCCGAAATGCCATTCGCCAAAGATGAAAACCTGGCAAGAGCTAACCGATGACGAAAAACTCCTCGCCAAGAGCCTTCCGCCGTCAGCCGAATATACACACACACAAAGAAAAAAGCACCGCTTCTGCACGCGGTGCTGGTATGAGACAAGAGAGACTGAATCGGCGTCTGCTTAATTACACTGAAGAATCAGCCTTTCAGAGGGGCATTCGGAACTGTGACCTTTTTTTCCTCATCGGTGAATACTTTGATCTTTGTGCCTTCCTTTATCTCCGCATTCTTTCCTTTTTTCAGGAATCCGAGCGGTCCGAAAAGCACAACCAAGGCCACTGTAGTTCCGGTTTTGTCATTACCTTCTTTGCCCTTGGAAGCGCGAACCTTCAGTTTTTGTCCATCGATCGTGGTTGTTGATTCAACCCTGACGTTTAGCTGACCTCCTTTGCCAAAAAAGCCGCTTTTTTTGGCGGCAGTAACAATGCCTTTGATGATTGTGCCTTTCGCGATTACCGTCGCGCCATCGATCACTACATCCTCGTCAACCTTAAAGGTGATCGGGTCGTCCTCGTGCGCGGTTTTGCTTGAAATGGTGTCGGTAGTGACAGCAGATATTTCTGTGCCGTCCGGCACCACGACGGTTTTGCCTGGTGCAGGCGGAGCAGCGATAGCAAACATCGACGACCATGCCGCTAAACAGAGAATTAAAAATGAACTTGCCAATTTTTTCATAGATCTCCTTTTAAGTTGATTTTAGTGATTTTTCCGTTGACCAATGATACGACAGAAAAAAGACTGATTCAAATCATGATTACGATAATACAAACAAGGCGAAAGTAATACCCGCAGAGACGTAGCGTTACGGTTTGATTAGGTTTTTTAGTGCAAAACAGGCTTCTTGATAAGTCCGCCTTCGACGTCGCTGAGGGAATTCGTCGTGATAAAGGCGGTGGGGTCGACTTTTTTCGCTGCCGATTTTATTGCGCCGATCTCGAGGCGCGTTACGACGCAGTAAAGAATTTCCTGCGCCGATTCGCTCGCGCCCGTGCTGCCCATGCCGCCGCTGCCTTTGTAAACCGTGACGCCGCGGCCGAGATTATTGGTAATTATCTCTTTTATCTCTTCGTTTTTTGGAGAGACGATCGTGATCGCCGTGTATTCCTCGACGCCGTGGATCAAGAAATCGATGGTCTTAGAAGCGGCAACATAGGTCAGTATCGAGTACATTGCGGACTCGACGCCGAGAAAGAAAGCGGCGGCAAGAAAGATAAAAATATTCAGGATCAAAATAACGTCGCCAACGCGAAGCAGATGACTGCTGCGGCTTACAAGCAGCGCTGCGATCTCCGTCCCGTCGAGCACAGCGCCTCCGCGAATCGCCAACCCGATGCCCGCACCGATAAATAATCCGCCGAACACAGCCGTCAGCAGTTTGTCGGGAGTGACATCGGGAAAAGTTACCAGAAATAAAACCATCGAAAGCCCCGTGATCGCAAGTGCACTTTTCACGGCGAACCTGCCGCCGATCTGCCTGTAGCCGAGAGCGACAAACGGCAGGTTGATCACAAGCAGCAGGATCGAGAGAGGATAACCCAGCACATCAGAAACGAGCATTGAAATGCCTGTAACTCCGCCGTCAATAAAACGGCTGGAAAGCAGGAAACCCTTCAATCCCATAGCCGCAGAGAAAATTCCCAGAACGATCAATACAACGTTTTTGCATTCGTCGATGACAGTTTTCATATAATAAGAATATATTCTGGCCGCACCAATGCCAACGCTTCGATGATAAACGATCACCAAATCACAAAACTGACCTTCGAGATCGACGCCGCTTCGCATAAGCAAAAGCTCGGCGACTATCTGTTCGCAAACGTTCGGAGCTTAAGTAAAATGTATCTGCGCGAGCTGATTAAAACCGGCAAGTGCGAGGTGAACGGTACCCATGAAAATTCCGGCTACCGCCTGCGCGAACGAGACTTCATTGAGATCGATGCCGACCTCTCACGCGGCACTGCAATGCAGCCGGAAGATATTCCGCTCGACATTGTTTATGAGGACGCGGAGATCGTTGTTGTCAACAAACCCGCCGGAATGCTCGTTCACCCGTCACATCGGGATAAGAATGGCACTTTGCTGAATGCACTCGTATTTCATTTAAATAGTAAAGGAGTAGAAGAGGAGAGAAGTAGAGGAGAAAGTAAGATGCAAATCTCCTCCACTCCTTTCCTCCTCTACTCCTCTACTTCCTTCATACGTCCAGGTTTGCCGCATCGTCTCGATAAGCAAACTTCAGGCTTGATCGTCGTCGCTAAAACCGCTCGGGCACATCGCAGGCTAACCGAACATTTTATGGCCAAACGAGTTGAAAAATTGTACATCGCCTTAGTCGAGGGAATTGTCAAAAGCGACGTTGGCACGATCATCGCGCCGATAGGCCGATTTCCCGAACTTAAGCATTGGAGCGTTAAAGAAGACGGCAAATTATCCGAGACAAAATATTTTGTTCGCGAGCGGTTTGAGGACACAACGCTTCTCGAACTCGAACCGGTTACGGGCCGCACGAACCAGCTTCGCATTCATTGCGAGTTGATCGGACATCCGATTGTCGGCGACACGAGACGAGGCGGCAGGGAATTTAGGCGGCTGTGTCTTCATGCCAACAAATTGGCATTCCCGCATCCGGCGAGCGGCGAGAGAATGGAGTTCGTGAGCGATCTTCCGGCGGAATTTGCGATTTGTAAATGAATGTTGCACGCGTTTTTGGTAAATTTGACAATGCTCTGCCACAGCCTGTAATTGTGCAACAAACCGTAATTCCAAAAAAGAAGCAGCGCTTATTCGCCGCTATCACGATTATTGGCGGCCTTGTGCTCGGACTGTTTGTTTTCGAGATCGCGCTGCGTGTTGTCGGATATTCCGCGCCGAAGTTCTATGCTGCCGATGAAGTGCTCGGCCACGGCCTGATTCCGGGTATCAGCGGCATCTTTCGCAAAGAAGGGCGAAGTTTTGTCGAGATCAACAAAGATGGATTCCGCGACGTAGACCACAGCATTGAGAAGCCGCCGAACACTTTCAGGATTGCCGTGGTCGGTGATTCGTTTGTGGAAGCGATGCAAGTAGAACGAGAGGAAATCCTGACAAATTTTATGCCCGGGATTCTTCAGGATTGCGGCGCGGTCCGCGACAAACAGATCGAAATGTTTGCGTTTGGCGTTGCAGGTTTTAGTACGGCACAGGAGTGGCTTCTATTCCGTCACAAGGTCTCGAAATATCATCCCGATCTCGTCGTTTTAGTAATAACAACCAGCAACGACATTTTGAATAACGTCCCGTTTGTCGATAATGAGCCGAGGCCTTATTTTTTCCTTCGCGACGGTGAGTTGGTTCTGGATGAGCGTTTCAAGAGTAGTCCGGAATATGTTTTTGCCGATTCCGCGCTCAACAGGACTTGGATGGAAATTTACAACCGCGTTCGAGTCTTTCAAGCCATCGGCCAAGGACATAGAGAACTGATCCTCAGATACAAGGCATGGAAGGAGAGAACCAGAGAACAGGAGCAACAACGTGAAAATACCGCAGCCGCGAAGCCTGCTAAGAGTGAGATCGGCATCGATCACCGCGTGTATCTAACGCCTGACGATCCGAAGTGGGAAGAAGCCTGGGCGGTGACCGAAAAAGTGCTGTTGGAATTTCGCGACGATGTCCAAAATGCCGGCGCCGATTTTTTGGTCGTGACCGGAAGCAACGGCGTTCAGGTACTGCCGGATCCACGCGAGCGGCTCGGATTTATGAAACAGATTGACGTGACCGATCTGTTATATCCCGAACGGCGGTTGGAAAGTTTTACGCAGGCAAACGCAATCAACTTTTTCGCGCTTGCGCCTTATTTGCAGGAATATGCCGAGACGAACAAGGTTTTTTTGCATGGGTTCGACAACAATATTGGTTACGGTCATTGGAATCAACTCGGCCACCAGACCGCCGGCGAAACGATAGCCCAAAAAATCTGCGAGGGAGCAATTCGCTAATCCTAACTTGAATATCCTCGGAATATCAGCTTTCTATCATGACTCCGCCGCCTGTTTGGTGAGCGACGGCCGCATTGTCGCCGCCGCGCAGGAAGAGCGCTTTACGCGTAAAAAACATGACGAAAGCTTTCCTGAAAATGCGATAGAATTTTGTCTGAAATTTGCCGGCCTGAAGCGCGAAGATGTCGATCACGTCGTGTTTTACGACAAGCCGCTGCTGACCTTTGAGCGGCTTCTTGAGACTTATATCGATTTTGCTCCGCGCGGGTTTCGTTCGTTCATGAAGGCGATGCCGGTTTGGCTGACGGAGAAGCTCTGGACGCGGGAAGAGATTCGTAAGCGGACAGAGTTTGTCGGAACGATTTTGTTCACCGAGCATCACGAGTCACATGCCGCGTCGGCATTTTTTCCATCGCCGTTTGAATCTGCCGCCATCCTGACGATGGACGGCGTCGGCGAATGGGCTACGTCGAGCTACGGCGTCGGCAAGGGAAATCGGATCGATCTTCTGGCCGAGCTTCGCTTTCCGCATTCGCTAGGGCTTTTATATTCCGCGTTCACATATTTCACAGGCTTTAAAGTTAATTCGGGCGAATACAAATTGATGGGCCTCGCCCCATACGGCGAACCTGTCTATGTGCAAAAAATTCTGGACGAACTTGTCGATTTGAAAGAAGACGGTTCGCTGCGGCTGAATATGAAGTATTTCGATTTTGCGAGCGGGCTGAGAATGACAAACAGACGATTTGCCGAACTTTTTGGAGGTGCCGAGCGGCGGCCCGAGACGGCAATCACGCAGCGTGAAATGGATCTCGCGCGTTCGGTTCAGGAAGTCACCGAAATGGCAATGCTGCGAATGGCGAATCATGTTCACAGCGAAACGGGCGAGAAAAATCTCTGCCTTGCAGGCGGCGTCGCTTTGAATTGCGTCGGCAATGGCCGCATTTTGCGCGAGACGCCGTTTGAAAACATCTGGATACAACCTGCCGCAGGCGACGCCGGCGGAGCAGTAGGCGCGGCACTTTCGGTTTGGCATCAACATCTTGGTCATGAGCGAACCTTAAACGGCGTAAGAGACAGAATGAACGGCTCGCTTTTAGGGCCGACATTTTCGAGTGATGAGATTCGGCAGGAACTGGATCGAATGGGTGCAGTTTACTCAGAGATCGACGATGTTGAACTGATCAATCAGACAGCCGGATTTCTCGCCGACGGAAAAATCGTCGGCTGGTTCCATGGAAGAATGGAATTTGGCCCGCGGGCTTTGGGAGCAAGGAGCATTCTTGGCGATCCTCGTTCGCCGGAAATGCAGTCGAGGATGAATCTGAAGATAAAATTCCGCGAATCTTTCCGTCCGTTCGCACCTGCTGTGCTTCGCGAAAAGGTTTCCGAATATTTCGATCTCGACAGTGATTCGCCTTACATGCTGTTGGTTGCCCCTGTTTCCGAGAAACGGCGCATAAGCAGTTCAAAAAATGAGGAAACTAGCAGAGGCTTTGAAAAGTTAAAAGTTCAGCGGTCAACCATTCCGGCCATTACGCATGTCGATATGTCCGCGCGAGTTCAAACCGTAACTCGTGAAGACAATCAACGCTTTTACGACCTCATTGCAAAATTCGGCGAGATCACCGGCGATCCCGTTTTAATAAATACGTCATTTAACGTGCGGGGTGAGCCGATAGTCTGCACACCTGAGGATGCTTTTAACTGTTTCATGCGAACAGGAATGGACTATCTCGTGATCGGGAATTTTATTCTGGATAAACAGCGTCAGGATCGGAATTTGTTGTTGGAAAATCAAGATTGGCAAACGGAGTTTCCGCTCGATTAATTATGAAGCACAAAGACCATCGCAACGTGACTCATGGCGAGGCCCGCAAAACCGCTTTGCTTGTCTCCGCTGTTTTGATTATCGCGTCTGCCGTGTTTTGGTATCGCGGGAGCGTGACGACGCCACTCGTCTTGGTTTCTATCGCGGTTATTTTGTCATTCACGGGATTTTTCGTTCCTCAATTCGCCAAATTATTCCATCGCGGCTGGATGCATTTTGCTTTTGCGTTGGGCTATGTAAACAGCCGCATCCTGCTGACTTTGATTTACTTTCTTATGTTCGTGCCGTATGGCATTTTGTCGCGCATATTTCGGCGCGACCCGCTGCAAATACGCAAGCCGCGAAGCGAAACTTACTGGAATCGCCGCGAAGTCACGCGACAAACAAAAGAGCAATTTGAAAGATTGTTCTAGTGAGTTAAAATCTATTTGTGAAAAGATTTAGTCTTCTGTACGAGTTCTGGCTGTTCTTTAGGCAGAACAAAAAATACTGGCTGCTGCCGATGATCCTGACACTAGTTTTGATCGGCACTCTCCTGGTCTTTGCCCAATCATCTGCATTGGCGCCATTTATCTACTCGATCTTTTAAGTTTCGTTCTGGTCTGCGTCAGAAAATTGTTTGTGCAGGTGCACCGGCTTTGCCCGTTTGCGCAGTCGAATGTTCAGCATCTCAACAAGTACCGAGAACGCCATTGCGAAGTAGATGTAACCTTTCGGAATCGGCTGGTGGAATCCTTCGGCGACAAGCATCACGCCGATCAGCAGCAGAAACGACAGCGCCAGCATCTTTATCGTAGGGTGCCGTTGAACAAAGGCTCCGATGGAGCCGGAGAATAACATCATTGCTATGATCGATATGACGACCGCCGAGATCATGATATATATCCCGTTCGGGCCGTAAGTCGTGCTGATCATTCCGACCGCAGTAATAACTGAGTCGAGCGAGAAAACAATGTCGAGAAGCACTATCTGGATGATAACGCTGACAAAACCGGCGTAGGCACGCTTTGAGCCGACACCTTCTTCGCCTTCAAGACTGCCGTGTATCTCGTGGGTGCTCTTGGCGATGAGAAACAGCCCGCCGATCAATAGCACCAAATCCTTGCCCGAAAACCCCTTGCCGAACAATGTAAACAACGGCTCAACCAGCCCGATGACCCACGACAATGACAGCAGCAGCAAAATCCGAATGCCGAGCGCGAGCCCGAGTCCGATATACCGAGCCTTTGACTGTTGCTCGGGCGGAAGCTTGCCCGACAGTATTGAGATAAAAATTACATTGTCGATGCCAAGTACGAGTTCGAGAAGCGTCAGCGTACCAAACGCGATCCAAACTTGCGGGTCAGAAAGGAATTCCATATCTTTGCTAATTTGCCATATTCAGCGGCGATAGACAATTCGCCCGCCGATGATGGTCGCGACTGCCGCACCTGTGAATTCCCAGTTATCGAACGGACTGTTCCTCGACTTTGAACGCGACTCTGTGGTTTTGTAAGTCCATTTCAGATCGGGATCGATGATCGTTACGTCAGCAATCGAGCCGGGAGCGAGCGTTCCGCGATTCTTTATTTTGAAGATTCTTGCCGGATTGACAGAGCACATTTCAACTAATCTTATTAAATCGATAACCCCTTTGTTTACAAGCTGGTTAAACGTAAGACCTAAAGCTGTTTCTAGGCCCGTTATTCCAAAAGGCGCACGATCGTATTCGAGCGCTTTTTCGTCGGCGTGGTGCGGAGCGTGGTCTGTAGCAATGGCGTCAATCGTGCCGTCTTTGATCCCTTCGAGAATTGCCGCGAGATGTTCCTCAGAACGCAACGGCGGAGCCATTTTGGTGTTCGTGTCGTAGCCTTCGACCGCTTTGTCGGTCAAAGTGAAGTGGTGCGGCGTTACTTCGCAAGTGACTTTTATCCCCTCGTTTTTAGCGCGCCGAATTGCTTCAATCGCTCCTTTCGTTGAGACATGAGCTATGTGAACGTGAGAGTTGGTTTCCTTCGCGAGAAGAATGTCGCGAACTACGTCAATATCTTCGGCAAGTGCGGGCATTCCCTTGAGGCCGAGCAGAAGCGAGATTTTGCCTTCGTGCATCACGCCGCCGCTAGAAAGCGATTTGTCTTCACAATGGTCAATGACCGGCAGATCGAAATCGCGTGCATACTGCATCGCCCGCCGCATAATTCCGGCATTCGGAACAGGCCGCCCGTCGTCCGATACCGCAACCGCGCCGGCGGCTTTCATCTCACCCATTTCAGCCAGTTCAGAGCCATCCGATGATTTTGTGATCGCTCCGATAGGAAAAACATTCGCAAGCCCGGCACGCTCGGCCTGTTCGATCATGTACCGCGTGATCGCAGCATTGTCATTCACCGGATTCGTATTCGGCATCGGGCAAACGCTAGTCCAACCACCCGCCGCCGCCGCCGCGCAACCCGAGGCAATCGTCTCCTTATGTTCCTGCCCCGGTTCACGCAAATGCACGTGCATATCAATAAACCCCGGCGCAACGATCATACCGCTGGCATCGAACACCTCGGCGTCTTCAGGTTTTGAGTCATTAGCACCAAGCCAAGCTGCAACCTTGCCGTCCTCGATCAGCAGGTCTTTTCCGCTGTTCTGATTTTCGGCCGGGTCGATGAGATGACCGTTTGCAATAAGCAATTTCATTCTTTATTTAATCAAGCAATTGCCAGTTGTATATTGTCGCCGAGTCTTAGGTCACTAGCGTATTCGATATGCAATACTCTTCTGGGTTTGTTGTTCCTGGACTTTGAAAAGGCGTGGATAAGCAACGGCCTCATGGCAACAACACCTCCGATCTTTGTAATGCAATTTACGGGCGTTTCACTATGAGCGATGTTTAGTACTTCTGAATCTTCAAGAACGCCATACTTGTGACTACCTGAAATTACGCGAAGCGGTCCATTTTCTTCAGTAGAGTCGTCTAAGCTGACACGAAGCGCTACGATTTTCTCTAAAGCCCAAGTCGGCGCATGGGCATATCGAATGCCTTTCTTAACCGACCAAGGCACCCAATCATCAGACTCGAATCGTTTGGTAAGCGGCAGTGCTGTGTCTTGATGCCAAACCACTAACCAATTAGCACGCGGCGACTTGTCGAATAAAGTTGCTCGATAAGGAACGGCACCGTTTCCAAGATGCTTCTGGGCGATCTTCAAAAACCGATCTTCGTTTGCGAAACGACTCACAGCTTCGTTACTCATCAGATGTCGCTGTCCTGCACGTTTTTCTTGCCTTGAAGCTTTATTCAGTTCAATTAACAACTGACGGCATTCAAGTTCAGAGATTACACCGTCAATGATCTCGAAACCATTTTCCATTTGGTGAGTCTACTTTTTAGGGTAATTCTTGTCGGCTTTGACCTCTTTAAGCTGTGCGAGATGGCGTTCGCTGTGGCCGGTGATGAAGAGAATTTGCTGAAAACCGTCCACAGTTCCAAGCGGACTGAGGCCAAAGACGCCTCGCAGATCGGTCTTGTTGTTTTTTATGAAATCGGTCGTGACGCCGCGCGCCTTCTCAAAGCTTGCGATCAACGCTTCTTTTGTTTTCCAACGGCCGTTCGGGACGACTTGTTCAGGAGCGGTGACACGCTTCGAGCGGTTAGTTATAGCGCCGAGGAGCATTCTGTCATCGATCCGAAACGGGTTTTCACACTTCGACGCCTCCGGCTTAAAGCGGCCGACGGTCATCCATTCGAATAGAGCTTGCTCGACGACCGTGATGTGCTCGGCGATCTCGGCGATCGTCCAGCGGCCTTCGGCAGCGCGAAAGTTGAGCTGTGCGTCGGATATGCCGGTCAGTTGGGCAATGTAATCCGCTTTTGTTTCATCCAGGTATTTCAGCGCGAACTCGCGGTCTTTTTCAGTGAAGACTTTGGCAGGAGTCTGCGCAAAGGCCTGTAAAGCAAATAATGAAAGCACGAACAATTTGACTGCAATTATCTTTTTCATTTAAGTATTCTCCTTTTTGTTTCTTAGGCAGCGTGTCAGTTTAATTATTCAGCCACGAATGCACGAATGCAATGTCTCTTTTTCGTGCATTCGTGGCTATTTTGTTGTCCGGTCTGTCCGGCCTTGTCCGGAAGGCCCTCCGGACAGCGTAAATTCTGCAAATAATAGGTTTCTCGTCACATTTTGGCCTTGTCCGGCGATTTTTCAAAAAAATATTCTGAATGAGGTGTGAATTCGTAATCCTTGTAAATAGTGATGTTACGTTGTTACGCATCTTAAAATGATCCGTTCTTTGCCGGGACAGATTTGGATCGTTAACTCGTAATTCGCCATTGATTTTTCGCAAGTGTTTTTTCATTTCAATCGATTACGCAATGCGCTTTACGAATTCTCCCGCTTTACGTTATCGCAAGGCACCATAAAAAATGGAATACCAACTTTCCGAATATGACACAACTTTCCGAATATGACGCAACTTTCCGAATATGACGTGGTTTTCCGACGCGCCGGTTTACAATATGAGCCACGAATGCACGAATAAGAAATTAAACCAACCCGCTATTCAGTTTCCGATACTTCCGCCGGTCGCGAGATAGAGTACGGCCATGCGGACTGCTACGCCGTATTTTACCTGATCTAGTATTAGTGAGCGAGAGCTGTCGGCTACGTCTGATGATATTTCAATTCCGCGATTCATCGGGCCCGGATGAAGGACAATGGCGTCTTTTTTTGCCAGATCGAGCCGCTCGTTTGTCAGGCCGTAATGGATGGCGTATTCACGCAGAGTTGGAAAAAACGCGGAGTCCTGGCGCTCACGTTGAATGCGTAAGATCATCACGACATCGGCTCCGGCGATGGCATCTTCGATATGGTCGCAAACTACTAATTGCGGATTGCGGATTGCGGATTGCGGATTTGTGTGTCCAGGCACATTAGCGGTTGCAGCGGAGGCACGCTCGTTTACACTCGCGTCTGGGCCGGTATCAATCAAATGTTCAAAATCTTTTGGGACAAGTGTTCCCGGCCCAGCGACGCGGATTTTTGAGCCTAGTTTCGTCAAAAGATGTATGTTCGAGCGGGCGACGCGGCTGTGCAGAATATCGCCGATGATCGCGACCTCAAGCCCATCGATTTTTTTCTTGTGCTCGCGAATGGTCATCGCGTCGAGCAGCGCCTGTGTCGGATGTTCGTTTGAGCCGTCGCCGGCGTTGACGATTGCGGCCTTGCTGACTTTTGCGAGTTGATGCGGCACGCCGGCGCTTGAATGGCGAACCACTATGCAGTCAGGCGCCATCGCGTCGAGGTTCAAGGCCGTATCGAGCAAAGTTTCGCCCTTGCTGAGGCTTGAGGCTGCAACGCTGATATTGACCGAATCGGCCGAAAGGCGTTTGGCGGCAAGCTCAAACGACGTGCGTGTGCGTGTCGAGGCTTCGAAGAAAAGATTGATGACGGTTTTTCCGCGAAGAGCCGGAACTTTTTTGACCTCGCGGTTAGATATCTCGCTGAAATTTTCGGCTGTATCCAAAATGCCTATAATCTCTTTTGGACTCAAATTGCGAATGCCAAGCAAATCTCTTCTTCTGAAAGGTTTTTCCATTTCATACTCGCGGGCTGGAAGCCCGCGTTCCGACGTAAAAGCCGCATTCCGACAAAAAAAAGCAAGGCGTTAGCCTTGCTTGGAAGCTGAAATCAATGTCTGAGCCACAACAAGCGGAACTTGAAGTGGACAGAACATTTTTGCGTCATAAAAGTAATCTTCACCATCTTCGTCGATCACGCGAAACCCGCCTAGCTTTTCTGCATCTTTATCTGGAATTATCCTGTAAAGTTTGCCAACTTCAAGCGATGCAGCATAACCGTCGTTATTCAGACAAACTACAAATTGCGGTGCTTTCATAAAATTCAATCTAGGAAAGGAAATTTGATTTTTATATCTCGTTTCCCGATCCCGTGGGCTTCGTACCAATGAACCTCTGCCAGCCTGAAACTTCCATCAATAAGTTTAACAGTTGCGACACCTTTTTTCTTCTTCCAGCGTCATTTTCCATACTTCTTTGCAAGTAGGTGGCGAACTCGTACTGAAGTGCCTTCGGCAATTGTTTCGACGTTCTCAATCGTGCTGACGATCTCAAAGATCATGGCCTTTCAAAAATCCCGACGGCTTCAACATCATCAAACTCCTTGAGCATGACTTTGATGATCTCGGTATGTTTAGTAGGGACAACTTTTCCGACAAAATCAGCTTGGATCGGAAGCTCGCGGTGTTCGCGGCCTCGGTCAACGAGGACGGCGAGCTGGACTTTTCGCGGGCGGCCAAAATCCATGAGTTGGTCGAGCGCGGCGCGGATGGTTCGGCCGGTATAGAGCACGTCGTCGACGAGTATGATATTTTTGCCTTCGATGTCGTGTTCAAGCTCCGTGCGGTTGACTATCGGGTTGGCACCGACGGTCGAGAGGTCGTCGCGGTAAAGCGTGATGTCGAGAATACCGAACAGAGGCGCTTCGCCCTCAAGCGATTCGATCTTGTCGCGAAGACGCTCGGCCAGAGGCACTCCGCGACGGCGAATGCCGACAAGATAGAGGTCGGTCGGGCCGTGATTTTTTTCAACGATCTCGGACGCGAGCCTCGACATTGCCCGCTTTATCGCCGTCGAATCCATTATCCGCGACTTTTCGATCAGATGTATTTCGTCTGCCATTAGAAAGCAAATCGTAACAAAGGGAAGTTCAAAGTTCAAAGTTTCGATTTCAAAGTTTCGATAAACAACCCATTCAACTAAAATCAAATCGATTGATGATGTCAAAATTGTGGCAAAAACTGATTCGCCCCGCGATGTTCGGACTCGACGCTGAAAAGGCTCACGAACTAGGCATAAAGGCACTGAAATGTGGCTTAGGAAGTTTTGGCTTGCCGCCAGCGGAAGCCGATTTTGGCAAGATAGAAAGATTTGGATTGCAATTTCCAAATCCGCTCGGCGTCGCGGCCGGTTTTGACAAAAATGGCGTCGTAGTCAATCAGCTTGCATCGCTGGGATTTGGCTTTGTCGAAGTTGGGACAGTCACTTACGAGCCTCAGCCAGGTAATCCGAAACCACGGCTGTTTCGTTCGCCGGAAGATCGGGCATTGATAAATCGACTTGGCTTCAACAACGACGGAGCGACTACCATTGCCAATCGCTTAAGAAAACTCAACCGTGATTGTATCGTTGGAGTAAATATCGGTCGGAATAAAGACGTTCCAAATGAAGCGGCAACGGAAAATTACTTGAAGTGCTTTGAGGCAGTTCACTGCGTCGCCGACTATATCGTCGTAAACATCTCCTCCCCGAATACGCCTCACTTGCGGGAACTGCAGCAAGCCGAAAATTTGGAAGGATTGATCGGAGCTCTGCAAAAATGCAACGCCGATCTTGGCCCAAAACCTCTGCTTGCGAAAATTGCTCCGGACCTCACTGAAAGCGAGATCGAAGCTATCGTTGATATTGCTTTGCGTTTTGCACTTGCCGGCATTATCGCGACAAACACAACGATCTCGCGCTTTGATCTTGATGAGAAAAATGCTGATCAAAACGGTGGACTCAGCGGAAAGCCCTTGACAGACCTTTCAACGGACGTTATTTCAACGATATTTCGTTATTCAAAAGGAAAACTGCCGATCATCGGCGTCGGCGGCATTTTTACCGCGGAAGATGCATTTGCAAAGATCGCTGCCGGCGCGTCGCTGCTACAGGCTTATACAGGCTTTGTTTACGGCGGGCCGTCGTTCGCCAGAAACATTAATAATGATTTGGCAGCGATACTGAAGAAGCGAGGGTTCAGTACGCTTGACGAGACAGTTGGTTCCGCAAATAAAGGGTAATCGTTTTGCATCGCCAAATGTTTGACAGTTCAGCCTTAGATACTATAATTAACCCTTTGCCTTTTGCGTGGACTTTTGCAGAGGTTTATTGACAATGATAATCGATCTGGCAAATGTTGGATTAACGCCGAAGAAAGTCGAACTAAAGCTTGACTCGTCAGAGATCGATCTCGAAGGTGAATATGCAACGCTGACAGGAGAAGCCAGGTTCAGCGGCGAGACGCAGCGTATCGACAGCAAGGCTCATATTCGTGGAAATATCGAGGCAAATTTTTCGCTCGACTGCACACGTTGTCTTGAACCGGTTGCAAAACATATCGATGTTTTATTCGATGATGTTTTTGTAGATTCCGCCGAAGAAACTCAGACAAGCGAAACCGAAGTCGGCTTCGAAGGCCTTAACGAATCGCTTGTGCAGGACGGCAAGATTGACATTGCTGAGGTAGTTCGCGAGCAGTTATTGCTCGCTTTGCCAGATCAAGTCTTTTGTAGTGACGATTGTAAAGGTTTGTGCCCGAAATGCGGTGCGAACCGAAATTTGATAGATTGTAAATGCGCTGACGACGAGATCGATCCTCGTTGGGCGGCCTTAAAGGAATTGCAGTAATTCCAGATTCCAAATTTCATATTGAAAGGCCAATCTGAAATTTGGAATCTGGAATTCAAAATTTTAACGGAGTAACTATGCCAAATCCAAAACGACGACATTCACATGCACGAACGCGGACGCGCCGTGCTCACGACGCTCTCAAAACACCACAGTTTTACACGGACGAAGACACTGGCGAAGCAAGGATGCCGCACCGCATCGACGCCAAGACCGGAATGTATAAAGGCCGGAAGATCATCGACGTCAAAAACGCTGAATAACGACTTCTAAATGAATCAAAACGCGGGAATCATCGGGATGGGACACGCTTATCCGGCAGGTATTTTGACGAATGCCGACCTGGAAAAGATCGTTGAAACAAACGATGAATGGATAACCACGCGCACGGGTATTAAACAACGCCACAAAGCTGCGCCTGATGAATACACTTCGCAATTTGGTGTTAAAGCCGCGATGCAGGCATTAGAGCGGGCCGGACGCGAGGCGACGGATATTGACATTATCATCTGTGCGACAACCACACCGGATCAGATAATGCCTTCGACCGGCGCTTTAATTCAAGCACAGATCGGCGCGACTAACGCTGCAGGGATGGATATATTTGCGGCTTGCTCGGGTTTTCTTTATGGGTTGACGCTGGTCGAGTCGATGATCCGTACTGGCCAGATCAAACACGCTTTGGTTATCGGCGCCGAGGTTTTGACGAAATACGTTGATTACACCGATCGTGGGACATGCGTCATTTTTGGTGACGGCGCCGGCGCGGCTGTTGTCGGGCCTGTGGCGGAAGGGAAAGGAATTCTTGCGACAAAAATACGATCTGACGGGCGATATGAGGACCAACTCTACGCTTCCGCCGGCGGCACGAAATTGGGTACGTCACATGAAACGATCAATAATGGCGATCATTACTTCAAAATGAAAGGCAACGAACTTTTCAAGGTTGCCGTGCGTTCGATGGCTGATATTTCTGCCGAGATGTTGGAAAGATCGGGATATACCGTTGATGATGTCGATATCGTCATTCCGCACCAGGCTAACCAGCGAATTACCGACGCGGTTGCCTCGCGTCTCGGTGTGTCGGAGGAAAAGGTCTATTCCAACATCGCCGAGCATGGAAACACTTCGTCGGCCTCGATACCTATCGCCATGGACGAATGTATTCAGTCAGGCCGAATAAAAGAAGGCAGCCTCGTGTTATTAACCGCATTCGGCGGAGGTGTAACGTGGGGCGGCACTGTTATTAGATTTTAATACTCGTTAGCTCAATAGGACCTATGAGTCCTATAAGACTTTAGGTTAATGGTGAAGATCGCTCATATTTTTCCCGGACAAGGCTCACAGGCAGTTGGGATGGGAAAAGATTTATTTGACAATTTTGCGGCTGCTCGCGAGGTTTTTGAGGCGGCTGACGATGCTCTTGGTTTTTCGCTTTCTGATATGTGCTTCTCGGGCGGCGAATCAGATTTGCAGTTGACCGCCAATACGCAGCCTGCGATATTGACTACTTCGGTTGCGGCATATTATTCGGCTCGTGCCGAAGGTTTGACGGAACCGGATTTTGTCGCCGGTCATAGCCTTGGCGAATACTCGGCATTGGTCGCGGCTGGTGTTTTAGATTTTGCCGATGCTGTGCGAACTGTGAGAAGGCGCGGGACGTATATGCAAGAAGCCGTTCCAGTTGGTGTTGGAGCAATGGCCGCGATACTTGGCTTGGATGTCGAAACCGTCGAAGCGGCGTGCGTAGAGGCCGCGCAGGGTCAGGTTTGCAGCGCGGCCAACATTAATTCGCCGTCGCAGGTTGTAATCGCCGGAAATGCGGAAGCGGTCGATCGTGCGTGTGAGATATTGAAAGAGAAAGGTGCGAAACGCGCCCTAAGGCTCAACGTTTCGGCGCCTTTTCATTGTGCACTAATGATGCCGGCGCAGAAGCGTCTGGCTGGCGATCTTGCTGAAATGCCGTATGGTGATTTTGCATTTCCAATCCTTCATAATGTCGATGCTGCGGTAAATGATACGCCATCGTCAGTTTGTGATAAATTAACACAGCAGGTTTCATCGCCGGTGCGGTGGCTGCAGACGATAGAGAACATGGCAGCGAACGCCGTCGAAAAATTTATTGAGATCGGGCCGGGCAAAGTGTTGACAGGATTAGTGAGGCAGATAAATCGTGAAGCGGTTTACGCAAACATTGAAAATACCGAAAGTTTGAGAAATACTTTAGAAACGCAATAAAACATAAAGGAGAAACTATGTCAGAAGTTCAGGATAAAATTAAACAGATAATCGTGGATGAGCTCGGAGTTGACGAGGCAGAAGTTACCGAAAACGCTCGTTTTATCGAGGATCTCGGAGCCGATTCATTGGATCTCGTCGAGCTCGTGATGCGGTTTGAAGAGGAATTTGACATCGAAATTCCAGACGAAGACGCAGAGAAGATCCAAAGCGTTCGCGATGCGTATGCTTACGTGGAGCAGCACAAGGGGTAAGCAGTGGTCTGTGGTCTGTGGTCAGTGGTCTGTAGAATGGCCCGTTACCTCGTACACTTTTCTTTGTTATGGCTGTTCGTAGCTATAGAGATTTGATCGCGTGGCAAAAGGCGATGGAATTGGTAAGAATGGTTTACGACCTTACCAAAAAGTTTCCTAAGGAAGAGCTATTTGGGTTAACTTTGCAAATTCGTAAGGCTGTCGTTTCTGTTCCGTCTAATGTTTCTGAAGGACAGGGAAGAAGGTCAACAAAGGAATTCAGACGACATCTTTCAATCGCGTACGGCTCGCTAATGGAAACTGAAACCCAAATAATGGTTGCTGAAATGCAATCGTATATTACCTCCAGTGAAAGTAATGAGGTATTGGAAAAGGCGGCTGAGGTTGGTCGGCTTATCAATGGTCTAGATGCTTCTCTTGAGCAGAAACTCGACAAAGAAAAACTGACCACCGACCACCGACCATCGACCACTGTTATATGAAACGTCGAGTAGTAATTACAGGACTCGGTTTGGTGACGGCGTGCGGGCACGACGTGCCGACAACTTGGAGCGCGTTGATGAACTGCGAAAGCGGCGCTGATTACATCAAAAAATTCGATCCCGAAAAGTTTTCGACCAAGTTCGCGTGCGAGGTTAAGGATTTCGATCCTTTAAGTTTCCTCGATAAAAAGGAAGCTCGTCGGATGGGAGCCTTTACGCATTTTGCTTTGGCGGCTTCTGACGAAGCAATGAAGCACAGCGGCCTTGTCATCGACGATTCGAATGCCGAGATGATCGGAACTTACATCAGCTCGGGCATAGGTGATTTTTGGGCTATCGAGCGTGAGCACGAAAAGCTGCTAGAATCCGGGCCTGATCGTGTATCGCCATTCTTTATCGTTTCGGCAATCGTCAACCTTGCTTCCGGAAATGTTTCGATCCGTCACGGTGCAAAAGGGCCGAATTCTGCAACGGCGACAGCGTGTTCTGCAGGCGCACATGCTATCGGGGACAGTTTCAGATTGATCGAACGCGGGGACGCCGACGCTATGATCTGCGGCGGAGCAGAAAGTGCGATCACGCCGATGTCGGTCGCGGGATTTGCATCGATGCGGGCGCTTTCGTCGCGTAATGATGATCCAAAACACGCTTCTCGGCCGTTCGATCTCGAACGCGACGGTTTTGTCATCGGTGAAGGCGCTGGACTGTTAATTCTCGAAGAGCTTGAATTTGCAAAGAAGCGCGGCGCTAATATTCTTGCCGAAATCGTCGGCTACGGCATGAGCGGCGATGCCTTTCACGTGACGATGCCTGACGAGACTGGCTCAGGTGCAATCCGCGTGATGGAACGTGCACTAAAAGATGCTGATCTCGCACCAGAGAAGATTGGTTACATTAACGCCCACGGCACATCGACGCCTTATAACGACAAGTTTGAGACCCTGGCGATCAAAAAGGTATTTGGCGAGCATGTTAAGAATATTCCTGTAAGTTCAACCAAATCTATGACCGGCCATGCTCTCGGCGCGGCAGGCGGGCTTGAGGCCGTATTTTCTATAAAGGCGATAATGGAAAACAAATTGCCGCCGACGATCAATTACGAATTTCCCGATCCCGAATGCGATCTCGACTACGTACCAAACGCACCGCGAGACGCGGTCATCGATTACGTACTGTCGAACAATTTCGGTTTCGGCGGGACGAACGCGTGTTTGATCTTTAAGAGATATACGGAATAATTTCAGATATTGAACCAATCTGAACGCTCGCAAAGTGAGTGAATGAATGAATTCTCGGTCGAATGCATCTAATACACTCTTTTTGCTGACGTTTGCTCTGACTTATTATTGTCTCGGGGCGTCTTTCGTAGAAAGTTTTGTTAATTACAGAACTTGGGGATTGATCGGTCCAGCGGAATTTCGGGACTATCATCAGGCTCTTTCACCTTTGATTGTAAGGACGATGGTAATTCCGATTGCGATAAAATCGGTTTTAGTCGTGCTGCTTTTGTGGTTTCGACCGGTGATCATTCCGCGATGGGCAATCGTCCTTGCCATAGCATTTGAGCTAATAAACTGGACATCAAGCGTTTTGATCCAAATACCGATCCAAATGCAATTAAGTGACGCTGGCTACTCAAAAGCGCTGTTAGACAGACTTATCGTTACCGATTGGTTAAGAAAGGTCACGTCGATAGCCAACGCTTTATTATTTTTATGGCTAATGATCGTATTGCTGAAAATGCCGCATGAGCCGGTAAAGGAAGTATGAAGATAATTGTTTTAATGAAACAGGTCGCTAATAAGGATGCGGTTTTGCGCATCTCCGTTGACGAAAAATGGATAAACGAGGCTGATGTTTCGCAGCAGACGAACGAGTCGGACGGCTATGCTCTTGAAGAGGCTTTGCGAACTGTCGAGGCAAAAGGTGAAGGCGAAGTTGTCGTTTGCACGCTTGGTCCACAGACAGCAAAGTCTGTTATAAAGGATGCACTCGCTCGCGGAGCTACTCGTGCGATTCATGTCCTTGTTGAAGACAGTAAGACACTATCGCCTTATCAAATTGCAAAAGGAATCGCCGATGCCATCCGTGAGGAAAATGCCGACCTTGTATTTACCGGTTTACAATCCGACGATGCGAGCTATGGGCAAACCGGTGTGATACTAGCAGAATTGCTCGGCGTACCGCACGCGACCATTGTGATAGAAGTTGACCGTGCTAGCCTCGGTGAAACGCTTCGCGTCAAACGAGAGCTTGAGAGCGGCTGGTATCAATGGTTCACTTACAAACTTCCGGCGTTGATGACGATCCAATCGGGCATCTCGCAGATTCGTTACGCTTCTCTAAAAGGCATCATGTCCGCAAAGAGCAAAGACATTCGCGAGGTCACGCCTTCGATTGAAGCCTTTGCATCTGCCGCAAAGATCGAAAAAATTTACATGCCCTTGAAAACAAAACAGACACAGATACTAGGCAACGGCGATGCAAAAGCCGGTGCGGTCGAATTGGTCGAGAAGCTCCGATCAGAAGTCAGAGTTATCTGATCATTAGAAATTAATAATTAGTGATTACTAATTATTAATGGATGTATGGTTTTTATGATACTTGTATTTATCGAACACAAAGACTGCGTTCTCAACAAGACTTCGCTGGAAGCGATCACTGCGGCGCAGAACATTGGGAAAGATTTAGGATTAAAAATTTCTGCCGTTCTGCCTTGTGATAAGGATTGTGCGTTGGCTCAGGAGATTGCCGGTTACAACATTGAAAAGGTCATTGTCGCAAAGAACGAAAAGCTCGGAACTTACACACCAGACGGCTACGCAGACGCTTGGGAACAGGTCATTAAAGCGACAAATCCGCAATATATTGTAATGTCACATACCTATCAAGTGCGCGATTTTGCACCGAAGGTCGCGGCGCGATTGGGACGCGAAGTTGTCGGCGATTGTATTCGCTACAAAACGGAAAATGGAAAACTGGTTCTGACGCGGCGTATATTTCTTGGAAAGCTTGATGCCGATGTAACAATTGGTGGCGATTCTCCATATTTTGTAACCTTCCAGTCGGGTGCTTTTCGTGGCGACAATGCCGACAAGGGAAGCGCTGCTGTTGAAACAATAGATGTCTCTGTAAGCGATCTGCGCATGACGCCAGAGGCGCCGTTTCAGGAAGCGAAGGCCTCAGTCGATCTTACAAAATCTGAAATTATTGTCGCCGTAGGCCGCGGCATCAAATCGCAGGAAAATATCGCACTTGCCCAGCAGCTTGCTGACGTGCTTGGAGCCGACCTTGCCGCCTCAAGGCCGATCTGTGACAGCGATTGGCTGCCGATAGACCGTCAGATAGGCTCTTCGGGCCAGACAGTCGCCCCTAAGGTTTACATCGCTCTCGGCATTTCGGGAGCAATTCAACACATTGTTGGAATGAAAAACGCCGGCACGATCATAGCCGTTAATAAGGACTCTGAGGCGCCTATCTTCGACATCGCCGATTACGGCATCGTTGGCGACCTTTTTGAGGTGGTTCCCGTGATAGTAGAAGAGATAAAGAAAGCGAAAGGATAACTCGGACATACTTTGGATACGAAAGCTCGCTCAAGGCGGGCTTTTTTTATTTTTAAAAAGTGAATCCGTTGTATTGAGATCGGCGAATACCATCCCACACAGCATTTCGTATTTTAATTCAAAAAAATCAAAGGAGACTATAAAATGAACAAAATCTTTATTCTAATTGCGATATTAGCCTTTTCGGTAGGTTTAACTTCCGCCCAACAGTCGACCCAGCAGATCGAACTTCTGACGGGCACAACTTCGGTTGCGTTAAGCTCGGATTTCGTTGGTGCATTAACATCTTTGAACATAACTCCGGGTCGCGTGTTTCCGGCATCTTTGAGAAATGGAAGAGCAACTTTTCCAATAACGGACGGCACGCTCGACCGCCAAACGCTGCGTGGTGAAATAGTCCATAGCGGCGGCCTGACTCTTACGCGTACGACCACTAGGGTTAAGCTCAAGAGTTTCATAATTGACACCACTGGAACTGGGATCGTTCTGACCGGCCTTGTTTCTGCAAATGGCAGCGTGGTAGGACGTATCCCGTTATTCAATCTGCAAATTCCTGCGAATTCGTCGCCGGATTCCCACATTGATCGCCTAATACTTAACGGAGTTCTGGTCACGTTGAGGCCGGAAGCCGCCGCCGCGCTTAACGGAGTATTTCAGACCAATGCGTTTGTTGCAGGGCTTAATGTCGGCACGGCGCGAGTTCGTGGTTACGGTTACGGAGACGGTGACGATGACGACGACAAACATGCATCTCGGTAATTGTTAACCGGTGCAAAAAAATAAAGCGGTCCCTGTCACTCAGGACCGCTTTTTTTTGTTTAAGATGTTGGGAATCTTTTAGACCGACGCCGCAATAGCTTCATCGAAAATTTCCAACGCAACATCTACATGCTCTTTTGCGAGGATCAGCGGCGGTGACCAGCGAATGCTGTTTTGGCCGCAACCGAGGATAATAAGGCCGCGTTTGTAGCAAGCCATTTCGATGGCATCACGAAGTTCGGGTGCTGGTTCAAGTTTAGATTTGTCGATGACAAACTCGACACCGAGCATCATTCCCATTCCTCGAACGTCTCCGATACAATCATACTTATCCTTCAGCTTGTTTAATCCAGCTTCCAGGTATGCTCCCACCTCGCGGCTGTTGTCGACAAGGCCGCCTTCGAGCAGTTCAATTGTTTTCAAGGCCGCAGATAAAGCGACTGGGTTGCCGCCGAAGGTCGAGGCGTGAGCGCCTTTGTGCCAGTCCATGATGTCGGCGCGGGCGATGCAGGCACCGATGGGCATTCCGGAGCCGAGGCCTTTGGCAAGACACATAATGTCGGCTTTGACGCCGGAGTGATGGTCGAGAGCGAACATTTTGCCGGTTCGTCCCATGCCTGATTGCACTTCATCGATGATGAGCATGATGCCATGTTCGTCGCAGATGCGTCGCAGCTCTTTTACGAACGCAGTGGGAGCCGGAATATAGCCGCCTTCGCCCTGGACGACTTCGAGAACGATGCCGGCGACCTCTTCAGGCGGCGTAGTTGTTTGAAAGAGCCGCTTTTCGATCCACTTGATAACGTCGCGTGTTATCGTCTCTTCATCCGTCGGGAGATCGGTAGCGAAGTGGCGGAATTTGTTCGGGTAAGGAATATGGACAACGTCCAATGCCTGCCGCATAAACCCAAGCCGCTGCGCCTTTTTGGAACTAGTCAAACTCAAAGCTCCGAGCGTCCTTCCGTGGAACGAGCCAAAGAACGAAATGAATTTTTGCCGCCTCGTATGATACATCGCAACTTTCAAAGCTGTCTCAATTGCTTCCGCTCCGCTGTTACCGAAGTGCGTTCTTGTAGGGCCCTCGATCGGGCAAATTTCTTCCAACTTTTTCCCGAGTTCCGGCATGTGACGATAGTAGAAATCAGTGCCGCAAAGATGTATCAGCTCACTGACCTGTTTTTGGATCGCAGCAACAATCTCTGGATGGCAATGGCCTGTGGAGCAAACGGCCACTCCGGCGTTGCAATCGAGAAAGGTATTGCCGTCGGGATCAGTGATCCAGACGCCGCTGGCGTGTTCTACAACCAGCTTGTAATCCGGCCTCGGATAGCTTGGCGTAACGTAACGCGAATCGGCTTCGATAATTTCGCGGGATTTCGGTCCCGGCAGTTCGGTATTGATAGACGGTCTTTGTAATTCCTGTGTAGGTGTCATGATTTTTTCTCCTTAGCAAAATTAGGACACAGAGTTAGAGCCAGCTATGCGATAGATTGGGTAAAAGACCACCCATATGTCTTCTTCATCCAGCGTTTCAATTAAAAACGACTTTACATCTTCGAGAAGATCATATATTTGATCTCGGTGAGATTCGTTTTCAATGTCTAGTTGAAAGTCGCTGAATAAAATTCGAATCGCGTCCTCAACTATGTCGCTGTGGTTGGCAGAGGCGAAAAGCCCGGCAAACGGTGCGGTCAATGTTGCTCCGCCGCGTTGACGCGCAAATTCTTCTGCCATCCAATCGATAGCCGTTTGGTAAGCTAAAATGTCGGAGCGAAGAGGAAGAAATATCTCAACGCGAATCCTTTTCTCGATCGGCACGCCATTGCTCCAAAAACTTGGCAGCACGCTCAGGAAATTCTTTCATTCGCCTAAGTGTTTCTTCGCTGGAATTCGACCGAAAGTACGGGTGTATCGGATGAGTAAACCTCGCTGCGTTCGAATCCTTTCGCTGCTCACGATTTTTCTGTGTCTTATTCATAATAAAATTCGTTTTTACCAGTTGATATACAGCAAATGTGAACAGGCTTCAGTCACCGGCGAAAAGATTCGCTCGCTGCTTCATGGGACGGAGTTTTGAGATGCAACGCGAGGTCATAGGAATTGATAAAGTAAATATAACAGAAAGAGCGGCGTGTTTCAAAAATTTATTTCGCCGTGAAACAATATAAATATGGAAAGCGGCGAGAAATTTACAAATAGTTTGATCAACGAGACGAGTCCCTATTTACTCCAGCATTCGCATAATCCTGTGGATTGGTATCCTTGGGGGGATGAGGCTTTTGAAAAAGCAAAGAGTGATGATAAGCCGGTGCTGGTTAGTATCGGCTACTCGGCGTGCCATTGGTGTCATGTGATGGAGCATGAGTCGTTTGAGGATGAGGCGACGGCAAAGATCATGAACGAGTATTTCGTCAATATCAAGGTCGATATGGAAGAGCGGCCTGACGTCGATCAGATATATATGAACTTCGTTCAACTGACGACGGGCCGCGGCGGTTGGCCAATGAACGTTTTTCTGACGCCGGACATGCGGCCGTTTTATGGCGGCACATATTTTCCGCCATCGCCGCGTTATGGAATGGCGAGTTGGCAGCAAATACTGTTGAGCATCGCCGAGGCCTACAGAGAAAAACGCGACGAGCTTGAGCATTCGTCTAATGAGATCGTCGGCGAACTGCGTCGGATGAGCATTGTCGAAGCGTCGTCGGGCGGACTTTCGACCGACTTGCTCGATCAGGCATATTCAAGTTTCTCACGAACATTCGATGCGGTGAACGGCGGTTTTGGAGGCGCTCCAAAGTTTCCACCGGCGATGTCTCTCGAATTTTTGCTGCGTTATCATCACAGGACAGGTGAAGAAAAAGCTTTGTCTATGGTGGCGCATACGCTCGACAAGATGGCGCACGGCGGAATATACGATCAGCTTGGAGGAGGCTATCATCGTTATGCGGTCGATGCGATCTGGCTTGTGCCGCATTTTGAGAAGATGCTATATGACAATGCTCAACTGATCAGAATTTATCTGCATGCCTATCAGGTTACGAATGATGATTTCTATAAACGAATTGCGATCGAAACTCTCGAATATGTCCGGCGGGAAATGCTCGATGACTCTGGCGGATTTTATTCGACCCAGGATGCAGACAGCGAAGGCGAAGAAGGGAAATTTTTTGTTTGGGCGCCGGAAGAAATCGTTGCGATTTTAGGCGAGAAAGATGCCCGAGAATTTTGTAAGTATTTTGATGTAACTTCGGATGGTAATTTTGAAGAGAAAAACATACTAAACGTAAAGAATCCGGTCGCTACCGCTCCCGGTGCTGACAGGTTCGACGATGCACGTGCAAGACTCTTTGCGGAGCGGGAAAAGCGAATCAAGCCGCACCGCGATGAAAAAGTTTTGACTGCATGGAACGGCCTCATGCTTGCAGCCTTTGCCGACGCGGCGGCCGTGCTTAACAACGAAAAGTATCTAGAGATCGCAAAAAACAATGCCGAGTTTATCCGGATACAGTTGCAGCGTGATGGGCGGCTTCTGCGAACCTGGAAAGACGGCACGGCAAAACTGAATGGTTATATCGAAGATTACGCAAACGTTGCGGACGGGCTGTTAGTTTTGTATCAGGTTTCCGGCGACGTCAAATACCTTATTGAGGCAAATCGTCTCGCCGATCTGATGATTACCGAGTTTTGGGATGAAGAGAACGGTGGTTTTTTCTTCACATCGAACGATCATGAAGAATTGATCGTTCGTAATAAAGATTTTTACGACAACGCCACGCCATCGGGCAATTCCGTGGCAGCGGACGTATTGCTGAAATTGTCGAAACTTCTCGGCGAGGAAAAATACGAACGCTTTGCTGTTATTGTGCTCCGGCTGATGGCCGCGCAGATGCGAAAGTATCCGCAAGGGTTTGGTCGCGCGTTGTCGGCAATGGAATTTCATCTTTCTCCGAAAAAAGAGATTGCGGTTATCGGTACAAAGGGAAACGAGTTGGAACGCGAGATCCTGAGCAAATATCTACCAAATGCGGTCGTCATTTTGTCATCTGAATTCGAGTCGGATGCAGCGGTGATTCCGCTTTTGAAAGATCGTGGGATGATAGAGGACAAGCCAACTGCTTACATTTGTGAGAATTTTGTCTGTAGGCGTCCAGTGACAAACGTGGACGATATGATCGAGCTGGTAAATGAAAAAAGCACCTCGCCGTGAAACGAGATGCTTAATGATCTATTCTAAAAAAAGTTCACTACTTCTTCGCTGCATTAGCCGCGTTTGCGGGTGCATTTGCCGGCTTGGGAGCATTGACTGAATTGCTGGGCAGTCTGATGGCATTTGAAGCAGCATTCATCGCATTTGATGCTGCGTTCATAGCATTGCCAGCTTGGCTCATTGCGTTGCTTGCAGCGTTCATAGCGTTTGCCACGACCGCTCTGTTAAGATTGGTGACGTTTGGTGTCGATTCTCCGCAGGCGGCCATTCCGAGAGCACCCAAAATAAGAACTCCTGTAAGTGCAAAAATCTTTTTCATAATTTTCTCCTTGTCTTCTCAATAATCTTGTCGTTTTTCTCAAGGTCGGTTTACAACATTCAATCCCAGTCTTTCTATCAAGACAATGACAATATATTCAGCCGCTAAAACTAAGTCAACCTTGTAAGGCAAATATTGAAGTTTTTTTTTGAGATAATGAAAAAAGCACCTCGTTCGAGAACGAGATGCTTTAATTTGCCTAATGCAAAAAACTTAATTATTTCTTGTTGGCATTCACACCCGACGCGTTTACCGCCGGTTTCATGTTACCAGCCGGGGCGTTTGACGCCGGCTTGATGTTGCCTGCCGGAGCGTTAGCCGCGGGAACGTTTGCCGGAGCAACGTTAACCGGAGCAATGTTAACCGGAGGGGCCACATTGGCGGGCTTGTTTGCCGGTGCATTGTTTGCCGGTGCATCGCCGCATGCCATGCCGAGTGCGCTCAAACCAAGAACTGTTGAAAGTACGATTACTTTTTTCATTTTATTTATTCAAACTCCTGTCTTTTCTCAAAGATTAATTTAATTATTACTAGCGTTCGGCTGATCGGACACAGCCGTTTTGCCCTGAACTCTTTCTTTTTCAAGGCAAACGACAATATATTGATTCCCAACGCAATAGTCAACCTTAAAATTGCCCAAAATTTTATATTTTTGAAGAATTCTCTCTGCCGATTTTACAGTTTTGAGCGAGTCTTTCATGTAATGCCGATATTTATTGAGTTCTACGTAAGTTATAGCTATGAATATAGTCAAAATAGCGTATTTCTAAAATTATAAAATTTTTTCGCACACATCTGTTTTTTTGTAGCAAAAGACGATTTTGTAAGTTTATCGGCACAAAATTGATAAGGTAAACATTTGGAATAAAAACCGTTTCGCATTAAACTTTCTACTAATCTGCCAAGTAAATATATGCTGAAAAATCTAATAACGCTTTTGTCTCTTCTTGCGTTCTGCATCGGCATCTCAGCCCAAAGCAATGCAAAAAAAATTGAAAATCTGGCATGGCTTTCCGGTTGTTGGGAATCGAACGACAAAGCCAAACGATCTTTGTTTTCGGAACAGTGGATGAAACCTGCAGGCGGGATGATGCTTGGTGTTGGCCGGACGGTGAAGAATGGCAAGGCTGTCGATTTTGAATTTTTGCGTATCGAGCAGAGAGCCGACGATATTTTCTTTATCGCAAAGCCGAAGGCTAATAAAGAAGAAACGCCTTTCAAACTCATAAATCTGGCAAATAGCGAAGTCACATTTGAGAATCCGGAACACGATTTTCCACAGCGTGTCATATACAAACGACGAGGCACAAAATTGACAGGCCGGATCGAGGGCAACAACAACGGAAAATTCCTGGGCATTGATTTTCCGTTAACCCGGATAAGATGTGAATAGCAAATATGAAGGTCTTGAAGTTTACAAGCACAGCGGTTCAAATTTTGGCGACTTACAAGTCGTTTTTGTTTTTGATCATCATTTCCTTCTTCGTGCTTCACATCGGAGCGTCTTTTGCTGACGCCCAAAAGACGGTTAAACGGCCGCCAAAATGTTCCGGTGTAAATGGATTGAGTCAGGCCGAGATCACGGAAATTGTGAACGTTCACAATTTTGTTCGCAACGGGTTGAATCTCGAATCGCTGACTTGGGACTGTAGGCTGGCGGATTTTGCGCAGGAATGGGCGAAGCGCGGCGTGGCCGAGCATCGCGACGACAGGGAATACGGCGAGAGCATTTTTGTTTCCGGAGCTCGCGACGTTGCGGCGATTTCCGCGGTCAACAAATGGATGATGGAAAAGTTTTCGTGGGACAACAAAACCGGCAAGTGTAAACCGGGAAAGGTTTGCACGCATTACACTCAGATCGTGTGGAAAAGGACTAAACGGATCGGATGCGGAATCAACCGAAACGCTCCGGGAAAGTGGAAGACGATGCTCGTTTGCAACTACGATCCGGCGGGCAATGATCCCGGCCCAGCTTATTAGCAAAGTCAAAAGTAAAAAGTCAAAAGGCAAAATAGACCACATTATTTACTCGTAGCGTAAGCATTCGATTGGATCGAGTCTCGAAGCTTTTCTTGCCGGCAGAACGCCAAAGATCAAGCCGACGCCGATCGATGTGCCGAGCCCGGCAATTACTGCCCACGGCGGTATTTGCGCCGGCAGGCTTGGGACCAGCAGCATGATCAGGTTGCTTATGCCGATAGCCGTTACGACGCCGATAACGCCTCCAAAAAAAGTTAATGTCATTGCTTCGAGCAGGAATTGCAAAACGATTGCTCCCTTCGTGGCACCGATAGCTTTGCGGATGCCTATTTCCTTTGTTCGCTCCGTTACCGAGACGAGCATTATGTTCATCACGCCGATGCCGCCTACGAGCAGTCCGAGGCATGAGATGGCAATTGCCGCGATGCCGACGCCTCCTATTATTCCGTCGAACTGTGCGATAAAAGCATCGGCCGTTTTTAGATCGAAATCGCTCTTCTGATCGTACTTGACGTTGCGGCGCTGGCGTAAAATTCCCTCGATCTCGGCTGCGGCATCGTTCAACTGTCCGGGTTTTGCCTGGACCGTCATCAGAAGATAATCGCGAAGAGGCGCGACCTTGCGCGAAGTGCGATAGGGCATAAAGACCTTTCGATCTTCTTCGTTCTCGCCAAAAAATCCCGCCTTTCTTTTTTCGAGAACACCTATTATCTCCCATGTGTCGCCATTCATCCGAACTACTTTGCCTATCGGTGACTCGTCCGGATTTGGAAACAGGGCCTCGCGGGCATCGACGCCGATGACAAGCACTTTTCTTCGCTGCAGATCGTCGGCCTCGGTCAGCCAGCGGCCTTCGCGTATCGTAAGATTGAGGACCTGATCAAAATTCGTCGATACGCCGTCGCACTGCGCCCAGCGGTAGTTGCGGCCCTCGTAAGTCAGATTGTCGTCAAAACTCGGCCCATAATTTCCTATGCCCGGATTTGATATTGCAATATCCTCGATTGTGTTTGTTTGCGACAGTATGGCATCGACATCGGCATCCGTGAACGGCTTACGATTGCGTTCGTCGCGGTTCGGCGGCCCGTCACCCATCGAGAGGTGAAAAGCGTAAATGTTGTTCGTCCCGTATTCCTCGACGATTGCCACTATCGATTGCCGCATTCCGGTCAGGATCGAAGCGACAACAATGGCCGTGATAATGCCGACAACAATCCCGATGATCGTAAGCGCCGACCGAAACTTATGACCCATGATACTGTCCATGGCCATCTTAAAAACTTCGACGGGTAACGATGCCGTAAATCTCATAAGGGCTGTTCACCACAAAGGCACAAAGGACACAAAGTTAAGAAAAATGAAATGGTTTTGTTCTTTGTGTTCATTGTGTCTTTGTGGTTAATTTCCAACTTAATTCTGCGTCAATGCAACTATCGGGTCGAGGCGCGATGCTTTCCATGCGGGGTAGAGGCCCGCGATGATGCCGATGCTGCTCGATACTAATATCGACAATACAATATAGAAAAGCTCGATGGTCATTGTAATTCCGAGCGCGATCCCAACTATCCGTGTCGCCACCAAAGCCAGGAGCAGTCCAAGCAGTCCGCCGACGATGCAGAGCAGAGACGATTCGATCAGGAATTGCAGCAGCACTTGTTTTCGTGTTGCACCCAGAGCCTTTCGCAAGCCGACCTCGAAGGTTCTTTCAGTGACCGAGACGAGCATTATGTTCATTACCACTATGCCGCCTACTACGAGAATGATGCCGGTGATCGGCAATACGACCGCGGCAATCATGCCCGTTATCTGATCCATCGTCGAATTGAACTCATCTACATTTACGACGCCGAACGTGTCTTCGTCGCTGCCTATTAGCTGCCGGCGATTGCGCAGAAGCTGGCGGGCTTCTTCGATAGAATCTTTAAAAACCTCCGAATCCAGCGATTTTCCATGAAGCTGAAGCCCGCCGGTTCTGACAAACATCTGCCCATGCAGAGTGATGGGAATGTAAACGTTGCGGTCCTGCGAATCGCCAAAAAACGAGCCGCGTTTCTCCTCGACGCCGATGATTTTCAAAGGAACGCCGCGAATCTTGATCTCTTGACCAAGAGCCGAGCTATTTGGGAAAAACTTCTCCTTAACGTCGTTGCCGATGATGCATACATACGTTATCCGGTTCGATTCCTCGGTGCTCATGAATCGACCCTCGGACATTGTTTTGTCTTCGATCTCAGCCATATTAGCTGTCACCCCAAAAATGCGGGTCGCAGGCATTTCGAGGCCTTGGTAATTGAGATCCGTTCCGCTGTTTACCTGGGCACCGACATAGGCGCAGAGCTGGCAGTTGTCGCGGACGTATTCATATTCCTCCCACCTTATATCCTTGTTGCGTCTATTGCGCCGCTCGAACTCTTCGTCCGCCATTCGGCCCATCGACGCCATCCGGGTCATCATAAAGTGGTCCGATCCCAAAACCTTTGATGCCGTTTCCAGGACGTATGTCTTAAGCCCGCTGATCGACGCTGCAACAACGATCACAGCCGCCACGCCGATGATGATCCCGATCAACGTCAAAAACGCGCGCAGCTTGTGCTCGAGGATCGACTTGAGGGCGATCCAGAACGCGTCTGTGTAGAATGAGTAAAGTTGTCTCATTACTTTTCGGTTACCTCGAAATCAGTACCACTTTGCAAACGTAATCTGGTGCAGAATTGTTCAAAAATACGTGCCATCCGCCGTTAAATGCTCTTTGTTCCTACCGTGGTAGGAAGAGTTGTTCCAATTTTCCTACTGTCCCAACTGTCCCAAAGCCGTTGGGACACCCTAACTGTTGTAACAAAGGGCGTTTCATCGTGCTGTCCCAGTGTCCCACTGTCCCAACGTTTTTCCCCCGGGTTTTCTTCCACACCATTTTGTTGCAAAGATAGCACAAAAGAGCTCGTATGTCAAGGTAGTGTCCTAATTTGTGGTGTTTTTCGACATGGGTGACTTCTTCTTTGCGATCTTAGCGTCTTTGCGTGAAAAAAGCCGATCTCACGCAAATCCGCAAAGTCCGCAAAGTCTCGGTTACATTAACCCACAGCTTTAGGTCAACGCCCGGTGTCAGAACCGCCCGCTTACGCAGTCGGTTCTGACATGATATACTTTGCCTTTGTTTTATTCAGCTTAACCAAACAGGAGAACTTGAATTGAGCGTTTTAGTCGATAAAAACACACGCCTGATCGTGCAGGGCATTACAGGCAAGGAAGGCACGTTTCATATGTTGCAGATGCGCGATTACGGCACTAATGTTGTCGGCGGCGTAACGCCCGGCAAAGGCGGCACTACACATGAAGGTGTGCCGGTGTTTAATACGGTCGCCGATGCGGTTCGCGAAACGGGTGCAAACGCTTCGGTCATTTATGTGCCGTCCGCCTTTGCCGCCGACGCGATAATGGAAGCCGCCGACGCAGGCTTACCGCTTGTTGTCACGATCACTGAAGGCATTCCAGTCGCGGACATGATCAAGGTCAAACACTACCTTGACGACCGCAATGCGCAATCCAAAATCCAAAATCTAAAATCTAAAATCACAATGATCGGGCCGAATTGTCCCGGCGTCATTTCGCCCGGCAAATGCAAGATCGGCATCATGCCCGGCCACATTCACAAGGAAGGCCGCATTGGCGTCGTTTCGCGTTCGGGCACGCTGACTTATGAAGCTGTCGGGCAGTTGACGGCACTAGGCCTCGGCCAATCGACGGCCATCGGTATCGGCGGCGACGCGATCAACGGAACAACGCACACCGACGCTCTTAAACTATTTCAAGCCGACGACGAAACCGAAGCCATCGTCATGATCGGCGAGATCGGCGGCACCGCCGAAGAAGACGCCGCCGCTTACGCCAAAGACAACGTCACAAAACCCATTGTCGCCTTCATCGCCGGCCAAACCGCTCCGCCCGGCCGCCGCATGGGCCACGCCGGCGCAATAATCTCCGGCGGCAAAGGCACCGCCGCCGAAAAAATGTCCGCACTGAAAGATGCAGGCATCCTCGTTGTGGAATCGCCTGCGGATATTGGTGTAGCGGTACTGGAGGTTTTGGGGCAGCGAATTTCGGCATGAGAATATTGGCGATCCTTGGACTAGTTTTGTTCTGTTCTGCAATTGTTGGTGCGCAGCAGACTCAAAAACTGGGGCGAGTCAAGATCATCTTGGTTGATGAAGCGGGAGGCATAATTTCCGAAACCAGAGTTACTTTGACCGGAAATAATGGAAAGCAATTTGTCGGACTAACGAATGACGATGGTGAGTCGGAACTATCAGTGCCCGAAGGCAAGTATTCATTAGCGGCTGAATATACTAGACACAATGGGTGGAAAAAATACTCGATGCAACGACTGGTTGTGTCGCGTCGTCAGCAGATGACCTTCCGAATTGTTTTAAAAGTGAACCCGAACGGTGGAGCCGGCGGACTCATTGTGACAAGCGATCCAAAACCTAAAGATAAAGAAGCCTCAACGTCAATACTGACGGGAAGGGTTTATGATGCTAATGGAGCCCTTGTGCCTTTTATTAAGGTGGTAGCAAGAAATGTAGAAGGGAAGATTTTTGAGACTACTACTAATGACGACGGCATTTATAAGTTGACTCTGCCGTTTAATAAGTACGGAGTCGGCAATTTCAGAGAAGCGAAATATGACATTATTGTCGGACCCGGTTTAGGCTTCCAGAAATCGGTAACGAAGGACTTTGTTTTTATACCCTCGCAATTTGGAGAGATGCATCTTGACATTGCGTTAGAAATTGGTCGGTCCGGGTAAATCATGACAATTCCTGGCCAAGAGACTGAAAAGAAAAAGACTTGAAAAAAATACTAACTAACGATGAATAATTTAACATTTGGAATCATAAAGCCGGACGCGGTTCGGGCGGGGAATCAGGGGAAGATCATCGACCGGATCTTGGGCGGTGGTTTTAAGGTGCGCGGGATGAAATTGATTCATCAGACGCGGAAGCAGGCTGAAGGCTTTTATGCCGTTCATACGGGCAAAGGTTTTTTTGACGAGCTGTGCGATTTTATGTCGAGCGGGCCGTGTGTTGTGATGGCGCTTGAGAAAGAGAACGCTGTTCCGGCTTGGCGCGAGTTTATGGGTGCGACAAATCCGGCTGAGGCTGCCGAAGGTACTCTTCGTAAGGACTTTGCGACTTCGATTGGCGAAAATGCCGTTCACGGTTCGGACTCGGACGAAAACGCGGCTATCGAGATCGGCTATTTTTTCAGCAAACTTGAATTAGTCTGATTTAGTTACAGAGTTGCAAAGTACCAGAGTACCAGAGGTGCAGAGGTGCAGAGTTGCGGACGGAAAGTGTTGCGTAAGGTTTTTGCAAACGTCGATTTGCGAGTAAACTATCTGAAAACTTTGTAACTCTGGTACTCTGTAACTTCGTAAACTTATTAAAGCTATGAAAAAATGCCCGGCTTGTGAAAAGACGTATGAGGATTCGATGCGGTTTTGTCAGATTGACGGGGCGGAGCTCGTTGACGACGCGCCGGCGCTCGATCCGTATGCGACGATAGTTGGACACAAATTGGATTTTATTCCGGAAGAGCCAACACCGGCCGAGCCTGCCGCGGTTGAGGGACCAACATCGGGTGAAGAAATTGCCCTGGAGCCGCTTATCCATGAGACCAGCGGCTCGGTGCCGATTGCTGAGCCTGAGGTAGCTTTGGATCTGCCCGGCGCCGATCCGCTAAAGACGATGTATGTGTCGGAAGCGGAATTGAAAGAGGTATTTGGGGGCGAAAAGGAAACGGCGGACGAGCCGATTGTGGAGACACCGGTCGAATCGAGCGAGCCTGAGCAGCCGATCTTCAGCATGCCTGAAATTCCGTCGTCCGGTTTTGGCGAAATGGCTCCGCCGCCGTCGCCTTTTTCCGCTCCTGAAACTCCGTTTGAGGCTCCACCTGTTGATCGGTCGGCTTTTGCTGACGCGGAAACTGTTCTTGACGAGGAGGAGTATTCGCCATTCAATCAGCCCGAACCGGCACCGGTCGCGGAATGGACGCCTCCTCCGCCACCTGCGTGGGAAAATCAACCTGCCGTTTCAAATGTGCCCGCTGAAACGCCTGCCTTCGGTACGCAGGAACAGAGCAAGGGGCTGGCGATCGGTTCGCTCGTCTGCGGTATTTTGAGTTGTTTGTGTTGTTTATCAGTTCTCACCGGTCCGGCAGCGATCGTCATGGGATTTATTGCCAAGAAAAAAGCGGATGAAAGCCCGTCGCAGTTTGGCGGTCGCGGTTTGGCTTTGGGCGGCATGGTCACGGGAGCGCTCGGATTATTGTTGGGTATCGTCCTGATAATCTTGCAGGTGTTCTTTGGAGTCTTAGGCAACCTGATGCGCTAAATATTTCACATATGTCTGTAGTCTCCGACGTAATTCAATCAACTGTCGCCATTCTAAAGGGAATGAAACGCACTCTCTCAGAGATCCCGCGTCAGAAATGGACGGTGCAGTATCCGGACGTGCCGATCACCGTGCAGCCGCGTTATCGCGGGCAGCATTTGCTCCACGTTGACGAGAACGGCAAGGAAAAATGCGTGGCGTGTTATCTGTGCGCTGCGGCTTGTCCGTCGGACTGCATTTATATCGAAGCTCAGGACGACCCTCGGCCTAACACAGAACGCATCGGCCGCGACGAGCGTTACGCGAAAGTTTATAACATCGATTACGGTCGCTGCATTTTCTGCGGTTTCTGCGTCGAAGCCTGCCCGAAGGATGCGATCACGCACGGCTACAACTTTGAATTGTCTGTTTATAACCGAGCCGATCTTTTAAAAACGAAGGACGATCTTTTAATAACAAAACAAAAGCAATCGAAGAATTATCGCGTTGCTCTTTCGGCCGAGGATGTAGACTCCGAATATAAGGAAGTTTGATTCGCGGTAGTAAGAGAAAAAAACTATTAGCTACTAGCTGCCAGCTACTAGCCATCAGCCAGATTGGTGGTTAACTTAGATATTCCTCCAACACAAAAGGGACGACATCACGAAATTCATGCGCTTGGGTTGCGCGAGTTTGCGGGGCTTCGACGGGATGATCAGCGTCTTGATCCGTTCAAGTTGGCGCACTATGCCAATTTGTTGGTCATTCCTTTCGAGCAGATCGAAATGCTTAGTCCTGAAACTGTCGCGCATTTGCTCGGAGAAGGTAAAGACGCGTGGTCGGGCGGAGCGGCTTCTCACACTTTGCCCGATGGCCGCAAACTAATCATTCTCAATCCAACACACGGCAAGAACAGGCAGAACGCGACGCTGATGGAAGAGATCTGTCACGTCTTTTTCGGGCATAAGCCGAGCCGACTCGCTATAGAGAACCGAGACAAAAACGGAAAGGTCATTGCCCGCGATTACAACCACGCTATCGAAGAAGAGGCATATTCCACAGGCGCTGCGGCGCTGGTTCCTTACACTGCTATAAAACGAATGGTCAATGCGGGAAAAACTTCCGCCGAGATCGCCCGTCATTTCAACGTCAGTCGGGCTTTGGTAGAGTATAGGATCAAGGTGTCGAGGCTTTGGGACACTTATAAGGAAATGCTCTTTCAGGGCGAGCAGTAAAGTAATGGTTTCAAAACTCTGCGTTCTCTGCGGCTCTGCGGGATCAATAAATTTCCCGCAGAGCCGCAGAGAACGCAAAGAAGAACGAACTTATGCCAGATAGGACTAAGCAGAGAAAAGTGGCGATTGACAAGCTTTCGACGGTTGACAAGCTGCGGATGTTGCTCGACATTACAAAGACCATTAGCCGCTCGCTCGATCTTGATGAGGTTTTGAATCTTGTCATGGACACGCTTGGTTCGCTGATTCCATATGATGCGGCGGGAATTTACATGATCGAGTTTAGCCCTGAAGACAAAAGCCCATATGTTTTCAAATCCAAAGTAATTCGCGGTTACAAGATCAGCTTCGAGCTGATTGAGCCGCGGCTGAAAATGGGCGAAGGGTTTCTCGGAACGGTCGCACAGACAGGGAAAGCCATCATTTCAGCCGACGTGAGCAAGGACAGCCGTTATTTTGCGGCTCGTGATCTGACAAGATCTGAAATGCTCGCTCCGATAATCTCGAACGATCGGGTGATTGGCGTTTTTGATCTCGAAAGCGACAGTCTCGATGCGTATTCGGAAGACGATCTCGCGGTTTTGCAGCTTCTCACTTCGCAGGTTGCGATCATTATCGAAAAGGTGCGGCTACACGAGCAGGTTGTCGAGAAAAAGCGGCTTCAGGCGCAGCTTGAAATTGCCAGACAGGTTCAGCTTGAACTGCTGCCATCAAACGATCCGCAGATCGCGAATTTTGATATCAGCGCGTATATTTTTCCCGCCGAAGAAGTTTCGGGCGATTACTACGACTGGGTGAAGGTTTATGACGACCAGATCGGAATCATTGTCGCCGATGCGGTCGGAAAAGGCATTCCGGCCGCGTTGTTGATGTCGTTTCTGCGGGCAAGTTTGAGGTCGTGCGTGCAGATCGGATACGCTCCGCATATTGCGTTTTCAAAGGTCAACAGCCTCCTCCAAGATTCGATCGAAGACAATAAATTTATCACCGCAATCTACGGAGTATTGGATTACACGAACAAAACTTTCGTATTTTCCAATGCCGGCCATAATCCTCCATTGTTGATCAAGCCCGACGGCGAATACCGATTTGTAGAGTATGGCGACTTGCCGCTTGGAATGTTTGAAGGCACTAATTATCACCAGCACTACATCAGGTTTGAGCCGGGCCAGGTTTTAGTCATTTACACCGACGGCATTACCGAATCTGCCAGCGCGACAGGAGAAGAATACGGTCAAGATCGTCTCGTAAAACGTGTGCAAGAAGGACTACAAATCCATTTACCGGCTAAGCAGCTTATCGACCACGTACGAAAAGGCGTTGCCGATTTTACAGAGCGGAAATTTCTTGATGACGACGGCACACTGTTTATTGTTAAGGCTCAATAAAATACGAAAGGTAATCCAATTGCTTAGATCACCTTTCGCGTTCCTTCGGTCGTTTTGAAATTGTGAATTAGTGGGTGGTGAAGGAACAGTGGAGATTGTCGCCTCCCGGCACAACCGGTGTTGAAACATCGTCGTAATCGATCTTGTCGTTTTTTGTCGAGAAAGCGTAAATATCGAAGCCGTAAGCGTCGAGAAAATCAGTTAGCTCCTGCGATCGATCCATATAGAGCATTTCGCTAAACCCGAGTTCCGATCTGATCTCAAGCAGCCGTTCGATAACTTCGAGCGGTGCGAAACATGTATTCGGATCTTTAAAAGAAGCCATAATTGATTTTTTGCCCTTTCAGGCAGGCACTTGTTTCGATACAAAGTTGTGGGAAAAGTTTGCCTCTATTGTAGGATTCGACAAATAGCTCCGATTGGATTCGGAACTTCTGTGATTTTCAAGTAAGGTTCAAGAATCAAAAACACAGATTGCAGGCCGTTGAACAGCGTGTGGAGAATAATGCATGGCAGCAGATTGCCGGTCTTAACGCGTATCGCGGTCAGCATCAGGCTAAGCAGTGTTAGGAGAAAGATCGTCGAATAGCTTGGCCAATATTGCGGTACATGCACGACCGAAAAAAGCAGCGTGATAAAGATAAAAGCCGCTGCGACTCCCAATGTTCGTTGAAAGGCCGAATAAAGAATTCCTCTGTAGATAACTTCTTCGACTATGGGAGCCGTAACCGTTGCGACGAACGCGACGACGAAAACAGCGGAGCGGGAGCTTTTCAGGATTCGGATTAGGTCGTTTTCTTGTTCGGGAAAGATCTCCGTGACAATTGCGGCAACGACAAAGAACCCAACAAGGATTATACAATAATGCCACCACTTAAATCCACCTTTTTCCCAGCCGAGAATTTGTCTGAAGGGCAGCTTTCCCGCTTGCGTTACGATGAGCCAAGCGAGGGCGAGCGTCAAGAGATGAGCCGGTAGCACAGCCAAAATCTGTAAAAAGATCGAGGTAGGATCGCTTTTTGCAAATTCCACAATTTGATCCGCATCGGCGGCCGGATTGTTCAACGCCAGATACGGAAGCAAAAAAACAGCGGGAACTATCAAAATAAGAAGCACGCTGGCAAACCACGCACCCATCGCCGTCAAGGCGCCCCAAGGCGGATTGTTCGGCGATAACGTTTCGGCTGGCTTTTCAGGAAATGGAATCTTTGAGTAGTTGCGATCGATATTCTGCACTGAACAGAGTTTAGCCAACCGCACATCGAGTGCCAAGTTTGCTTTCGCATCTTGCGATTTTGGCCGAGACAATATAATCTAAAATCCCGTGGAGCTACACGGTGAAAATCCCAAAAAAAATGTGGTCGCGATCATCCCTGCGCGTTACTCGTCCGTGCGTTTGCCGGGGAAGATGCTGCTTGAGATCGCCGGTAAGCCGTTGATACTGCATACTTTAGGGCAGGCCGCGAAAGCTCGGACTGTTTCCCGCGTGATTGTTGCGACGGATGACGAGCGGGTTTTTCGCGTTGTTAAAGACAATGGCGGCGACGCCGTGATGACCTCAACCGATCACAAATCAGGCAGCGACCGAATCGCGGAAGTCGCGCAGGGTCTGCCGGAAGGTTCGATCATCGTAAACGTTCAGGGCGATGAGCCGACGATCTCGCCGGGGACAATTGATGCCGCTGTCGAGGCATTTACGGGCGGAAACGCGAGTGTGAACGAGCGTGCGGTTGGCGGAGAAGTGCACGCCGCCGAGGGCTCTCTCCTTAACAGTCGCGTTTCCGCCCGCAGTCCTGACATCGCCACGACGTGTGAGCCAATCACAAGTCTGTATGATGAACTGTTAAATGGTAACGTAGTAAAAGTGGTTGTGGGCGAACAGGGTTACGCGTTGTATTTTTCGCGGTCTCCGATGCCATGGCCGCGAGAAGCGTCTTTGCGGCATGGCGGCGATCCGCACAAAGCTATTGAAGCCGAACCTGAATTGTTTTCGAACTTTCGCAAGCATACCGGCCTGTATGTTTACCGACGCGAGTATCTTTTGGAGTTCACAAAACTGCCGCAATCGAAGCTCGAAAAGATCGAGATGCTTGAGCAGCTTCGGGCGCTGGAGAATGGAGCAAAAATCAAGGTTGTCGAAGTAAATGAATGTTCTATCGGCGTCGATACGCCGGAAGATTTTGAGCGGGTAAAGAGGTTGATAGAAGGCAATGGGTGATTGGATCGGGCTCGGATTTTTTGTTTTGCTGATAGTCGGCGTGCTTGTCGGCTTGAAGGCACTTAGTAAATCCCGTACGATGACATCCGACGAATTTGAGCGTAATGCTGCGGAAGGGACAACGATGCTCGGTGCGTCAATGAATGCATTGCAGGAATTGATGGACCCCGCGGCAGCAAAATCCAAGGAAGTGCAGACGCAAATGAAGGAAGGCCGCTACCAAAAGAAAAAGCGTGAAGGAAAAGCAGACGGGGCAGAACCGCCCGCGTAAGGAGGGTGGCAGAGACGTTCGGTTCGGCGGCGCAGCCGCCAGTAATATTTTGAGCATTGTCGGAAAAGCGGAGCTTTTCCGCACATCGGGCGGCAAAGCCGCATAGAACAAGATGGCTAGCAGCGGTAAAGATTATGACTAAATACATTTTTGTTACAGGTGGCGTGGTTTCGAGTCTTGGTAAAGGTTTGGCGGCGAGCTCGATTGGTTGTTTGCTTGAGGCTCGCGGTATGAGTGTGCAGATGATGAAGCTCGATCCTTATATAAATGTCGATCCGGGAACAATGTCGCCGTTCCAGCATGGCGAAGTTTTTGTAACGGACGACGGCGCCGAGACCGATCTCGATCTTGGACATTACGAGCGATTTACGCATGCGAAATTGTCGCAGGCCAATAACTGGACGAGCGGTCGCATATACCTTTCGGTTATCGAGAAAGAACGGCGCGGCGAATATCTCGGAAAGACTATACAGGTAATTCCTCACATCACCGACGAGATAAAAGCTGCCATTCGCAAACTGACTGCGATGCACGAGCCGGATGTTTTGATAGTCGAGATCGGCGGCACGGTCGGCGATATCGAATCGCTGCCGTTCTTGGAAGCGATAAGGCAGATGGGCAACGAGGAAGGCCGCAACAACGCAATTTTTGTTCATGTGACGCTCGTGCCGTTTATCGCTGCGGCCGGCGAATTAAAAACCAAACCGACGCAGCACAGTGTTCGTGAATTGCGCGAGATCGGCATCGCGCCTGACATTCTGCTTTGCCGCTCAGACCGCCCTGTGCCCGTCGATCTGCGTCGGAAGATCGCTCTGTTTTGTAATGTTCAGGAAAATGCCGTCATCTCGGCGCTCGATGTCGGCACGATCTACGAAGTGCCGCTGGCGTTGCACGATCAGGCGCTCGACGATCTTATAATCAAAAACCTTCATCTCGAAGAACAGTTCCCAACTGCCGACCTCAAAAACTGGCGAGAGTTGGTCTCGACCATCAAAGATCCGACCGGCGGCTCGGTTCGAGTTGCTATAGTCGGTAAATATGTCGAGCTTGAAGATGCATACAAATCTCTGCGCGAGGCTCTGACACATGCGAGCGTCGCAAACAATCTTCGTGTAAATGTCTCGTGGATCGAATCGGAAAATTTGATGAAGGACGATTACGAAAACGACCTTCGCGATTTTGACGCGATCCTCGTGCCGGGCGGTTTCGGCAAACGAGGAATCTCAGGAATGATCCGCGCGATTAAATACGCTCGAAAATCGGGAACGCCGTTCTTCGGAATTTGTCTGGGAATGCAGACGGCGTGCATCGAGTTTGCACGCGAAGTTTGCGGCCTGCGCGATGCCGATTCGACAGAGTTTAACGAGAAAACGCCGTTTCCAATTATCTTCAAACTTCGTGACTTAGTTGATGTCGAAGAATACGGCGGTACGATGCGTCTCGGCGAGTGGAAATGCGAACTGAAGGATGGTTCGCTTGCACGAGACGTTTATCACGACGAAGCCGTGATCAACGAGCGTCATAGACATCGATACGAATTCAACCCGGAATATCGTGAAGTGCTTGAGAAAGAAGGCCTGGTTTTCAGCGGCGTGTCGCCGGACGGAAAATTTGTTGAGATGATAGAATTGATGCGAGACACACATCCTTTTTTCGTTGCGTGCCAATTCCATCCCGAATACAAATCGAAGCCTCTCGCCGTTCATCCATTGTTCGATGCGTTTGTTACGGCTGCTTGGCAAAATCGTCTTCGGAGCGAGAATTTGGAACATGATGTGAAAAGTGAAATGCAGGTTGAGATGCCAGAGCGCGTAGAAATTATTGACGAGGAACAACTTCGGAATAACTGATAACTGATAAGTGATAACTGATAGCTTTTGCAAAACGGTGTCCGTTTAGTTATCAGTTATTACTTATCAATTATTCCGAAAGAAAAAAATTCGATGAGTAATGCTGCTCCATTCAAAGTCGGTGAGGTCGGATTTGGTGAAGGCGATTTGTCGTTTATTCTTGGGCCATGTGTAGTCGAATCTGCTCAGCATGCGATGTTCATGGCTCAGGAGATCAACGACATTTGCAAACATGTCGGCGTTGGTTTTGTCTATAAATCGTCGTTCGACAAAGCCAATCGCAGCTCGATCGAGAGTTTTCGCGGAGAGGGAATGGAATTCGGACTTGAGGTATTGGCACAAGTCAAAGACGAGATCGGCGTTCCGGTGATAACGGATGTCCACGAGCCGTGGCAGGTGGAAAAAACCGCCGAGGTTGCAGACATTCTTCAAATCCCGGCGTTTCTTTGTCGGCAGACCGATCTTTTGGTTGTTGCCGCAAAGTCTGGCAAAGCAGTCAACGTAAAAAAAGGACAATTTCTTGCTCCTTGGGATGCGAAGAATATTGTTGATAAATTGCAGGCTGCAGGAGGTGAAAAAATATTGCTCACGGAACGCGGAGCGAGTTTTGGTTACAATAATCTTGTTGTCGATCTTCGCTCGTTCCCGATAATGCGCTCGTTCGGTGTGCCTGTGGTGTTCGACGTGACGCACAGTTTGCAACTTCCGGGCGGGCTTGGGAAAGCAACCGGCGGGCAAGCGGAATACATCGAAAACTTTGCCCGTGCCGGTGTGGCGTGCGGCATTGACGCGGTTTTTATGGAAGTTCACGACAACCCCGCAAAGGCTCCGAGCGACGGGCCGAATCAACTGCCGCTTTCGCGTTTGGAAAACTTGCTCGTCAAACTAAAACAGATTCACGAACTAGTTCAGGAAAACTAACGCATAGAAACCAAAGATGAAGATTGCCATTTTTGCCTTTTTACTTTTTACTTTTTACTTACCATCCTTTGGTCAGGACGTTAGCCGGGCCACATGGCAAGTCCAAAAATACGATCTTGAAGTTACGCTGCCGCAGGATGAAAAAACACGAAGCGTCGTTGTTAAAGCGATCCTGAATCTCAAGAATATCTCCGGCAAACCGGCCTCGACATTGACCCTGCGAATTTCAACCAGTGCCGAAGTATCGGCAGTAAAGATTAACGACTCGACAGCGGATTTTACAAAGAGTGAAGAAAAAATAACTGCCACATCAAATCTGCAAAGGATAGTTCTACGCCTTGCGTCCGTTGCTCCAGATGGTATGTTGACGGCATCTGTCGAGTATAAGTTCAATCTAAAAGAAAATAGTGCCTCGAACGCGGTCTCTCCGTCCGGTGCTCAATTCCTGCCGCTTTCGTTTTGGTATCCGACACCGAACAGTTGGTATTTTACGCAAGGCGCCGATGCGGCGTCGGTTCGGCTAAAGGTGATTACGCCTGTTGGGTTCAGAACCTTATCATCTGGATCTTTGGTTCCCAATGTTTCGAATTCCTTCGACCAAAGGCTGAACACACAACCATTTTTCGTTTCAGGAAATTGGGATCCACTGTCTTTCAACATTCCGGGTTCATATGGAGAAGCCTTTTTACCTGCAGGCGGAGGTGATACTGAACGAAAAAACGCTCAAGAGTTAATTCTGTTAACAGTAGCGGCGAAGACTTTTGTAACGGATGTGTTGGGTAAAATTCCAAATCTTCCTCCGCTAAGAATAGTTGCTGTTAAACGCGGCGGCGGATTTTCGAGCGGCGGAACAATTTTTGTCGATGAAGCGGTCTTTCGTCGTTCGAAGATCGATTCGCAAACTGCGATGAGCATTGCCGAAGCGGTCGCAAAATTATGGCTCAGCAATGCAACAACAGTCACCGGTGATGGCTACGGAGCGATCACCGAAGGGCTTTCACGGTATATCGCGACACAGTTTATCGAAAGCAAATTCGGCAAGGATGTGGCCGATGTTGAGCGGCTCAGACAGCGTAATTCGTACGCTGCTGTTTCAAAACGTGATGCGCCGATGGGCAGAGTTTCACCGCTCGACGATTATTACTATCCGGAAGTTGCGAACAAAGGAGCAATGGTTTGGCGGATACTTGCCAAGCGGGTTGGATCGAATGAATTTTCCAATATCATCCGCGCAAATATGCAGGATGGAAATCTGAATCTTGTCGAGCTTCGTTCGGCATTCTCGGCGCAAAAAGATCTGCTTGACTACCTTTTCGACCAGGTTACAGAAACGAACCTGATGGTCGGGTTGCCGCAAGTGAATGGAGCCGAGGTAAAGTCGGCACTCGCGAACACCGGGCCGGTAGATGTCACCGTTGACGTAACGGCCACGACCGACAGCGGACAAAAGATAACTGCTCCGACCACTATCAAAGCAAATGGTTTCGGTGAAGTCATCTTTAAATTGCCAGGCAAGGTCGCAAAAGTTGAAGTGGATTCCGAAAAACTCTACCCGCAGACCGAATACTCTGACGACATCGCCCCCCGCGAAACAACCGACAATGATCCGCTGCTGGCCGTAAAACGGCTTTTCGACAAACAGGATTTTGCAAAGGCCGAAGATACAGCGAGGAAAGTTATTCGTGATCTTCCTCGTTTGGACGACGTGCGTGTTTTGCTTGCGCGAGCCCTGCTCGCACAAAACAAAAATGTCGATGCAGAAAAAGAATTTCGAGCCGTAATGGATGAAAAACTGCCGACATCGAGAAGCCTCGCATGGGCGAACGTCGGACTCGCCGAGGTTGCGAGCCGCACAAATCAAAACGACGCGGCCATTAAATTTGCCGTCGCCGCGATCATAGCCGACAGCGACTTTGGAGCGAGCCTCGCGGCACGCAACCTTCGCAACAAGCTTGGCGTTGCTCCTGCCGTCGATCCAATTTTCAAAACTTTTTTTGCCGATTTTGATAAAGCCGCAACCGCAAATCGAAAGGCCGACATCGACGCGCTCGTTATGCCGGGCGAAATTACAAAATTTGCCAGCGGCGTGTCCGGCTCGACCGAGCAATGGCAAACACAAATAAAACACATCGACCGAATTGATGCGAATACAGTTCTTGTCGAAACAAATATGACGATCAAGCTGTTAAATAAGAATGTCGAAACCCGCTTGGCGGTTTATCGTCTTGCAAAAGTTGGAAATGGTTGGAAGCTGAGCGCAGTTGATGTGTTTGAAGTTCGTTGAACCGTGTGTGTTTTGAGATGTCCGGCACCTCCACCGTTAATTAATAATTAGTAATTAATGATTAATAATTATGTTCCGAAATGCCAGTGACATTAACGAGCGCGCTAGAAAGATCAAATTGCTTCTGCTGGATTGCGACGGCGTGCTGACTGATGGCCGGTTGTATTTTTCCGAGAGCGGCGAGAGTCTCAAAGTTTTTTACGTCCGCGACGGTTACGGCCTGACGCTTTGGCACAGGGCCGGTTTTCGTTCCGCCATTATTTCGGGGCGCAAATCTACGCTTGTAAAAAAACGCGCGGACGATCTCGGCATCGAGTTTGTGATTCTGGGGCGAGAGGACAAGGCGAAGGCATTTGAGGAACTTCTGCAACTATCCGGCGTGCCGCCGGACGAGATCGCGTTCGTCGCTGACGACACGATTGACCTTCCGATCTTTCCTCTTGTCGGCTTCACCGTCGCTGTCGGCGACGCGCATAAAGAAGTTAAAGCGACCGCCGATTACGTCACCGGAGCGCGTGGCGGACGCGGAGCAGTTCGCGAGGTTGTCGACATGCTTCTTGCTGCTAAAATTGACTAGCGTTATTTTTGAAATTGGTGTTAAAATTACCGATAAGCGGGCGTAGCTCAATGGTAGAGCATCAGCTTCCCAAGCTGAGGGTTGCGGGTTCGATCCCCGTCGCCCGCTCCAATCCTCTTACTCAAAAACTCTAAATCGGAGCTAAGTTAAGTTGCTTTAACGTGTCAAAGTACCGTCTGTGGGTTTTAAGCAGCGCAGCTTTGTTAGGGGCTTGGAGTAAGACAACTTCATGCTCAATATTTTCGCGATTAAGGCTGATCTCAACATTTAGAAGCGCCTCTTCCGCACGCACGCGGTCACTATCGGAAAATTCTTCAAAGGAAATAAGCTTACCTTCGCTTCGTTTATATTCGACCAAAAATATCATCCTTCAATTCCTTTCAGTGAGAATTACCAACTCGTCCATAATATCAAAAATAGCTTTTTTTGTATTGTTGATTTCTTGTTCGTCATCAACCCCTCGCTGAAGATCGACTCCCGGACGAGATTCGTACGTAGGGAAGTTATACATCGAGTTAAGAAAGTTAAACTCCATTTCTTCCAGCTGACTTATCAGCATTGAAGACTTAGAAAGTAAGTCGCGAATACTTTTGTCACCTCCGCCGTACTTGATCTTAGGATCCACCAAATCCGAAAGCTTTTCAGATAACTCTGCCCAGCGATGTTGAAGAGCGGTCCTAAGTTGTACTTCTACAGGTCTCCCACGAGTTTTCACAATCAAATGAACCGCCCTGTAATCATGACTTGGTTTAGAACGTCTATCAACCATCCTCAACCCTTCAAAACAATCATCTCTAAACGCTGCCTCGAACGAATCGATAACTATTTCTTGAACGAAAGAGTCAGGCACGACGAGCCGGCAGCCAGCAATATCTTGCATTTGACTAAGTTTAGTGGTTTGTCGCCGCAGCTTATCTGCAATTGATTGCCTCGACTTCCTCGGTCTGCCTATCGGCAACAGATTCATTCGTTGAGAAATTATTGTCACGACCACCTCGTAAGCCTCAGAAAATGAATGCCGATATTCATTCAAGGCTTGCAAGTCTTCGTCAGTAACTAGACCCACCTTCAGACTGTCCCCTAATCTATCAATCTGTTTTCTTGACATTTCAGCTGCCATCGATCTCTCTCCGTCTGATAGAATCATATACGATTCGAACTCGAAAAGATGAAATCCTCTGGCCGGTTCTCGCACACTTGACAAAAGGGATCTTGTGTAAGAATATTGGAACACTGTCAATTTGATCAGGCAGAGATTCGGACTTAAAAAATAAGTTCGAAAATCGTCTTGTTCGGTTGACATTCGGATTAGCTTCTGTATAATCGGAAGTTTCGCCTCTGGAGAAGTTTTTAGGAGAGCGAAGTAAAAGAAGTTGATATTTGAAAACTAGATATGCGTGTCCATGTGTTAATTCATATGAACAACAAAGAAGTCCAACGAGCTGTAAAAAGCTTGGTTGGCAGATTGGTGGATCTTCGGATCTATTGATCCCATTATGAGACAGAAATCAACGAGAGTTTGATCCTGGCTCAGAATCAACGCTGGCGGCGTGCCTCAGACATGCAAGTCGAACGATTAAAGCTCTCTTCGGAGAGTGTATAGAGTGGCGCACGGGTGAGTAACACGTAAGT
>JBJXHF010000072.1:0-2706 GCA_046160805.1 Pyrinomonadaceae bacterium
CTTCAAAATCCCAAGCACCTGCTGCTCGCTAAACTTGCTCCTCTTCATTTCAAGCCTCCTTCTGCGTTATTCTATCAACCGGAGACTCCATTTTAGATTGGTACTATTTTAAGGGTTGCTTACAGAAGCATATAGATGAACACCCTCTACTACGGCGATAATCTAAAGATCTTGCGCGACTACATCAAGGACGAGTCGGTCGATCTTGTTTATCTCGACCCGCCTTTCAACAGCAACCGCAATTACAACGTGCTCTTTCGCAACGAATCGGGCACCGACAGCGAATCGCAGATCACCGCCTTCGAAGACACGTGGCACTGGAACCTCGCTGCCGAGCAGACCTACAGCGAACTGATAAACGAACCCGATCAGGTCGGCCGCATGATCGAGAGCTTTCGCCAGTTCATCGGCAACAACCAGATGATGGCCTACCTCGTAATGATGGCCGTCCGCCTAAAAGAACTGCACCGCGTCCTAAAACCGACCGGCTCGCTCTACCTCCACTGCGACCCGACCGCTTCGCATTATTTGAAGATTTTGTTGGATACAATTATCGGTGCAGAGAATTACCGTAGCGAGATAATTTGGAAGCGAACAAGTGCTCATAGCAGTGCAAACCGTTACGGTCCGGTACACGATGTGATTTTCTTCTACTCAAAATCACACGAATACACGTGGAACAACCAATTCACAAACTACGACGAAAAATACCTAGAAACGTTTTATCGTAACGCCGATCCAGATGGACGAAGGTACACGCTGAGCGACATAACAGGCGCTGGAACTAGGAATGGCGAGACTGGCGAAATCTGGCGCGGAATAGACGTCACGGCGAAAGGACGACATTGGGCATTTCCGCCGCGCGTACTCGATGAAATGACTGCGGTAGGCAAGGTTTATATTCCTGACCAAGGAATGCCGCGCTTAAAGAAATATTTGGACGAAATGCAGGGTGTGCCCGCTCAAGATATCATCAGCGACATTAATCCAATCTCTGCCCACGCTCAAGAACGCCTCGGCTATCCAACCCAAAAGCCTGTCGCGCTTCTAGAACGTATTGTTCAGGCATCGTCGAACGAAGGCGACGTTGTTCTCGATCCTTTCTGCGGCTGCGGAACGACCATCGCGGCGGCGCAAAAGCTCAACCGCCAATGGATCGGCATCGACATCACCCACCTCGCCGTCGGCCTGATGAAACTGCGGCTAAAGGACAGCTTTGGAATGACACCTACGGGCGGAAACGCGACTGTAAAGGAGCGTGCCCTTGATCCATCGAGCGCGGAATCCGAAGGCACGCTCGTTAACACTCGCGTTTCCGCCCGTAATGCCACGTACAAGGTCATCGGCCAGCCCGAGGACATCGACGGCGCAAGGGAACTAGCCCTCAACGACCGTTACGGGTTCCAATGGTGGATTCTGCCGCTCATCGGCGCCAGAGCCTTAGGCGCCGAAAAAGGCCAAAAAGAAGGCAAGAAAGGCTCCGACAAAGGCATCGACGGCATAATGGTCTTCACCGACGACAATTCCGGCAAAGCAAAACGCGTCATCGTCTCGGTCAAGAGCGGCCACCCAAATGTCTCGCACATCCGCGACCTCGGCCACGTCATCGACCGCGAAAACGCCGCCATCGGTGTGTATTTAACTCTAGAGCCGCCCACCAAACCAATGCTCACCGAAGCCGCCGAAAAAGGCTTCTATCACTCGCCGGGCTGGAACAAGGACTACCCGCGTTTGCAGATTCTAACCGTCGAAGATTTGTTGGCCGGAAAGACCGTCGATCTCCCGCCAAATTTGCAGACTTATAAACAGGCAGGAAGAATCGCCCAAGGAAACACGAATCAAGGAGGACTTGAATTTGAATGAAATAGATGGCAAGGAACATTTTCTCAGTTCCTTTGTAGAAAGGACACAAAGTCTCGATGAGTTAGCCAATTCCCTGACACACTACCCTATTCTTGGTCGAATTCGTTTCCGTTGACGGGAAAGAGCAAATCGCTTTGCGGTTTGAAAGAGCTCTGGTTGAAAGATTAGGAGGCTCACGAATTGAAATACGGACCAAAGAGCAAGGACATAATATTCCTCATTTTCATTACGTGGGTCCTGATGTTGACGCGAGTTTCGACTTGGAGACCTGCGAAATTATCGCCGGGAACGTAAACGGACGTGAAAAAAGAAAAATCGAGCGATTCTTTTTTGAGAACGGCGGTAAGGAAAAGTTGAAAACTTTTTGGGATCAAACTCGTCCCGGTCAATAGAAATATCGAGTCTCGTTTACGAGGCTATTTCTTGCATAGCCACGACCCTTTAGGGCGTGGTTAAGGTGGAATAAATAATTCTGAGGGCGTTTTAACGTCCTTTTTTCTTTTGGCTTAAGCCGCGAACAAAATCAAGCCCGTTGAAACGGGCTGGTGGATTCCGGACGAACACGAACCACGCCCTAAAGGGACTTAGCTATGTGCCGAGAAATGCGGAAAAAGCGGCTGAGCCGCTGGCAAGCAGAATTCCCGCCGCTCCAGTCGGAAACTTGCGTCATATTGAGAAAGTTGCGTCATATTCGGAAAGTTGGTATTTCATTTTGAGCGTGATTGTGCCAACATGATGCGGGATCGTTGAAATATGACGGCCATTGATCTTTGAAAATCAGACGCAAAAAATCGAAAGTTGATAACGACGCACTCAAGTTTGGAACGATTTGGAACGATTCGG
>JBJXHF010000073.1:0-19238 GCA_046160805.1 Pyrinomonadaceae bacterium
GTAAGTAAGGGCGGTACACGCTGGCGTCGCGTGTACCGCCCTTACTTACGTGCGGGCTTGCGCATTTTGTTTTATAATTTAGAGGTCAGGAGCCAATAACATTGAAGCAGCGAGAGGCCCGTTCAGGCGAGCAGGAAAATGATGAAGCGCGAGAGCTAGGCGTGCCGTTTTCTGAAATTCCTCATCAATCGAAGTTGTTTCTTGAATACCTGAGCGATCCCGTCTCGCTAAAAAAATACTATCCAAACGCCGTTGGTTCGTTCGCTGAAATCACCGCCTTTGTTCCCGAAGTTTTAGATAATTACACGACAGACAGAACATCTCTTTGCGATGCTTTGAAAGAGATAAACTCTCGGATAGGCGCAAAAAAGAATAGGTTTGAGAATATCGAACTGCTTCGCGAACCGGACACGGTTGCGGTCGTGACCGGACAGCAGGCCGGATTGTTCACCGGGCCGCTTTATACGATTTACAAAGCTCTCTCGGCTGTAAAAATGGCTGAATATCTGAATGCCAACGGCACAAAGGCTGTTCCGGTTTTTTGGATTGCGACTGAGGATCATGATTTTGACGAAGTATCGCGTGCCTTTCTTACTGGTGGCTCCGGTGAACTTGTTGAGACGGAATATCAACCAAAGAAGTATGTAAAAGGTTCGCCTGTCGGCAATGTTGAGATCGATAATTCAATCGCCAGGGCGATCAGCGAAACCTTCGACAAAATGCCGCACACGGAGTTTTCTGACGAAGTGCGAAATTCGCTCGAACAAGCTTGGGCGGAAGTCACATTATTCGGCGCTGCGTTTGCGAAAAATCTCGCTAATATTCTCGGCAAGTTTGGATTGATCTTTGTCGATCCGATGCATGACGGCCTTAAAACGCTTGCAGCGCCGATTTATGCAGACGCGATAGAAAAATCTGACGAGATTGTGGCCGAAATTCGCAATAAAAGCAGTGAACTCGAAAGCGAAGGGTTTCATGCTCAGGTGCTTGTTGAGGAAGGTTATTTCCCATTGTTTTGGCATGACGATGAAGGCAGGCGAACTGCGCTTCGAAAAGTTGAACACAATCTTTATCGGACGAAAGACAAGAATCAGGAATTCAGTCTCACCGATTTAGCAGAGATCGCAAAACGCGAGCCGCAGCGGTTTAGTCCCGGCGTTATGCTTCGGCCGGTTGTCCAGGATTACTTGTTTCCGACGGTTTGCTATTTTGGAGGCGCGGCTGAGATCGCTTATTTTGCACAGAATAGCGAGGCCTATCGAATTCTTGAACGGCCGGTAGCACCTATTCTTCATAGACAGAGTTTTACCGTTGTTGAGGCAAAACATCGGCGGACACTGGACAGATTTGAATTGGTATTTTCCGATTTGTTTGCCGGATTGGAACAGACTTTGGAAAACGTAGGTCGAAGACAACTTTCATCCGAGACGGCAACGCTCTTTGCCGAAGTTGAGGAGAAAATTAATATCGAATTGAATCGCCTCGGTCAGAATCTTTCGGAGTTCGATCCAACTTTAGCCGAAAATCTCGCAAAGCGCCGCCGCAAGATTATTTATCACATTGCGGCATTGAATAAAAAGGCGAATCTTTCCGCACTGCGGAAGGATGAAGTTATTGAGCGACAAATTCGCTCGGCTTTCAATGCACTGCTGCCAAAAGGTCAACTGCAGGAACGCACGTTAAACGTCAACTCGTTTCTAAATAAATACGGTTCGCATTTTATTGATTGGGTTTATGAAGCGATAGACTTGGATAAGAAGGATCATCATGTCGTCGAACTTTAGCATGAACAAGATCAAAATATTATCGGATAATCTGGCTAACCAAATCGCGGCGGGCGAAGTGGTCGAGCGGCCGGCGTCCGTAATCAAGGAGCTTGTCGAAAACGCGATCGACGCGGGCGGCACGAGGATTCAGATCGACATCGAGCTTGGCGGTCGTCGTCTGATGCGTGTGAGTGACGACGGCGAAGGGATGGTGCGCGACGACGCGATACTTTCGTTTGAGAGACATGCGACGTCGAAGATCAGCACGTTGGAAGATCTCGGCGCGATTTCTACGCTCGGGTTTCGGGGCGAGGCGCTGGCTTCGATAGCGTCGGTTGCAAAGGTAGAACTGATCACAAAAACAGATGCAGAAGCAGAGGCAACGCGTGTCATCGTCGAAGGCGGGAGACTTATTGACGTGAAGGATGCAGCCCGCGACCGGGGAACGACGATCACTGTTCGCGATCTTTTTTTTAACACGCCTGCCCGCCGCAAGTTTATGCGTTCCGAGGCGACGGAGAATTATCATCTCACGGCCATCGTTACGCATTACGCGCTTGCGCATCCCGAAATTGCATTTACGATGACGAACAACGGCCGCGAAGTGCTGCGAGCTTCGCCGGCAAAGGATTTACGCGAACGCGCGTTTCAGATATTCGGCGCCGGACTTTTGGAAAGTCTGGTTCCCGTTGACGGCGGTCGCGAGTTTGTCGCTAAATTGTCAGGCTTTGTTTCCGCACCGCGCGAACGACGCACGACTCGTGACTCTCAATATTTCTTTGTCAATAATCGTTTCGTCCGCGATAAAACGATCTCAGCGGGTTTGTCCGACGGCTTTCGCTCCATCTTGCCGCACGGCGTTTATCCGGTCGCCTTTTTGTTTCTCGACATTCCGCTCGAAGAGATAGACGTTAATGTTCACCCGGCAAAAACTGAAGTGCGATTCCGTCGCGGCGAGGCTGTAAAGGATGTGATCGCCGAAGCTGTCAGGAACTCGCTCGCTAAAGCCGGAGTGGTTGCGGAAGCGCAGCTTCGAGATGAGTCGCGAGAGAGATTTGAAGAGCCACCTGATCCGCCTGAAAAAATCGAGTTGGTTCAAGCTGAGCAGACCGCGATAGAATTTGGCTTTGAGGCTGTCAAAGTTGTTTCTAAAAAAATTGAATCGAAAATAAACGCCGACGATCAGGATATGGTCGATGTTTCCTTGGCCGCTTTTGAACAGCTTGCTCGTGCACGAGCTGTCGGCGAGACTGAGATCGTCATTACCAAAAGTGTTTCAGGGTACGCCGAGCTCCCACCGGTCAATTCGGCAGCCAGATTTGCAAAATCAATTGAGGTTGAGCAAATTTCCTCGTCTAAAATTCAGCCGCTTGGCCAACTTCATGAGAGTTTTATCATTGCCGTTGACAACGAAGGCTTGCTGCTTATCGATCAGCACGTCGCGCACGAGCGAATTCTGTTCGACAAATTTCGAAAGAGTGAAACTGAGCGTTCGATCGAATCGCAGAATTTGCTGCTGCCCGAAACAATCGATCTTTCGCCTGCTCAATCGGAGGTTTTTCAGCTCATCGAAGCTGATCTTGAGTCGCTCGGTTTTGGATTAATGCGGCTTTCGGGACGGACGGTTGCGATCAAGAGTATTCCGACAGACTTGCCCGCCTCCGAAGCTCGAAATCTGTTTGCCGAAATTCTAGATACTATCGAAGCCGAAAAACGCGGCGGAGCGAAAACGACTTTGCGTGACGACATCGCGGCCAGCCTCGCCTGCAAGGCCGCCGTCAAGATCAACATGAAACTCACTCCCGAAAAAATGCGTTGGATGATAGACAGGCTCTTGATAACAACTTCGCCGACGACTTGTCCGCACGGCCGGCCTGTGATCCTGAGGCTGTCGATAAAGGATATCGAGCGCGGCTTTCACCGAACATAAAAAATGAAGGATCATCCTGAAGAAAAGCCGAGTGAGTTCTGGAATCGCGTCTACATAGCGGTTGTGATCAATACAGTGATTGTGGTCACCGCTCTTTGGGGATTTTCGCAATATTTCAAATGAAGATCATTAAATGAAATTTCTCGACTGGGCAATAGTATTTGTCTATCTTGCTTACGTCATTTGGGACGGAATCAGGATGACGAAACACAGCGGCAGCAAGGAAGGCTACTTCCTTGCGGATCGCGGGCTGCCGTGGTGGGCAGTTGGCCTCTCGGTAATGGCGACGCAGCTTTCCGCCATCACTCTTGTTGGGACAACCGGCCAGGCATACAGCGACGGGATGAGGTTTATCCAGTTTTATTACGGGCTGCCGTTCGCGATGATAATTCTCTGCGTTACGGTTGTCCCTTTCTTTCACCGTGCAAATGTTTTTACCGCTTACGAATATCTTGAAAAAAGATTTGACGTAAAGGTTCGAGCATTAACGAGTTTCTTTTTCCTTATATCACGCGGCCTCGGTGTCGGAACTATCATCTCGGCTCCGTCGATCGTGCTTTCGATCGTGTTTGGCTGGAACCTTATCGCGACGATCTTTGCAATCGGGCTTTCAACGACCATTTACACTGTATTTGGCGGCGTCCAGGCCGTGACGTGGACGGATGTGAAACAGATGGCCGTCATCTTTTTCGGACTTGGAGTCTGCTTCATTGTAATTTTGTGGAGTTTTCCGGCGGGAGTTACGCTCGGCGACGGACTGCACCTTGCCGGCAGCCTGGGAAAACTCAATATGGTCGATACGACATTTGATCTCAAGGAAAAATATACGATCTGGTCGGGATTGATTGGCGGACTGTTTTTGATGCTCGGCTATTTCGGATGCGACCAAAGCCAGGTTCAGCGTTTTCTAACTGCAAAGTCAGTGGACGAAGGCCGGACTTCGCTGCTGATGAGCGCCTTCCTCAAGATACCGATGCAGTTCGGCATTTTGCTGATCGGCATAATGGTGTTTATCTTCTATCAGTTTTCTGCACCGCCCATCGTATTCAATTCAGTCGAAGTCAACAAGGCGGTGCAGACAGAGGAATTCAGGCAAATCCAGAGCAAGTATGCTGCCGCTCATGATGAACGCCGCGAGGCGGCATTGAATTTTGACGCTGACAACTACGAGCTCAGACAGGCTTACATCGACGCGGACAAAAAATTTGGCGACAGCCGCAAAGAAGCGGTCGCGTTTGTAAGGTCAACCAGCAACCCATCATTCAACGATATAAATTACATCTTTCCAACTTTTGTTCTCGAGAATATGCCGATGGGCGTGATCGGGTTGCTGATCGCTGCGATCTTTGCGGCGGCGATGTCTTCGATATCTGCCGAGTTGAATGCTCTGGCTACTGCGACGACGATAGATTTTTACAGGCGGCTTTATAGACCCGAGGCGACGGACAATCATTATGTTATGGTTGGCCGCATTTCGACATTTATTTGGGGCGTGTTTGCTTGCATCGTGGCAATCTTTGCGACGAATCTCGGTTCGCTGATCGAGGTTGTGAATAAGTTCGGGTCATTTTTTTACGGGTCGCTTCTAGGAGTTTTTGTGCTGGCGTTTGTCGTAAAACGCGCTCGCTCACGCGGAGCGTTTTTCGGACTTTTGTTTGGTATCGCGTCGGTTTGGATCGCAAGCAGTTTCACGGACATCGAGTTTCTTTGGTTTAATGTGATCGGATGCCTCGTTACAGTGTTTTTCGGTTATTTGATCAGTTTGACAGTGAATGAAGGAGATTTGTCCACAGATGAACACGGATAAACACAGATACAAGAACATTTCATTTATCAATGATCGCAGTCACAGTTTCAAAATTATATCTGTGTTCATCTGTGTTCATCTGTGGATAATTTCTGTCGGTGTTTTCTCCGTTTCGGCGCAGGTTAGGCCGATCTATGATCGTGGCGCGACGGGTCTTGGTCAGATGCTGAAACGTCTCAACACGACCGCGAGCGCCCTGATGATCGGCGCTCATCCGGACGACGAAGATACCGCGCTGCTCACATATCTCGCACGCGGCGAGAGTGCGCGAACTGCGTATTTGTCACTAACACGAGGCGACGGCGGGCAGAACATTATCGGCCCCGAACTCGGCGAAGCGCTCGGCGTGATACGCACAGAAGAACTGCTGCAAGCAAGGCGGCTCGACGGAGCCGAACAGTCTTTTACGCGGGCTTACGATTACGGATTTTCAAAGACACTCGACGAGGCTAAGAGCAAATGGGACGAGAAGGTTATTCTCTGCGATGTAGTTCGCGTGATCCGCAGCTTTCGGCCACTCGTCGTAATCTCACAATTCACTGGAACATCGGCTGACGGCCACGGACAGCATCAGTACGCCGGTTACATTTCGCCGCTAGCCGTCAAGGCTGCCGCCGACCCGTCGCAGTGCACCGACGCCGGCTCAGCCTGGACGGTGAAGAAATTTTACGTCCGCCACGGTTTTCGAGCGGCCGGCGAACCGCAACTCAAAATAAACACCGGTAAATACGACCCACTCCTCGGCCGCTCGTACTTCGAGATCGCCATGGAAGCCCGCAGCCAGCACAAGTCGCAAGAACAGGGCGTCCTCGAACTCAAAGGCGATCAGTTTTCCGGACTGAATTTAGTGTCGAGCGAAGCAAAATCCGAAAAATCAATTTTTGACGGGTTGGATACAACTATTCCGGGTATTGCACGGCTAACGGATAAAGCCGAAGGTCAACTAAAGGCTAAATTGGACGAACTTCAGCGGCAGATTGAATTGGCCTCAACGAAATATAGGCCATCATCACCTAAAGACATCCTTGACGATTTGAGCAAGGCCTTTCGCTTGGCGAATGAGATGCAATCGTCAACCCAAAACGATCACTCGAAGGAATTGCTTATCGAGTTGACTAATAAAATAGCTTTTGCAATCGCTCAGGCTCTAGATATCCGGATGGACACCTTGTCCGACAAAGAAACAGTTGTTCCCGGGGAGAATATTAAAGTCGCAGTAAAAGTCTATTATCCGGCGACTTCGGGTGTGACAGTGAAGCAGATTTCGCTTATCGCACCTATTAGTTGGCATACGGAAAAAAACGAGATGCCCAAAGACAACAATCCCGGATTTGTTAGACGGGAAGCGGCGAATGCATTGGATTATTTCACAGTTGAATTTCCGACTGATGCGCCATTGACGCAGCCCTATTGGCTCGAACAAAAACGACTGGGCGATTTATTTCAGTGGCCGAGCGAACCCAATAGAAATCGGGCGTTTCAATCACCGTTGCCAGTGTGGGCTCAGATAAAAATACGGTTTAACGGTTCTGAACTTGTACTTAACCAACAATTTGAGTTTCGGTATGCCGACGACATTCGCGGTGAGATCAGGCGGAATGTTGAAGTCGTGCCGAAGGTCACAGTCGAGATGGATCAGTCGCTAATGATCGTTCCGTATTCGGAGAAGGCGCAGACGCGGCAGGTTGTGATGACGGTGACGAATCATTCGCAGAAGACTGTCACTGGCACGGCGTCGTTGAATTTCAACACACCGGTTGAATGGAAATATGGGGCATCGTCAAAAACCTTCGAGCTGAAACAAACGGGCGAAAAGACGGCGATCACGTTTGATGTGACGGTTCCGGCGCGGACTAAAGCGGGAAGTTACCAGATCTCCGGCCAGGCGATAGTCGGTGAGGCGTTGGCGAATTTGACGATGAAAACTATCGCGTATCCGCACATTCAGACGCACCGTTACTATCGTCCTGCAACAGTCGATGTAAAGGTTATTGATCTTAAGACCGCGCGGTCGAAAGTCGGTTATATTGTCGGCAGCGGTGACCGCGTGCCGGATGCGATCAGGCAGATGGGTTTTGATGTCGAGACTGTTACGGAACGCGAGCTTGCGAGTGGTAATCTGTCGCGGTTTGATGTGATCGTTGTGGGCATTCGCGCTTATCAGGTGCGGCCTGAGCTTGTCGCAAACAATCAACGGCTTCTCGATTATGCGCGAAACGGCGGCACGTTGATTGTCCAGTATCAGTTGCAGGGTTATGCACAGCAAAATTTGATGCCTTACCCGGCGCAGTTGGGGCCGCGTGTGGCGGATGAGAATGCAAAGGTCACGATCCTGCAGCCCGAGCATCCGATATTCAATTTTCCCAACAAGATCACGGACGCCGATTTTGCAGGCTGGGTCCAGGAGCGGAATCTCTATAATTTCGGCACGATGGATGCGGCCTACACGCCACTGCTCGAATCGCATGATGCGGGCGAGGCGGAAAACAAAGGCGGCCTGGTGGTGGCCGAGATCGGGAAAGGGAAGTATATCTATTGCAGCTATTCGATGTTCAGGCAATTGCCAGCCGGTGTTCCGGGAGCGTATCGTCTGTTTGCGAATATGTTGAGTTTGCCAAAAAGTCAGAACCGCCTGCGTTAGCGGGCGGCCAGTTTCTCAACACATTTTTTGCCCGCGAATAACGCGAATAATGCGAATAAGAAAACTCTTCTATTCGTGTACATTCGAGTTATTCGCGGGCAAAAACAGGCGTCTTGTAACGAACCGCTAGTCAAAATCGAACATATCAGAAAGGAAGCCGCCTTTGCGTTTCTTTTTGCGGTTGTATTCGTCGTTGCGGTCGTAATTATCGCGACGCGGGGCATCGGGACGACTTTGATATTCGGGTTCGGGCGCGCGGGGCGATTCGGCGCTTGCGGACTTTTCGATGATCTTGTCGAGCTCGCCTCGATCGAGCCAGACGCCTCGACACTTCGGGCAATAATCGATCTCGACTCCCTGGCGATCAGACATCACCAACGCCACATCCTGACATACGGGACAATTCATAGTTTCTCCTTTTTTTCATTCGATAACGGCCAAAAGCTGGCCGGCTGAAACCGTGTCGCCTTCGGCGACGGCGATGGTTTTAATAACGCCGTCTTTCGGCGATTTGATCTCGTTTTGCATCTTCATGGCTTCTACAACTATGACGCCGTCTCCGGCTTCGACGTTGTCGCCTTTCGCTACGAGTATTCGCACGACCTTGCCGGGCATCGCTGTTTTTATCTCAACTTTCCCTTCGGTGTCATCGGAGCCGGAGGCCGTTCCGCGAAGCCGCTTCGGATCGGTAAGTTTGATGTTCAACTCTGCTGATCCGATCCGAACAGCATATGGCTTGTCTGTTTTTTGCTGTGGAGAAACGAAGACCTCAAACACCCGGCCATCGTGCTTTAGCAAAAACACATTCGGCTCGGGCTCGGAAGGTTCAAGCTCGTAACTGCGATCATCGACGCGCGCAAAAAACTTGTCGCCATCGCGAGTGATCTCGACCTCGTGTTTTTTGCCCGCGACTGCGGTCTGCAGCTTCATAACAACGCTGTTTGGGCTTCGCCTACCGATGTGCGGTGAAGCTATGCTTCACCGTAACCGTAAATAATTTTATTGCGGCTAGGCCGCCGTCGGTCACCGAATGTGGCGGCGGAGCCGCGGAAACTAAAATACACAATAACGGAAAAGCATAGCTTTTCCGCAAATAGAGCGGCAAAGCCGCCAGCTTACTAATCACTAAGCCGTCTGCGAGTCGCTCGTCTCAACCTTATTCGGCTGCGGCGTGACGCGGAGATATGGTTTGACCGTCTTCCAGCCGGCAGGGAATTTTGATTTTGCGTCTTCGTCGGAAACGGCCGGGACGATGATGCAGTCATCGCCGTCCTTCCAGTTTACCGGTGTTGCTACACTGTGCTTTGCCGTAAGCTGCATCGAATCGATGACTCGCAATACTTCGTCGAAGTTTCGTCCGGTGCTCATTGGGTAAACGATCACCAGCTTTACTTTTTTGTCAGGTCCGACAACGAATACGTTTCGCACCGTCATATTATCCACCGCCGTTCGTCCTTCGCAGGTTTCACCGGCCTCGGCGGGCAGCATGTCATAAAGTTTTGAGACAGCGAGGTCGGTGTCGCCGATCATAGGATAGTTCGGGGCGTGGCCTGTGGCCTCTTCGATGTCCGCTGACCAACGTTTGTGATCCTCGACCGGGTCCACGCTTAGTTCGATGATCTTAACGTTCCGTTTATCGAACTCAGGTTTGAGGCTTGCCATATAGCCGAGTTCCGTTGTGCAAACGGGTGTGAAATCCTTTGGGTGTGAGAATAGAACGCCCCAACTGTCGCCCAGCCATTCGTGAAAATTGATCGTGCCCTGCGTGGTTTCCGCCGTAAAATCCGGCGCCGTGTCGCCAAGTCTTATAGCCATAGTTTTTTCCTCCTAAAAATTAATTTATTGAAATTATATCAAGAGATCATTTAAGAACCAACTGTGTGTAGAGGTCGAAGCAAGAAACAAAAAATAGCTAATAGCTGTCAGCTGTCAGCTATTAGCTATCAGCCAATTAACTCAGCATCATCTGATATTTGTGATGATGATTTTCTAAGCCTTAGCAGATGGATCTTCTTTTCATCAGCCTTTAGTATTTCGATATCGAGGCCGCGAAGTGTCAGCTTTTCGTCGGGCTTGGGCACATAACCGGCCTCGGTTGTTACAAGACCGGCGATAGTGGTGTAATCGTCGTCTTCGAGTTCGATGTCGAAGAGCCGCTCTATGTTGTCGATTTCGGTTGAGCCAATGACGTCGAAATAGCCGTCGGAACCTTCGATAATTTCGATTATTTCTTCGGGGCCAGTGTCTTCGTCCTCGATCTCGCCGACAATCTCTTCGAGAATGTCTTCGACCGTGATCAGGCCGGCGATGCCGCCGTATTCGTCAATGACGATCGCCATTTGAAAATGATTTTGCTGAAAGCGTTTGAGCAGCTCGGAAGCGGTTATCGTTTCTGGAACAAAAAAAGCGTCACGCAAAATCTCGCTCAGCGGCTGATCTTCTTTACCGTCTGCCCACGATTGGAGAAGGTCGCGCACATAAATGATGCCCTCGATACGATCGATGGAGTCGCGGTAAACGGGAAGTCGCGAATATCTTTCCTCGATCATCAAGGCTCGCGCGTCTCGGACGGTCGAATTGATGTCGACGGCGCATATCTCGGTTCGCGGAGTCATGATCTCGGCGACGCGCGTGTCTGCGAAATCAACCATCGTCTCGATCATCTCGCGTTCTTCTTCTTCGATGATGCCTTCAGCCTTGCCGACTTCCATCAGCGCCTGAAAGTCGTCGTCGTTGTCGTCGGAGCGTTCGTCGGGTGCGTCCGGCGCGACCGTTTTTTCCAGTTTGGCCTGGATTTTTTTCTGGCGGCTGCGCTCGGCAAGCGGTTCAGTGAAATAAGACGTGATCTTATAGATCGGTCGAATCGCGGGAAGCAAAAATAGAAGCTTCTTCTCGGTGTCGCTCTGGACGATAAGACGCGGCACGATCTGCCGCAGGATCACTGTCGCCCCAAGGCCAATGACGAGCGCGTAAAAAAGCGCCCGGTTGCCGCCGGTAAATTCGACGACAATGACCGTCAGCAACACGGTAAAACAAATGAGCAGGACTTGTATAGCCGAGGAGATAGCGAAACGGAACCGCGGCCGGTTCTCGACGATCTCCCGGAGAAGCTTGGCTGAATATTGTTTCTCGGCGAGCTCTTCGTCGGTTGAAACGCGCCGCAGCGTGACGTCCGAGAGGTGTGAGAACGCCATATCAATCGTCGCCAGAAAAACCAAAGCAATTAAAATGATAACCGCAATGATTATCTCGGTTTGCATACCTTATTAATTGTAGATTGTCATGCCCAAAATGCAAAAACTTCGATCAGGCGGTGAGATTCTTCCACGAGCGGCCGTCGTTTGCGAGAAGCTCGTCTGCATCTTTCGGTCCCCAGCTTCCGGCAGCGTAATTCGGGAAATCGCGTGCGGGCAAGGCAGCCCAAACGTCCTGAACCGGCGCGACGATCTTCCAACTCGCCTCGACCATATCCGCACGCTGGAAAAGTGTCGCGTCGCCGGTCATGCAGTCGAACAGCAGCCGCTCGTAACCGGTGCTGGCTTGCTCGCCGAAGTAATCGGCGTAATCAAAATCCATATCCACCGGGCCGATATTTACTATAGGACCGGGAATCTTGGCGCCGAAATGCAGCGTGATGCCTTCGTCGGGCTGGATATGAATGACGATGCGGTTGGTGCGAAGACGCTCGACCTCGGTTTCGCGAAACAACATGAACGGCGCTTTTTTGAACTCGATAACGATGCTCGAATTCCTCGTTGCCATCCGTTTGCCGGTGCGGATGTAGAAGGGAACGTCGGCCCAGCGCCAGTTGTCGATCTCGAGTTTGAGCGCCGCGTAGGTTTCGGTGTTTGACGACGGAGCGACTTGCGGTTCGTCTCTGTAGGCTTTTAGGAGTCCGGTAGCTGTCCCGACTTGTCGGGATTCCGACGGTGCCTTGCCTTCGCCATATTGGCCGCGAACGGTGTCTCGAAGAACATCCTCCGGCGTGAACGGCTGGATCGCCTGAAGTATCTTTGCCTGTTCATCGCGAACCGAGTCGGCCTCGAATGACACCGGCGGTTCCATCGCGGTCAGCGTGACTAGCTGCAATATGTGATTAGGGATCATATCGCGCAGCGCTCCGGCGGTGTCGTAATAACCGCCGCGAAGTTCGACGCCGAGCTTTTCTGCGACGGTTATCTGAACGTGGTCAATGAAATTGCGGTTCCATATCGGCTCAAAAATGCTGTTGCCGAAACGAAACACCAAGATGTTCTGCACGGTCTCTTTGCCCAGGTAATGGTCGATGCGGTAGATTTGTCGCTCGTCTATTATTTTTAGAAGATCGGCGTTAAGGGCCTTGGCGGATTCGAGATCCTTGCCGAACGGCTTTTCGTAGATAAAGCGTCGCCAATTGCCGTCTTTTTCTTCGCCGAGCCCGTGCTTGACAAGTTTGTGCGTGACGTTGGCAAAAAGGCTCGGCGGCGTCGCGAGATAGTAGAAAAAATTGTCGGGGATATGATGCTCGGCGGTGACCTCGCCGATCAGATTTTTTAGATCGCCAAACAGCTTCTTATCGTCGTCAAAATCGCCGCCGGTATAATAGATGCGCTCCTCGAACCATTTCAGAGTTTTTGCATCAGGTCCATTCGGGATGAATTCCTTTAGGTCAGCGATGATCTGCTTGCGAAAATCTTCGCTCGTCAGTTCTTGGCGCCCGACACCGATAATGGCAAACGAATGAGGCAAAAAATCATCTTTTGCGAGATAGTATAAAGCAGGAAAAAGTTTGCGTTTTGTCAGGTCGCCCGTCGCCCCGAAAATAACCATCACGCATGGTTCAGCGGTTCTCTTTGTTTCAGACATATTGTTAAGATTTCACCACAAAGGCACGAAGGTCACAAAGCACAGAGCAGAAATTCTTTGTGTTCTTTGTGTCTTTGTGGTGAATCAAATCCCGAGCTTATCACGCATTTTCAATTCTCGAACATTCATTTCGCCGTTGTCCGTCTCGTGATCGTAACCGCACAAATGCAGCAGCCCGTGGAGAATAAGCTGCTTGATCTCACCTTCGAGCGAAAGGCCGTTTTCGGCGGCTTGCCTTTGGGCTTGTTCGGCGGAAATTACGATGTCGCCAAGAAAATCAGCGTTAACGAATTCGTCTGCTTCGTGCGGGAATGAAAGAACGTCGGTCGTTGCGTCTTTATCGCGAAAGAGTGTGTTGAGTTCTTTCATGCGGTCATCAGAAACGAAGGCGACAGAAAACGTGCGGCTATTTGCTTCCGGTACGGCGGCGGCGAGCTTTTTAACGAACGCACGAAAAATTGCGGTGTCGATTTTTACTTTGCGCTGGAGATTGATGACGTCGATCATCGGTTGGTTTCATCGGGATCGTTCTTGATCGAATGATCTTCATAAGCCCTTACGATCATTTGCACTAGCTTGTGGCGGACGACATCTTTGTCGGTGAAATAGACGAACTCGATTCCTTCAAGATTTGCCAAAATGGTTTCTGCTTCTTTAATACCGCTCTTTTGGCCGCGCGGAAGGTCGATTTGAGTTTTGTCGCCGGTTACGACGGCCTTTGAGCCGAAGCCGATGCGGGTGAGGAACATTTTCATTTGCTCGCTGGTTGTGTTTTGCGCTTCGTCGAGAATGATGAAGGCGTCTGACAGAGTTCGCCCACGCATAAAAGCAAGAGGTGCGATCTCGATAATGCGTTTTTCGAGCATCTTTGTGACCTTTTCCGAATCGACCAGATCGAACAGAGCATCGTAAAGCGGCCTTAGATACGGATCGACCTTATCCTGCAGATCGCCCGGCAGAAAACCGAGCCTTTCGCCGGCTTCGACAGCAGGTCTCGTCAAAATAATTCGACTCACCTGCTTTTTGAACAAGGCATCGACCGCCATCGCGACCGCGAGAAAACTTTTGCCTGTTCCCGCGACGCCAATGCCGAAAACCAAATCGTGTGCTGCAATAGCGTCGAGGTATTTACGCTGATTGGCCGTTTTTGGCGCAACCTGCTTTTTTCCCGAAGGATTAAATCGCGCTTTTAGAAAATGATCTTTAAGGCTGTATGCGCGGTCTTCGGCGATCTGTTTGAAGGCGTCACGCAATTCCTTGTCGGTAAACGTGTTGCCTTCGCTGAACAGATCGCCAAAATCGCGAAGAATTTGCTCGACGGTTTTAATGTCGCGCTCGTCGCCGTCGAGCAGCAGCTCGTTGCCGCGCGCTCCTATACTTAAGTCGAGAAGCGATTCGAGATATTTGATGTTTTGATCCTGGACGCCGAAAAGCGTGTTGAGTCCCTGTGGCGGAAGTTCTAATTTTCGAAGATTGCTCAATGTAAAAACTTGTACGCGAAGCCGATAAAAAAAGCCTACTAGATACCTGCATCACCTGTCAATTTTTCGGCCTGGATCTTCTTTGCGGGCTTTGCGGCTTTGCGTGAAATCAGTTTTTCTTCCCGCAAAGCCGCAGAGACCGCAGAGAAAAAAAGCGTTCTTCTCTCTTAATGTAATTTGCAATACATTAATCATCTCTCGCGAGCCTTAGCATTGAATAAATTTGGTCTGTTAGAGGAGTAAATAAATGCGAAAATTTGACGACAAGAAATTCGAAGCTTTCCGGGCGTTTGCGAGAATGTGGGCGAAAGCGAAAGCCGACAAAAGGAATGCGAAAGAAGCACCAGCCGATGCCGAAAATGAACGCAACATCTTTAAACTTGCCCGAACGATCTCCGAGCGAGGTTATTCGCGGCGTCGCTTGCGAAGAGCGTCGAGCATTCTATAAAATGCCAGGCAATAAATACACTGCAAAACAGGAGCGAAAGGCAAAACCACATCGAGGAAGGCTTTAGCAAGAAAGGCGTTTCGAAAAAGGAAGCCGAAAGCCGCGCTTGGGCGACCGTGAATAAGCAGGACGGCGGCGGAAAAAATCCCGGCGGCTCAGGGCGGAAGAAACAGTAAACGTTAAGAGGTATCAGATGCTACAGACCGAGACGACGACGCAACACGCAGAGCAGCCAAAATCGCCGATGCCGGAGCAGCATCAGGAAAAGCCGGGAATCGAAGCCGAGATGACACCGCGGCCTGAGTTCTTGGCCCCGCATTATAAAGGTGCGGGAAAATTAATGGATAAGATCGCGCTTATTACCGGCGGCGATTCGGGAATCGGGCGGGCGGTTGCCGTGCTCTATGCCCGCGAAGGCGCTGACGTTGCGATCGTTTATCTTCCCGAAGAGCAGCGGGACGCCGAGGAGACCAAAAACCACGTCAAACACGAAGGCCGCGCGTGTCTGCTGATCCCAGGCGATGTTCAGTGCTCAAAGTTCTGTGACGAGGCAATCAAAAAGACCGTTGACGAATACGGCATGCTCGACATTCTCGTAAACAACGCCGCATATCAGCAGCACCAGGAAAGGCCGGAAGACATATCGGACGAGCAGTTTGAGACGACATTCAGGACGAATATCTTCGGCTACTTCTATATGGTCAGATCCGCTCTAAAGCATCTGAAAAAGGGAGCCGCTATCGTCAACACCGGCTCGATCACCGGCCTCGAAGGCAGCAAGGAACTTATTGATTATTCCGCCACAAAAGGCGCGATCAATGCTTTTACAAAATCGCTCGCCCAGAATCTCGTCGAGCGTGGCATCCGCGTAAACTGCGTCGCTCCGGGACCGGTCTGGACGCCGCTGAACGTCGCCGACAAAGACCCAAAAGATGTCGCCCAACACGGCGCCGACACCCCAATGAAACGCCCCGCCCAACCCGAAGAAATAGCGCCAAGTTACGTTTTCTTCGCCTCCGAAGCCGACTCGAGCTACATCACCGGCGAAGTCCTGACCGCCCTAGGCGGCGAAACGCCTGCTGCATAAAGTTTGCGCAAGCGCGCACGTAAGTAAGGGCGGAACACGCAACGTTGTGTGTTCCGCCCTTACTTACGTGCGGGCTTGCGCAAAAACCCCCTGACAAATCTATTACAAATATTTTCACCACCGACCTGTTACTCTTACATTTACCGTGTCATTTATTGTTAATGGAAAATATCCTCACTATCGAGACGGCAAAGACGAACGTTAATTGGAAAAATGTCGCGATCGTCACCTTTTTCCACCTGTTGGCGATTCCGGTGTTGTTTACGTTTAGCTGGCAGAATCTGGCGGCGCTTTTGATTGGGAATTGGATTGTCGGGAGTTTGGGCGTTGGGTTGGGGTGGCATCGGTTGTTGACGCATCGGAGTTTTAGGGCGCCGAAGTGGTTGGAATATACGCTGACTGTTCTCGGGACGATGTCGGTTCAGGATCCGCCTGACAGATGGGTGGCGACGCATCGGATTCATCATGCGTTTGTCGATACGGATAAGGACCCGCACTCGGCGCAGACTGGGTTTTGGTGGCCGCAGATTGGATGGGTGGTTTGGGGAACTGCGCAGGATCACGACGCGGCGACGCTCAAGAAATACGTTCCCGACCTTTTAAAAGACAAAGGCCACGTGCTGATCTCGCGTTACTTCTACGTGCCGATCATAATTTCGGCGGTCGTCTTGTTCGCCCTCGGCGGTTGGACGATGGTTGTCTGGGGCGTTTTCGGACGCGTGGTCTTCGGCTGGCACACGACGTGGTTCGTCAATTCGCTCTCGCACCTCTACGGCAAACGCCCGCACGACACCGGCGACCTGTCGACCAACAACTGGTTCGTCGCGCTCCTCACCTTCGGCGAAGGCTGGCACAACAATCACCACGCTTATCCCACATCCGCCCGCCACGGTCTGCAATGGTACCAATTCGACATGAACTGGCTCACCATCCGCCTCCTCGAACGCCTCGGCTGGGCCACAAACATCCGCGTCGGCTGCCGCGATTGACCTAAACGTACAAAAAATGGCGGAACTAAGACGCCGCCGAGATCGTCGAAGAACATATCGAAAAGGGAAATGTCGTCAACAGACTGGCGTTGATGGAATTGGGATGATATTTGCAGTTACGACTTTTTCCAATAGGTTTGCAACACGCCCCCAACTAGTACGCAGAAAAGCGTGACTGGAACAATTAGGTCCACACACCAAGACTCATTTTCCGTCAAGTAAACAGTCGCTCCGTACGTTACCTTGAGAGATTTTGGATAGATTCTTCCCTCGGCAGGCACGGGTTCACGCGGTCTGTTTTCGATATAGTAAGCGTCTAGAACTATCTTGCCCGCAAAACCCGCAAGAAACATCGCAGCGAACAGAGTGATCAATGCTTTGCGGATTGTATTACTACTTAGTTTCATGTGCAGACGCTGATGATATATCAGATCACGGCGTAATATCAACGACTTGGGAAACAAACCGCCTGCCGTGAACCGTGCGGCGGCGGGGTGGGGTAAAACGGCACTTGGGCGTTGCGTGACGGGCGAGGGCCGTTCGGTTACGGGCGGCAGATGTAGAGTTACAGGAGCCAGCCGGAAGGTTCCGGGAGCCAGCCGGAGAGTTCCGCGAGGCAGCCGGAGAGTTTCGCGAGCCGGGCGGAGAGTTCCGCGAGCGACGCGTAAGACCACGCGGGGCAGGCGTTCGACTGGCTATTTGCCGTTTTTTGGTTTATTATCTTGCCGATTCACAAATCCAGACAACTTTAAGGAGAAATCAATGAGAATAGATACTATCGCGGGGCTTATCGCTGTGCTGACGCTGCAAAAGGCGAATTTGGCGACGTATTTCACGCAGTGCAATGCGACGGCGGCGGACGTGACGGAGATAACCAACGATCTGAACAATCTTAACGCCCTGCTCGCGTTTGGCGAGGTGGTCGAGGGTTATAAGGAAGGGTTTTTTGAGATAAAGCAGTTGATCTTCAACGGTGCTATCGGGACGCCGATACCCGCCTGGCCGCCGGCGCTTGTGCCGCCGACGCTCGTCGCAGCCCTCGCCGGAGCATTGAAGCGAGCCCAAAACCGCAACCGCCGCTTTAAGGCCGGTCCCGGATACACCGACGCCATCGGCGACCTTCTCGGCATCGGGCCGGACGATCCTACGACCGGAACGCCTCCGACGCAGCCGACCATCAGTGTCGAAGCGGCACAGTCGGGTTACGTTTTCTCTGTCGTTGTGTCGAATCGCACCGATTCCGATAGGTGGGAACTGCTCGTGCGGCCCGTCGGCTCGACCGGCGCGTGGGTTTCGATGGGCAGCCGCACCACAAAGTCCAGCGACTTTACCTACAACCCCGGCGCCGGCGCAACCGACAACCCCGTCCAACTCGAAGTCCGCGTCCAACTAAAGAAATCCGACGCCAACTTCGCCGACCCCTCCGACATAAAACTCGTGACCGTCAATCCGTAGGTTTTGGGTTATTTTGTTACAGGAAATGGGGCGTTACTTTGGTAGCGCCCTTTGCGTGCGCGCGGCCAGATCTCCCGTGGGCAAGAAGAACAACTCAAAAATGATCAAGCCAATTGCAGCGGAGCCTACGACAAGACACAACCATGCGAGAATAGAAATGAGAAGGCGTCGCGGGCTGAAGGAGAATAGGAAAGTTCCGAGACCGAAGCCGATGATCGCTATGTCTTGAGCGAGAAGGCGAAGTTTATTTTGAAAAACCCTTATAAATATCGGGGGCCACCTGTCGTCTGATTCTTCACGTCCGACGATGCGACGGGCTTGTTGAGGTGTTTCGACCTTTGGAGGATCGAAACGCCAGTGATACCCCGCTGGGTAACGGGATGACGTCATCTCGTCCTCGTAAGCCCACGGCGGAAATAATTCAGAAACCGTGAGAAGAACGGCTGTGATCAGGAAAACATAGATATGCTTGCGGTTCACATTAACCTCTCATCGCATTCAGTATCTCATCCACGACTTCTTTACGTCGCCGAAGAGCATTAGCGTACATTCTTTGCGTCAGCTTTTGCGTGAGAATTATTATTTGTGCTATTCTCACTCCTTTGTAAAACTCACGCTTTACATATTTATAGGAGACTTTATTAATAATGGCAAATGAAGGTAACGGGCATGTCGGCAGGGTTGTGCAGATTATTGGGCCTGTTGTTGACGTGGAATTTTCGGATCATTATCTGCCGCCGATCTATCAGGCTTTGCGGGTGACGAGCGAGGGTTTTGGCGGCGAGAAGA
>JBJXHF010000074.1:0-9937 GCA_046160805.1 Pyrinomonadaceae bacterium
ATGCCCGCGTCACATTGACCGACACAATGGGCCAGAGCCGTTACATTATGTCAAACGGCTTCGGAGTCTATCGCTTCGGCAACCTGCAGGTTGGACAAACGTACACCCTGAGCGTCGAATCTCGCAATGCGAAATTCACCCCGCTCACGGTTAGCGTCACCAGCCAGTCGGTTAACCTTGACATGATCGCCGAGCAGTAAACTGCAAAGGCAATCTGATAACAGGGGGCGGACAAATGTCCGCCCCTTTTTTATCGGAAAAAATGTCTTAAGTTAGCCGCAATAAAGTGATATAGTTTCAATAATCAAGAAGTGGTGTAAAAAAAATGATCCGGTCAGGCAGCTTGCCTAAAATTAAAAACTTCAGATCGCAATTGCTTTCGGCTGTGCGCGGCCTAAGAAGATCGATGCGTCGGCAGACTATTGTTATTGCGTGTCTGTTTCTGATAGTTTGTTTTGTGCTCGGAGCGGATTATTACCGCTCGGCGGCAGTCATCAGGACAAGCAAAGCTGTTATTGCTGCCGACAAAAAAACCTCTGCGAAGAACGGGCAAAACCAGCCGAAAGTCAGTCTGGTCAATGGCCTCAATTTGCCGATGAACGGCGGCGATACCTGCGGCTCGGCAACGGCGATTGGTGCTTTGCCTTACAACGATTCGGGCACAACGGTTGGAATGACGGATAATTACGACCTTCCGACCGCTTTTACGGCTCCGACGGTCACCGGCTGCCCGAGCTGCAACGCAACGGGCGGCGGCCCAGCCGAGGCGGCACCGCGCGGCGGCGTTTATCTTGGAACGGGCACGGCTCCCGACTCTGTTTACAGCATCACATTCTCAAGCTCGAATAACAGCCTCGACGTAACCTTAACCCCGACCGGCAGCGAGGATCTTGCTTTGATCGTCTATACCGACGTGTGCAGCAGCCAGTTGGCCGATGCGATCGTCGTCGATGACGACAATGAAGGCGGTGTTGCCGAGCATGTTGGCATCTCGAACATGCCTGCGGGCACTTACAATATCGTCGTTGACGGCTACTCAACGGGCGGCACCCCGCCGGGACCGAGCGGACCATATACGTTGGCTGTTACGGGCACGGGAACAATCGTCGGAGGCCCGACTCCAACGTCAACCAACACGCCGACGAATACGCCGACGCCGTCAGGCGCCGTTATCAGCGGCACTGTAACTTACGGCAATGCGATCGGCTCGCCAAATCCGCGCTTTGTTTCGAACGCGACTATCACCGGCGCCGGCTCACCGACCGTTATGACTACGACCGCCGCTCCCGGCGCGAGCGCCGGCCAATATTCGCTGAGCGGCTTTGGCGCGAGTTCTTATACAGTGACGCCTACAAAATCGGGCGGCGTAAACAACGTAACTTCGTTCGACGCCGCCAGGGTCGCCCAGCACGTCGCCGGAAGCAACACTTTGACCGGCAATCAATTGGTCGTCGCCGATGTCAGCAGCAACGGCAACGTCACATCATTCGACGCGGCGCAAATCGCTAATTTTGCGGTTTCAAGCTCTCCGACAGGAATAACCGGCACGTGGAAATTCATTCCTGTTAACCGAACCTACGCTTCCGTTTCCTCGAATATAACAGGAGAGGATTACACCGCGCTTTTGATGGGCGAAGTTTCGGGAAACTGGAATAATACGGGCGCACGGCCGGTTATCGATAAGAGCATTTCCGTCAACATGCCGAATCTGACTACAAAGGTCGGCAGCGAAATCGTCATTCCCATAAATATCAAAGGAGCGGCGGATAGTGAAATAATTTCCTATGAGTTCGACCTGAGATACGACCCGTCGGCGATCTTGCCGCTTACGCAGCCTGTAGATATTGCGGGAACCGTCAGTCGCGGGCTAATGACCGCCATCAATGCTAGCGAGCCGGGATTGTTGAAGGTTGTCATGTACGGCCCAGTGCCTATAGACGATGACGGTGTGCTTCTTCATCTCAAGTTTACGGCAGTCGGAGCAGCCGGTTCCGTTTCGCCTTTGATCTGGGAGCGGATAATCTTCAACGACGGCCTGACTGCAAAAGTTATCTCTGATGGCGAGATAAAACTCTCGAATATACCGCAAGATTAGATTGTCAAATAGCTGTTTCTTAAATAACGTTCACGACGCATTTATCCGCGTCGGAACTTCTGGCGGCGTCAAGCACTTTTTGTACGCGAACTCCGTCTTCGAATGTCGCAGCATGTTCGATTGAATTCTCGCCGCTGCGGATTGCTTCGACAATCTTCGGTGCAAACGCCATAAAGGCGCGGGCAAAACCTGTGTCCGGCACGCCGGATACTGTTTCGCCTAAGTCAACGTCAATCTCCGTCCAATCGCTCTCGCCGTTTTTGGCAACAAAAAGCTCACCGCGCCCGTCGATCCGCATCGAGCCTTCTGTGCCGTAAAACTCAAGCCTGTTGCCGTATTTCGGCCCTTCCGTCATCGAGACGGAAACAAGCCCGGTTGCATCTTCGGTCAGATCGCCGTCGGCAAAACGCAAAAGCATGTTCGCCTCATCGTCAGACGTGACCGGCCTGACGATTCCGCCCGAATCCCTACGCTCTTTGATCGCCGTGTGCAGCTGGCAAAAAACGGTCGAAACTTCGGTGCCGAGAAACCAATTGAACGAATCAATAATGTGCGAGTTTATTGCGCCCAAAGCTCCGCCGCCTTGTTCCGCGTCCGACCACCAGTTCCACGCTAGATCTGCTTTGCCGCGATGCGGCGCCTGGAAGAGATATTTCGCATGACGCACTTTCCCGATCTCACCAAGCCGCAGCATCGCGTATGCCGTCTGCCTGCCGTGTTGAAACCGAAGCTCATGATCGATCAACGCCAAAAACATTTACCGAATCTGCCGCCGCCGCCATACCTAGCGCTTCTGCAACATTCATCGCCATCGGCTTTTCGCACAGGATATGTTTTTCCTGTTCGAGCGCAAAAAGCGTCATTTCGCGATGGAGTTTTGGCGGAGTCGTTATACAAACGAGATCGACCTCATCATGCCGCACCGTCTCGCGCCAATCGTCAGTGTAATGCTCGACGCCGAAATGATCCGCAGCCGAGCGGGCATTTTCGAGCGTGCCGCTGGCGATCGACACGATTCTCGCTCCGTCGCACGACACAAAAGCCGGAATTTGAACATTCCGAGCGAAACCTGTCCCAATAATCCCAATGCCGACACGGTCCTTCATATATTTGGTGTTATTGTACTGATAACGCTAATTCCATTCCTAATTCCTGATTCACAATTCCCAATTCCCAATTCTCAATTGCTCGGACAATCCTGAGATCAACATTTTGTAATTAGCCACTCTCTTTCATATAATGGCAACTACCAATAATGCCGTTCACAGTTTTTTACAAGGGTTTGTTTAATCAAACAGGCTACGCGGGAAATAGTCTGCGTTTGTTTGCGGTCCTTTTGTTTTTCGTTGGCTTGTGCCTGCCGTCGCAGAGCATTGCGGGAGGAACGTACCCTCCCGGCTTTACGGAGACGGTCATCGTGAGCGGCTTGACGAGGCCGACGGCCTTTGCGATTCATCCCGATGGCCGCATTTTTTTCCTTCAGCAGACCGGAGAGGTGCGGGTTATCAAGAACGGTGCCCTGTTGCCTACTCCGTTTACGACGATCGCGGTTAATTATCCTAACGGCAGCGAACGAGGTTTGTTAGGTGTCGCATTTGATCCCGACTACGCAACGAATCGTTATGTTTACTTTTATTACACGTCGCCGACGCCCTCTATCCATAATCGCGTCAGCCGATTCACCGCTGACATAGCGAACGAAGACGTCGCCGTCGCAGGAAGCGAGGTGGCAATTCTCGATCTGGAAAATCTGAACACGACAATACACAACGGCGGTGCAATACACTTTGGCACCGATGGAAAGCTCTATGTCGGCGTTGGGGATAACAATGTCCCCGCAAACTCGCAATCGGTTGCGAACCGACTTGGAAAAGTGCTTCGCATCAATTCCGACGGAACTATTCCGGCTGATAACCCGACCTCTTTTCCAAATGTCGCAGCCACGCCCGACGGCGTAAACAGGGCGATCTGGGCACTCGGCCTGCGCAATCCCTTTACCTTTAACATTCAGCCGGGAACGGGCAGGATATATTTCAATGATGTCGGCTTGGGTACTTGGGAAGAGGTTAACAACGGCACTGCGGGGGCGAACTACGGTTGGTCAACGTGCGAAGGCGCTTGTGGAACTTCCGGCATGACAAATCCCGCATATCAATTTTCGTCGTCGGGAATCGGCAATGGGGAATGTGCCGTCGCCGGCGGTGCTTTTTACAACCCGTCGAACGTGATGTTCCCGGCCAGCTATGTCGGCAAATACTTTTTTACCGATTTTTGCGCCGGCTGGATAAAGTACATCGATCCGGCCAATCTGCCGGAGGCCGGCTCGGCGCTGACTTTTGGGAGCAATCTTGGTTTTGGGTTCGTGGATGTTCAGGTTCACCATGAGGGCTCGCTTTATTATTTATCGCGCAACACTTCACCCAACGCCGGCTACCTTGTCCGGGTTGAATATCCGGCCGGGTTCACGCCGACAGCAACAGCTTCCCCGACGCCGACGAACACACAGACGCCGACAAATACCGCAACGCCGACCAACACATCGACGCCCACAAACACGCCGACAAATACCGCAACGCTAACGCCGACAAGCACTGCCACGGAAACATTTACACCAACACCGACGGCAACCGAGACATTCACGCCAACCGATACGCCGACGGATACGCCGACAAATACTGCGACGGCAACCGCGACTGATACGCCGACATCGACGCCGACGGCATCGGCCTCGCCGTCGCTCAGCGGCACGATTCTCTACGGCAATGCTATCTCAGGCCCGCCGCCACCGCGATTTGTTTCAAATGTTCTTTTGAGCGGAGTCGGGTCACCGGATGTTTCCGCGTTGACCGACGGGTTCGGGACATACTCGCTTACGAGCTTTGGAGCGGGTTCTTACACCGTGATCCCGACTAAGGTCGGGAGCGTGAACGGCATCACGTCGTTCGACGCGGCGAGAATCGCGCAGCACGTATCTGCCACAAACACTTTGACAGGCAACGCTCTGATCGTGGCCGACACGAGCAACAACGGCTCCGTCACGTCGTTCGACGCGGCAAAGATCGCCCAATTCGTCTCCGGCGGCACGATCGTCCCGCCAAACGTCACCGGAACATGGAGATTCATTCCCGTCAACCGGACTTACGCATCGGTCTCAACAAACGTCACGGGCGAAGATTATGTCGCACTGCTAATGGGCGAAGTTTCCGGCAACTGGGCAAACACAGCGCCTCCGTCGCCGACTCCGACACCAACTCCTCCACAGTTGACGGTGTTGTATGATTATCTTGGTGGCCCGGGAAATTGGGGTTTTAATGAGAATAGTTTGGGTTTTGCTCCGTACTTTGAAGAATTAGATGAGGAGAATGAATTCAATGTTGCAACTCAATTTATAGGCACTTTGACAAGTCCCGTCACTCTTCGGAAAATCGAGTTCGCAGGCTCATATTACAACAATATTACTGGGCAAAATTTACCTCTTTCGAATCTGATTAACTGCAAAATAAAAATATGGAGAGCCGATTCTTACCCATTTTCTACAAACGCGAGCGTTCCTTCTTCCAGTGTTAACTCACCTGGCGCTTTTAGTTACTCCATTCCGGTAATCATAACAGGTTTTAACACTGTATATGTTCTGGGCTGGGATAATCTTAACATTCCTTTACCAGCTGAAGTGGAAATCGAACTTTCTATTCAATGTCCAGTTAACAGAGCTGCTGATGATATTTTTGCCGGTTATGAATCCCTTATTACACCTAGTTTGTTAACCAGAACGGCCTCTAGGGCTTTTGGGGGAACCCAAGTGAATGGAAGTTTAGGAATAAATACAGCTGTAAAATTGTGGGTGTCTAATTAGTTTTTCTTGCCGAGGCTTGCGGGGGCAAGCCCGCCTTCCCAACTTGTTCTAAAGTTGTTTGAATGATCTCCTTTCAGCTTGCTCAGTGATCCGCGATTTCCGTCCCTGAAAGGGACAAAGATAATAGCGTAGGGTGAAACCCTACGATAAACGGTATCAGGAATTCGCTCCCTGAATGGGAGCAACAAAAGCAAAGGTTGTTCGTCCCTTTCAGGGACGGCGTTATTTTTTCGATCACAACGTAGGGTTTCACCCTACGCTATTATCTTTGTCACCTTCGGCGACTGTTCTGAAGCTGCCTCAATGATCTCCTTTCAGCTTGCTCAGTGATCAAGTTGGGGAAAACCACAATACGGGCGGAAACGCGAGTGTGAACGAGCGTGCCCACAATACCGATGCCTTTTCCATGTAAAAGTGGCCGTTATGCTACCGCACACTCCTTAACAGTCGTGTTTCCGCCCGTAGCTTGAATGATCTCCTATGCTACACTAAGCTATGCCTGCGGTTTTCTACCTAAGAGGAATCAAGTTTTTCTTTTTTTCTAATGAGGGCGATCCAAGGGAACCGATCCATGGTGCATGTGCGTAAGGATGACAAGTTAGCGAAATTTTGGCTTTTTCCTGAGGTAAAAGCTGCCGAGTCTTACGGGTTCTCTTCTAAGGAGTTGAACGTATGGCAAAGATCATTGAGACAAGACGTTATGAGATCGAGGAGGCTTGGAATGAACATTTTGGAGCTTGAGCCCAGAGCAAAAAAAGTCACTTTTGACATGAACGATATGTGGGTAGAGCTACAGGACGGCAGAAAGATCGGTGTTCCTCTAGCCTACTTTCTACGTTTGAAAAATGCATCACCAGTTCAGCGAAAAAAATACACTATTAGCGGCGGCGGAGTTGGCTTGCATTGGGATGGACTCGATGAGGATATCTCTGTGCCGGCACTTCTGCTCGGCCGAGTGGATAAAACTATAACACCGCGCCAATCAAGAAAAGCAGCTTGAGATGCTTGAACCAAAGTTGCTTGCATGATCTCCTTCAGCTTGCTCAGTGATCAAATTGGAATAAACCAAAAACTGTCAATCACTAGTCGGCAACGCCGACGGCACCCACAGTGCAAACTGTGGGAAAGATCGAACATGCCGCACACAACCGTCGAAGATGGTGATATAAATCACCACGATGGTTGTTATGTCGCCGTCTTCGACGGCTCGACTTTGTGTTGACTTGTTCCCACATCTTGCGATGTGGGCTACAAATATATCACCGTCTTCGACGGTTTAAGATCCGAACGTTACCGTGGGTTAAAACACCGCGGCTATATTGCTGGCTTTTACTTTATCTTATTTCGCTTAATGGATGCCGGGTTCGAGGCGGTTGGAGGGTTTGGTGGCGCGATTGCCGTTTGTGAGGAATGTTTCGTAATTTTCTTTGTCAGCGCCTGAGAGGCTGAGGATTTGCGCACCGACGAGAAAACGCTCGGCGGAAATGTGGATTCCGACCTTTTCGTACCGACGGCCAAGCGCCCGCATAAAGATTTTGCCGGTGGGAAGGTCGATCTCGATGTTGAGATTGCGTTCCTGGCCGACGAGATATTTTTCCTTAATGCGGATCGACGGCACGACAAAACCGATGCCGGTGCGGCTGATATCGGCGGTTTCGCCATAGATACAGGAGGATCGCGCCTCATTACGCGACGTTTCGGTGTTAAAGTCGGGCTCGAACCAAACTTTGATCGCCGCTTTGTGCCGCCGTCTGGACGACACCATGTGCTCGGAAAGCGAACGATTAAATCTGGTTATCAGTTCACGTAACATTTTAATGGTGGAATCTTGGGAGAAACGAACCAATTTGTAAATATTATAAACCTTTTTTCAAAAATAGCAACAGCGTTTGAACATTATTTTACATTTTTATTTTGACAGGGGTTTGCCGCCGTTGTCTTTGCTCGTGACGTGCGGAATGCCCTTTGCGTTTAGCTGCAGCAGATATGACGTTTTGCCGCTTTTGTTATACTCAGCCGGCGTCGCCGTCGCAGAATACTTTTTCTTGTTTGTAGCGAGATTGACTGCGTAATTATAGCCCGTGGATTCGCTTCCTTTAATGTCCTCGGGCAATAAGCCGTCGGCGATCAGCGTCTCCATAGCTGCATATAAGCCGCCGTTTTGCAGGCTGTGCGCCATCTGTGCCTTGAAGATGCGGTCGAGCATTTTCTTCGCTTCGTCCTCGTGAGTTTTGATGCGGAGGCTGTAAAAATAATTCTTGCCTTCCTTTTTCATCTCCGATTCGGCCGCTTCGTCAACAAGCATGATCACCCAAACGTCGCCTTCCTTTCGCAGCTTGAGCGTTTGCAACTCGGTCTTGTCACTGTCGTTGTTCGGCAGGTTTGCGGTCACCGTCGCCTGATCGCCGGTAATTATCTCGCCGTTTATCTGCACCTCAGCCGGAACCTGGCCGGCAATTGTCTCAAAATCAAGCGAAAAATCTTTTAGCTCCGTGTCAGTCAACCCGGCGATAGCAGGTCTCAAATTTGTCAGAAAAATCGCCTCGCGGAATCTCTTTTCACGCAAGTGTTTGTAAAACACTCGGACAGTATCCGCCGGCCCATTAGGGTCGATCGGTATCGTCGCCCCTTGAGAAGAATTTACTGTCGAGTTAGTCGAATCGGACTTGCCCGTCACTGATTTGGCATCGACATTCGCCGAGCTTTTAATCTCAGCAACCGAGCAGCCGCCCGCTATACATCCAAACAGCAATAAACTGCACAGACTTTGATTTCGAGATTTAAAAAACCGCAAAACTCTCATTTGAAAGGTTAGTTGAAAAAATTGTTGGAAAAACTGACGAAGAAAAAAATACGGCAACACGTCTTAACAATTACTATAACGTGTCGCCGTCAAAATGTAAAACAAAATTTTGCGCTTTTTTGCTCAGGCCCGCACGTTACTAAGGGGCGTTACATTCAACGTTGAGTGTATCGCCCTTACTTACGTGCGGGCTTTTGCATTAGCCTGCGTTCTTACCGGCCATCAGTTTTTCGCGACCGACATAGTATAGAATTACGCACAAGACGAGGAACGGAATGGCGCTGAGCCACCATGCCTGATCGCCCGCAAAGAATGGGTTCGATTTCTTTGCCCAATCGGATGTTGCGTTTTGAATGGCGTTTAGCGTCGGTTGGACGGCAAAGATCGCGATCAGGATGCCGGCAATTGCGCCGCCCGCGATGTAGCCGGACGCCATCAGCACGCCGTGAGATTTATCGGTCTCGGCGATGATCTGCTCCTCGGTCAGGTTTTGCGCCGCGAGCTTGCGTTTCAGGTAAACGTCGACGAGCTTTCGCACGACTCCGCCGAAGAAGATCGGTGCCGACGTCGCAATCGGCAAATACAAACCGACCGCAAACGCAAGCGACGGAACACCGACGATCTCGAGCATTATCGCGATCATCGCGCCTATCAACACGAGTCCCCACGGCAAATCTTGCCCAAGCACACCCTTGATGATGTAGCTCATCAGCGTCGCTTTCGGAGCGTCGTAACGCGTCAGCTTGTTGCCCTGCTCGTCTTCTTTGACGACGCCGTTGATAGCGGGATCGACGAGATATACAGGCTGACCTTGATTGTTGACTAGGTATTTGCCGATCTGTCCGGAGGACGGATCGGTGTTTTGCCAGACGCGATACTGCGTCGTGTCAGCGACGAAGGTTCCGGTCTTTACCTGCTCGCTCTTGAAGGTGCCGCCCTCTCGAAAGAGTTTGTTCTCGGTAACAGCGAAACCTGCCGGGAATTTTGTGAGATCGACCTTCTGATAAAAGGTGCCGCCGGTGTTGAGATATAACAGCAAAGGCCCGAGCACGAGCGCCGATGCGAGCGCTCCGACGAGGATCGCTATCTGCTGTTTCTTTGGTGTTCCACCGACGAGAAAGCCAGTCTTCAAATCTTGCGATGTGGTTCCGCCGTTTGATGCAGCAATGCACACGATGCCGCCGAT
>JBJXHF010000075.1:0-17205 GCA_046160805.1 Pyrinomonadaceae bacterium
CACTGACCGACACGCTCGGCCAGAGCCGTTACATAATGTCGAACGGTTTCGGAGTCTATCGCTTCGGCAACCTTCAGGTTGGCCAGACCTACACCCTGAGCGTCGAATCTCGCAACGCGAAATTCACGCCGCTCACGGTGAGCGTCACCAGCCAGTCGGTAAACCTTGACATGATCGCCGAGCAGTAAACTGCAAGGGCAATCTGATAACAGGGGCGGACGACAAGTCCGCCCCTTTTTTTATTTGTGAATTTCAGAACGTCGAGCCACCAGCATTTTTGCAGGGTCATTCGTGATCAATGCCTTGATGCCGAGTTTGCGGCAGCGGTTTAACCATTTAGTGTTATCGACAGTCCAGATTGTAACGGGCATTTGCATTTCAGTGGCGAGCGCGACAAGTTTGCGAGTGACAAGTAAACGGTGAATCGAAATTTGATCGGCGCCGGATTCACGCGCGAACGTGACGATGTGCTTTCGCCGCTGAATAAATTTCATTATCGTTGGCTGAAAAAGTGCGGCGGCCTGCACTTGCGGCAGAAGATGTTTCACTTCTGAGATCGCTGTCAGTTTGAAACTCTTAATGATTATCTGCGGCAAGAGTGGTGAATCGCTAATGATGTCGCAGACGGCTTTAGACAACTGGCAGTAATCGTTCTCGCCGCACTTTAGCTCGATATAGATCAAGCCGGTAAAATTTTGCAAAAGCCGTAAAACCTGAGTCAAAGTTGGGATCGTTTCAGAAGCAAAATCTGAATTGAAACGTTTCGGATGTTTTATATTGAACCACGAGCCGACATCTATTTTATTCAATTCATCTGATGTCAGTGCAGCTACGCTTACTGAGCGGTGGCCTGTTCGATTGAGCGTCGCGTCATGAATAACGACCGGAACGCCGTCTTTTGCAAGCCGAACGTCAAATTCAACGCCGTCGGCTTGTGTCTCAACAGCCATCTGTAGAGCCGCAAGCGTATTTTCCGGCGCATGCGCGCTCGCGCCGCGATGAGCGATAATGAGCGGGCTGAGATCTATATTCCTTATTTCTTTTCCAGTAAAAAAATTGTTTTCGACCACGAGATAGGTTCGGTGATGGGAAATTCGTAGTTGCCGACGATATTGAAATACTGTACGGCTCGCGCGCGAACGTCTGCCAGCTTATGGATTTTGAAATTGTAAAAAAGCTCGAGCATTGAGCCCACGAGCGATTGTTTGACAGGTAAAAGCACTAGCGGTGCGCCCTTCTTCATCACGCGCGCCGCTTCGCCGAGCCCTTCATCGAGCGGGGTATATTCAAGCACGCCACACATCATAACTAAGTCAAACGTGTCGTCGGAAAACGGAAATTTGAGGACGTTTCCCTGAATGACATCCGTGCTTTCTGAATATTTTTTTCGCTTGATAAATTCCTCGCGTGAGATCTTGAGCGAATTGAAAGACAGATCAAGCGCGACGATCTGACGCGGCGCAAAGCCTGCGTCCTGCAGCGCGAGCGTGGCGATGCCGGTTCCGCTTCCGGCATCCAGAATTCGGGAATCGGGACCAATTTTTAGATCAAGTGATTTGAGATATTTTGCAACCGAGGCGCGATAGCCGTTGATCTTCATCGCCAGATTTTGCACGTCGGCGATGCGGTCGTACAGGTCTTGCGTTGTTGCCTTTTGCTGGCTGGCAGGTTTCGACATCGGTTCACTTTTCAGCCAGAAGTTTCACGACCATTTCCCTAATTTGAGCAAGACGAGCCATGCTTGTGCCGGTTTCGATATAGCGTATCACGCCTTTTCTGTCGATCAAAACCGTGGTCGGCAGCGATGTCCCGTACAACAACTGATTGCTCGCGTCCTTGCTGACTACAAAATCATACGGCAGCTTCTCAGTCTCCCGAAAAACTTTGAGCTGTTCGATCTCGGTCGGCTTATCGACCCACGGCCCGCTCACGCGCCCGTAATATTGCGTCACGCCGAGTATCACAAGCCCGTCGCGCGTAAAATCCTGATGCCATTCCTTCAGCGCGGGGAAAGCCTCGAAACACGGCCCGCACCACGTCGCCCAAAAATCGAGCATTACGACCTTGCCCTTCATGTCAGACATGGATTTGCGATTGCCCGGAAACCATTGGTCGATCATCCGCAATTCGGGCGCTTTTTCACCGAGCAGTTTGTAGTGCTTCTCTCGTTTCTTCAGGCGAAACACGATGTCATCCCGCAGCGATGCAGCACGAAATGCCGTTTCCGCCCGGATCAGCGAAGTCATGTAAAACTCCTGCGCCTGCGGCTTGCGCCCGGTTTCGATAAGGTATTTGACCCTCTGATCGACAGCGTAGTAGTAAAGACTCGTCGACGAAACGGCGGCGGCCGTGACGCGCAAATCTTCAAGCGCAGCTTCAGCCTTTTTTTGATCTCCGATGTCACGATACGCTTCGTAAACTAGAGGCCCAATATCGAATATATGGTCCAGCCAACGCGCGCCCGACGCCGCGTCTTTCGACATCTCTTTGACTGCTTTGTAACCCTCGTCGGCGTGGGCAGCCATGCGAACAAAATCCTTTTGCGATTGATAAGCCTTCGCAAGCTCGCTCTCTATTCGCGCTCGCTCTGCAGACTTTACAGGCTCGGATTTTAGATATTCTGAGAGCAGCGTTTCCGCATCGTCGAGCTTTTTTTGTTTCGCTAAAACGACAACCACGATTGCTCGCGCCGACTGACGGCGCTCGGGAGTTGCACCGTCAAAGGCAATGAATTTGCGAAGATTATCGGCCGTGCCTTCAAGATTTTCAGGAATCCAATAGAGCATCCCGACATAATAAAAATCTTCGCCATTCAAATCTTTGCGTATCGACGCTGTAGCGGCATACTTCGCTGCGAGCTGTCGCTGTTCAAGCCGCGTCTGATCCAAAAGCCGCTGGCTAAACGGCACTTTCTTTTTCTCGTATTCGGCGCCTTTTGCTTTGACGTATCCATTTGCTTCGTCAAACATTTGCTTGACCGACGGTTCCAACGTAGTAGCCAGAGCACCGCTTTGATTGGATGTGCTGTCAGGCGTGCGCCCAGATTGCGCAACGACTCCGACAGCGGCACATATAATCATGAATGACGAGAGTATAAAACGCATAAAAATCAGACGCCTTTGCCTATGCCGCGAATTGTGAAACGGTTTGCTCCAAATGTAACAAAGTAATCGGAGTCCTTACTGTTAACCAGATTCTCTGCCACAAGTTTTGCCGTTAGAGGCGCCAGCAGAATTCCGTTTCGGTAATGGCCGGTCGCCATGAAAAGGCCGTCGATTTTGCTGAATGGGCCAAGCACGGGCAAGCCATCCGACGCTTGAGGCCGTAACCCAGCCCAGCGATCTGCAATCTCCAAATTGATGATGCCCGGCACAATCTCGCCGGCCATTTTGAGTAACGAACGACTGACCGATTCAGTTACCGATTTGTCGAATCCAACATTTTCCGATGTCGAACCGGCCAGAATTCGTCCGCCACGTCTCGGAACAATATAACCGTTGCCGGTGCATAACACATGCTGAAACAATCGAGTTTCCGATTGAAATGCAACGATCTGTCCGCGAACCGGCTCGATCTTGACGGGCATATCGGAATCGCCGAGTTTGATGAGCGACGTCCACGCACCGGTTGCAATCACTGTCATATCGGCGTTGAAAACTTGTGAATTGGTGGCCGCCCTGACCACGCGGCCGCCTTCTACGACAAGATTTTCGACCTGCGTATCTTCATGAATTTCGATGCCGTTTATCTCGGCATAACACTTTAGTGCGGCGATGAGTTTACGATTTTCGACTTGCCAGTCATTTGGAAAAAATAAAGATTCGCGGACATTCGTAGAAACGAACGGCTCGGCACGAAGAACTTCAACAGCGGACAAATGCTCGACGGAAAATCCGGCTTCACGCTGCCATTCGAAGCGCCTGCTAATCTCTTTCACGCCTTCGTCTGTAAATGCCAAATACAATGTTCCCGCGCGGTCAAGCTCTACATCTACGCCTGTTTCTTCCAGTAAGGCGTCGGCAAAATCAGGATAAAGGTCTTGCGAAGCGCGGCAAAGATCAAAAAACGACGTCCTTTCGTCCGCTTCCGTTTGCGGGCTGAGCATTCCCGCGGCGGCCCACGACGCTTCTTCGCCGCAGCGGCCTTTGTCGAGTAAGGTGATGCGCTTGACGCCTTGTTTGTGCAGTTCGCGGGCGATGCTCAAGCCGATCACGCCGCCGCCGATTATCAGTACTTCAGGATTCATCTCAAAACGCAATTTGTTCTTTATTCGCAGGCCGTTGTAAATTTAATTATAGGACATCATTTATGAAACACACCATTACACTTATTCCCGGCGACGGCATTGGGCCTGAAATTGTTGCGGCGACGGTTCGCGTTGTTGAGGCGACTGGCGTCGATATCGAATGGGAAACGCAGATATTGGGTGCGCAGGCGCTCGAAAAATACGGCAGCTCGCTGCCTGATGGAGCGATCGAGGCAATGCGGCGCAACAAGATTTCGCTCAAAGGGCCGATCATGACGCCTATTGGCAAAGGTTTTACGTCGGTGAATGTCGGCCTGCGAAAGGCGCTCGACCTTTATGCAAACGTCCGCCCGATCAAGGCTCTGCCGAACGTCAAATGTCGGTATCCGGAACTCGATCTCGTCATCATTCGCGAAAACACCGAGGATCTTTACTCCGGGCTTGAACATATTGTTGTTCCCGGCGTGGTCGAGAGTATAAAGATCATTACCGAAAAGGCCTCGACGCGCATTGCGCAATATGCCTTTGAATACGCCCGTGACAATGGACGGAAAAAAGTCACCGCTGTCCACAAGGCGAATATTATGAAGCTCTCGGACGGCCTTTTTCTTGAGTGTTTCTATAATGTCGCAAAGGAGTTTCCAGACATCGAAGCCGACGACAAGATCATCGACAACTGCTGCATGCAGCTCGTGATGCGGCCTGAGCAGTTTGACATGCTTGTGCTTGAAAATCTCTATGGCGATATTGTTTCCGATCTGTGCGCAGGGCTGATCGGCGGTTTAGGTTTAGCTCCGGGCGCAAATATCGGCGAACTCGGCGCCGTCTTCGAAGCGGTTCACGGCTCGGCGCCGGACATCGCGGGACAAGGCATCGCTAACCCGACTGCGTTGATGTTATCGGCGATTCAAATGCTCCGATACATCGGTGAGCGAGAGGCCGCAGTGCGTTTTGAAAACGCTTTGTTTTCAGTTTTCGAGGAAGGAAAATCGATCACAAAAGATTTAGGCGGCACCGCAAGAACAAACGAATTTACCCGCGCGATCGAAGAAAAAATAAAGGCCGGAGCATCTGCCTCGGCCTAAACTGCCTTCTTCGTCGATCTGGCCGCCCGCTTACGCAGGCGGTTCTGACATTTTGCTGCAACCCGCAAGACCTAAATCCGTTCTAAGAATGCGGGTCGGCATCTAGCCGATTTGCGGGAGGTTATTATGAAAACAATGCTGCTTACGCTTATAACTATCATCGGCCTTGTAGGCGTGGTTTTGGCTAACAAAACCGAAACTGTCACTTTGAAAATGGGTCAGAAAAAAACTGTGGCCAAGGGCGAGTTCAGCATAAAACTTGTGTCCGTGACCGAGGATTCCCGCTGCCCTGTTGACGTCAACTGCGTCTGGGCAGGCAATGCAATGGTGCATGTTATTGTGACTGACAGCTACCGCAACTCAAAAAAGTTCGTGATGAACACAACCATGGGCCCGAAAGGCGATCAACACAATGCCTATGCCATTAATCTGACCGAACTCACTCCTTCCCCCAAAAGCGGCAAATCTATAAAACAGAAAGCTTACACAGCGACATTTTCCATTGTGCGATTAACGCGATAGCCGCGAAACTGCTGCTTGACGAATCGCGCGATACGTTTCATAGTTAAAGCGCATAAACAATTTCAGTTAGGAGGAGATGAGACTATGAAACGTATTCTTTTCGTCGCGGCATTCGTAACTTTGGCAAGCGTTTTTGCTCTCGGACAGCAAAGAAATCCCGCACTCGAGGCGAAGCTTATTCAAATGGACAAGGATTGGACTGCCGCCGAGTTGCGTGGCGATAAAAAAATGGCCTCGATGGTTGTCGCCGATGATTTCTGGGCGACGATGCCAAACGGATTGCTGCAAAATAAGAAGCAGTATCTGACCGAACTAAAGCCTTCAAAAGGAACCGATACGGCTGACGAATTCGTCGTCAGATTTTTTGGTCCCGACCTCGCCGTAATGACGCATCGCGGCACCATAAAAGGTGAACGCAATTTCCAATACCGCAGCACCCATGTCTGGGTAAATCGAGCCGGCAAATGGCTGATCGTCGCTCACCACAGCAGCGAGATCGCACCCGACGCCGCTGCAGCTTCAGATAAAGCCGCGGCCTCGCCCAAAGAGCAAAAGAAACCAAAAATCGTGCCAATGATGACGAACGCTGCTCCGGTTTCGGACGCGGCTAACACTGAATAATTGAGATAGGGAAATTAATCTAATCAAAGAGCGGCTCGTTGCCGCTTTTTTTGTTAACCAGCCGGTTTTGTAAGATACATCAACAAGATCAGCAATAGAAAATATGGGACGAGAACTGCGGCTCCCGGATAATCTTTGGCGACGCGCTGGCCAAAAAAGAGCGCCGTGATCGAAGCTGCTCCCAGAACCGATGCATAGAAAACCAAACTGAGCGAACCCGCGACAAGAAAATAAACGATTCCAACTGCGGCCAGGATACCGGTCGCGAGCTCCATCACTGTTATCGACGCAAGCATCATCGGCACCATGCCGCTTAGAAAAGTTTTGGAAAAATGTCCGGTCAGCCATTCGAGATTGCCTTTCCAATCAAACACCTTATCAAGGCCCGACTGGATGAAAAGAATGCTGACAAGCAGTGCGCTGAAAAGAGCGGGAAGATTTTCCATGATGTTGCGCATAGGTTAGCGTCTATTCATTATCACTTCGATTTCCTCGGGATGCTTTGGAACTTTTGCGGTCAAATTGAGATTACCTGTTTCAGTCACCAAAACATCGTCCTCGATGCGAATTCCGATGCCGCGATATTTCGACGGGGCAGATTTGTCGTTCGGCGGGATATATAATCCAGGCTCGACGGTGAGAACCATGCCAGGGGCAAAGGGGCGTGAATTTTTTGTGGCCTGATCGGTGAAATATCGCCCGGCGTCGTGAACGTCGAGGCCGAGATAGTGGCCGACGCCGTGCATGTAATATTTCATATAAGATTTCTTTTTGATCAGGTCTTTTGTTTTGCCTTTCAGCAGGCCGAGTTTTTTCATTCCTTCGGTCAGAAGCTCGATTGAAAATTCTTGCCTTCCCTTGACGGTGTTTCCTGTTTTTGTGTATTCGACGCATTGCTCCTGAACGTCGAGCACGACGTCATAAACCTCACGCTGTGCTTTTGTATATTTGCCGTTGACGGGAAAAGTGCGCGTGATGTCGGCGGCATAGCCTTGATACTCGGCTCCGGCGTCGATCAAAAGTAAGTCACCGTCCTTCAGTGGGCGATTGTTTTCGACATAGTGCAAGATCGTCGCATTTTCGCCGCCGCCGATGATCGAGTTGTAAGCAACGCCGCTCGCGCCGTGGTCGCGCATATAGGCTTCGATCAGCGATTCGATCTGAAACTCGTTCATGCCAGGTTTGGTTTTCTTCATCGCAAGTATGTGAGCTTCGGCCGAGATTGTTGCGGCTTTTTGCATCATCTCGACTTCGCCGGGCGTCTTGTGCAGCCGCATTTCGTGAATCAGAATCGTAGGATCGACGATGGTGTGCGGCGGATACGCAGTTTTTAAACGTCGTTGGCGCTGAGCCGAAAGATATTGCAGGATTTGCTCGTCCAACTTTTCGTCAACGCCAAAGCGGTAATAAAGCGTGTCATGGCCGTCAAGCATTTTCCCAAGTTCAGACGCAAACTTATCGATCGGAAAAGCGCGGTCGGCTTTATAAATCTTTACCGCGCCCGCTACGCCTTCACGTCGGCCGAACCATGTTTCCATTTCCGGATCGCGCGGACGAACAAACAGCGTGTAAGGTTTTTTCGCACGCGGATCAATCACCGCGATCGCGTCAGGTTCGGGGAAGCGGGTGAGATACATAAAGTCGGAATCCTGCCGGAATTTATACTCGGTGTCGTAGCTTCGCGTTGCTTCATGCGCCGCGGGAATGATCGCTATGGCATTCTCATCCATCGCTTCGATAAATCGTTTTAATGATTTCTGCATATGACAAAGTGTAAACCAAACCGGCAAAGCCGCAAAGAGAAGCCCGCTACTTTCATAGCGGGCCAGAAGTGAACAAAGTTGGTTTTGTCCTTTTATTTGTTTGCAATCATGTCTGTGTTTACCGATTGACTTGTAACGCTGACTGTCAGCGGCGTGAAGGCGAAGCTTCTCGATTCGACATTGATCGTGTAGGTTTGGCCGACCTGCAAACCGCCGAAACGATAGGCGCCAAATCCGTTCGAGACAGTCCTCAATGTCTGGCCGTTAGTTGCCGTCAACGTGACGCGTGAATTTGGAACTCCCGCGCCGAATGCCGTCAGCAGCCGTCCGCTGATCTCTGCCTGATTCGGTGCTGCCGCGACAAGCTCGACCTGACCGTCAATAGCGTTTGTTCCGGGATCGCCTTCGTTGAGCATTATCCGCTCCCAAGTGAGCGGCGATACCGAGCCGCTCGCGCCCACGGCCTTAAACCTTAGATTCAAGAGCAAACCATCACCGTTTAGCGGCATCGGGCCGTAAACTGCGACTCGCAAGAGTCCCGGTTCTTTTGTATTTGCCACCGCAGACAGGCCGTCGCTGACAGTTCCCGCAAGCTCGACCGGATTCTCCACAGGCTGGATAACCGTCGGATCGTACCTGAGATCGAACTGGTAAGAGATAATGCCCTTGTCCGCCGCTCCCTGAATGCTGACTGGTACAAAAACCTCGTTGTCAGCCGGCGTAACAAGATGCGGCAGATTGACAGTCGAGCTTCTCTCGGGGCCGTTGACAGAGCGGCCACCAACGCTGTCCGTCCAGTTACCCGAAACTTCGCCCATCAGCAATGCAGAATAATCCTCGCCGGCGAGATTGCTCGTGACCGACGCGTAATTTCTGCTTGCAGGAACGAATCTCCAGGTTCCGGACGAGCCGATAAGCGTGTTGAGTCCGATCGAGTAACGTGCCGCTTGTCCGGCGTCGAACGACGAAATCGTGCCGTCGCCGCTGACGTCGGCCACAATCCGCTGTGTCGCGTTCAGCGAGATGATTGAAATCCCGTGCCGGGCGATCAAGCCTGCGTCAAAAGAGCTGACGGCCCCGTTCACACCGCCGGTCTTGGACGCCGTGACCGTGTACGAACCAGACCCAAAACCAGTCAACGAATAAGCGCCTGAGCCGTCGGTAGTGTCGGAAACGAGCGGAGAACCGTTGCCGCTTACCACCACGTTAGGCACAAACCGCGGCGGATCTGGCGAGCCGATCGCATTTCCATAGGTTACGGTTCCGTCTATCACCGGCGGTATCGTCGGCGTCGGCGTCGGCGTGTCCGTCGAAGTAGCCGTCGGCGTGAATGTTTCAGTCGCCGTAGGCGTCGGTGTAAACGTCTCAGTTGCGGTAGCAGTCGGAGTAAATGTCTCGGTCGCCGTAGCGGTTGGAGTAAACGTTTCCGTCGCCGTCGGTGTCGGAGTATCCGTCGCCGTGTTTGTCGCAGTCGGCGTGAATGTTTCCGTCGCCGTCGGTGTTGGCGTATCCGTTGCTGTATTTGTCGCTGTTGGAGTAAACGTCTCTGTCGCAGTCGGTGTCGGAGTGTCCGTCGCCGTATTCGTCGCGGTCTGTGTAAACGTCTCTGTCGCAGTCGGTGTCGGAGTGTCCGTCGCCGTGTTTGTCGCGGTCGGTGTAAACGTCTCTGTCGCAGTCGGTGTTGGGGTATCCGTTGCCGTATTCGTCGCTGTCGGCGTAAACGTCTCGGTCGCCGTCGGCGTTGGAGTAAATGTCTCCGTTGCCGTCGCGGTCGGAGTATCGGTTGCCGTCGGCGTGAACGTTTCCGTTGCCGTTGCTGTCGGCGTAAACGTCTCAGTTGCGGTCGCCGTCGGTGTGTCCGTCGCCGTGTTGGTCGGCGTTGCTGTCGGCGTATCTGTCGCTGATGGAGTGAACGTTTCAGTTGCTGTCGCCGTTGGCGTGAATGTTTCTGTCGCCGTTGCGGTCGGAGTATCTGTCGCCGTCGGCGTCGGTGTGAATGTTTCAGTCGCCGTTGCTGTTGGCGAGAAGGTTTCGGTTGCCGTGGCCGTCGGAGTAAATGTTTCCGTTGCGGTCGGCGTTGCGGTCGGGGTATCTGTCGCCGTTGGAGTGAACGTTTCAGTTGCAGTCGCCGTCGGCGTGAATGTTGCCGTTGGTGTTGGTGTATCCGTTGCCGTATTCGTTGCAGTCGGCGTAAATGTTTCCGTTGCTGTCGGCGTTGGGATCGGGCACTTGCCGGTTGGGCCGGCGTTGTAGATGTCGGCGATCTCAACCACCGTCAGGGCACGGTTGAATACTTCGACCTCGTCAATCCGGCCGTTGAACGCAAGGCCTCCAGCTCGACCGCCGATATTGAACGGCACACTCGACGAACCGGCAACGTTGCCGCTCGCGGAAGTCTGGCCGACCTGTGCTCCGTTCGCGTAGATCTTGATCAGCGAGCCGTCATAGGTCAGGGCAAGATGCGTCCACTGGTTCAGCGGCGGCTGGTAAAACGTGGTGTTCGCCGGATAGTCGGCAAACGCTCCGAGTTGAGTTTCGCCGCCCGTGGTGTTGATGATGGCGAAAACTCCTACGCCAAAGTCATTGTAAAGCAAATAATCATTGGTGCCGCTTTGCGTCTTGCCGAAATAAACGGCCGGTGCGGCGTTCGCGGCGGGGTTGATCCAGCCGTCGATCGTGACGGCGTTGCCCGTGATGTTGAGCGGGCCTGTATCCGCATCTACTGTCACAAAGCCTCCGTTTCCATCAAAGCTAAACGCCTGACCGACCATTCCGGCGGCAAAACCGACAGTTCCGTCCGCAGAAGCAGTCTCATAAGTCGGAGGCGCGCTATCTGAGAAATCACCTTCGCCCTTGTACCACGCGACCATATTCGTCGGCGCCGGTGCACACGTCGGCGTCACGGTTGGAGTATTGGTAGCCGTATTTGTCGCCGTTGAGGTTGGCGTAAACGTCTCGGTTGCTGTGGCTGTCGGCGTAAAGGTTTCCGTAGCTGTCGCGGTTGGAGTAAAGGTTTCGGTCGCAGTCGCCGTCGGTGTGAAGGTCTCCGTAGCCGTTGCGGTTGGCGTATCGGTTGCAGTTGGCGTAAACGTTTCCGTCGCTGTTGCGGTTGGGGTGAAAGTTTCCGTCGCGGTCGCTGTCGGCGTGAATGTTTCCGTAGCCGTCGCTGTCGGCGTAAATGTTTCGGTAGCTGTAGCCGTCGGCGTGAACGTTTCTGTTGCGGTTGCGGTCGGAGTAAACGTTTCCGTGGCTGTCGCCGTCGGCGTGAAAGTCTCCGTAGCCGTAGCGGTCGGCGTAAATGTCTCCGTCGCCGTTGCCGTTGGGGTAAATGTTTCCGTTGCCGTCGCGGTCGGAGTAAATGTCTCCGTTGCAGTCGGAGTCGGAGTATCGGTTGCGGTGTTAGTAGCTGTCGGAGTAAACGTTTCAGTCGCCGTCGGTGTCGGAGTATGAGTTTCTGTGGCCGTCGCGGTCGGCGTGTCTGTCGCTGTCGGTGTGAACGTTTCAGTCGCCGTCGCGGTTGGCGTAAACGTCTCAGTCGGAGTGGCTGTCGCCGTGTTTGTAGGCGTCAGGCATGTGTAGCTTGTGTAATAAACATTGCCGTTGAATATTCTTGACGTAAAGCTCGAACCGAAAGGATAAGCTTTGCCTGTTCCTTCTCTGACCTGAATGTTCGCGTCGCTGGCATACACGTCGCCTACATTTATTCCGGGCGTGTAGATCATCGATCCGCCGCCGTCTGTATAGGTTATGTAGAATGCATACGTTTCTCCGGCGAGGATCGTCACATTTACGGGAAGCGGAATCGCGGTTGCCTGTCCGGGGCCATTTGTGACAACGCCGGTCGCAGTTCCGATCAGCGTCCACGCGCCGGAATCAGTTTCAAAGCCGACGTGTGTGCCGGATTTGTAGTAGATCGCTACATCGCCGTCGTTGTTCAGGTTCTCGTCAAACGAGTCGATCACCACGGAATTCACGGCCGTTATGTCGAACATGTTGCCGTTGTTGCCGGCGCCGCCAATAAACGTCGTCGTCAGCGAAGCCGGCGAACAAAACGGCGTCGATGTGGGCGTTGAAGTGGCAGTCGCAGTCGAGGTTTCAGTTGCAGTTCCTTCCGGCGTCGGCGTATATGTCTCAGTGGCCGTAGCCGTAGGCGTAAATGTTTCCGTCGCCGTCGCCGTCGCGGTATTCGTCGCCGTCTCGGTCGGTGTACCGGTTGGAGTGTCGGTCGGAGTTTCCGTCGGCGTGAACGTCGGCGTATCAGTCGCTGTATTCGTCGGCGTGTTCGTCGCTGTTTCGGTCGGAGTCGGAGTGTCCGTCGGGGTATCAGTCGCCGTTGCAGTCGCTGTTTCGGTCGGAGTCGCAGTATTCGTCGGCGTGTCCGTCGGCGTGTTGGTCGCAGTATTTGTCGGCGTCGGAGTATTTGTCGCCGTGGCCGTCGGGCAGCCGGTGCCGGTTGTGTAATGGACCACGCCGTTAAAGACTCTCGGCGAGAAGCTGTCCAGGAATGGATAGGCCTTGCCGGTTCCTTCTTTGACCTGAATATTCGCGTCGCTCGCGGCAAGGTTTCCGACGGCAGTTCCGTTAGTGTATGCCAGACGTTTATCGACGACGGTATATGTGATGTAAAAAGCGAACGTCTGTCCGGCTGGAATTATCACATTTATCGGTAGAGGAATCGGCGTGGCTACGCCTGTGCCATTCGAGATGACGTTATTTGCGGTTCCTATCAGTGTCCACGCACCCGAATCCTGCTCAAAGCCGACGTGCGTGCCGGATTTGTAATAGATCCTGATGTCGCCGTCGGTGCTTATGAGGTTTTCGTCAAACGAAGTGATCTCGATCGTGTTGATCGCGGTAATATCGAACATATTCCCGCTCTGCTCATTACCGCCCGCGAAGCTGGTCGTAAGCGATAGAGGCGAGCAATCCGGCGTTCCCGTCGGCGTAACCGTCGGTGTATTTGTAGGCGTGTCGGTGGATGTGCTGGTTGCAGTTGCCGTCGCAGTGGCCGTAGGCGTTGGGGCAGCGCCCTGGAACGTAAGGCCCTGGCTGAATTCAAAGAAGCCCGTCAACGTAGTCTCGTCGCCGCCTACTGTCAGATCACCACCGGTTCCGCCATACCAAAGAGTTCCTGTGAACGACGTCGTGGAAGTGTTTTCAGCTCGATAGCCGATCTCGATAACGATCCGGTCACCGGCCTGCGTTGTAACAGCGGATAGAGTTTTGGCTGCTGCAGGTGAATCTCCCGCCGCCGTAGTCGGCCATTCGCTAGAATCTATATTGTCTGTAAGCAGTGTCCCGCGAAGCGTGGCTCCATCATTGCTCACTACATACGCGTGTACATGATATACATCATTCGCGCTGGAGCTGCTTTCTAAAGCGCCGATAACCCAGTTAAGCGTCGAGCCGGCGGCGATCGTCTGCGCTGTCAAAGGGTCGCCAACGAGTTTGAGCATCAGCACATCCCAATCGTCTGTAGCAACACTCTCGGCAACTCCGAGAGATGTGATCGTTCCGGATTTTGTCAGTGACAGTCCGCGCGTGACGACACTGCCTGCGGCATCCCACACGCCGCGATTAATTGGCGTTACCGCAGCCGCGGCATTCTGCAAATATAATCGGGTTCGGGTAATGACTCCTGTAACTATTTGCGGGTTAGTTCCGTTTACCCCGTCGGCGTCGTTGTAAGTTAACCTGACGTCATAGCTTGTTCCATTGGCAAGGCCCGTAATAGTCGTTGTGAAAGGCGTTGCAACGTGTGCCGCTGCTGTTACATGATTTGTCCAGCCTCCGTTCACCGGGCAATTCGTCGCGGTCAGACAGTAGTCAACCGTATATGTGTTGTTGGCATTACTGTCATTTGTATAAGGCATCGACACGTTTATTGACGTATTGCTGGCGGCCGTAGCAGTAGCTGTTCCGGCGGTAGTCGCTTGTGTGTTTGTGACGTTTAGAATTCCGGTCGTGCTGGTGAAATATGTGTCTGTTTTGTTGGTCGCGGCGCTGGCATTAGAGCCCCAAGTTCCTGCGACCTGTGCAACGCCGGCCAGAGAAAGCGTCGCGACGTTGATCGACAGCCCAGCACCGATGTTCGCCTTTGCCACGCTGTTCCCGATATCGAGATTTCCCGTTACCGAAGTGCCTGTCGCGATGGCTTTGGTTCCAGTGCCCGAAAAATTCAGATTGCTGTATGCCTGTGCCTTCACCGTTTGGACAGCTCCCGTGTAATTAACCTTATTTCCGGCAGTCGAAGCGGTCAGCGTAGTGATGGGAACCGATGCGGCGCTGATATTGAGCGTACTGGTCGAGGTGGTGTTATTAAACGTCGTGATCGTTCCGGAACTCGCCAGATTGACGATGCCGGCGGCATTGTTCGTAATGCCGGCAATGGCGCCTGAGCCTCCAAGGTCGATCGTGCCGGTGTTTGTAAAATTTGATGTCGTTGTCGTAAACGCTCCCGATCCGGTGACGCTGATGTTCCCGGCATTTGCGAGCGAACTCACCGAGCATGTGCCGCCGATGTTCAGCGTGTTGCCGGTTGTGTTCGTTAAAGTGCTGGAGCCTGCAAGCGCAGTTCCGACTGTTAAAGTTCCGTTATTGCTGGTTGTTCCATTGATCGTCAAGCTCGGAATCGACACCGCATTTGCACCGTCGATTGTCCTGCCGTTTGCAGTAAACGTGTGGGCGCCGGTATTTGCGGTAAAGGTGCCGTCGTTTTGAAGGTTACCTCCGAAGCTAAATAAAGCATTTCCAGTTTCATTCCAGACGCCGCCCGAATTTACCGTCGAATTGCCTGTGAAACTCTTTGCACCTGTGCCGCCAAGCGTGAATATTCCGGTGATTGATGTAGCGCCCGTTACGCCAAGCGTAAAATTCGTTCCCGTCGCAAAGGTCGTCCCGGCGCCGATAGTGAGATTGCCGCCAACGGTCATGTTCGCGGCCGTTGTTGCCGAAGCTGTTCCGCTCAGCGTTAGATTTCCCGTCACGGACGTCGTGCCGGATTGCAGCGTCTTTGTTCCGCTGCCTGAAAGTATCAAATTTCCGCCAAAAGTCTGGCTGTAAACCGTCTGAGATCCCGCACCGTTGAAATTGACCGTGTTCCCGGCCGCGCTCGTTGTAAGCGTCGTGATAACCGGAACCGTCGGAGTCGTGCTGATGTTCAGCGTGCTGGTCGCCGTGGCGTTATTGAATGTTGTGATAGTACTCGATCCCGAGTGATTGACAATTCCGGCGGCATTATTGGTAATTCCCGTGATCGTTCCGGAGCCGGTGATGTTAACGGTGCCGGTGTTAGTGAAACTGCCCGCTCCCGTGGTGGTGGTTCCTGTGCCGGAGCGCTCGACAGTTCCGGCGTTAGCGAGAGTTGCTATTGAACAACTGCCGCTCAAGTTTAACGTCGCCGCCGCTGCGTTCGTCAGCCCGCCCGTTCCTGCCAAAGTTCCGCTTGGCGTGATCGTCCCAGTGTTGGTTAACGTAACGCCCACGCCTGTAACAGTAAAAGTTGTTCCCGATGTAAAAGCGCCGCTGTTAGTATAGGCTCCCGTGAATGTTGCCGTCGGTATGGACGTTATGGTCGAACCGCTCAATATCTCCGACGAGCCGGTGAAGTTATGCGTTCCAGTGTTGGCTGTAAATGTTGCAGCGTTGTTGGTGAGGCTGCCGCCAAAGTTGATTGTTGCAATACCCGTTTCATTCCAAATGCCTCCGCCGTTCAGAGTAACGTCGCCGGTGAATGTCTTCGTTCCAGTGCCGCCAAGCGTCAGTGTTCCGGTTACGGAAGTTGTACCCGTTACGCCGAGTGTAAAATTCGGCGCAGTTGTAAAAGTTGTTCCGGTTCCGACGACTAGATTCCCGCTGACTAACAGATTCGCCGCAGTAGTCGCCGACACCGTTCCGCTCAAATTGAGATTGCCGCCGACCGCGGTCGTCCCGCTTTGCATCGTAGTCGTGCCGCTGCCGCTCAGATTAAGGTGATGATATGTATTGCTGTGAACCGTCTGCGTCGCGCCGGTGTAATTTACCGTATTGCCCGCTGCCGAAGCCGTGATCGTTGTGATGCCCGATGTGCCGCCGATATTGAGCACGCCGGTCGCTCCCTGTGTCACGCCGCCGGTTCCCGACAATGCGGTGCTTGCCGTAATAGTTCCGTTGTTAGTCAGCGTATTCGTCGTGACTGTGAGCAAAGTGCTCGATGTAAATGTTCCGCTATTTGTATAGGTTCCGGTAAAATTGGCGGTTGGAATTGAGTTTGTCGTCGAACCGCCAACAGTTTCGGTTGTGCCGGTAAAAGTATGCGTGCCCGTGTTGGCGGTGAATGTGGTCGCATTGTTGGTCAGACTGCCGCCGAAATTAATCGCCGCGACGCCCGTTTCATTCCACACGCCGCCTGCATTTAAAGTCGTGTCGCCCGTAAACGTTTTGGTTCCCGTTCCGCCAAGCGTCAACGTTCCCGTCACCGACGTCGTGCCTGTTACGCCAAGAGTAAAGTTTGCTCCGGTCTCAAACGTCGTGCCGCTTCCGACAACAAGGTTGGTGCCGACCGCAAAATTGGCTCCGGTCGTCGCGGAGGCTGTTCCTGACAAGGTTAGATTGCCCGCGACAGATGCCAGAGTTCCTAGTGCCTTTACTCCGCCGCCAGACAGGGTCAGATTGCCGCCGTAGGTTCCCAAACATACCGTCTGACCGCTCGCGCTGCCGTATGTAACTGTGCCGGTTGCGGCGTTTGAGATGGTTCCGCCGCAAGTGGTCGGGCCGTTGACTGCAAACGAAGTCGTGCCGATAGATATCGGTGCGGCCGAGCCGACATCGAGCGTGCCGGATACTGTGATATTCGAGCTGAAAGTCTTTGTGCCTGTGCCGCTTGTTGTCAGGTTGTTGAATGTCGTAACGGTGTTGAGCGTTTGTGCCGCTCCGCCGAAGTTTACGGTTCCAGTTCCGGGGGTAAAATTCGTACCTGTGCCTGCCCATG
>JBJXHF010000076.1:0-5802 GCA_046160805.1 Pyrinomonadaceae bacterium
TCTTAAACAACTTCAACAACGGATTTCAGTTGTACGGCCGCACGGCAGCCTATGTCGGCGGCGACCTCAGGGGAAATATTGCTTCCAACTCCGGCGCACCTCTGGGCGGCAGCGGGCGCAACCGCAATCTGATCGTCGGCACCGAATCACAGAGGATTCCGAACATCACGGTTGACAGCAATTACTTCTTTCACCCGCATAACTCAGGAGGTCAGAACGTAACGTTTGGCTACGGTGCGGGTGTGACCGACGGCACGTTCTCGAATAACTACACAATCGGCGGAAGCAGCATCGGCGTCGAGGTGACAAATACGCAGCACGTCAACTTCACCGGTAACGTGAGTTTTTCGACCGGAAGCGGATACGTAAACGTCCAGTCGGCGGAAGCCGGGCATACATGGAACAACAACATGTATTACAACACGGCTTCAACCGCCCGCAAGTTCGGCGATACCACCGACGCCCAAAACTACTTCTTCTCGGACTGGAAGGCTCAGACAGGCTTTGACGCCGCCAGCACGATCACCACCTCGCCTATGCCCGACACGGTTGTCGTCCGCCCGAACGCCTACACTCCGGGACGAGCGAACATAATTGTTTACACTCCGTCGGGAACAGGCTCGATCAGCGTGAACCTGAGCACGGCAGGCCTTGCGAACGGACAGGTGTACACGATCCGCAATGCGTTCAACTACAACGGTGCCCCGGTGCTGGCAGGCACGTACCTCTCGATTTTGCCGACGATAACCTTGCCGCTCACAGGCCTCTCGGCCACGGTCGCAACGCCGATCGGTGCCGCCTATACGCCGCCCACAACCGTGCCGCAGTTCGGGGTGTTTATAGTCGTTCCGGTATTATCTTCGGACACGAGCACACCCACAGCTACTCCGACAAACACGCCCGTAAATACATCGACAAATACACCTACAAGGACGGCGACGAGCACACCGACGAATACGCCGACAAATACAGCGACAAACACGCCGACAAGAACCGCGACAAGCACACCGACGAATACGCCGACAAATACGGGGACAAACACGCCGACGAATACGCCAACAAATACAGCGACAAATTCACCGACACGGACGGCGACAAGCACACCGACTAGAACGCCGACGAATGCGCCGACGAATACGGCGACAAATACAGCGACAGCAACAGTAACTGCCACACCATCAAATACCCCTGTTGGATCGGTGTCAGGAATTGTCACATATGGAAACGCAAACGGTAGTGTGCGATTTGTTTCAAACGCTTTGATAAGTGGTACCGGCTCACCAAATGTTGCAACAACTACCGGCTCAGACGGCAGTTATTCCTTATCCGGTTTTGGGGCGGGAGAATATACCGTCACGCCTTCGCTTATGGGCAGGCAAAATGGCTCGATAAATTCACTCGACGCAGCACTGATCTTACAGCATGTCCTTGGAATTAGTGTATTAGACTCCACACAGCAGATTGTGGCCGACATAAGCGGAAACGGTGTTATCCAAACTTACGATGCGGCGGATGTTGCCGGTTATGCAATTTCAGGTTTTTCAGCCGGACGAACCGGAGACTGGATATTTAGCCCGTTGGGCAGGACCTATCAGTCGGTATCCGGCAACATCACCGGAGAAAATTACAATGCTTTGCTCATAGGTGAAGTTTCAGGAAACTGGAGCAATAACGAGTCTCGTTCAGGCAACAGGGGTGGACCGGAGAGACCAACCATCGTCACTGCACCCAATCTGGTTACAACCACTAGCGATGAAGTCATTATCCCCATCAACATTCAAAATGGAGAAAATAGAGAAATCATCTCCTATGAGTTTGATCTCAGATACGATCCTTTGGTGATTCAGCCGCAGATAAAACCGGTCAGCACAGAGGAAACTGTCAGTCTCGATCTTTCATTTGCGACGAACATAATAGAACCAGGGCTGTTGAAGGTGGCAGTGTATGGTGCAATGCCTATCGTAAGCGACGGAGTGCTTCTGAATCTCAAATTCAATGTTGTCGGCGCATCCGGGGCGATGTCAACGCTTGTTTGGGAGCGAATAGTACTAAATGAAGGTTATCCTGAAGCTAGTACTGCCGACGGAATGATCGAAGTCTTTGGAATGTAATATGTCATTCGGCAAGTGATGATTGCCAGTTGAACATCGACACTTATTAAAACCGGTTCGCATTTGCGGCCGGTTTTTTTTTTCTTGTTAAGAATAATATATAGCCAATGTATGCAAGACGACGATTTCCAAATCGAACCTGGTTTTTAATGATGTTAATTAATCAGAAACCGGCAGATTGAATTGGACGAAATAACTTGACGCGAAACGAAACTGAAAAAAGTACACTCTTGAATGCCGGGCGCCGCAGCAAATGGTGGCGTCGCAAGGGCACGATGAAGCGCGGCTTCAACTATGTCACGCATGAAGGCAAGCCGGTAACCGACGAGGCGTCTTTAGAAAAGATTCGCTCGCTCATTATACCACCGGCATGGCGCAGCGTGCTTATTTCGCCAGCCTCGGGCGGCAAGCTACAAGCCGTAGGCATCGATACCAGCGGTCGCATTCAGTATATATATCATTCTAAATTTGCCGAGGCACAGCAGCGAAAAAAATTTGGGCGGATCGAGAAATTCGGTGAGTTTTTGCCTCAGCTTCGTCAGGTAACTAACGAGCACATTTCACTCGACGGTTTCCCGCGCGAGAAAGTGCTCGCGATCATGATCCGTCTAATCAATTCGCTGTACATTAGGATGGGAACGGATAAAAGCGTAAAACACTTTCGCACCTACGGCATCACGACGCTCAGGAATCGTCACGTCACGATCAAATCAAAAGGAAAAGTCACGTTTGAATTTGTCGGTAAGAGCAGCATCAAACACAAAAAAGTTCTGGTTGATCCCGAACTCGCCGCCCTGCTTCAGGAATTGACCGGCTTTGGCCGCGGGCTCAAACTTTTTCAATATATGAATGACGACGATACAATTCAAGCCGTGCGTCCTTCGCAGATTAATGCGTATATAAAAACCGCTACGTCATCCGACTTTTCCGCTAAAGATTTTCGCACTTGGGGAGCAAGCCTACTCGCCGCCGTCAAGCTCGCCGAGATCGGTGCGGCCGAAAACGAAACTGAAATAAAAAAGAATATTGTTCAGGCAGTTAAAACAGTCGCCGAAGAATTGGGAAACACGCCGTCCGTTTGTCGCTCCTCTTACATTCATCCGAATGTTCTCAAAGCTTATTCACAAGGCCTCGTTCTCGATGCATTTACGCCCAGACGTAAAAAGCAGGCAAAACGAATTGAGCAAGAATTCGAGCCGGAAGAGCTTTCACTCCTTTCTCTTTTCAAACAGTTTCGTTGATCTTAATCTTCGCTGCGGCTGACAAATTTCTTCGGCAGGCCGTGAGGTTTGGTGACTAACACTTTCGTTGCCTTGAGAGCATTGGCGAAAGCATCTTTATCATTCTGCGGACTGCACGACACCGCTCGATCATCGATAAACGCCGCCGCCCGCGGTTTGCCCTGGCCGACATAAACATCGCTGTATGGGAATTTGTGCTTTTCGAGCCATTCGATGACGTGAATCCGAAGTTGGCCAGGCGTTATGCGAGAATTTTCTGCGATGTCCTGCGCACAGCGCGATGTGAAAACTACAATCTCCGCGATCTTGGCAAGATCTTTTGTAAATTTCAAAGCCCCCGAAATAGGGTCGCCGATATGTTCGACGCCGCGCCATTTGTCGTATTGTGCGAGCACGCCGTCGAGATCGAGACAAACGCGAGGCTTTCGCGCTACCGGCTCGCGCGTTTTTGGTAACGGTGCAGGCACAAGTGTTGATTTTTTTGCAGCCTTTGTTTTCTTTGGCAGTTTCGACGGACGCGTTGATAGCATCGCTTCGATCGCGTCGCCGCCTTCGAGCCACTCATTCTCGCCGCCAAACGCGTCAAAATTCCAAACACGCGTGTAGAAATGCCTGGTATGATGCCGTCCCGGAACGCGTAGCGTGTAGGGCAGATCGTTCGGGGCGACGACGCGTTTAGGCGGAAAAATCTCAGGCTTGCGCGGCAGCTTGAGCCTGTCCCAGTCCAAACGCAGACTATCGGCAAAATCGAAAACATCGGCGAGCGGATATTCCTTGTCGAACAAAATCCAAACGTGATAACCACCGACGCCGTTGCTGTCGAGCAGCAGCGGGTCCATTCCCTGCGAGCGCAGCTTCTCAGCCCACTCGAGCGCGGCGGCAAAGTTCGCCTCAGCTATCTCACCGGCGTTCGGCACCAATTCATCGTGCAGATCGACGTCCACCGCAAACCATTTGCATGTGCTGTGATCGCTGATCGAAAAAAGCCCGATCAAATGCGCGACCGATTTTGCCTGAAAATGCCGGTGCAGCTTGGTGATCGTAACCATGTCCGTCCCCAGCTTGCGCCGCTCAGGCACCGGCAGCATAAAAACACGAACCTTGCCGTCCTTTAAAGTATATTGACTCCAAACATCCCGACGATTAACAAGCCGCTCCATCGCCCACTCCGCCAGATCGTCAGCATACCGCATCCACTCCTCGGCAATCCAAAGAAGTCGCTTATTCCCATCAAATTCGTAAAATGGCGCAGGCATTAATTATTTAACTTCTTCCCAACCGCTGATAAAATTCTTTTCGGCCATCTGGTCAAAGAATTTTCGGGCGGTTTTTTCGTTGTTTGAGATTTTTATATCGCGCTCAAGCGGATTTTGTCTGTTTGGGCTGAAGTCCGTTAAATAGACGACATAACCCGGAAAATCGGAGCGGTCGGTTTTGTTTGTTTTCCAGAGAAGGAGCTTGCGAACCATTTTGTTGCCTTTCATTGTTTTTGTATAAACGGTTCGCTCAAGGATTTCGCTCGCGGGTGATTGTTCGCCTTGCGCGCTTTTATCGGCGTCCGGCACGTCAACTAGATCGGTAACCTGTGAGATATTTACGTCGTCAACGACCGCCTCTTTGTCGTCGCGCATTCTGATGTATTGCGGCGAGATGACGCTGACGAGCGGCATTCTGGTCAGTGCACTATAGCGCTTTCCGTCCCAATCGAGCACCATTCTTTTGACAGGCCCGCCGCGCGCACGCTCGGCTATCATGTCGAGGCAGGAGATCTCGATCACCGGGCCGGGCTTTATCATTTCGTATGCGACATAATCATTATTAACCGCCACATAATCTGACGGAACAATTCGTTTGCGAAGATCGGCGGCGATCGATTTGCGGTCGTCTTCGGTAAATCCTCCGCCGACACGCGTAAATTCGTGAAAGGTGCCGTCGCTGCGCATCACTGCTACAAGCAGATCGTGCAGCAAGCCTTTGCGGCCTTCCTCACCTTCGGAGAAGCCGATGATCGCAACATCGAGATTGTGTTTCGATTTTATCTTGTACCAGCCGGCCTGATCGTGACGCACGACGATGCCCTCGGCGCCTTCACCGATTACCCAGTCGGTAAAATACTCGACAACTGCATCGATCTTGTCAGTTTTGTGATGCTCGGCCGGATGAACGCTCTTGCCCTCGCCAAACCATTTATCAAGCAGCGAAAAAACCTTTGCCGTTTCACTGACAGGTTTGCCGTCCGCCTCGATCACGTCATAGACAGCAAGGCCGAGCTTATCCAGCGCATCCTTCGACGGCGGCGATCGCAAGATCCTCACGACCTGTTGAACAGGATGAGCTTTGGAAACATCTTCCCTTACGTAAAATTCGGCGCCGAGAATGCACGATTTCACTTTCGCTTTTTTCAAAAGCTTCTCGGCTTCATCAAAGCACGGCAGCCCGACGCGAACCGT
>JBJXHF010000077.1:0-8101 GCA_046160805.1 Pyrinomonadaceae bacterium
GTCTCTATCTTTCCGTCAGATTCCTCTGCATCTGAGTTGCGTCCCAGACTCTTCTTTCCTGCAACCAGTAAGCGTCCTTACCAATTGCAATGCATTTAACTGTTAAAATACAAGTTGCGTCATATTCGGAAAGTTGGTATTCCAATTTGTTTGTGAATATGCCAGCATGATGCGGGAGGTGAGATTGTGTCCGTAGCCCGCACGTAAGTAAGGGCTTGGGCTCGCTATTGAGAGCCGAATTTCAAAGACGGGAGCTAATCCACAAACTTGACAACAACGCACTCAAGTTTGGAACGATTTGGAACGATTTGAAACGGCTGGACCGCTTTGAACGGTTGGAACGTTTGGAACGATGAACGAAATTGAGAATGGATAATTGAAAATGGAGAATGAAAATCCTTCCGAAATTATCCATTTTCAATTATCAACTATCAATTTCGATTGTTGATAACGAGGGACTCAGGTTTGGGACAGTTTGGACAGCGGGGACATTTGGGACAAGCGGGACAAGTGGGACAGTTTGAAACTTAGCTCGTTTTTTCTTGCTTGACATCGATTTTTTTTGGGCGTATCATTGCCAAACTAACCCACAATTGGTTTTATGTTGAAAGTCCTTGCCCGACTTCATACCCTGCTGGCGCGGCCGATTTATCACCGCTCTATTGTTGTAGGCCTATTTATATCGCTGCTTATGCTCTTTCAAAGCCTTGAAAGAGCCGCGGCTGACTCGTCCGTTGCCAACATCCAGAGTGCGGCGGTCCTTATGCCGCCACATACTTGCGATTATTATGCATCGCCCACAGGCACTGCCGGCGGAAACGGAACCATATCAAACCCCTGGAACCTCCAAACCGCCTTATTTAATTCGGGGATCATCGTCGCCGGCAAGACGCTTTGCCTGCGCGGCGGCATTTACCGGGGCAAGTTCAAATCTACGTTAAACGGCGGCGGAACCGTTCGCGCCGCACCGGATGAATATCCGATCATCGACGGCTACGCATATACGACACTCACCCAGGACATTGATGCCGTCCAAACCACCTTTACGGTAACGGACGCTTCGGTCATTGCAGCCTCGATAACCTCAAGCGCCGCGGACACGTTGATTATCGACGGCGAAGCCTTTGCCGTTACCAGTATCGTCGGTAACACGATAAATGCCGATCGCGCGGGTTCGGGCTCCTCGACAATAGCGGTTCCGCACTTAGCCGGCTCGCTCGTGCGTCTCGCGGGTAATCAATTGACCGTTACGGGAAACAATACTACATACCGCGATATTGAAATACGAAACAGCGAACCGCTGCGAAACTGGCAAACCGACGGCGCCGAAGGTTTGCGCGGCGCGGGCGTTACCAACACCGGCGACGCCAACAAGTTCCTCAACCTGATAGTCCATGACAACCTCATCGGCATCTTCCTGAGCGGTTTGAGCTCCAATACCGAAGTTTACGGCTGCCTTAGCTACAACAACGGCATGTATGACGGCCTCGAGGGCAAAGGCCACGGCATGTATATCGAAAATTCGTCCGGGTTTGCAAGAATTTATGACAACATCGTCCTGAACAATTTCAATAACGGTGCTCAGCTCTACGGGCGAACAGCTCAGTCGGTCGGCGGCGACATTCAGGGAAGCGTTTTTGCCAATTCCGGCTCGCCGATTTTCGCCATGCCTTGGGACCGCAACCGAAATCTTATTGTCGGAACCGACGAGCAGAGAATTCCCAACGTGCTGATCCAAAACAACTTCTTTTTTCACCCTCACACGACTAACGGCACGTCGATGGTTTTTGGCTACGGCTCGGGGGTCGATAACGGCAGCATACTCAATAATTACTTCGTCGGCGGCGGCGGCAACGGGACCGGTTTGGAAATCACAGATGCGACCCACGTTACGGTCTCGGGCAATAAGTTTTATACCACCAACATCGCGGCGACAAACGTGCTTTCCCCGCAAAGGCCTTACACCTGGAACAACAACACCTATTACGCAACCCAATTAATCTCCCCCAAATTTGGGAACAGCACGCTTGTTCAGAATCTGAACTTTTCCGATTGGCGAACCGCTACCGGTTTCGATCAACTCAGCACGATCACCGGTGCAGCAATGCCGGACACGGTTTTTGTCCGTCTTAGTGCCTACACGCCCGGCCGGGCTAACATCGTCGCTTATACTCCGTCCGGCGCAAGCTCGATAAACGTCAATTTGGCTATAGCAAGACTTATTGACGGGCAGGCTTATTCGGTCAAAAATGCTTTTAATTATTACGGGCCGCCGGTCGCGACGTTCATCTATAACTCGTCGTCGCCAACGATAAGTCTGCCGTTGAATGGAGTTTCCGCAACGGTCGCAACGCCGCTGGGTGCAATTTACACACCGCCTACAACCTCGCCGCAGTTTGCGGTGTTTATATTGACGCCCGGGATTTATATACCCGTTCCTACGCCGACAATTACGGCAACAAACACGCCGACTAGAACACCAACGCACACCCCCACGAACACCGCGACAAATACCCCAACGCGCACTTCGACGCCGACGCCGACGGCAACGCCGACCTCCATGATCAACGGCACGGTTACTTACGGCAATGCGATCGGCTCGCCAAATCCGCGGTTTGTCTCAAACGTGCTTGTAAGCGCCGGCGGCTCGCCGCCAGCTTATACATATACCGATTTTCCCGGCGGCAATTATGCGCTCGGTTTAGGGCCAGGTGGTCACACGATCACGCCTTCAAAAATCAACGGACACGACGGAGCGATAAATTCCTTCGATGCGGCAAGAGTTTCCCAGTACGTCGTTGGCTTTGCAACCCTTAGCGCCGCCCAGCAAATTGCGGCGGACGTCAGCGGAAACGGCAGCATCAATTCCTTCGACGGAGGCCAGATCGCCCGCTATGCCGTTTCGCTCCCGCCTTACGGACAGACCGGAAACTGGACTTTCAGCCCCGCGAGCAGAACATACGTCGTGAGCGGCCTTAATTTGGTAGGCGAAGATTATACCGCTTTCCTGCTCGGCGATGTCTCTGGCAACTGGATAAATACAGGCGCTAGAGCCTTTAGCGGCGGCGGAAATCCGATCGAGGTCGGTCTTCCAAACCTTTCCGTTTCCGTCGATAAAGAAATTGTCGTTCCTGTAACTATTTCGGGCACTGAGAATAACGACATAATTTCATACGAATTCGATCTTCTATACGACCCCTTAGTACTCCAGCCGCTCGCCAACCCCGTCGATGTGACCGGAACGGTTAGTCGCGCTCTTTTCTCTGTAGCTAACGGGAACGAACCTGGAATATTAAGAGTCGTAGTGTACGGGCCGATGCCGATTGAAAGTGACGGGATTCTTCTAAACCTCAAATTTACCGCCGTCGGAACGCCGGGCTCGACATCGCCGCTCACATGGCAACGCATAACCTTCAACGAAGGCAGCCACCGAATAACGACAGCCAACGGCACAATCGAGATTTCCGATTAAGAGTAATGATGGTGGAGACGAGGGGGATCGAACCCCTGACCTCTGCAATGCCATTCCGTTGACAACACGTTTCAAAATCAATTGAATAGTTGAATTTCTTCAAATAAATCAACAACTTACGCCGTGTGTGAAAGGTTTCAACTATTCAATTCTATCTTCTTCTGGTCAACTTTTGGTAACGTATTGGTAACGGAATCGGAGACTTGATGGCGACGTGCCCGTAATCGAGCTGTTCAATGGGGTTGTCGTTTAGATCTCCCGATAAACTAAAGTCAGCGCGCCAAAGGTCCCTAGGGAAATTGTTTCTTCTATTAATATTTCATTTTTAGAACTTCCAACCGAGATATTGGGAAACCAAGTATTGACGCAACTTCCTCTCTTTACAACTCCCGTTGGCTTCTTGAGACTTTCCAGAACTTGTTTGGTCCCGCTACCTTCAGGAGCAGCGGCCCCGTTTTTCATTGAATACTTCAAACCCGAACGATAGAACCCGTCGGACAGAAATTTCCAGTCCAAACCGCTTTTGCTCCATTTGAAAAGGGCGCAAGGCATAATTTCATTTTCAACATATCGCACTCCACATGCCGTACGCGACGTGCCGAAGGCCTCTGAAAGCTGAATAACTGCTTTGAGTCCTAGAGCTTCCTTAGCGACTTTATTCGCAAAAAGTGACGACGGCATTAATAAATGAGAGGCGAAATGATCAGCTTCAATTTCGATTATCTTATCGGATTGATAGGCGGAAAATGAACCAGGAGGAGAAAGAGTTCCGGCAATCATGCCATTTCGGTGCTTATCGATAAAATAGTGGCCCAGCTCGTGTGAGATCGTGAATCGGGTTCGGGGTCGAGCTATTCCGCCTAATCGCTGTTGATTTAAGTAAACATGAAATTCGCCGGCTTCATACTCCAGAAGCCCGTCAAAAGCATCACCGTAATCACGAAAAGAGTGGGTTATTTCTTTCTCCGTTAGTATCTTTAGTGGGTCTATCCGACCATCAATCGAATATTCGTCCCATAGAAATTCGGCGAATTCCTCGATTTCACGACGGCGCTCTTCGGAGACTTTTTCGTAAAAGAATCCCATCTTTTTTACGTTCCCGATCTGTCTTTGGCCGCTGCCCGATCCTTCCTCATTCTATCTTCAACGTCTTTAGGTATTTCACGACCCAGTCTGGCTGCACGAGCAAACTGACGATCTTGGCATGGCTCCTCCTTAGGGGCAAGTGGAACCAATTTCAGTGAAAACTCCTTACTCCGGCGAAGAACTTCGGCGGGGTCCTGCATCCAAGTCGGCAAATCTGAAAAATCTGTTTCTAAGCCTTCTGTTTCCGCATCTTGCACCTCCGCAATTGTAGTCGGTATTCCTAAGCCATGGATTTTTAGAGCCTCATAAAAGAGTTTACTAAACTCCTTTTCCTCTCTATTAAGCATAGTTTTGTCCTTTTTTTCATTGATTTTGCTCACTTTTATTTCTCCGACCTTTGATCGATATATTCTTTAATTTTAATTCTAGCGCGGCGGCGAATTTGGCGAATGTTTTCCGGTGTTGTATTTAACGCTTCTGCTAGTAGCCTTGATATTTTGTTAGGAAGACGTTGATGCTCTCTACCTGGCATATCGTAATCGAAAGTAACTCTAAGGACGTACTGTTGTTGGTCATTCAGTGTCTGAAAGGCCTCAATCATCAGGAGCATTTTATCACTCAGCTTCTCTTCTAATTTTTCCTTATCCAAGCCCTTACGTTTGTAATCATCAAACGAAACTATGTCCCAACTATCATTACCGTCCTCATCAATATCATCCGCGTAAATCAATTCGAGCCCTTCCTGATCTTTGATCTCTGAATTCACGATATTTCGAGCAATTCTTCCCAGCCACGCACGGGCGTGATACGTCTGCTGTTCAGGTGACAAACCATTTATAGGTTTAAATGTATGTGCTCCACCACGGACTCTGATAAAAGTTTCCGTTGCCAGATCCTGCAAACACATTTCGTCAAAAACTCCCGAGTAAGCCTTTTTAAGTCGCTTAAAAACGAATGCCACGTGGCGGGAATAAAACTCACCCCACGCAGTCGATGCGTCATCATCCGCGAGCGCGATGTATTCGATGAGACTGTAGTTAGTCTCACCGCCGAAATCTGTCACTGCCAGTAGCTTAGTTTCGGTTTGCATCGTCCTCTAAATAGTAATACTCAGAACCGTGACAACCAACGCAAAAAAATGTTTTGTCACGGTTAGCGGTATTCAGTGTGGGGGAAGAATTTGCCCGAATAAAATAAAACGAGGTACTACAACAATGACTCAATCAATAAATGACAAGAATGATAAAAAGCCGAAAAAAACTGTTTTTTTCATAGACGCGGAGAAATTTGAAACGGACAAGGACGAGCTTTCAGTCAAGACGCTTTTGGTCGAATATGCAAAAGAAGACCCGACCAAGACAACCTTGGCTCTCAGAGACGGCAGAGAACTTATTAAATTCACCGATCTCGCACAGCTCATAAAGATGAAAGACGGCATGAAATTCATCGTCTTGCACAACGATCCAACACCGGTGTCATAAATATATGAGCGTAACTTACGGAGCAGAGCGACTGAAAAGTGACCTTGAGGCTTTGGGCTTTAAGGTCACTATCTCGAACGGTAGTGACAGCCAGCCATACGTGGTGGTCGGTGGCTTCGAAATTCCGACTGGTCGTTTCGGTGGACGCGTAATTGATCTTGGAATTATGGCGGTCGCGAATTATCCGCAAGGTGTCGCTTCCGCCATCCAAGTTAATGCTGATCCGCAACTGTTTGAAAAGACGGATAGTGAATCGGGGGTTAGGAACATTCAAGATAGTCCTCTTGGACCTGAATGGCTGTACTGGAGCAAGAATTTTAATTGGGACGGCGAGAAAACCACACGCCGACTGATTTCACAGATAAATAGGATATTTGACGATGCATAAAGAATTTAGCGTTACATTTGATCAATCGATTCGGCAAACCTTATCCAATCATTTGATACGAGAGGATAGGGAAGAAGATTTGTGTTTTGCTTTATGGAACCCGTCCTCAGGCTCAAAAAGATTCACCGCATTGTTACTTGAGGTTGTCTTGCCGGAACCGGGAGATCGGCAGCGTCATGGAAACGTAAGTTTCAATCCTCAATACTTCGAACGTGTTTGTCGGCTAGCTCTTGAAAAGGATGCTGGAATTGCCTTTATGCACAGTCATCCAGGCTCTGGATGGCAGGATATGAGCAAGGACGATATCGCTGCGGAACAGAGGCTCGCCGGACCCGTGTTAGGCCTGACCGATCAACCCTTGGTAGGTCTAACAGTTGGTAATGATGATGTTTGGAGTGCTCGTTTGTGGCACTCCACCGGAGACAGAAATTATAAACGCAGTTGGTGTCGATCTGTCCGCTCTATCGGTGAAAGATTGGATGTCACCTTTGCTGATTTTATGGTGCCGAGACCGCGTTACGGTGAGATGTTTAAAAGAACGGTTGCGGTGTGGGGTGAACAAAATCATGCGAAGTTGGCTCGCTTGCGAATAGGGATCGTGGGGCTCGGAAGTGTTGGAAGCTTTATAGCTGAAACCCTTGCTCGGTCTGGTTTTGAAAATATCGTCCTAATAGATTTTGATGAAATCCAAGAACACAATCTTGACAGGCTTGTCATCGGAACCCGGGACGACATTGGAAAATTAAAGGTTGAAGTTGCAAAAGAACGGATGAGCAAGGTTTCTACGGCTCATTCCATGAACATTGAAGCGATTCCCTACAGTGTAGCGGAAGAGAAAGGTTATTTTGCGGCTCTCGATTGCGACGTTTTATTTTCATGCGTTGATCGCCCTCGGGCACGTCAGATACTTAACCATTTCGCATATGCTCATCTTATTCCAGTGATCGACGGTGGAATTGCAGTGAGATTTAAGAACGGCCAGTTTTCTGGCGTCGATTGGCAATTGCAAACAGTTGGCCCCGGTCGACCTTGTCTGGAATGTCTCGGATGTTTTTCAGTCGGAGATGTTTCGATTGAGATAGCTGGTAAGCTTGATGATCCGTCTTACTTGAAAGGTCTTGGAGCCGACCATCATCTCAAACGTAACGAGAATATCTTCGCATTCAGTGAAAATCTTGCTTCGCTAGAGTTTTTTCAACTGATATCGCTAGCAACCAGTCTCGGCGGTTTTTCAGATTTTGGGATCCAGCGATTTCGCTACATACCTGGAATTATTGATTCAATTGAGGCCAATTCATGTCGATTAGAATGCCACGTTCAACAACTTCTCGCGACCGGGGATCGACATTTTACACTTATGGGACAAGATTTGACTGCAAATGCGGCAAGGGTTAGGCAGCAGGGACAGCGCTAGTCTCTTTCCCGCCCTTGCCTAAGCTAGTGGTTAACGTGAGCGCGGGCTGCCCTTGTCGCAGGTTGAGGGAAGCGTTTGCGACCGAAACCCGAAGCGGCCGGAAAAGCCGGTTAGCTTTTCCGGTTTGCCCGAAAGTTGTCGGGCAAAAGCGAAGTCGCCTCGTCTCGCCCTCATCAAATTAGTTTGATGAGGTATCGGTAAGATGAGAATTAGTGGCTACTAATTCGAGCGAGCGGCGAGGCGACAAGGGCAGCCTGCGG
>JBJXHF010000078.1:0-36690 GCA_046160805.1 Pyrinomonadaceae bacterium
TGACGTATGCTGCGTTTCTGCATACGCGTATTGCGCGCGGCTGGAAGGGACGAAGCTCTGCTTATTTTGCGATAGTCGGATTTATGCTTGTTATCTTTACCTATCTCGGCGTGAGCTACCTGCTCAAAGGTTTACACAGTTACGCGTAGTACCTATTCAATTGTAACTTTCGCAACGTCACCCATCGAGTATATGATCGTGCTGCCGTCTGTGGCAGTTACGGTCAGTATGCCTTTATCGACGCTGAATTTTGTAACTTCTTTCATTGGCCGCTCGATCGTTTTTCCGTCCTTTAATTGAACGACCAGCCGAAAGTTTGTCATCGGATCGGGTATTGTCGGCTCAGGTAAAGCTGGCTCTTTTGGTGTTTTGGCGACAATTTCTTTTTTCGGCTTCGAAGATTTTTTTAATACGGTTTTGACTTCCGGGGATTCATTTTTTTTCGCCGGCTTTTTCTCAAGAGTAGATTCTTTTTTGGCTGTCTCTTCCGATTTTTTTACAGGCGTTTTTTTTGCTGCTGTGGTTTCTAAACTTGGTTTCTCTTTCGTTTTTGGAGCAGAAGCCGGTTTCTTGACTTTAGCAGTTTTAGGTGCCGGTGGTTTGGTGGACTCTTTTCTTACCGGTTCCGACTCTATAGGTTTATCCGCGGTCGCTACGGTTTCTTTTGCCTCGGGTGTGGCTTTTGGTGTTGGCTGCGGTTTTGGAATAACTTCGACGATTGTTCCGACTGAGTTAACCCTGACGCCGGATTCTACTTCGACCTCGCGTCGGGCAATAGTCGGAGTGTCTTGAGTTTTTTGTTCTGCTAAAGCGATAAAGCTTCCGGCAAATTTGATGCGGAATGTTGCCGGGTCGTCATTTGGTGAACGGCCTTCGACACGCAGTATCAAGCGTTCAGGCTTGCGGAGATAGACGAGTCTGCCGGTCTCGTTTTCGGCATCGGCGTAAACCACTATTTTTGTCAGCGGACGCAAACCATCCGCTGCAAATACATCGATGTCGCCGTTGAAATTCTTAGTGACGACATTTATAAAAACATCGCCTTGTCCGCCGTCGAAAGTATAGAAATATGAAGTGAGTCGCGAATCGCCGATATCACGCGCTTTTATTGTGCCGGTAATTTCGTTTGTTGTGACCGCGGTTGGAAAACTCTGGTCTGTGGACTGTGCAGCAATTGTCAGAGAAAAACTAATGGCGATAAGAGCAGACGCCGCAAGTTTTAATATTCTCTTTTTGATCAGTTTCACTTTAACTCTTTTCTCAGATGTACAAGACGTGAGGTTTCGTTGTAGCCGAGGTTGACGTGTGCCTGCAGGCTGACGATATTGTCGATCTCGGCGTCCGAAGCCATTTCGGTGCTGCCTTTTTGTGCTGCCCATCTTTCGGCATATTTGACTAAGTCGGCGCCGATGCCCATTCGGCGATAATCTTCTTCTACATACCAACCTTCGAGATAGCCGACATTTTCCGTTTCGCAATCTTCGACGTGCGAACGTATGCTCGCCTCGAGAAAACCGACAAGACGTCCGCCGCCGATATCGGCGACGACGACTAACTGCGAGTCGGCATGCTCGATGATATCGACCATCTCAGCTTTGTGATCGTCCTCGCTTGTTTCATCCCAGAGAAGCAACCTGAGACGGAGCCATTCTCCAAGATCGCTTTCGTCAAGCGGCCTGATCGTGAATGCCGTATCTGCCATTGATGCCATTGAAAAATGATTCTAGCAGTGTTGGGGTTAAGCCACGAATGCACGAATAAGAATTTCGTATTCGTGCATTCGTGGCTAAAGTAATTGCTCTTCAAATCAGTTGCCGCTGCCGGCTTTCATCGTCGCAGCGTTGTCCTGCAGCACTTCAAGTGCCTTTTTCAATTGAATGTCCTCGACCACTTTTGGTAAGGCCGGTTTTGGCGTCGGCGATGCACTTGGTTGCGGATTTTGGCTGTCCTGCGAATCGGTCAGGCTTTCGACGTCGAGCGGCTCGGGCGTGTCAGGTGGTTTGACCACGATCGAAGGCTTGACGCCGGTTGTCGCGCGCTCTTCGCCGAGGAACGGTGTGCCGTTCGGGCTTGCCCATTTTGCAACTGTCAGGAGATAGCCGCCGCCGCTGGTCAAAGGAAATAACTTCTGCTCGGTTCCGGAACCAAAGCTTGTCTCGCCGATCACTTCACCGCGTTTGCGATCGAGAATTGCCGATGCAACCACTTCTGCCGCTCCGGCCGTGCTGAGATTGATCAGAACTGCCATCTTTCCATCGAAAATCGCTTTTGTAGGATCGGCAGAATAATTTGTCAGCACCTTGCTTTCGCGACCGATCACTTTGGCGATGTCGCCGTCTTTGATAAACAGATTGGCAACTGCGACACCTTCTGCCAGACTTCCGGCAGCAACTCCGCGAAGGTCGAGAATGATCTTTTGCACGCCCTGCTTTGCCAGACTCGAAACCTGTGTACGAATGTCGCTGCTTTCACCGTCTTCGAGACTGTAAACTTTTATGACGCCGATCTTGCCTGTTTCGATGCGTGATTCGGCGTTAGGAACTTTGTATGTTCCACGAGCGACTTTTATTGTCTGCGGCTTTTCTAGGGGCCGAAGCACACGCAATGCGACGGTCGTTCCGGCGTCGCCACTGACCATCTGCCGTGCATCATAAAGCGACAAATCGCGCGTCGCTTTTGTATCTATGTACTCGATAAAATCGCCCGACTTAAGACCCGCTTTTTCCGCCGGAGAACCTTTGATCGCGGAGATGACATACAAGAAGCCCGAGATTTGCGAAAACTCTGCGCCGATGCCAACCTTGTTTGACGTTTTTGCGGCTTCGTAGGCTTTCACCTGATCGGCAGTCAAAAAAGACGAATACGGATCGAGGCCGCCCGCGAGTCCGCGAAGAGCACCAAGCCTGACCTTATCCATATTGGGCTCGTCAACGTAATCGTTCTGGATATGCTGAAGCACCGATTCGACGATGCGAAGCTGGGCAGCGGCGTCATTTGCCGGCTGCTGCGCCGACGTCGTAAGCAGGCCGCCGACGAAGGGCATGCCGCCCACAACCGCATAAACGGCAATTACGCCGGAGATGACCAGAATCCAAACCTTACCGCGAAATGACATATAATAACCTCTTGAACCTCTTGTCGGAACGCAGGCAGCCTGCCTGCGTGTAAAAATGTATGAAATTTGCAGGCAGGCTGCCTGCGTTCCCAATTATCGCTTAACGTCAACACGAAGTGCAACAAAATAAAACAACCAATCGCGAAGGACTTCCTGTTCCGTCAGAAGGCCGGATCATTGCGATCGATCCCGGCACAAAACGCTGCGGCGTCGCCGTCTGTGACGAAATGCGTGTCACCACGCGGCCGCTTCCCGTGATTACGCGAAAAAGCTGGAAAAGGTTGCTTCTCGATGTCAAACAAATCGTCACGGAATTTGATGCCAAAGCTCTCGTCATTGGTTTGCCGCTTGAATCTGACGGCTCTGAGAGCGCAATGTCCGCCGAGGCCCGCCGCATGGCGCAAAATTTCTTGCTCTCGCTCGATATTCCTGTTTTCCTACAAGACGAACGCGTGACTTCCTACGAAGCCAAATCCCGCCTCTGGCAGCAAGGCAAAACCTTAAGTGATACTCGAAGTAAAGTTGACAGCGAAGCTGCAGCGATCATTCTTAGCGATTTTCTCTCGCGACTATAGTGCGGCTCGGCCTTTATACTGTCCCTTTGTCCCAAACCCTTGGGACAGGCTAAACCGTTGAATAAGTTTCACTTAAGCCTGTTGTCCCACTGTGCCAGCATTTTTTCTGTCCCAAGTGTCCCAAATGGGCTTGGGACAGCTAAATCATTGAACAAACTAAACTTAAACCTTGCTGTCCCACTGTCCAGCATTTTTTTTCATTTTGTATCGTCCTGAAAAAAGATTGGCCAAAGAGTCGCAATCCGTTGGCTTAAAGCCAACGGCAATTCGTAATTATCAAAAAGCAAAAACGTTGAAATTTCAACGTTCCCGCATCAAGCTAGCAAATTCTAAGATAAATTGGAACACCAACTTTCCGAATATGACGCAACTTTCTCAGTATGACGTAACTTTCCGAATATGATGTGATTTTCAAGAGTGGATGCTAAATTATGGATTTCCGTTCAGGCTTGCTTGTCGAGATGCGGAAACTCTGCCCTTCCGCCAGGCCTCACTTCGAATCTGCGGTTATGCCGCCGTGGAAGCCAGATAACAGGTCGGCTTGAGCTTTCAGATGTCATTTTTACTGTTTCACAAAACAAAATTATAAATTGCAAATCCTGTGACTTTAACGGGATGTGAAGAAACAATTGTTGGTTTGTATTGTGCTTTTTGGATAGATGATTCTGCGCCTTTAACCAAAAGCGGATGTCCGCACAGTGCTTTTACGGCTACGACTTTTCCTTTTTCGTCAACAGTTACCTTAAAAACGACAGAGCCGGTAACGCCTGCTATTTTTGCTTCTGCCAGATAATCAGGTTTAGGCATGTTAACAATTTTCCCAATCATCAAGCCCGCCATTTCCAAACTTTTCACAGGTGTTTTTACTGTATCGTCAAAATCAAATTTGTTATCGAGTTTGTAAAGGCGCCTTTGAATTTCCAGTGCTTTGGGTCGCTTGTTAATGTTGACCAACAAACAAACGTAACGGTCTAGAGCGCCAATCAAATTTGAGTTGGTTTCACCAAGTGCTTTTTCAAGCACACTTAAATATCTGTCATAAGTACCTTCCGCTTCTTTGGTCTTCTTTTTCGCCAGTTGCACTTCGGCAAGATTGCGTAGGGCAGCGGCAACCAGTTCGCTTTCTGAACCTAAAGCCTTTTCGCGCAGAGCTAAAGCACGCTCGGCAAGCGAAAGTGCTTCGTCGAATTTACCGGATTTATATAATTGCACAACTTGTGCGCTCAACTGCTCGGCTTCCTTTATGTCTTGAGACTGAGCATTTGTTTGTGCCGTTAGGCTGTCTGGTTTCTGTGCGTTTACCGACACGGTTGAAAAAAATAGTAGAGCGGCGATAATAAAAATAAAACGATTCATAAATACCTTGATGATGAGGAAAATGTAGCACGAATTATCGAATCAACCAACGGCACTTCCTCACGACTTCCCTTTCGCAAAATCCGTAAGACGCTGTTTTATATCGTCGCGAACGCGGCGGAAAAAGTCTATAATTTCGTCCTCTGTTCCGACGGCTTCGGCCGGGTCTTCAAAACTCCAGTGAATTCGTGTTGCGTTGCCGGGAAAGACGGGACAGGTTTGATTGGCGTTGTCGCAGACGGTGATGACGTAATCGAAATGGTGGTCGAGAAACTCATCAAGAGATTTTGAGCGATGGCCGGAAATGTCAATTCCGATCTCGCTCATTACGGCTATGGCTTGTGGACGGACGAAACTCGCTCGCGTTCCGGCACTCTCGACTTCAAATTTATCGCCTGCTATGTGACGCAAAATGCCTTCGGCCATTTGGCTGCGGGCCGAGTTCCCTGTGCAGAGTATCAGGACTTTTTTCTTGTCGGTCATATTTTATTGATCGGGATCAGCCATCGAAAAACAAATGTCGCAGCGATTGCTCCGAAGATCTGCATGATGATAAATGCCGGAGCATCAGCAGGCCGAATTCCCGTGAATGTGTCGCTAAACATTCGGGCTATGGTGACTGCCGGATTTGCGAATGACGTTGACGATGTAAACCAAATTGCCGCCATGATGTAAGCGGCGACGGCGAACGGAACAACAGTCGATTTTTGTAACCGCGAGCTTCCGGCTATCACAACGATTAATCCAAAGGTCGCAACAAATTCACCGAGCCATTGCGAAGCTCCGGTGCGCACCTTTGTTGAAACAAAAAAAGCAGGCAGATCGAACATCAAGTTTGCGACGGCAACGCCGACCAAAGCGCCCGTGATTTGAGCGGCGAAATATTCGGCCGCATCTTTCCATTTAATCGCGCCGTTCATGGCTGCGGACAAGGTGACGGCCGGGTTGAAATGCGCACCGGAGATAGGGCCAAACGTCGATATCAAAGCCACAAGAGCCGCGCCGATCGCAATTGAGTTCGCAATCAATGCGACGGCAACATTGCCGCCTGCGAGCCGCTCGGCCATGATTCCCGAACCAACTATCGCGGCGAGCAGCATCGCCGTGCCGATAAATTCGGCGACTAGTCGCCGTTGTAAATTGTCGTTCATCTAACTTTGCCGCAAGCCGTTCGCAGCATTCCGTCCACCACTTAAAGGCGCCGGTGCGCTTATCATGTTTGATCACAAAAACTTCCCAGTCATCTTCAAATAACCGTGAAAAATGATTCGGAGCCTGAGTCTCCTCACATTTGCTTTCAGTCGAACAAGTTGATTCGTTTAAAATCGGATCCAGTTTTGCGAGATTCATGTTTCTTACTTCCGTCATCAACAGCAAGCCGTCGCTACTTCCTGTTTTCTTCCTTCTACATTTGTAAACGTCGGCGTGCAGCACGTTGTATTGTCAACCGTAGTTTCCGTTGCGCATTCACATCCTGCAACGTCCGACTTCATTGAGGATTCGCCCAGATTGTCTTCGAGCACGACAAAAACTTCCCATTCGTTGCCGTCGGGATCGTTAACCCATGCCTTATCCTGCAAGGCGTAGCAGCAGGTCGTCTGCATCTCTTCGCGAGGCTTGAGGCCGCTCGCTTCCCATTGATCGCGAAGAGCGATGACGTCTTCTGTCGCCGCGACCTGTATGCCGAGATGCGATAATGCTCCGGCGCCTTCGAATGCAACCTGATTGAGCGTGAAATTGAGCGGCGGACTCTGCACGTCGAACTTTGCATAGCCTGTTCGGACCTTGCTCGGCTCGACGCCGAACAGCTTTTTGTAAAATTCGATGCTGTTATCAACGTCTTTTACGTTTAGGGCTAAATGTGCTTTTAATGTATTAATGTTGCTCATAATGTTTCTCCCATCGATAATATCAATTATGCATAACCATAATTGTATTTCAACGATAATCCTAAAATACAATTATGTCACGCCATAAATGATATGTGATAGAATATTTTTTATGTCCTTACTAATTAATGAACTTATTGTGTATGTGCCTGCGGAGAATTTTGAGTTGTCGAAACGATTCTATTCGGCACTTGGCTTCACATTAACCGAAGGTTGGGGTGATACGATGGACTGCCGTCTTGGTAACGCTGTCTTTCGACTGCAAAATTATTACGTGCGATTGTGGGCTGAGAACTTCATGATGAAATTTGACGTCGATAACGTTGATGCATGGTACGCTCATGCGAAAAAAGTAATTGATGAAGGAGATTTTGGGAACGCTCGTTACGACTATCCCGAGATGAACGGCGATACTAAGATTTTCCACGTTTGGGACCCGTGCGGCGTGCTGCTCATATTCATTCAATAAATTGATTATGCAAAAGACCTCTTTTAACCAGGAACTTTTCTTTTCGGCACTTGCCGATAAAACAAGGCTCAGATTGCTAAATCTGATGCGTGACGGTGAGGTTTGTGTTTGTTTTTTCGCCGAAACGCTCGGGACGAACAATCCTAAGATTTCCCGCCATCTTTCTTACCTGAAGCGGGCTGATCTCGTAACAGGCAGACGCGACGGAAAATGGATGCATTACCGGTTGAATGAGCCTACGGACAAAAACGCATCAAAATTGCTTGCGGCGACAATCGAAATGCTAAAACACGATCCGCAAATGAAAGCCGACCGCAAAAAACTCGTTGACGTGTGCTGCGGAGTAACCGCGCCGGTTAGAATAATGCGCTGACTATTTTGGCGACATAACCGTTACTGACGTTGTTGCTTTTTCTACCGCAACTTTTGTGAACGGAAGGATAGCCGGGCTTCCCGTTCGCCACGCTTCGAATTGGTCTTTATAGTGTGTTGATTTTGGATCGCCGCTTTCGCCCAACGAAATTATTAGGCGTGTCGTATCCCAATTGCCGGGGATAGCGATAAAACGCATTGAGGTATGTGAGCCGACGTTAGGTGTTTGGCCGCTGCCGTTGAGAGGCACGTTTGGCGTAGCGAACTGGCTGCCGATCAACGGAACGGCGGCGAGTGGATGCGGAAATCGCGATTGCCATGTTTTGCCCCAATGCCACTGGCTCGGATCGCTGCCGTAACGATTTGAAAGCTCGGTTCTTTTCTGCGAATCGCATGATTGAAGCAGCTCATTGTAGTTTTTAAATTCCTTTGGCAGCCAACGCGGGCTTTTTTCACGGACAGCCCAATCGACAATGCGCTCGCGGATTGCCGAAGTCGGAACGCCCGTGAGATCAGCGTTCATGCGGCTGGCGACGCACCCCATTATTTCGTTTACAAGCAACGCAGCAGTAGAATCGGCTGTCATGTTGCCGTCCCAATTTTTCAATATTTTAATAGTTTCGGACGACGCTGCGCCGAACTTGACGATTTCCTTCGCAAGATTTGCAAGCGGAATATTGTAAGCGTCGTATTGTACGTCGCGAACGTCGTCTATCGTGATCTTCGTTTTTGCATTGAGAGCGTCATAGATTCGTCGTACGCGCCACGGCGGCGCGACGGCACGCGATATTTGCGGATATTTGTATGACGTGCCAACGATGCGTTGATTGGCTGTCACGATCAAACCGCTCGGCGGATTGTAGAGATTTGGCAACTCGTCGAAAGGAATGTTGCCGATCCATTCACCGTCGTTTGTCGAACCGTCATATGGCAGCGAGCCGTCGCCTGTTTTGCGAAGCGGTATCCGCCCGGCGGCATACCAGCCGATGTTTCCTTTGACATCGGCATAAACGAAGTTCTGAGTCGCTCCGCCATAGGTTTTTAGCGCGTTCTTGAAATCATTCCAATTTCGCGCCCGGTTGAACGCAAAGAATGACTCGAATTCATTGTTCTTTGGATCGCGTGCCGTCCATTTCAATGCATATTTTTTTCCGCTGTCCTCAATCATGATGACTCCGTTTCGCGTTTCCGTCACGTCATAATCAACGATTCTGGTATCAGTTTTCAGCGGATTGATCCGGACCTGGATTTTTTCTTTTCGAACTGTTGGTTTTTCCCAACCGGTTGGAGTTCTGTATTGGCCTTCAGCGTTAAACGTCTCGTAATAAATGTCCTGAACGTCAGGCCCGACATTGGTCGCGCCCCAGGCGATGAATTCATTGTGGCCGAGCACTATGCCAGGCACTCCAGGAAATGTTACACCTGAAACACGCATAGTCGGCGTTGAAAGTTGCGACATATACCAAATCCCGGGCGCCGACGGTTGCAGGTGCGGATCATTGGCAAGAATTGGTTTCCCGTCTGCGGTGCGCTTCCCCGAAATGACCCAATTGTTGCTGGCGGCGAGATCTTCAGAATAAAGGCCGACACGCGCAAGTGAATCGGCTCGCAATTGTGAGTCGTTTGCAACAGCTTTAAGAGTCGAAGCAATAACGTGAGGTTCGAGCAATGAGCGCATTTCTTCGTTAGGTGCACGCTCGTTCACACTCGCGTTTCCGCCCGTATCGGATAAATCCTTTCCAAATAAAATAACGTCATACGGCGTGACCTGATTTGTCAGGTCGGCGAATTTTTCAGGCGACAAGGTTTTTAATGATGAGCGCAGCAAATCGTTTTGCCAGGTCGTGCTGAGTGCGTCGGCAAGAATTTTGCCGATCACGATCGTGTCGGTTGGCGCCCATGGTTTCGGCTTGTATTGAAGTATCCTGAATTCGACAGGCAATGAAGTTTCGTCAAGCGAGGCAATAAAAGCATTGACGCCTCGAGCGTAATCTTGAAGAGCTGTTCTAAGTTCCGGCGTCAAAAGATTCAGGCTTTGGTTCGCCACTTCGGCAAATCCGAAACGTCGCCAGCGTTTGTCTTCTTCGAGCACGCTGCCGCCGAAAATCTCGGCAGTTTCGCCTCGCGCCAATCTTCGCAGCAAGTCCATTTGCCAGAGACGGTCGCTGGCTGTTACATAGCCCTGTGCGAAATAAAGATCAGCATCCGATTTGGCTTCGATGTACGGAATCCCGCGAGCATCACGGCGAATGGCAACTTCGTTTTTTATGCCGTCAATGTTAATTTTTGCCGATGAAATCTGGGCGGTCGTCGGAATAGACAAAAAAGACAGGACAATAAAAATAACAAATATAAGAGCTTTCATGGTGCAGAATAGAATTTAACCGACTGCTTTAGCATTGCTTCGTCAACGCCCTTAAGTTAAACTTTTTCCAGTTTCTAATCAAATTTATTGGGAGTCATACAATGAATCTAGTCAAATTATCCGTCGCGGCCTTTGCCTTTGTTTTTTTTGTTTCTTGCGGCGAGTCGGCGCCGACACAAAATTCTAAAAACATTGTCCCGAATACTGCATCTGTAAAATCTACAAATGCAGCTCCTAATAATGCCGCGAAAAAAAATCCTGAAGTCGCCGCAGATGTTGACGACCTTGAGCCGACAGATGACCTCTACGCGCAAAATTGCATGATCTGCCATCAAGCCACGGGAAAGGGCGGAAAGGTTACGATCAAAGGCAAAAATCTAAATGCGGAAGACCTGACAACTGAGAAGATGAAAAAGCACTCGGATGAAAAGTTGTTTGCGTATATCAGCGACGGCGTGCCCGACGAAGGAATGCCGGCATTCAAGGGAAAATTGAGCGACGATCAAATCAAAACGCTGGTCGCGCACGTCCGGGAGCTTCAATCGAAGTAAGTTGCAAAGATTTCCATGACAGCCTAAAATTAGTATTCGCGTGCACCCGTAGCTCAGCTGGATAGAGTATCTGACTTCGAATCAGAGGGTCGCAAGTTCGAATCTTGCCGGGTGTACCACTCAATCTGCGATAAACGATTTAAGGAAAGGTGAGGTAGCTCGCCTTTTTTTGCGCTTGGGTTTATTTCGGTCAGTTTGATTCCAACTGTTCGGTCAGATTGACCGATTAGACGGAAGTTAATGTCGGGCTCAAGTTCGGAGTTTTCCACACACCTCAACAAATATCGGTGTTAGCCGCATGATGGCTGCAATGGCACGCTCCTTGCCAAAAGGGCTGCGTGGTCATTAGACGACCGATTTATTAAATAGAGAAAAAAGGAGTTAATTCAAAAAAATGTTCAAACCTACCATCAGCCGATTCATGGCTACAATATTTACGGCGGTGCTCACCGTTGCTTTCACGGCACAGGCCTTTGGCCAGACGGAGCCTTATTCTGCTCCGGCCATTAACCCACACGATTTTAGCGACAAATTCTATATAACTAACGGCGTTGAATTTAAAGAGTTGAACGACCGCTTGACGGGCGAGGATTTTCTTTCAACGTTTACCCCGACCGACAATCCTGACCTTTCGGACGTCCGCGTGCTTATCACGCTTCCTGCATATTTGCGGAACGGACAGCCGGTATTTTGGAGCCCGCTTGGACGGCTCAACTTTAACCTTAACGATCCGAATCAGGATTATTCGAGTGTAAGAGATTTGGCTTCGCGTAATCCGATCTATGTGTTTCCTGTGATCAGCGCAAGTGAGACATCCTACTTTTCAGGAACGAGGCAGGCGCCTTTGATGGTCGATAGTTTTGATCTGACATCTGAGCCGTCGAATCCGCTCGGACTGCGAATGGTGATGACCGTCACTTACACGGCAAATGCAGCCACAGACACAGGTTTGAAAATACTTGAAGCGATGGCAAAGGAAAACGGCATGGCGCTGGATGGTGGCCCGATCGTAAAGAGCATTGACGATCTCAAAACTCTTCTCAATCACGAGCTTATAAACATAAGCGGCGGCGATACCGTTGCGGTTTGCCCAGTCGTTCAGAATATTGATAACGGCGCTATTGCTAAAGACGCGTTTCTCTCGATGACTACTTCAAAGGAAGGCGAGCCGCTCGACGCAGAACGCATATTCGTGACGATGTTCGCTTGCGCACAAGATAAGAATAATTGCTCGCAAGTCCAACGGACGAGACGATAAGTCACACGACTTTTAACATTAAAACAAGGAGCCGAAGCGAGAGACGCGCGGCTCCTTTTTATTGTGATAAAGTCAAAGTCTTGTCATCACCATTCGCGGACGATGTCTAAGGCTGCGTCGATATGAACTTTCATATATTCGTCAGTCTCGATAAACGGAATTGATCCTCGAAACTTCGTGTAAATCTCGCGTGTTCCGACACCGAGCTTGCTGTCTTTTTTGAGTGCCTTGCGCCTGAAATCGATGCCTTGCGCAGCGCATAGTAGTTCGAGCGAGAGGATCGTTTCGAGATTCTCGGTCACTTGCCGCAACTTCAATGCTGCAGTCGCTCCCATCGAGACGTGATCTTCAACATTTGCCGAGCTGGGTATCGTATCGACGCTCGCGGGATGAGCAAGTATCTTATTCTCGGTGCAGAGAGCGGCGGCGGTGTATTGGACTATCATGAAGCCGGAATTGATGCCGCCGTGCTCGGTTAGGAACGGCGGCAGCGTGTGGGCGTTTGATGCTTCGTCGGTCAGACGCATGATGCGGCGTTCCGAAATATTTCCGAGTTCGGCCAATGCGATTGTCAAATAATCGAATGCCAGCGCGAGCGGTTCGCCGTGGAAATTGCCGCCGCTGAGGACATCGATCTTACCTGACTGATCGGTAAAGATCAGCGGATTATCCGTAACAGCATTCAGCTCTAACTTTAAAAGCCATTCGGAATAAAGTACCGCATCCCGACAAGCACCGTGAACTTGCGGCATGCAGCGAAGTGTGTAGGCATCCTGCACGTTTGACGGATCGAAATCGCGGACAAAATCGCTTTCGGCGAGAATGTTGCGAAGATTTGCCGCACACTCGATCTGACGCGGATGCGGGCGGAGCGCATGAATGCGTTCGTCAAATGCAGAAACGGTTCCGTGCAAAGCCTCAAGGCTCAGGCAGCCACTAACGTCGGCAAGCTCGGCGAGCTTTGTTGCTTTTGCCGTTTCGAGAAGGCCGACTGCTGTCATAACGGTCGTGCCGTTGGTTAGAGCAAGTCCTTCTTTTGCCGCGAGAGTTACCGGCATCAACCCGGCTTTTTTCAGTGCCACGCTGCCTGTAAATGTTTCGCCATCGTATTCAGCTTCGCCTTCGCCGATTAAGACACAAGCGAAATGCGCGAGAGGTGCAAGATCGCCGCTGGCTCCAAGACTTCCCTTTTCCGGGATGATCGGATGAACGCCGCGGTTGAGGCATTCGAGAATCAATTCGAGCGTTTCGAGCCTGATGCCGGAAAAACCACGGGCAAGCGTATTCGCGCGAATCAGCATGATCGCGCGAACTGTCGGAATGTCGAACGGCTTTCCGACGCCGACGGCATGACTCAAAACGACATTTCGCTGGAGCGTTCCGACTTCTTCGCGGCTGATTATTTTATCCTTGAACGCACCGAAGCCAGTTGTGATGCCATAGGCGATCTCGCCGCGATCGAGCAGAGTTTGGACCGCCTCGGCGCAGCGATTCACTTTTTCTTTTGCACCGTCGGCAAGCGCAACAGATGGCTCGCCCGGCTTGCCATACGCAACGGCAACGACTTGCTCAAATGTCAGGCTTTCGCCGTCGATAACGATTTCGGAGGTCATAGACACTGAGAGATTAACACAAAATTCAATGGTAGTTTTACCAAATAGCTGATAGCTATAGCTGACAGCTAATAGCTAAACTGCATTTTGGTTTTTTGTCCTTTAACTATTATCGTCTGGACAAGATTTCCGCCAAATTCATACGCGACCTGACGATAATCGCTGCAATCATAAATCAAAATGTCCGCCTGCTTGCCGACTTCGATCGAGCCGTGAGTCTTGCCTAAGCCGATCGCAAACGCTGCGTTTATAGTCGCGGCATTCATCGTTTCGGATGGCAACAGTTTTTGATAGCGACACGCAATAGCCATCGCCATTGGCTGCGACGGACAAGGCGCCGAGCCTGGATTGTAATCCGTCGAAAGAGCGATGGCACAGCCGGAATCGATCATTTTTCTTGCATTTGCAAATTGGGTTTTACCGGCGTTGAAATTTTCTGTCGGAATAACAATACCTATAGTTTCACTCGCCGCCAGTTGCCCGATCTCTTCGTCGGAAATTGCATCAAGATGATCTACGGAAACGGCATTCGACGAAATAGCGAGCGAGGAACCACCAAGATTTGTGAATTGATCCACGTGCGCCTTTATGCCAAAGCCCAAAGTCTTTGCCGTTTCCAAAACCCGTCGAGATTGTTCAATATTAAATGCGTTTTTTTCGGTAAACACGTCGCAAAAGAAAGGCGTTTGTTTCTGAGCAAAATGCGATTGTTCATACCATTTCCATGCGTGCGGGAGCATTTCGTCGCAGATCAGATCAACATAGTCGTCAGGGTTATCCCTGGATTCAGGCGGCACGGTGTGGGCGGCAAGAAATGTCGGAACGATGTCGATTACGTGAGTTTTATCAAGTGCCCCAATTACCGCCAGCATTTTTAATTCCGACTCTGTGTCTAGACCATAGCCGGTTTTGATCTCACACGTCGTCGTGCCGCAGGCGAGCATTTTGTCGAGACGTTTCCGGCTCTGTTCGACCAATTCGCCAAACGACGTTTCGCGCGTCTGCCGCACTGTCGAGATAATCCCTCCGCCGTTTGCCAGTATCTCAAGATAATCCGCGCCTTTGATTTTCAACTCAAATTCATTGAGCCTGTCACCCGCAAAAACAATATGCGTATGCGGATCGACAAATCCCGGACTAATAACTCTGCCTTCGGCATCGATAACTTCATCGGAGGAATATGCAGCGAGGACTTCCGCTGATCTGCCGACGCTGACAATCTTGCCGTTGTCGATCGCAACCGCGCCATTCTGGATGATGCCGACATCAAGCATCTCGGCACCGCGCTTAGCCTTGCCGCCGGACGCGCAAGTCACCAACTGCCCTGCATTGTGAATTATCAGATCGGCGTCGGGCATTCAGAAACTTTTTTTCGCGATCTTTTTGTGATTTTCAGTCACTAACATCGTAGCAGCCGAGCCATACCATGGAGTCAATTCGGCAACCATCATGCCGGAGGAAATGACGGGATCGGTATCGACTAATTTTTGTGCTTCTTCGACAGTAGTGACGTTAAAAATAAAAAGCCCGCGATAAGACCGGCCATTTTCACCAAACGGCCCGGCGAGGACAAGTTTTCCTTCATCAGCAAGCCGCTTGATATTTGTCATGTGCCCGGCAAATATTTCGCCCCGTTTCTTTTTGTCTTTTATTTCTGCGTCTTTTGGACCGGTTTTCAGGATGCAAAAAACGTAGCTTTTCATGCCGTTTTCATCTGCACCGACCTTTTTGGCAAGTTCTGCATCGAAGACCGGCATTGTCGTTTTGTCGCTTTGGGCGAATGCAGCCGTTGTGAAAACGCCGATGGCAAGTGTTGCAATTGTGATGTATTTTAGTAGTTTCATAATTTAGCATTATTATTATCTACAAATGAATAGAAAGATAAAAGCGCCGACAGGCACCGAGCTATCCTGCAAAAACTGGCTGATCGAGGCGGCGTATCGGATGTTGCAGAATAATCTTGACGCAGACGTGGCCTTCGACCCAGACAATTTGATCGTTTACGGCGGACGCGGGCGAGCGGCGCGGGATTGGGAATCGTTCGACGCAATATTGCGCTCATTAAGAGAATTGAATGAAGATGAAACGCTGCTTGTTCAATCGGGCAAACCTGTTGGCGTTTTCAAAACTCATACGGACGCTCCGCGCGTTTTACTGGCGAATTCCAATATCGTTCCGCATTGGGCGACGCAGGAGCAGTTTGACCAATACGAGCGTGACGGGCTGATGATGTATGGGCAGATGACAGCAGGCTCGTGGATATACATCGGCACGCAGGGCATTTTGCAGGGCACGTATGAGACGTTCGGCTCGCTCGCGCGGCAGCATGGCTGGGGATCGCTTGCCGGAAAACTTGTTTTGACTGCCGGCCTTGGAGAAATGGGCGGAGCGCAGGCGCAGGCAATAACTTTCAATGGCGGAGTCGGCATTTTGGTTGATGTCGATCCGTGGCGCATCGAACGGCGTTTGCAGATGAAGCAAGTAGATGTTGCGGCTAGAGATTTAGATGATGCTTTACGTATTGCTCGTGAAGCTATTGATAATAAAGAGGCTAGGTCGATAGCGCTTCAAGGAAATGCGGCGGAAATTCATTGGCAATTGCTCGAACGCGGTATCTTACCCGATGTTGTAACCGATCAAACGTCGGCACACGATGTTCTTTTTGGCTACATTCCTGTTGGTTTAAATATCGAGCAAGCAAACGATTTAAGAAAATCAAGTCAGGCCGAATACGAACGACGTGCTATGGATTCAATGTCGAAACACGTCGAGGCGATGCTCGAGTTTCAACGTCGCGGCTCAATCGTTTTTGATTACGGAAATAATCTGCGACAACGAGCAAAAGACAACGGCGTTGCAAACGCTTTCGATTATCCCGGATTTGTGCCCGCATATATTCGTCCCTTGTTTTGTGTTGGTAAGGGGCCTTTTCGATGGGTTGCATTGTCTGGTAATAAGGAAGAAATCTACCGCACGGACGAAGCTATAATGAATTTGTTCCCCGACGACGACCATCTCGCCCGCTGGCTGACGTTAGCTCAAGAGCAAGTAGAGTTTCAGGGTTTGCCTGCACGTATCTGTTGGCTAGGTTATGGCGAGCGAGCAAAAGCCGGATTGAAGCTAAATGAGATGGTCGCGTCCGGCGAGTTAAAAGCTCCTATAGTCATTGGCCGCGATCATCTCGACTGCGGCTCGGTCGCTTCGCCAAATCGCGAGACCGAAGCGATGAAAGACGGCAGCGACGCCATCGCCGACTGGGTTTATCTCAACGCAATGATAAATGTCGCCGGCGGCGCAACATGGGTCTCACTCCACCATGGCGGCGGCGTAGGCATCGGCTACTCGCTCCACGCCGGCCAGGTCATAGTCGCCGACGGCACACCTGAAGCTGCAAAAAGAATAGAAAGAGTATTGACGACCGATCCCGGCATGGGGGTGATCCGCCATGCAGATGCGGGTTATGAAGTGGCCATAGATTTCGCGGAACAGAATAAGGTGAAGATTCCAATGAGGTGATTTATGCGAAAAAGCACATTAATGTTAGTTTCATACATCATAGTATTTCCGGTCGTTTACCTGTTACCGCACTTGGCCGAGACCGCTGGTTTCGGTAGTCTTCCTCGCTGGTCAATGGCGACGAGCGGCATTGCTGCTTTGGTTTGCGCTGGGGTCTTGTCATTCGTGCTTACACCGATTAACAAAAGCATTTTGGAGTGGCGCAAAGCCCGTGGCCGAGACATCGAAGAAGAAGAACGTTACGAAACTGACCAAGGCATGATTCGTTTGACACCCAATGACAATAATGAAAAGAGGTAAGTATTGGAATTTCTTCGAATGAAATTAGTGATAAGATTCCAATAAATCGTGCGGAATCAATAAACTTATGACATTAGATTTACCCATTCTGGACGAAGAATCCGCAATTGAGGCAATTGAGGCTGTCTCCGGATTCGCGCGACTGCATGGCATCAATTGGGCTCTGGTGGGCGGTGTAGCTATGCTGTTATATGATAGCGACCGACTGACGAAGGATGTAGATATAATCGCGTCGGATTTGTTGCCGCCCAAATTTCACGTTACGGGCAAGCTGCGACAGGGCGGTGAACGTTATGAAATTACGACAAAAAAGCGGGTGACAAATGTTGATTGGATAACTCGAAGTGATGGTTTCAAACCGATGTTTCGCGAGGCGCTCGCGGAGGCAGTAAAGATCAAAGGAGTTCCTGTTCTTACGCCTGAGTGGCTCGTTATCCTAAAATTTATCGCCGGACGTTTCAAGGATCAGGAAGACGCGGTTTTCCTGCTTAGCCGCCCAGGTTTGGTTGATCGCAGGATCATCAAAGAAAAAATAGTAAAACACCTAAGCCGCGAAGCATGGCAGCTTGCCAAACACGGCTATCAACGCTGGTTCGACATGGCTGACGGGCGAACACGCGAAGAAGAACGGAACGAAGCAGAAGGTTATATTGATTCGTGATTATGATTTCTATGCTGGAGAATAAACTATGTCTTTAATTTTTCGTACTGTTGCCGGAGTATTAGTATTTATCGGTTGCGTGGCCGCTTCGTACGCTCAAACTGCACCTGCCAAGATCGCTTTGATTAATACCGATGCGTTTTATGATGAGAAGACCGGAATCACGAAGCTGGTCGCTGCTAATAAGCAACTCGATGCAGAGTTTGCCTCGCAAATCAAGGCACTGCAGGATAGCGGCATAAAGATTAAGGCGATTACTTCTGAGTTGCAGAATATGCAGAAACTTCCCGCTGCCGCATTCAATCAGGCAGCCTACAACGCCAAACTGGAGGAAGGAGAACTTTTGGAGCGCCAGATAACGCGCAGGAAAACCGAACTGGAAGACGCGATCGGCAAACGCCGTCAGGTGGTAGTAGCGCCAATAAATGCCGAAATTGGTAAAGGCATTACCGAATTTGCCAACAAAAATGGTTTTGGAGCGGTCTTTGACGTCAACAAATTAGGTGAATCCGGAGTCTTGCTGTTTCTTGCGGAGAATGCCGACGTGACCAGACAGTTTATAACTTTCTACAACGCACGTCCTGCAACTGCGGCGACTCCGCGCAAGTAAGACGCTCACATCAGGTAGTGATGAGTGATATTTTTGATCGAACGACAAGTCCCGATCGCGAGCTGTTTTTTAGTCGAAACGACAAAAACGACCCGCGATTGGGTGAAGTTGTTCGCGTCGATCCTGAGAGCTACGAGTCGGCGGATATTGTCATTCTCGGCTGCCCGCAGGACGAAGGCGTAAAGCGAAACAATGGCCGCGTCGGCGCCGCTGCCGCACCGGACGCGATACGTAAACAGTTTTACAAGCTCACGCCGTTTAATATTAAGAAGAGTGTTTTTGATCTCGGAAATGTTGTCATCGGCAGCACACTGGAAGAGACACACGAGACGCAGTTTAATATTGTCACGCAGCTTTTGCGCGACGGCAAGCGGCTGATAGTTCTCGGCGGCGGAAATGATATTTCATATCCTGACGGTGCCGCGATGGCGGAAGTTTTTGGGCCGGATCTGTGGATAGCGGTCAACATCGACGCGCAGCTTGATGTTCGAATTGCCGAGCAACGTAACAGCGGCACACCGTATCGCCAACTTCTCGACGAAAAGCGTCTGCTGCCGAAATTCTTCTACGAGGTCGGCTACCAGTCTCATTTTTGCTCGCCGGTCTATTACGAATACATCCGCAACCTCGGCGTCAAACGTATTTCGCTGGAACTCCTTCGCTCGCGTAATGAAGCCGACATCGAACTAAAAGAGCAAATACGCCAAGAGTTCATCGGCCAAAGCTCCTCGTTGAATACATTCTTCGGCTTCGACCTCGACGCCGTCCGCTCCGCTGACGCTCCGGGCACATCGGCCCCGTCGCCGCTCGGCCTGCGGGCCGGAGAATTCATCACACTCGTCAAATACGCCGCTTCCCTTGCGAATACAAAGATAATCGAATTCACCGAGGTCAATCCAACCTACGACGTGGATAACCGCACCACAAAACTCGTCGCGATAGGAATGCATCGGTTTTGCAGCGGATGAAACCCTACATTCAGAATGGACAGTTCGTGATTTACAAAATAGAAAGCTATAACTAGGCCCAGATCAATACTGTAAAAACTAATTGCCGCTAACTCGGTTGACTGGAACTGTTTTTGTGTTCTATACTTCCTAGACTTAATTTCAACTAAACAGTTTGTCATGTAACTGCAATCTTCATTGAGATTGGGGCGTTAATAACGCACCATGTTCAGAAAATGTCAAAAATTTCAAAGCTAAAAGAGTGGACTACAGAAATTGTAACTGTTACTCCGAAAGCCTATTGCGGTAACAACCGCACGAAAACCCCATTAGTTGTCTTTAATGATTTGCCAACAGACTTCGATATAGAAGAAGACAAAGTGTATTGGCACCATCTTACTTATGATTCGATAGATGGAGATAAAGAGGTGTACTTAACTTTATCTATCAGAGGAAAAATTCGCGGTAAAGAGCTTTTTTGGGTAACAAAGGGGATAGACACAACTAAGGATCGTCGCAGGACTTTGCATTATCAAGCTAAGAAATTTGTAAAAATAATTAAAAAAAATCAAGTAGCGATTAATGTAAAAATTCGCACTCTTATCGAAGCTGATATTTGCAGTTGCGAAAATTTTAATCCTGAAAGGGCAAAATACCGAGGAAAATACATCGTATTTAATACTTATTATTTACCTAATTTTTTAACAATTCCTCCAGAAAGAAAAGAACTATCGAATTTTTTTAGTAAGTCTGGGTTACTTATCAAAGGTACTTACCGTAAAAAGGAGAATCAGCTAGCTGCCGCAGCCGAGGCAATTACTAACCTTTATCACGTACCAGAAATAAAACTGGAGTCAGAGAACTTTGTCTCTATAGAAGAAAGATCAAAATTCATACTCGATGAAGGCGATCGCATAGGCGTTTTCCGCAAACGTCTTTACAAAAATAGACCTAAGCCACTAGAGAAAGTAGCGGATGACCTGAACTGGCTCACTCCCAAGCGGTATCTTTGCAAAGACATTCATTCTCAGCAGTTGGGTTCGAAGTACTATTCGGCAATCGCCAAAAATGGAATTGTTGAAGTGGTTGCTTCTATTCCATTTAATGGTTCTTTAAGTAGAATAATGACTCTTTTGCTTTGTTTTGCGCCTCCAACGAAGCATGACAACCGAAACTGCCAAAAAGCAGCGTCAGCTTTTGTAAATCACATTCATAAAAAGCTTGCTTCAATCGAGTCAGACAAGCTTATTGGTTCAATTAAAACAACCATTAGAAATAAAAAACGGTATAAAAAAGATTTTGAAGAGAATCTCGAACAGATTAAATCCGTCGAATCAATCAGCGATCATGTGGTGCAAAGAGAAAGACAACGCTACATAATAATGCAGCTTGAAGAAGTTATTTGCGACCACTGTAATCATTTCGTGACACCAGAACGCTTACAAAGAAAAAATGACAAACAAGGAGAAAACGGCAATTCTTTCAAAGAAGCGTTTCTCGAAGGAAATCTGATTTATGAATATGATAAGGAAAAATCACCCTCATTACCGCAAAATATCGAGGATCGGGACTTTCTTTCAAAAAATCTTTCTACTTCAAAAAACGAAATGGTAGTTTTTGGATTTGAGCGCGGCATTATTTATCCGGAACAAAAAACTGTTCTACAGCCCGGCAACCTAGTAGATGATGACTCAGTTTATTGGGATGCGTTACTACGAGCACTTCAGCATTTTCTCTCGCTTAAAACCGCAATTCATCTTTTGGAGAACGCTACGATCAAAACTTCGGAATATATTCCTAAACTTATGACGGCCTTTGAGCGAAGCAAGTTTTATAGAAGTGAAGTTATGGCCCAGTTAAATGAGTTTGCATTAGATATGGAAATTATAGCCAAGTACATTCCCTCCATTCGTGAAGTATCAGTTGCAACATCGGCTTACAGGGCTTCATATGCCGTGGAAAAATTTCACTATCTGTCGGAAAAGATTTTCTACTTACCCGCGATCCTGCAAAATATTCAGGCGAACGTTGAAGAACTATCAAATTTTTTGCAGGTTTATATGGAGAAAGCTCGACAAGAAAGAGAAGCCTCATCTACTAAAGTTTTGGGACTTGTCGGTCTTTCGTTGGCAATTATCGCTTCTATGATTGCCGCACCTGCACTTGTTCAGGCAATTGCCGCATTATGTGGGGATGACTCTTTCGAAGTTTGCGTTAGTCACGGTGATTATCGTTCCTATTTAAGTCCGTACTTTACTGTGTTGCTCATAGTTCAATTTTTTGCAACCATTCTATTCTTTCTACACTGTCGCACACGGAATCATTTAGGATTTGGTTTTGTTGTCTCACTTTGTCTTCTTGTTGCTACAATTTTTGGCTACTCGTTCGGGGGTTGGTACTATCCTGTAAATACTAAACATGAACACTTGCCAGCTCCAGTTCGTATCTATCCTTCCCCCACTCAAACTCCCGATCCATCTCCTCCTCCATCGCCTTCACCGGAAACTTGACATGACTTGCCCCATTTTGGCATTCTTTAAGTTCGCTTTTCTCTGGATTTGCGGCGAGTGTAGTCTCTTAGCTCAGTTGGTAGAGCACTACCTTGACAAGGTAGGGGTCAGCAGTTCGAGTCTGCTAGAGACTACCATTCCTTGAAAGTGAATAGTTGATAGTGGATAGTGAATAGTTTTGGATTCGCTGACGCTCATCATATTTCTCAATATTTCGATAAGATGCTAACGAAGAACTTTGCTGTTTTTATAACTACTACGACCCGCTTCTAATGGCGGGACAATCGCAGTTTCTTAGGATTCTGCAAGGCAAAGTCGCTCTTATCGGATCTGATCTTGGTTAGTAGTAGGAAGTTGTTGATTAACTGATAAGAACGACCAGGTTGCCAATAAATTGCCGACAGCTTTAGCTGACGGTATGTAGGTTCATCGTTTTTGGGCTTTAGCCCAATTTCGGCTAAAGCCAAGAGCCTTTTGTTAACTAGAAACCGTTGGCTGAAGCCAACGGCAATTCATACAGAACTGTTGCAGTATGCAAGTCAAGTTTGGCGACAATTCAAAGGACATTCCCTCAGGCTCGACTGTTGCGGATGCTATAAAGGCATTCGACCGTGACGGTTTGAAGAAGGCACTTGCCGCGAAAGTGAACGGCGAGGAAGTCGATCTGAATCGAGAGCTGACAGCGACCGACGAGGTGCTTTCGATTGAGCCGGTTACTGCCGATTCGCTCGACGGTCTTGAATTGATCCGTCATTCGACGGCGCACTTGCTTGCGGCGGCGATCCTCGACCTGTTTCCCGGAACCAAACTTGGAGTCGGGCCTGCGTTGATGGAAGACCCGCGTTACGGTTTTTATTATGACGTTATTGCTCCGCGAAATTTGACGGAAGAAGATTTGCCTGTCATTGAAAAGCGGATGAAAGGGATGGCCAAGCAGAATCTCGTCTATCGCCGCGAGATCGTCGAAAAGGCAAAGATACTCGATATTTTTAAGGGCCGCGAGGAGCCGCTCAAGTGCGAGTTGATCGACGAAAAGGTAGAGGGCACGGCGACTCTCTATTACATTGACAATTCGCCTTTTCTCGATTTTTGCCTTGGGCCGCATGTGCCGCACACCGGAAAGCTGCAGGCGTTCAAACTGCTGGCTTTGTCTGGCGCGTATTGGAAAGGCGATGCCGAACGTGAGCAGATGCAGCGAATTTATGGCACCGCGTTTGCGACCCAGGTAGAGCTTGACGCATGGCTCAAGCAGCGTGAAGAAGCCGAGAAACGCGACCATCGCAAGCTCGGCCGCGAGTTGGATTTGTTTTCAATTGATGATAACTACGGACAGGGTTTGATTCTGTGGCATCCGAAGGGCGGCATTGTTCGGATGGAAATGGAGCGGCTGCTGCGCGAGGAATTGGAAAAGCGCGGCTACAGTTTTGTTTTCACACCGCACATAGCTAAGCGTCAGCTTTGGTTCACGAGTGGGCACGAAGGCAACTACGCCGATTCGATGTATGCTCCGACGAGCATCGAGGAAGAAGAATACCGGCTCAAGCCGATGAATTGCCCTTTTCATATCGGCATTTACAAGGCTTCGCCAAAATCATATCGCGACCTGCCGCAGCGTTATTCCGAAATGGGCACTGTTTACCGCGCTGAGCTTTCAGGAACATTGCACGGCTTGATGCGTGTGCGCGGATTTAGTGTTGACGATGCCCATCTTTTCGTGCGGCCCGATCAGGTGCATGCTGAAGTAGCGGACTGTCTTGATTTTGCGATCAAGGTTTTTGAAACTTACGGATTTGAAAAAGTTAAGTTCGAGCTTTCAGTTCGCGGCGGCGCTGAGAATAAAGGTTATCTCGGTGCGAATGAAGATTGGGTTGCTGCCGAAGAACAGCTTGCAAGCGCGCTGCAAGAACGCGAAATTTCTTACGAACGCATCGAAGGCGAGGCCGCGTTTTACGGGCCAAAGATCGACATCAAGATCGAGGACGCGATTGGCCGAGTTTGGCAGTTGGGCACTATTCAACTTGATTTTAATTTGCCTGAGCGGTTTGAGCTTGAATACACTGGCGACGATAATCAAAAACATCGGCCGTTTATGATTCATCGGGCGTTGTTCGGTTCGATCGAGCGATTCTTTGGCGTGTTGATCGAGCATTACGCGGGAGCGTTTCCGCTTTGGCTTGCACCCGTACAGGTTGCGGTGCTACCGATAACGGATCGCATAAACGACTACGCTGAAAAGGTAGCAACGGAATTACGCAACGCAGGTTTTCGAGTGGAATCGAATACGATTTCTGATAAAATCGGTGCGAAGATCAGGAATGCACAGATGCAGAAGATTCCGTATATGCTGGTGCTTGGCGATCAGGAGTTGGAGAACAGCCAGGTTGCAGTTCGCGAGCGAAAACAGGGTGACATCGGTGCGAAGTCGCTGGATGAGTTTAAGGAGATGATAACGCGGCAAAGAGAATCGCGGAGTCTCTGAAAGACAGGGCAATTACTTTAGGAGGTATTTATCGCTAGAAGATTTGGTGGAAATAGATTCAAGCCGCGGTTTCGTGAACCGCAGCACCGGACGAACGAACGAATACGCGTGCCGTCGGTTAGGGTGGTAACCGAGGACGGAGAAACTTTAGGAGTAATGGATACTCGCGATGCCATTCAGGAAGCGAGAAAGCGCGGCCTTGACCTTGTTGAGATCGCACCTAACGGCAAACCTCCGGTCGCCAAGATCATCGATTACGGAAAGTTTCTTTACGAGCAAAAGAAGAAAGCTCACGAGGCCAAAAAGAAACAGGTCACGGTGCAGGTCAAGGAGATCAAGTTTCGGCCCGGAACCGACGACCACGATTATCAGTATCGGATGGAACACGCTCGCCAATGGCTTGGTGAAGGCGACAAGGTCAGAGCGGCAATTGCCTTTCGCGGACGCGAAATGACGCACCGCGAATTGGGAGCGAAGATACTAAAAAAACTGACCGAGGACTTGTCCGACCTTGCCGAGGTTGAGGTTTACCCAAAGATGGAAGGCTATCAGATGTTTACGATCTTTCTCCCCAAGAAGGCGAAGGTCGCGGAAAAGAAACCGGTTGAAAAAACGGTTGAGAAGGAAGCTGAGAAGGCCGAGGGAGCGGAAATGCCGGTCGCCGAAAAGAAACCGGCAGCTAAGAAAGCACCGGCTAAGGATAAAGTCGAACCTAAGGCCGAATCAAAAGACGACGACGAGATATTTTAATTAAACTATTCGTGCATTCGTGGCAAAAACATTAGCCACGAATGCACGAATGAAAAGAAATTATAGTTGAGTTTTAGATAGGAGAGATTATGCCAAAATTAAAAACACATAAGGGCGCGGCAAAGCGTTTTCGCTCGACAGCATCGGGCAAATTCAAACGCGGACACAGCCACGCGCGTCATATTTTGACAAAGAAAACAACTAAGCGTAAACGCGGTCTTGATATAGACGTGCTTGTATCCGAAAGCGATCAAAAGCGCGTCGAGAAGATGCTGCCGTACGGAAGGGATTAATTAAGTAAAAAGTAAAAAGGCAAAAGTCAAAGCCGGAGAAATTTCTATTTTTCGTTTTTACTTTTTACTTTTGCCTTTTCACGACGAAGGAGTGAACTATGCCTAGAGCAAAACGTGGAAATAAGCGTCTTGAGAAACGCAAAAAAATATTGGCCTTAGCGAAAGGCTATCGTGGAACGAAATCGAAACTTTACCGCTCGGCCAAGGAGTCGGTCGAGCGCGGGCTGAATTTTGCCTACACCGGCAGGAAGTTAAAGAAACGTGATTTTCGTAAACTGTGGATCGTCCGCATCAATGCGGCGTGCCGTTTGAATGACATCAAGTATTCACAATTCATTCACGGACTAAATCTCGCAGAAATCGAGCTTGACCGTAAAGTTCTCGCCGATCTCGCAGTGAAACAGCCAGACGCTTTTGCGACTATCGTCGGACAAGCAAAAGACGCGATCAGCAAACAGCAGCCGTCGGCTTGAGTTTATGATACAGGGTTTACGAACAGCCGTTTATAAAGTCACCGATCTCGAAGCAGCAAAAAAATGGTACACGGAAATGCTGGGAATCGAGCCGTATTTTGACGAACCGTTTTACGTTGGCTACAACGTCGGCGGTTACGAACTCGGGCTCGATCCTGATATGGATCGCGTGACAATCGGCAACAGCGTCGGCATTTATTGGGGCGTATCGGATGCTGCGGCGACTTTTGCGGAATTTACTGCGAAGGGGGCGAAGGTTGATTCCGAACCACACGAGGTCGGAGGCGGCATAGTAGTCGCGTCAGTTTTTGATCCGTTCGGCAATGTTTTCGGAATAATAGAAAACCCTCATTTTAATATCGAGGAAGCAAGGTAGCTTACGCAGATTCTCAATGTCTGAAGAAAGACAAGCAATAGAGGAGATACGGAAAGCGTTCGAGCAAGAGTTCGAACGCTTTGCTGATTTGAGTCTTGAAGGTCTTAGTTTGGTTGAGGCGGAAACACTTCTGCGCGAGGTTGGCGAATTAAGAATCAAGCATACCGGGAAGAAATCTGAGATCGCCGGTGCAATGAAACTAATCGGAAAGGTTTTGCCGGAGGAGCGCGCTGATTTTGGTCAGTTAGTTCAATCGATTGAGAAAGAAATAGCTTCAAAGGTCGAAAATACTGAGTTGCAACTTAACGAAGTTATCTCGAAAGCCAAGATCGAACGCGAGCGTCTGGATGTGACAATTCCCGGAAGACGGCCACGAACTGGACATCTGCATTTAATCACGATCCTGCGGCAAAAGATCGAGCATGTTTTTGTTTCGATGGGTTATGCCATTGAGGACGACCGCGAAATCGAGACTGATTATTACAACTTCGATGCATTGAATATACCCGAAGGCCATCCGGCGCGTGAATCGCAGGATACGTTTTACACTACCAAAGGATTTGCGCTTCGCTCGCAGACCTCGACAGTGCAGATTCGCGCAATGGAGCGTCGCGGAGTTCCGATCCGCATTATCGCGCCGGGCAAGGTTTACCGTCGCGACACGCCTGATATGACGCACGTGCCGATGTTTCATCAGATCGAAGGACTTTGCGTCGATAAAGGGATCACGATGGCTCACCTTAAGGGAACGATCAACGAATGGGTGCGGCGAATGTTCGGCGAACAAACCATCACTCGAATGCGGCCGAGCTACTTCCCTTTTACCGAGCCAAGCGCCGAGTTTGATTACTCGTGTTTCAAATGTTCCAGCACCGGCATTTTTGAAGGCGAACGCTGCCGCCCTTGCAAAGGCTCAGGCTGGATCGAGCTTGGCGGTTCAGGCATGGTGCATCCAAACGTCCTAAAAGGCTGCGGAGTCGATCCGACGGTCTATTCCGGCTTCGCATTCGGCTTCGGCCTCGAACGCATGTGCGCGCTCATGTATTCGCTCGACGATATCCGTCTTATGTTCGATAACGATGTCAGATTTTTGGAGCAGTTTAGATGAACATCAGCTACAACTGGTTAAAAGATCTGATCGACTTTGATTTGTCACCGGATGAGTTGGCGACGAAGTTGACGAATGTCGGACTGGCGGTTGAAGGCGTGCATGCGCATGGCGATGACCTTATTTTTGATGTTGATCTGACATCAAACAGACCTGATTGCCTATCGCACCTTGGTGTTGCTCGTGAACTAGGCGTAATTCAAAATTTGCAATTCAAAATTAAGAATTACGAAGACCAAAAAACAAAAACCGAAAACCACAATTTAGTAACGATCGAAGATGATGACCTATGTCATCGTTTTACTGCTCGAATAATTAAGAATGTCAAAATCGAGCCGTCGCCTAAATGGCTGGCTGACCGTCTTGAAGCCATCGGCGAACGCGCAATAAATAACGTTGCGGATATCACGAATTACGTAATGCACGCGCTCGGCCAGCCGATGCACGCATTCGATCTGGACAAACTTGCCGAGAATCGTATCATCGTCCGGCGGGCGCGTGCGGGTGAGCGGATAATGACTCTCAAGGACATTGAATGTGAACTTGATGACACCGTTCTCGCGATTTGCGACGCTGAGAAACCGGTAGCTGTTGGCGGCGTGGTCGGAGGCCTCGATTCCAGCATCACGGCGGATACAGTTAATGTGCTGCTTGAGGTTGCATACTTTAAGCGCGAGAATATCAGGGCTACATCAAGAAAGCTGAATCTTGCGACCGAAGCAAGTTATCGTTTTGAGCGGGGCGTTGATATTGAGAATCTGATCCGAGCCTCGAATCGAGCGACTGAATTGATTTGCGAGCTTGCGGGCGGCGAAGCGGGTGAATTTATAGATGTCTATCCGACAAAATTCACGCCTATTGAAATTGAGTCGAAGGATATTTCAGCGGCTGTATTTAGGCTCACGGGTGTAGGAGCTCCATTTGATGAATGTGAGCGAGTTTTGAGTTTACTAGGCATCGTCAGATCAGAGCAATCTGAAATCTCAAATCTGAAATCTAAAATTTTCATCGCTCCTACGTGGCGGCACGATCTGGCGATTGAGGAAGATCTTGTCGAGGAAGTTGCCCGTCACGTCGGTTATGAAAATATATCGACCGAGCTTCCGCCGGCTTTTGGGGCAGGCGAATACCAGCCGACCGAATCACGTGAAAAAGTGCTTCGCCAAACGCTGGTTGATATGGGTTTTGATGAAGCTCTTTCATACAGTTTTATCGACCCGCAATTTGATGAAATATTTGAAACGGTTCCGGGCGTGATTGATGAAAAAGCCGGCAAAAAATATGTGACATTGCAGGATTCTGTGATCGAAGGTGCGGTTCGAATGCGCCCGAGCATACTTCCGGGTTTACTCGATGCTGTTCGGCTTAATTTTAATCATCAGCGTCGTGACGTAAAACTTTTTGAGCTTGGGAAAGTTTTTGCATCTGTTTCCGGAGAGAATCCGTTGCCGAATGAACAGAAAGTTTTCGCGTTGATTCTAACCGGAGGCGACATTTTAGAAGATCGCCTTTTGTCCGGTAGAGAACTGGACTTCTATGATGCAAAAGGTTCGATTGAGGCCGCCGTGACCTCACTAGGCCTGAATGCAAAATTTTCGGCGGCAGATGTAAAACATTTGCGCTCAGGACAATCGGCTTCTGTTGAAATTGACGGCTTTACCGTTGGGTATCTTGGCCGTTTGAACGATGAGATTGCGGCGAGTTACAAATTTAAACAACCGGTCTTTGTTGCCGAGATCAATCTTGAGACAGCTTTGGGTTTTCCTGCTCATGCCGGTATCTATCGTCCGCTTGCCAAATTCCCTTCTGTTGTTCGGGATGTTTCGTTTGTCGTGAAACGCAGTTTTGCATTTGGCGAGCTTGAAACGGCTTTTAACGAAGCGAGATTCGATCTGTGCCGAAGCGTAGATTTTGTTGACGTTTACGAAGGTAAAGGCATGGCTGAAGATGAACGCTCGTTGACGATCCGGCTTGAATATCGCAGCGACGACAGAACTTTAACAGAAGATGAAGTTGAGGCGGTTCATCGACAAATCCTTGGCGAAATAGAGCAAAAACTCGGTATTAAACCGCGCGTTTGATAAAACCTTCACGCTTTACTTGAAGTTTTACAAAACAAGCCACATAATAAATTTCACACTAATTTCCGATGCTTGGAGAAATTTCAATGAATGCCTTAACGGGAATGGAGAAATTCTCGCACCTCGAAGATAAAATCTATCTTACGATCGAATTCGCAAAGAAAATGCGTGACGAAAAGGAAGAATTGGAGCTTGAAGCTGTAACTTTGCGCGAAAATGCTGCAAATGCAATTGCCGAGAAGCAGCATCTTGAGGAAAAGGTCGCGGTTTTGCTTTCGGAGCGTGACACGATCCAATCGAAGGTAGAGGCGATGCTTGAGGCCATAACGATTATTGATTCGGATGTCGCAGAGGCGGCGGGGCGATAGTTATGTCAAAAAACGGAGACGTAGAAGAGGCGGAGCAGACGATTCGCGTCGAGATCTACAACCAAACTTACAGCATCCGCTCGGATGGAGACAACGAGTATATTCTCGACCTCGCGGAATACGTTGACAGCAAGATGCGCGAGATTTCGTCGGGCACGCTTACTGTCGATTCTTTGAAAGTCGCTATACTCGCCGCACTCCACATCGCCGATGAATTTTATCAGTTAAAAAATTCCCAGGCACAAACCGATGCTCAGCTTGCCGTTCGAAGTACGGAATGCGCCGAGATGCTTGACCGGATTCTAAAGCACAAGGACGACTCTGTGTCAATGCAAAATGCATAGTGCACAATGCAAAATTTTGATTGTGCATTTTTCATTGTGCATTGTGCATTCTTAGTGTAGTATTCAAATTGGCGAAAGAATTCGACTGCGTTTCACGTCACCGGGCGCATACACAATTGAGCCAACATATGAATAACGGGAGGCTAATGTCGATTAACGGTGCGGCTCTTTACGTGAGAGATCGCCATAGTGATCGACTCTGATGTTTCGCAAGAAGCAGAAAGCCACCCACCTGTAAACAACAGGTTCAATTCATACGTCCGAACGGCTTCGCAGTTTTCATTCGCCGAAAAAATTAAAAGCTGTCCGTCATATGACGAACAGCTTTTTCACTTTTTTGCAAATATTCAAACGCTATGCGCGAAAAACTTCACGGTTGAAACCGTAACTTTTACGCAATGGCCTGCTCATTGTAATCTGCGATTCCGCCTGAACCGGCTGAAGCGCAAGAAACTTGCTCCCTTCGCCCGTCAGCAGCCAGTCAAGTGACACGCCCGTTTCTTTTTGAATACCGAGAAGCAGTTCCGTTGCCGGGAGTTTCTCACCGTTAATAACGGAGTTGATTTCTTGGCGGTTTGATTTCAGACGAAAGACGATATTCGATATCTGCTGATAACCAAAGACCTCTAAAATCCTTCGCCCGATTTCCAAAGCTATCGGCAACATTTCGCGACGTGAAAAAAGCTTCTCGCCTTTTTCTGATGTTTGGCACATTGGTTCGTCTGGCGGCGGGCGTTTTTTCACTGTTTTTTACCTCAACATGGAAAGGGATTAGGACACAGTAAATTTATCGAAACTTCGCTTCATCGTCGGTATTGCAGAATACAGATCAGTTTTCCGCGTCATCCTTTTCCAGTTCGAGGCGTATTTCTTCGGTCATTTTAGCGGATTCGAGAGCGAGCGGGAGTTCGGCGGTTCGGGCGGTTAGTTTTTTTAGAGCCAGCTCGGAATCAGCGAGGCTTCCGCCGCGGCTGGCGGCGGCTTCGATCATGTGAAGCCGAGATTCAGCCTCGGCAAGCATCAATTTCGCTTCGTCGTTTATCTGCTCGATCTTTACTAGGTCGTTGTCGATCTGTTTTATAAAATCTTCAGCACGGGTACTTCGTAGTGTCTTTAAAGTGTTCTGCCGCTTTTTTGTAAGCAGAATCTCGCCCTTTGACGATTTGATTATCCTCGTTGCAGTCAAGCGTGAGGCGAGAGTTTCACGGTAAGCGTCTGCAAGAAGAAGGTCACGGGCCTCGACAGCTTTTAAAGCGCGTTTTTCGGCCGGTTTGAGTTCGTTTCGGAACCAGTTGATCTCCTCGGCCTTGATGCCGTCGGCGGCGATTCTTTCCCGCATTTCACGCGTCCAGACGGAGCGTCTTTGTGCGAGGATAACGGAGATGATTATGCCGGTAAGAAACCCTATAACGGTCGCGACAGCTCCGGCAAACAATATCACCGCGGCGGCCGGCGGCCCGCTGGCGGCAAGCAACAACAAAATAAAAGTAACGAGCGCGGGAAGCAAAGTGAGAATTACAGGCGCGGCCATCGCTCCTAATTTCAGGTTTCTGCCTCGTTTGATATCGCTGGGCGTGATTTCGTACATAGTTTCCCGTCGCTTAAAGTCTAGCGCAGGTTCGCAACCGCGTTGACACTTTCTGCATCATATATATTAATATTCATAGTGCCGTCGTTTTCTATGAAGCAGCGAAAATTCTTTCTACTCTTTGTTTTCCTTATAGCTTTTTCCGCATTTGCCGTCGGCCAGCCGCCTGAGCAAAAGCAAAAGGTGCGCACGGTTACCATTCCGATTTCAATCTTTACAAAAAAAGAGCTAAAGGAAAAACAGATCGAGGAATATGTGCAGGCTGATCGGATCGTCGTCAAGGAAGACAAGGACGAGCAGCAAATACTTTCGATTCGTAGCGTTGACATCTCGCCGCTTTCGATCGCACTCGTTATCCAGGAAGATTTGACAACCAATTTTAATCTTCAATTAGGGGACATCAAAGACTTTATTCGGGAGCTGCCAAAAGGCACACGCGTTATGGTCGCGTATGCGCGCAGCGGCACGATCGAGGTTCGGCAAAGATTTACTGATGATCTAAAAAAGGCATCGAATTCGCTGCGTATCGTTTCCGGTAGTTCGGCATTCGGACCGCGAAGCCCTTACTACGCTGTTTCCGAAGTAGTCGGACGATTCGAAGGCGTGCCCGCAGGCAGGCGCGCGCTATTGCTATTCTCCGATGGCCTCGATGCGACGTCGGGAATGAATCTCGCGTCCATAGCGCAGAGTTTTGATCTCAATCAGGCAATATCGAAGTCCCAGCACAAAGGCGTTGCCGTCTATTCCTTTTATTCCCCGACCGCCCCCACGGAAAACGGCAATTCTATCTTTGCACTTGCTGCTTTAGGCGCACTCGATAAATTGTCCGACGAAACCGGTGGACGCTCCTTTTCGAACGGAACGATCGCACCGATAAGTTATACGCCGTTTTTTAAGGACATGGTATTGTCGTTGAACCGCCAGTTCTCATTAACCTATCTTTCGACGCACATGAAAAAGGGCTATCACAAGGTCGAGGTGATGAGCACAAACCCCGAAGTGAAGATCGAGCATCCGAAAGGTTACTATTACCGATAGAGTTGCGCTTTTACTTTAAGATTGCAGATCTGGCAAATCATTACATCCTCTTTTATCAAAAGTCCGATCCAGAACAATGGAAAGAAAACGACAAGCAACACCGCAAAGGTGATCCAGCCGGCCGTAGAAATTTGTTTTTCGAATCGGGGTATATTGTGACTGCTGCATCGTGGACAAGAAAAATTGCTCGACAGAGGTTGCGGTTGGTTATAAGCGATAGGCGCCGGATAATTCTGGTTCAACTGATTAAACGGTTGGGTCAGCGGCTGAACTCGATTGATATGCTCGGTCGGACGAGGTTCGGTTTGCGTTTGAAACTCATCCGTTTTCCACGCGTAAGGACGCGGCGAGGAATAATCGTAAGGATTTTCGGGAATGGGCTGTTGCGACATAAACTTTGTCCCGCAGAAACGGCAGTAGTTGGTGTCGCCCGAATTAAGTTTTCCGCAATTTTGGCAAGAGGTCATTTTTCTTACACGCTCATTTACGAATAATAACAGACAAATGTTCGTCAGCAACGGTTTTTATTGCCGTCTCGTCTAATTATCGGTTATCCTATGCATAAGTATCTGCCTGTTACCTTTATGAAAAACCTAACCGCAGTGGCGTTTCTTTCGTTCGTTCTGACGGTTTTGGTTATACCGCAGGCGTCCGATTCGACACTTCGCGGAGTTACGAGTAAGGACAAGTCAAACCGTACTTCCAACGGAAAACTAGACACGCTTTCGGCCGCCGAACATCTTTCGCGAGGCCAGACATATTTCGATAATCGGCAGTTCCCGCAGGCGCGCGAGCATTTCCAGAAGATCTTCGATAATTATCCTATTGATCCAGCGATGTCCACGGCATTATTCCTCACCGGCCGCTCGTATTATTGGGAGCGCGAATATGCGAGAGCAATTCCGTATCTTGACCGCGTCGCCCGCGAATATCCCGACACAAAAGATGGCCGAGAGGGCTTGAATTTTAAAGGCGCGTGCAATGTCCGGCTGAGCAATAACGACGAAGCTGCACGAGTTTATGAGCAATACACGGTGATGTATCCGACGGGCGAGCGTTTTGAAAGCGCTCACCTGAATATCATCGACGCCTTGCGCGAAGCGGGCAGATACGATGATGCCGACGCGTGGATCGAGAAAGCGCGGACAAGATTTGCGGGTAAAGCAACTGAGACAAACGCATTGCAGGGCCGTTTGCGGATGCAGATATTCCGCGGCTTGTGGCCCGCAGCCGTCGCGACCGCCGATTCGATGCTCTCCACGGCCAGATTCGGCGGCTCGATGACAAGCACCGACGAGGTCAAGTTTCTAAAGGCACTCGCGTACGAGCGATCGGGCAGCAAACAGCGGGCAATGGATACATTTGGCTCGATACCGAATAATTTTTCATCGTATTACGGCGGCCTCGCGTCGGAAAAGCTGGCCCGAAACGGTGCCAAATTTCATGTTCCACCGCCGCTGACCGCGAAGCAGATCGCCGACAGCCCGGCTCCGTATCGCTCGGATATTCTGTTTTACACCAAGAAGCACAAGATTGACCCGCGTTTTGTCCTGGCGATCATGAAGCAAGAAAGTACGTTTCGGCCGGACGCTAAATCGCCGTCAGCCGCACGAGGTTTGCTGCAGTTAGTCTATGACACTGCGCTCAAATACAAAGATCAGGCCGACTTCCCTGTCCTCCAGCCCGACGAACTTTACGTGCCGCGAACGAACATCGCGATCGGCTGTGAATACATTGCCGCTCTGAAAAAAGAATTCGGCGGCCTCGACGAAGCGGTAGCCGCGAGCTATAACGGCGGCGAAGATAACGCTGCACGATGGTTGAACCGATCAAATCCAAAGGAACCAGGCGTATTTGCCGCCGAAGTTGGCTTTGCCGAGACCAAAAACTATGTCTTTAAGATAATGACCAACTACCGCATATACCGCGAACTTTACGACGAAAACCTGAATAGGAAATAACGTGTCAGAACCGCCTGCGTTAGTGGGCGGCCAGTTCCGTAAAACACCGGTGCCTTAATCGAACTGACCCGCCGCTCACGCAGCGGGTTCTGACTTTTCTGGCAAACCCGCTCATATAGGCGTAGAATCCAACCTATAGAAAACAAACCACGGAGGGAACGTATATGACCACGGAAGCAGCCACTACAAAAGTCGTCGATATCAACAGCGAACAGGCATTCACGCCTGATCCGCTTTATAAACTGATGGGTATTTTCGAGGATTCCGACGCCGGGGTCGCGGCGGCTGAGGATCTGAAGGCCAATGGATTCGCGGCAGAAGACATCGAGCTTTTCTGCGGCGTTCCGGGAGCGGAGACCTACGATTTCACCGGCGAAGAGCACGGTCTGGCGGCTCAATTCCTGCGCAAATTCCGCAACATCACCTTTGACCGCATCATCATGGAACGCTACCAGGCGGCATTGCAGGACGGCCACTGCGTGATGACGGTGCACATCCACAAAACACCCCGCCGCGACGAAGCCGCCGACATCATGCACCGCCACGGAGCGGTCCAAGTCGATCACTTCGGCCTCGGGATGACAAAAGCCTTCCCTGATAATCCTGAGGCGCAGGAAAATAAATACGACCCTGACGAGACGTTCTGACGGAACTTTGCAACATAAGTTATAATTTCCATGGGTCAATTTACCAATGGAATTAGTCGTGGACACATCAACTATTATCGCCGTTATTGCAAACGAGCCGGAAAAGCCGGCGCTAATCGCAAAAACGCAGAACTTTGATTTGGTTGCCCCGCGTTCGTTGTATTGGGAGATTGGCAACGCCTTTTCGGCGATGATCAAACGCGGACGCATCACTTTTCAACAAGCCGCTACAGCGATAGAGATTTACAAGCAGATTCCGATCGATCTGGTTGACGTGGAATTGGAACCGGCGTTGGAAATAGTTGACAAGCACAAGGTTTATGCCTATGACGCTTATATGATCGCCTGCGCGTCCAATCGCGGATGTCCTTTGCTGACATTGGACGGCGGGCTAGCTAATGCGGCAAAAGCGGCTGGCCTGGAAGTTTGGGAGGCAAACTAACAAATGCAAACATACACGGAAACACAAGAGGATTTGTCGGCGTTGCTGGAGCGGGCCCATGACGAAGGCGAAGTCCGAATCAAAAGAACAAATGGACAGGTATTTATCCTAAAGCCTGAAAGTGCCAAGCGTTCCGCCCTCGATATCGCAGGTATCGATTTGGGGATTTCAACAAAAGAGATCGTCGAATTTGTTCGCGAAGGACGTAAAAGATAATTACTCCGCTACACCGACCAGCCCCCCGCCGCGACGAAGCCGCTCGTTTCATGCACCGTTACGGAGCGGTCCAGGTCGATCACTTCGGCCTGGGGTTGACCAAAGCCTTCCCCGATCACCCTGAGACGAGCGAAACTAAATACGACCCGGACGAGACGTTTTGATCTTTTTATGGCAAGATTACCGAAGAATGGGGAAAACGATTGTTAAATTTATCATTCTGCTTTCAGCGATAATTTCCGGCTTGTCCATTTGCAGGCTCGCGCGACGACCGAATCGCTGGTCGAATGGCGTGACATTATCCTTCGCGGCTCGCCGACGGGCGGCGCTGCACCTGCTCCGCCGACTTTTCCGGCATACGCACCGATCGCGGGCAGCACGATCGGAATAATCACGGCGTTTCGCGATTTCGTCGATCT
>JBJXHF010000079.1:0-54629 GCA_046160805.1 Pyrinomonadaceae bacterium
TTACCGCTGAGAGTAAAATTTTAGCGGTACGCAACATCCGCGATCGGCTGGAAAAAGTCGCGCCCTACTTACGCTACGATAACGACCCGTATCTGGTCATCAGCGAAGGCAAGCTCGTCTGGATTGCCGACGCTTACACGACGACGAACCGTTATCCGTATTCGCAGCCGGTGGACGGCATAAATTACATCCGTAACTCGGTTAAAGCTACGGTTGACGCTTACGACGGTACGGTTTTGCTTTACATAGCGGACGAGAGCGACCCAATTATTCAAACATACGCGAAAATGTTTCCGAATACGCTGAAGCCGCTTGCGGAAATGCACGAATCTTTGCGGGCGCATCTGCGTTACCCTGAGGACAAATTCCACCTACAGGCCCGCGTGTTCGCGACCTATCATATGGACAAGCCGCAGGAATTCTACAACAAGGAAGACCAGTGGACTATCGCCCAGATGCAGGGCGTGAGCTCGAACGAGCCACCCAAGCCGATCGCGGGCAAGCCTGCCGCCCCTGTAATTGTGCCGGCCGTGAACCCGGACTCCAGGCCGATGGAGCCGTATTACACGATCATGAAACTGCCCGGCGAGCAAAAAGAAGAATTTATCCTTATGCTGCCGTTCACGCCGCAACGCAAAGACAATCTGGCGGCGTGGATGGTCGCCCGGTCAGACGGCGAAAACTACGGCAAACTCGCGGCGTATCGTTTCCCGAAACAACAATTGGTTTTTGGTCCGAAACAAATCGCCGCCCGAATAAACCAGGATCCGGAAATTTCCAGACAGCTTACACTTTGGAACCAAGGCGGCTCGCGCGTAATTTTCGGCACGGTGATGGTCATTCCGATTAAAGAATCTTTGATTTACGTCCAGCCGCTTTACCTGCGTGCGGAAACGGGTAAAATTCCCGAACTGCGCCGCGTCATCGTGGCGAGCGACAACCGGATTGCAATGCACGAAACGCTCGACAAGAGTTTGGTGAGCTTGTTCGGCGGCGAGATGAAACCGGCTGACAAAACAAGCCCGAAACCCGACTCGGGAGAAATTCAAACAGGCGCTCCGACAGATTTGGCTGCGCTCCTCGAACAGGCGAAACAGCACTACGTACGTGCTTTGGAAGCACAGCGGGCGGGCGATTGGGCGAAATATGGCGAGGAAGTCAAACGACTCGGCGAGACGCTCGACAAAATGTCAGGGCAGAAGCGTTGAACCGCCCGCTACAATTTAAAACTTAGACGCAAAGGAGGTTGAGGAAATGAAATGGAAACGACGAGATTTCGAGGATCCATCGGGATATATAAGACGTTTAATTATTATAGGAATCACGATTTTCGCGGTTCTAACGATAGTGATTATCGCGATTGCTCTGCTCGGCGAGTTTAGTTGGCACGTTGTGCCTTAATCGCGGTTTCTTTGAAAATGTGCGCGGCATCCTTGCTCGATCTGACGACTTTCGCTTTCCGCGATGATGTTGCGCCGAATCGTACGAACGGAGGAACAAGAATAATTCGCGGCGATCCGCTTTTTATTCATGTAATCGAAGCGGTTTTGTAAAAGGGATTGAAAGGTGGAAAGCTGGAGGATGTAAGTTTATGAAAATTCTAATCGGATATGATGGTTCTGATTGCTCCAATGCGGCACTCGATGATTTGAAAACGGCGGGCTTGCCCGACGAAGAAGTCGAAGCGTTGGTGATGTCGGTTGCGGACGTCTGGCTCCCGGCTCCGCCGGAAAACGAAACTTTGAGCGAATATGCAAAAAATTTGCAAACGCATCCGCAGTTTTTCAAAGCCTATGAAAGAAATGCCAAAGCTGTAACGGAAGCCGAAACTCTTGCCAAACACGCGCAAAGTCGTTTGCTCCGGATCTTTCCCGCATGGCAAATTACTGCGGAAGCGGATTACGGCTCTCCGGCCTGGGAAATTATCACCAAAGCTAATGTGATGAAGGCTGATTTAATTGTCGTCGGCTCGCACGGACGCTCTGCCATCGAACGGTTTTTTCTCGGCAGCATTTCGAATAAAGTTCTGACCGAAGCCGATTGTACCGTAAGAGTGGCTCGTGGAAAAATCGAAGTTGACCCGACGCCGTCGCGTGTCGTTATCGGCTATGACGGCTCGGCGGGAGCAGACGCGGCGGTCGCGGCGGTGGCCGCCAGAAACTGGCGCGAGCAAAGCGAGGTGAAGTTGGTTGCCATCGACGACCCGATTACGCCTTCGGCAATCGGGGGTCTTGTGCCGCCAATTGCCGTTTGGACTAAAGAATCCAACGAAGGCGAGCATGAGTGGTTGAGAAAAATGGCGGAAAGCTCGATAAAAAAACTGCAAACGGCAGGGTTGACGGCAACCTTTCAAATTGAATCGGGCAATCCGAAACAGATTCTGGTCGAAGAAGCCGAACGCTGGCACGCCGATTCGATTTTTGTCGGCGCAAATCGTTTCGGCAGCCGCATCGAGCGATTTTTACTCGGCAGCGTTTCGGCGGCGGTCGCGGCGCGGGCGCACTGTTCGGTCGAGGTCGTCCGCAAAGCAAGTAATGCCGATTCGAGCGAATCACGCATAAATGTCTCTGAACAGTAGATCTTATTTTGGGATGGAGAAACTTTTCTGGACGATTTACGCCTATTTCAAAGAGTTGGGAAGTCTCACGCCGATAGCTTTTGTAACGGCATTCCTGCCGATGCTTGGAAGTGCGATTTTGATTTTGCTGGCGTATCCGCTTGGAAATTGGCTGCGCGAGAATTGGGAAATCGGGATGCCGCTTTATCTGTTTAGCGTTCTATTTTTTTGCGGACTTGCGCTGCTTCCGACCAATGTCATCGGAATTATCGCCGGTTGGGCTTTTGGTTTCGATTTGGGGATTGCAGTTTTAATTGCGGGTATCGTTGGGGCGGCTTCGATTTCGTTTTTGATTCATTCGCGTATCGTTGGCGACAAGCTTCCGCATGTTTTTGACACGCATCCAAAAGCGAAAGCGATTTACGAAGCCATAGTCGGGCAGAGCGTCTGGCGCACGGCATTGATAATTTCCTTGCTGAGGCTTTCACCCGCAATGCCTTTTGCGTTGACCAATTTTTTGATGGCGGCGGCGCGTGTTCCGCTTAAATCCTTTGTCGTCGGCACATTTGTCGGAATGCTGCCGCGTTCTTCGGCGGTTGTTTTCGTGGGCGCGGGACTTTCGGAACTGACATTTGATAATCCGCAAAACACCTGGTTAATTGTTTTCGGAATCGTCGCAACAATAATTTCAGTCATCGTCATCGGCACCATTAGCAAACACGCTCTTGAGCGTCTGACTGCCCGGCAAACTTCAGTTTGTCGCACGTCATGAAAAACTAAAACGCACGCCAAACTGATGTTTGCCGGGCATTTTAAGAGAGATTTTAGACAAAGGAATTTTAGACAAAATAATTATGAACCTTTTTCCGTTTGCCGAGTATTGGCTTTTCTACGTTGGATTTCTGGTGTTTGTGCTGGCGATGCTTGCGATCGATCTCGGCATCTTTAATCGAAAAGAACACGTAGTTTCTTTCAAAGAAGCGACTATCTGGAGCGCAATCTGGGTCGCTCTCGCGCTGATTTTCACCGGTGGATTTTATCAATATACATTTGCAACGTTTGGCGCGGAGGTTGCAAAGACCTCGACGCTGGAATTCCTGACCGGCTACATTCTTGAGTATTCGCTATCGGTCGATAACATCTTCATCTTTGTGTTGGTGTTCAGCTACTTTGGCATTCCGGCAAAGTATAAGCACCGCGTGCTGTTCTACGGCATTCTGGGAGCACTTGTGTTCAGGGCGATCTTTATCGCTTTGGGATCGGCACTAATGCAGTTTCACTGGGTGATCTATCTTTTTGGCGGGTTTCTGATAATTACCGGGATCAAGATGTTTTTCACAAGTAACGAAGAGATCGAGCCGGAAAAGAATCTGTTGATCAGGATCTTTCGGAAATTTATGCCGGTCACGCATACGATCGACGGTAAAAGCTTCTTTCTAAAGATTGGAGATCGTTGGCATGCAACTCCTCTGTTCATTGCCTTGCTGTTCTTAGAGGCCACGGACATCATATTCGCAGTTGACAGCGTTCCCGCTATCTTTGCGGTAACGAGTGAGCCGTTTATCGTATTCACTTCAAATATATTTGCGATACTCGGCCTTCGGTCGTTGTATTTCATGCTTGCGGGCGTGATCGACAAGTTCTATTTATTGAAATACGGCCTGGCGATAGTGTTGGTTTTTGTCGGACTAAAGATGGTCTGGCTAAATGATTTGTTTGGCGGAAAGTTCCCGATCTCATACTCGCTGGGGTTCATCTTATCGGTTATCTCTGCGTCGATCATTTTTTCGCTTATCTTCCCGCACCGCAAAGGAGTAGAAAAAAAGGAGTAGAAAAAAATATATGAAAGAAGAACTTTTGGGTAAGGTTGAGGAAAAAGTTCGTGATCATTTTCACGACGATGCGGCGAGGTTTGACGCGATCTACGACGTTAAGAAAGGAGTGGTCGCACGGTTTATTGATAATTACTGGCGCGGCGTGGTGCAAAAGCGCCTCGAACTGAATGTCGAGAAACTCGAGCCTCTCCAGGGCAAAAGGATCCTTGATGTTGGCTGTGGTTCCGGTCGTTTTTGCATAGCTTTTGCCAAAAAAGGAGCAGCGAAAGTTATCGGCCTCGATTTTGCCCGCGCCATGATCGAGATCGCGGATAAACTTGCCATGGAAAATGGTGTTGCGGAGCAGTGCGAGTTTCGCGTTGGCACATTTCCAGACGCGGTTTCCGGGGACGAAGGCCCGTTCGACGCCTGCACCGGCAATGGGTTTTTCGACTATGTAGAAGAACCGGTACCCATCATTACGCGGATGCGCGAACTGACGAACGGGCAACTGATCTTAAGCTTTCCAAAGGCCTTAGAATGGCGGGTGCCGCTTCGCCGCTTTCGATTTTGGCGAAAGGGTACGCCTCTATTTCTCTATCGCGAGGCCCAAATGCATGACATTCTCGCTCGCTCCGGAGTAACAGAATATGAAGTTATCCATCTTGATCGTGACTATCTGGTAGTAGCAAATGTTTGATGATATTAAAGACTGTCTCTGGATCGGCTGCTCAGATATACCCGGCGCGGGGGATGATGCGATTTCACCGTTGTCTAACATCCTTTATCACGACAATATTGCCAACCTCGTCGCCGTGAGCGATATCAATTGTCTCTCGGTGATCCAGTATGCAGTCGATCTTTGCCGCGTGGAAACCATCGTTATCTGTGGGCACTACGGTTGTCGGGGCGTGGCAACTGCGGTCGCGAATCGTCATTTTGATTTTTTGAGCAATTGGTTAAATCCAGTCGTCGGGACAGCGGCAAAATACAGTTTTGTACTCGACTCTATATCAGACACATCTGACCGCCTCGATGCTCTCTGCGAGTTAAATGTTATCGAACAAGTTGCCGCCGCCTCCCGAACAACGGTGGTTCGAGACGCCTGGGAGAGCGGACAGATTCTGTCTGTACGTGGACTGATTCTTGACGAGACTAGTGGGTTCCTCGAAGATCTTCAATTGAGCATGAGCAAAATCGAATCGCCATCGGCTGAATACACGGCAGCGATTGTATCTTGGGCGAAGCGTTGGAATCGACCTAGCCTTGCGCGTAGCGACTGAGATCGAGTACTGCTGGATACAAGGTAAGGAGAATGACTCATTGTAGCCTTGAACGGGTGAGCAAGTTTTGCGATACCCGAATAACAAAACTTCAACACAAAACGATATGTTTAGAAGCTCCAAAATTCTTAATGCGTGAAAAGTGACATTCTTCGTCATATAATGTCACTTTTCACCATTGGTTGCGTTACTGTCTTCGTCTCCTGAGGGTCGTTCGTCCAGACGCTTGACGGCCTCCAACAAGAGTTTGTCATCGGTTTGAGCGTAGACTGTTGTAATGCTCATGTCTGAATGTGCGAATAGGTTCTGTACGATCAGCGGATTCGTGTTTCGTCGGATTAGTTCACTCGCGAAGTAGCTGCGAAGATCGTGGAAGTGATAATTCTCTTCTCTCGTACCGTTTTTCTCGTTTATACCGGCATTTCTGAGCGCGGTATACCAGCGTTTTCGGAAGTCCTTAACAGGGAAAGGTAACTGTTTATCCTCGATCATAGCTCGTAGCACTTTGGTTGCTGTAGCGTTGAGCGGAACAAGACGTGGCGGTCTTCCCTTTGAGCCGATCACGAGAACCTGTTCGTTCTCAAAGTCGATAAAATCCTCGGTGATAGCCATTAGTTGGCCACGGCGTAATGGAAGATTGACCGCCAAGATTATCAGCCGATACAGCAGAGTGTCCTTCTCTAATTCTTTCCACAGATCTTGCTTTTGTTTTTCATTGAGCAACCGTCTCCGGGGCGGCGGCTCTGGAAGAGCCTTCACATACTGCATCGGGTTTCGGTCTAGGATTCCCTCCTCGCATGCGAGACTCAAGATCTTCGAGAGTGTCGACATTATTCGGTTTATCGACGATGGTGAGAGTGCACTTTCTTTCTTGCGTTTGTTCTGGCGAGTCTGAAGTTTGGACCGGCAGTCCCTGCAATCTTGCGGACTTATGCTGGCCAGTGGTCGTTTCTTAAAGTGTCCCAATAGAAGCCGGATGTAGAGGTTCTTTGCACCTTTGTTGACATTGTTCTGCTCGACATACGGACGGTATTTCGCCTCAATGAATGACGCCAGCGTGGTGGTGCTGTCGGCCACACCATAGTTGTGATTAAAGGTCGTCTTTATGATCTGACGTTCGGCTAACTCAGCTTCTTGTTTCGTTATGGCCTCAGGGATGGCTTGGTGAAAGACCTTTCCATTAAGGCGTTTATACATCCACCAACGAGCCTTCGCGTAAGCCGGATGGGAAGATGTTATTCGCTTGCCATTGAATCTTTTGAAAACTGACATAACTCCCCCTAACAAGTTCAAAATGAAAAAGCCGAAAATCGAACCCAGTCCTGCATTCGCAAGTTCTGTTCCGCTTGTCAGCCGCTTCTTTTTGGGTTTTTGGGGTGTTTAGGTGGGGAATCGGAACGCTAACGCACCAATAGGTGCACGTTTAGACCAAGAGTGGTTCGCTTGTGAAAGAGGCAACTGATGGTTGCAAAATGGTTGCGTTTTTTTCTGGCTTAGCTAGCAATCTAAACTATTGATCTAGAAACACTTAGCCTACAGCCCATTCGCGGAATAACCGAAAACTGCAACCATCTGCTCAAAAAAAGGGCTTTCGAATTTCTTCGAAAGCCCCATGTTTATTGGTCGGGACGGCGAGATTTGAACTCACGACCTCTCGCACCCCAAGCGAACGCGCTACCAGACTGCGCTACGTCCCGAAATATAGATTCTTAGACTAATTTTAAAGGCAGGAAATGTCAACAATGACGCTTCTTAGGAAACCGCTGAAGATTTGAGCATATCGCGAAGCTCATGCAAGTTCGTTGTCAGCGTTTTTAGAGCTTCACGCTGCGTTAGAGTCTGACCGACTTGATTATGGGCTGACGATTTACCGCTGGCCTCAACCGAATCGAACAACGTCGGAGCATCAGATTTTCCACTCTTGTCGGTTGCGTCGTTAGGTTTTGAACCTTCGCGCTGCTCAGACTGCAGCTTTTTCCGCGCACCGGCAATCGTGAACATTTCCTTATAAAGAAGCTGCTTTATCCTGAGAGCCATTTCGACATCGCGTCGACGATAGCTCCGCTGGCCGGATTTATTTTTCTGCGGCGAGAGCATCGAAAACTCAGTTTCCCAATAGCGCAGCACATGCGCCTGCACGCCGACCAGATCGCAAACTTCGCCAATCTTGAAATATAATTTATCAGGTATTACTACAGCTTCCTGCGCCATAAGTTACGATTTTGTGTTAAAGTTCTGTGTAAAATCCGTAGCCGTTATTGTATGTATTTAATGGCACTTGTGTCAATGGCTGGACTATGATTAGCGAATTCCAATTCATCGACAAACTGCGATCAAAATACTCGCTCGAAAAAATCGGCGACGACTGCGCTGTTCTTCCAAAAGATGCCGATACCGATCTCTTGCTCACCGCCGATCTACTTGTGGAAGACATCGACTTTCGCCTGACGTGGACGACACCCGAATTCCTCGGCCACAAAGCCCTTGCCGTTTCCCTCTCCGACATCGCCGCAATGGGCGGCGATCCAAAATGGGCAATGCTCTCGCTCGGCGTTCCCAAGAATCTATGGAAAACCGATTTTGTAGATCAATTTTACGCCGGCTGGTTCGAACTCGCCAATCAATTCGGCGTCGAGCTAGTCGGCGGCGACATTTCGCGGTCGCCCGACAAACTGGTCATCGACTCCATCGCCGGAGGCGAAGTCACGAAAGGAAAAGCAATATTTCGCTCAGGCGCGAAAACCGGCGACGCGATATATGTTACTGGTTCCTTAGGAGCGGCGGCCGGAGGCCTGAAACTTTTGGAAGGCGAATTTGAATTCAAAGATTTAAATAGTCCGAGTGAAGATTTAATCATTAAACAGCTTAAACCGTCGCCTCAGCTAAAAGTTGCTAATCTATTGTTTCAATTAGAGTTGGCTACCGCAATGATTGATATAAGCGACGGCCTTTCCTCTGACCTTCATCACGTCTGCCGGGCAAGCCGAATTGGGGCAAAGATCAACGCAGACAAACTTCCTGTCGACGAAAATCTTACGAATTTATTCCCGTCGCAAGTCTGTTTTGAAATGGCCTTGAACGGCGGTGAAGATTTGGAGTTGCTTTTTACGGTTGATAAAAAAAATATTTCATTGCTCAAATCAATAGCCGCAACACCTATCGGCAAGATCACGTCAAACACCGATGTAGTTGAGCTTATTCACGATGGCAAGACTGAAATATTAAAGCCAAAAGGCTATCGTCACTTCTAAATAAAATCCTTTATATAAAAATTTTTTCAAAAAATGCTTGACAAGCATTTTCGTTCTGTGTTTATACTTCCAACTTGCCCGAAAATCGAGGCGATATTTTTTTGGAGATAATTTAATGATTCGAAGATCAGAACATACATTCAGGACATTTGCAGCAGCGGCTGGCCGTATCGATTTACGGCAAAGCTGGGTTGCGAATGCGATACGTCTTGGTCTCGATAATTTAGATTATCAGCCCAAACCGAACGGCATGACACGTTCGCGAGCAACAGATTGACACAGCGGGAGCGGCGTTCCCGCTCCCGAAATATCAAAAGTAAAAACGCAAAATTTGCGTTAGTGATTTTAGGAGCGGTTACGCACGGATCCAAATCGGGGATCCTGAGTAGCCGCTCCTTTTACTTTTGATATTTGACAACTGAATAGCCGTAAAAACAGTGGTCGGTGGTCAGTGATCAGTATTTCTTAACTGGCCACTGTCCACTGATCACTGACCACTGCCCAAGGAGACGTAGCTCAATGGAATCAGAGCAGCTCGCTACGAACGAGCAGGTTGTAGGTTCGAGTCCTTCCGTCTTCACCAATCTTTTTTTCGGGGTCGTCTAACCGGCAGGACGCTTGGCTTTGAACCAGGAAATAAAGGTTCGAGCCCTTTCCCCGAAGCCAAATCATTTACAACAGGGCGTTTCGCAGAGGTTATACGAGCTTGCTTTGGAAGCAAGTATTCGCAGGTTCAAATCCTGCCGCCCTGACCATCAACTTCTGCCGGCGTAGCTCAATGGAATCAGAGCGTCCGTATTCTAAACGGAAGGATGCGGGTTCGAGCCCGCCGCCGGCAAATCTCTCGCACGCGTGGCCAAATCGGCAAAGGCGCCTGTCTTAGAAACAGGAAATTGAGAGTTCGAATCTCTCCGCGTGTACCATTAGTCAGTTGCGAGTTCCGAGTCGCGAGTCTCAAGTTCAAGACTCGGAACTCGGAACTTGGAACTCTCAACCCTTCACCGTTTCTGTGGTTCGTAGCTTAATCGGCAAAGCGCTTCACTGTGAATGAAGTCAGTGCGGGTTCAAATCCCGCCGATCCACCCATTCCGATTTTGGATTTTTGATTTGGATTTGCGATTCGACTCCTAATCCAAAATCTGAAATCTAAAATCCAAAATCATTCTGAGGCCGTGGCAGAAAGGCGTATGCACTTCATTGTCGATGAAGACGATGACGGTTCGAGTCCGTTCGGCCTCGCCAATCTTATTTTTAACAAGGAGAACAAAACTATGTTTGCACTAAAGAGTCCGTCGGACTTTACAACGCGTGCGACGTGAATCTTCAGCTTTTCCTAGTTCGCTGAAAGCATGTCGCTCGATAACAAACTTTCAAAGAACTAAACAAAACGAGGAAAAGAAAATGAGCAAGAAATATCACGTTCGGGAACGCGCTTTCCTGAATCTTAAAACAGACATGCGCGCGTATGTCATCGGTGTTGTCGAAGACACCAGCGAGATCGCGAATGCCCACGAAGACGACTGGAAATGTGGAACGATACAGCTTGAACTCGCCGATTGTCACGACGACGTTTCGTATGAGTTCGATCTGAGTACTCCCGAAGAGCGCGAGAACAGCCTTTACAAGATTCGCAAGATGGCTGAGATCATCAACGCCGTCCAACACGCAATCGAGAAAGAGGCTGCCTCGATCGAAACACGCCAGTCATTCACACCGGCTGAAAAAGCTATCGCAGCAGTCGCTTAATTAAATCGCATTCTCCCACGGCGCATCCGGCCGTTCTGTCGTGGAACGGCCGGCACGGAATATTTTTCACGAGCTTACCAACACAAACGCAGCCGTCGAACGGCAAGGGCAACGAACAAGCAGACAACTTCTGTCAATTCTGTTTGCAACAAACTTGCTTTGTTCGATTGTCCGCCAGAGCCGTTCGCCGGCAGCGTTTGTCCTACCGATCGGTGGCCAAGTTGGATCAAGGCACTCGCCTTTTAAGCGAGGTATCGCGGGTTCGAGTCCCGCCCGATCGACCATTTTGTGACGTTGAGACAGTCAGACGCACAGACGCAGCGAACATTTTTTCACTGCGTCGCCGTGTCTCACAATCTCTGCGTCCCTTCATGCGGTGTAGTTTAACGGCAGAACAAAGGTCTCATAAACCTTAAGATGAAGGTTCAATTCCTTCCGCCGCGACCATTTTTTGACGGGTAACTCAGTTGGCAGAGTGCCGGCCTGTTAAGCCGGAAGCCGCGGGTTCAAGTCCCGCCCTGTCAGCCAATTTTCATCAATAATTAGTAAAATAAAAGGAGGATAATATGCCACACAACAAACTAAACATCAGTGGAGGACAAGCGGACGTCCTCTCGTGGGTCACGCATTCGCTTGAACCCGATGAGACGGCGATGCTGCGCTACGTTTCGCGGCTGCCTTGTCTTTTCAAGCACGTCGCTCTGATGCCGGACGCGCATCTTGGGAAAGGCTCGATGGTCGGTTCGGTCATCGCGACGAAGGATGCCGTTATTCCGGCGACGGTCGGCGTGGACATCGGCTGTGGAATGATGGCGGTCAAGACGCCGTTCAAGAGCGGGATTCTCGACCGCAAGCTAAAGGAGTTTCGCCACGAGATCGAGCGTGCGATCCCTGTCGGCTTTAACGATCACAAAGAGCCGGTTGACGAATCTCTCGCGTGGGAACGATGGTCGGAATTCGACGAACTTCATACCGGAGTTCAGGATCGCAAGCGCAAGGCGATGAAGCAGCTCGGAACGCTCGGCGGCGGAAATCATTTTGTCGAGGTCTGTCTCGACACGGATGACCGCGTCTGGCTGATGCTGCATTCCGGCTCGCGAAACATCGGCAACGAGGTCGCGACACGTCACATCGCCACGGCGAAATCGCTTCACGACCTGAACACGCTTCCGGCGCCCGACCTTGCCTATTTCGTCAAGGAAACGCCCGAATTCAAAGCCTACTGGCACGATCTGGAATGGTCGCAAAGCTACGCTATGAAAAACCGCGAAGTCATGATGAAGCGTTTGCTGAAGTCGTTTAATAGGATGTTCGACGCTGAACTGGATCTTGAATCCAAAATCGAAAATCCTAAATCCAAAATCGATGTCGTCGTCAATTGTCATCACAATTACGTCGGGATCGAGGAGCACTTTGGCGAGGAAGTTTACGTCACGCGAAAGGGTGCTATCAACGCCGAGACGGGACGCTACGGAATTATCCCAGGCTCGATGGGAGCGAAATCGTTCATCATCAAAGGCCTCGGAAATCCGCAGTCGTTCAAATCGTGCTCGCACGGAGCGGGACGCAAAATGTCGCGTACCAAAGCAAAAGCGCGGTTCACCCGTGACGATCTCGAAAAGCAAACGCTCGGCGTCGAATGCCGCAAGGACAAAGCCGTCATCGACGAAATCCCAGGTGCCTACAAAGACATCGAGGAGGTCATGCGTGCCCAGTCCGACCTCGTCGAAGTCGTCGCAGAACTCAAGCAGGTTATCTGCGTCAAGGGCTAATTGTGAGTTACGTCGTTAGGCGTGAAAACACGTTTACCGAGCGTAACTCTCAAAAAATCGGTGACATATCGGCTATTCAGATATGTAAAATAATCGTTACAAAAGCACATTGTGCTTGCGTTTAACGCGTTTTGATATTACATTACCTAGAGAATCTTAGGAGGAGATGAAAATTGCTTACAGGCCGGGTTTTATTATTAAACTTTTCATACGAGCCGCTTGGCACGGTTGGCGTGGCGCGCTCGGTTTGCCTGTATTTTCGCGGGGCGGTTTTTGTCGAAGAGAACGACGGCGATAACGTTTTGCATTCGCCTTCGATCACGTTTCCGGTTCCGTCGGTGATTCGTTTGCGTCATTATGTTCATCTTCGACGCAATAGCCGCGAGACGACGATGAAACGTGCTCGCATCTATATTCGCGACCGCTACCGATGCCAATATTGCGGCGAGCATAAGCACGCCAAGGACCTGACGCTCGATCATATTTTCCCGCGTGCGCAGGGCGGCGAGCACACGCCGCAAAATCTGGTCACGGCCTGCGTAAAATGCAACCAGCGAAAAGGCAACCGTACGCCCGAGCAGGCGCGAATGCCGCTGCTGACTTCGCAAAAGCTGCTGCGTCTCGGCCTTGATCACGTCCTGCTGTGTCACTACGCCGAAAATCGTCCGGAATGGCGCAAATATTTATTTATGGACGATATACAGGCGGTAGCTGTCGAAATGGCCGCTTAGGATTTTCTTGTTTTCGATTTGCGAACTGCGATTTGGATGAAAATCCGGATCGCAATTTTTTTGGATTTGCTCTGTGTTCTCTGTGCACTCTGTGGCAAAAAATTGTTGTTGCATTTATAAAACAGACTTGCATTTCTCATACAAATATGTTATGTTATTTATAATGATTTTTGAACCAAAAAGAATTGCAAAAAATAGCAGAAACTTTTCAAAACGGCGACTGAGCGGGACAAATGCAATATCACTTGCGTACACAATAACTTACGCGTTCCACAGCCGTTTTTTGGTAGGAAAGAGTATGAAGAAGTCGGAAATATTCCGACTGAGTAGCAAGAAGTAGGATTTGTCCCAGCGTCGGAGAGTTAAAATATGATCATAAAAATATCAATATCAATGCCCAAATCACTCGAGGATTTTGCCCGCTCGCGCGTCCGTCACGGCGGTTACGGCTCGATCAGCGAATATTTCAGAGAACTGGTCCGCATCGACCAGCGATACGACACCGCAAAACGCGAACCGGAACGAAGAATTAGCGCCTCAGAACTCGGGTCGATTGCGACTGGCCGTACCGATAGATACGAAAATAAATACCGGTGAATATGAGATACAAAACCGAAAGCGAGATCGCCGAAGTTGTGAATGGCTTTGAAACCGCGACCATCTCGCGCGACAAATGGAAACACGCCGAGCATCTTACAGTCGCTTTACATTATCTATGTCTTCACGACATCGACACAGCGACCGAAAAGATGCGAAACGGCATTTTCAAGCTGCTCGGCGCATTTGAAGTCGATCTGAGCAAAGAAATGCCGTATCACGAAACGCTCACCATGTTCTGGATGCAGACCGTTGCAGAATTTAATGCTTCGAAAAACGGCACTTCCCTGCTCGACAAAGCTAACGAGTTGGTCGCAGGCTATGATAAAGACTATCCGCTAAAATTCTACAGCCGTGAGTTTTTATTTTCGGATGAGGCAAGAAAGAAGTTTGTTGAACCTCCCCAAAAGTAATTTTATGAATAGCGAAATAAATTATCATATCAATCCCAAAATTCCATTCCCGGGTATGTTGGCGATTTTTATACCAGTTTCAGAATCTCAAATCGTTAGTGAGCTTGAACTAAGTCGAACCTATCAAAATTATTTAGTTCGAGCAGTAGTATCAGAAAATATTCCCCTTTCTTTCAACGTAACCGAGTTTATTAAAAGAGATAGTAGCTCTTTATTAGTAGTAAAAGAAAATCCACTGACTTTAACTATGCATCACGGTGGATATAATGCGATTTTTTATGATTTAGTCCCTAAGGAAAATGGTGATTTGTCTCATATCGAAGTCGAAATAAAGGCACAGTATCCAGCAGATTGTTTAGCAACCGCCAGAACAATTGTGAATCAATTTTTGGACCGTCTTATGAGAGAGATGTGGCTTCCGCTATCTATTATAAGGCTAGATATTTTTCTAAAAGGTCGCGATACCCCACTAATGCATCAACTAGTATTTCCGTTTAATACTCGAATGCAAATTGGCCCTCTTGGAGGGTACGATGCTTTCCCATTGTTCTCCAGTTACGAGGCGTTGATCAGGGAGGCAATCCACTCCACCAGTCCTTATTATAGATTCCTTTGTGCGTATAGACTAAATGACGGCATAAGCCATCTCCGTTCTGAAATTAAAAAACTTTGTGCCAATCATGGAGTTACTACTAAACTTCCAAAGCGACCCAAAATTGATCCAACTGTCCTTTTGGATTTCGGATTCAATAAAGAGTTTGCCGATAAGATCGATTCAATGGACAAATTGGAAAGTGAGTTTACTAATTGGCGAACATCAGTTGCTCACTTCCTAACAAAGAATCCGGAAGAGCCTCCGTTAAATTTTTCGCAAGGTGATAATTATCGAACCTATTCTTTGGGAAGCGCAGTTTTATTATTTTATGCGCATCAAAGTTTTACCGATTTATTTGTATATTTTAATCAAAATCTATCCGGTCATGTTTCTCGGGGTTCTGTATTAGCGGAAAAGGAAGATCGAGATAAATTTGTTATCAAAGCGAATTCATTTAGGAATTCGTTCACTGATAAGCAATAATCATTTTTGCAATGCTTAGATTTTTCAACACATTATCGCGACAGGTCGAGGAATTTCAGCCGATTGAAGACGGCAAGGTGCGGATGTATATTTGCGGGCCGACGGTTTGGAATTTTGCGCATATTGGGAATTTCCGCACGTTTATTTTTGGCGATGTTCTGCGGCGGTATTTGAAATTCAAGGGTTATGAATTGACTCACGTTTTTAATTTGACGGACGTTGACGACCGCATCATAAATGAGGCCGCAAAACAAAATATCAGCATCGACGAATTTACCGCTCCCTATATCCAGTATTTTTGGGAGGATTTCGATGCTCTCGGAAACGAGCGGCCTGAAGTGACGCCGCGTGCAACGCAGCACATCGCCGAGATGATCGATATTATCTCGAAGCTACTCGCAAACGGCCACGCATATGAATCCGACGGCTCGATCTATTACCGCATCACGGCATTTCCAGAATACGGTAAGCTGTCGAAGATAAAATTTGAAGGCAACATCGCCGGCGGCAGCGAACGCATCGACACCGACAAATATGATAAGGAAGACGCCCGCGATTTTGCGCTGTGGAAGCTGGTCGGCGAAGACGAACAGCCCGGTTGGGATGCAACTTTCGGCCGCGGCCGCCCGGGCTGGCATATCGAGTGCTCGGCGATGGCGATGAAGTATCTCGGCGAGACATTCGACCTGCACGCCGGCGGGATGGATCTGCAATTTCCGCATCACGAAAACGAGATCGCTCAATCCGAAGGCTCGACCGGAAAGCTGTTTTCAAAATACTGGATACACAGCGAATTCCTAAAGATCGACGACGTAACGATGTCGAAATCAAAAGGCAACTTCTTTACCTTCCGCGACCTCCGCGAGCAAGGCTACTCGCCGCTAGCGATCCGTTATTTACTGCTCTCAGTTCCCTATCGCAAACAGTTGAATTTCACATTCGAAGGCTTACAGGGAGCCGAATCGACAGTCGAACGACTGCGAAATTTCCGCTCGCTAGTTCGCGAAAGTGTCAGCAGCTCGCGTGTCAGTAGCCCGCACGTAAGTAAGGGCTCATCGCCCACAACAAATAATGTTCTGGTAACAACGCGCGCCGCTCTCGAGAAGTTTGAGACTGCGATGGACGATGACTTCAACACCGCCGCCGCACTCGCCGCGATCCACGACATGGTTCGCGAGATCAATACTGTGTTGGCAAGTGACGGACTCAGCGCCGACGACCAAGCTGCTGTCTTGGAAGCAATCACTAAATTCGATTCAGTCTTAGGAATTTTCGGTGAAGAAGAAAATAAAATTCTCGATGAGGAGATCGAAGTTCTAATCAACGAACGACAAGATGCTCGTCATCAACGTAATTTTGTCCGCTCTGACGAGATCCGTGATCTTTTGGCTGAAAAAGGAATAATTTTGGAAGACACAAAAGACGGCGTACGATGGAAACGCCGATAGCTATTTGACAACTTAAGAACACTTATTCAGCTTCGGCTTCATACCTGTCCAATTTCGACAGACAGACATCGGCGGCGGGGGTGAGCGGGTCAGATTGAATGGCTTTGATCGCTAGGAGTTTAGCCCTGACATCCTTTTCCCAATACTCTCCATTGCCGCCGCCGTCAGCTCGAATTGCACGCGAACACAAGTCGGCTTGGTCACCTTTTGGCCGGTTCTTTAGCGACGAAAGGAACGTCGTCATTTGCAGCTGTAATATCAGAAAAGAACATCCCAAAGCTGGTCGCGTAAGCTCCGTCGCTTTTGAGTCCCACATCCAATAGCTGCTTCAAATGCCCTACGTCGCCATTGGCGTAGAGACCCATCAAAAAACCGGCGACATCTAAACAGTTCCACTGCCAATGTCTCTCACAGTCCTTTAATTCGACCAACGCTTGATCCCGCGTAAAACCACTGTCGGAGTTTTCTCCATATAGCTTCAGTGAATGCCGCTTCTGCAGCAGCATCGCAAAGACTTTATACTCGCCTGCTTCATAGACTTGTTCGCCATAGATAGAATAGTCGCGGTCGAAGAAGTAGCTGAGCGGCGGTTGGTCCAGATCGCGCGTTTTGGCCCGATAAACAAACCAGAATTCGTCGGCGTCCAGTTGGTCAATAGGCATGACACGAACTTCATTGAAGCCACGCGGCAGAAAAAAGGCTTTGTCTTCGGCCGTGCCCGGCACGCCGACAAGCTTTACGATCTCAGTTCCTTTACGCAATGCAAACCAGATATGGTAGGCCGCAAGATCTTCGGCGACGTATATTGGTACTTGTCGCCGCAGTCCTAACTCCCTGACTCGATGTTCGAGCTGACGACCTATAGATTCGAAGCCGCACAATATCGTCGGCTCAACCGGACGTCTGGCTTGAATGAAAAAACCGTAACCTGTGAATAGGACGAGAAGCGTAATAAGGATGATCTTCAGCGCTCTAACCCAGATTGCGATAGCTGCCATTGCGATGAGAATGATTAGTGGAGCAAATACGATAATCAGATGCCGCGTTCCCCAGATCGAAAACGGCATCAGCCAGCTAATCACGAACGCAAATATTAGCGGCGAGCCAGCGAACAATGCTAGCAGTTTTATGTATTGCCGCTCGGTCTCATCTTGTTGTTTCCACTTCGCGATATACAATCCTACAGCCGTCAAAATGATCAAAAATATCGGCAGTGACACGCGGTAGGTCGAAGCGTAGTCGACATTTGTTGCCTGATAATAAACCGGCTCAATTAGATCGATCAAAAACTGGAAAATATCGTAGATTCTCGGCCGCGTCATCCAACCGATATTTTGACTGAGATCCGAGCCGGAATTTGCAGCATTCCATACGGCGTAAATCCAAGGCATGAAGCAAGCTGATAAAACGGCAAACATTAGCAGCATCCGCCGCCATTTGATGCGTTGGAATACAAGGATCGCGGTGATTTCGGACAAGACGACAAGCCAGCCGAAATAATGGGTGTAAATGAGCAAGAGATTAACCAAGACCAGCGGGATAAAACTTTTGCCCCTGAAAAAATACCGGGCAAAGAGCCACATCGAAAATAGGGATAAGCAAAGCAGCGGACTATACATCCGCACTTCCTGCGCATATTTGATAAGCGAGCCGTTGACGGCAAGGAGAAAGACGGCGATTATTTCGACCCACCTGCGTTGTTTCATCTCACGCAGAAACAAAACGAAAGGAACAAGTGAAACAACTGCGAACATGACTGGGAACAATCGCAGGCACAAAAGGCTGTCGCCTCCGACCGTGATCCAGAGTTTCAGTAAGATATAAAACAGCGGTGGATGGATAAGGTCGAGAGCGACGAATGAAAGAAGCTTATCCCAAGAATGATCGGCGGCGTGGACACTGAAAATCTCGTCAAACCAAAGACATGTATCGGTGAGGTGCCAGAAACGAAGACTTATGTAAACGGCAATAGCCAAGACAAAAACCGCGAGCTGAGTTAGGCGTAGCTGCTCCATCTCAAAGCGTCACGCCGTCGCAGAGTTTGCCGTCGATGCTCGTGTAGAACAAAGGCACTTCTTTGAAAGTGTCTGTGTCGCGGCAATATGAGAGGCATCGGTCGAAAGGTTTGGAATAGATGTGGACGCTCACTGCGCGCTGGCCGAATTCGGTGAGATTGAGAATTTGGTGAACAGGTTCTTCGAGCTCGACCTTTGCGGCGACGCAGTCGGACATTTCGAACGAATCGGTTTCGACGAGTTTGCAGAAACCTTTCGTTTCATCCATCGCTGTAATCGAAAAGTTCTGCCCGCGAAGACGGCCAACCGGAACGGTCATCCAGCATTTCTGGTCGGCGTGGTTGTGAATTTTCGACACCTGTCCGCTCTCCCAACAGATCGCCATCATCTCGAACCGCTCGTCCTTGTAAATGAGATTGCGTGTGTAAAAGTCAGGACTCCAGAAGAAATATTTGGAGATAGAATCGACATCGACTGGGTTAGCACCTAAAAACGAATAAACATTGTTACATGTGAATTCGTCGTCGCTGATGGAACACAATCCGTTGATCATTTGTTCTACTTTCAACATAGCCTTTAAATTTTCATCACAATTCTAGCAAATTCAAAACAGGCCTTGATAAAAAGTTTGCGTATAGTTTAGCGACGAACATTTACCGTCAGCTAACGGGTCGCCTGTGTCTTTGCAGCAAGGGTTTGCGCGCGTGCAGGTTAGGCCGTTTTTCAATAATGTCGCAAGGACGTTCTGACCTAATCCGGACGGATGAAAACAATCGCAGCATGATATCTGTTCAGAGCTAAAACGATAATACCAAGGCACGTCGCTGTAAACGAAAACTGTTCCGGTAGCTTTCAAGCCGCCGCCGACAATCTGGCCGCCGACCATCACGACCGGCGAGCGGCCGCCAACGCGGATCGCGGCGTATTCTTCGGTCACCTTCTTCAAAACGTCATGGTAAGTTCTCATCGTGTTATATGTATCGATGATCCGAGTTGAGGAACAGTCGCGAGTGAGCGAGCCGCAAATATTTACGACGCCCCAAAGAAACTGGCACGAGCCTCCAAGCTGACAGTTCGATTTCGTACCGAAGTTACATAGTTGCGAAACGCGTATCGGTGAAATAACTCCGATGCGTGTTTGGCCTATGGACATCAGGACGTCAAGGCCTTTTCGCAACTCACGCTCAAAGGTATCAGGTTTTGTCTTGCAATAGTTTGCAGGATCGAGATCGCTGCTTGTGCATGAAGCATTTGTCTTTGCGATCGTGCCAGAGCAACTGTCGTTGTGGCCTAGAAAAACAACCGCCAGACGTGTCGCCGGCTGCGATGAAAGAAATGTGCGGACGCTTCCCGCCTGCGTAACAAAATCGCGGACAAGCGTCGCTCCGCTGGCGGCGTGATTTGGCAGAGGCGTTATGAGGTTCGTTCCCGCCTCACATTCCATTCGTTCGAAAATACTAAAAACGTTTTCGCTGCCTGGCGAGCAATACGACACGCCATGGGTATCGCTTGTGATCCAGTTGTAGTTTTCCTGATCGCCGTTTGAACATGGAAACGCGCTGGACGCATTAAAACCTTTCGAGATACTGTCGCCGGTGACATCAACAGCCTGAATGCCCAACTGTGCCGAAATTGAAACAGCGAACAACAACGAAGCAAAAATCGCGGTCAAAAAAATGTGGACACGTTTCATCTTTTAGTCACTGACGGCTAGAAGCTGGCAGCTAATGGCTGGCAGCTAGAACCAAAATTTTGTCTGTTGATTTAGTTCCAGCTACTAGCCACTAGCTCCAAGCTGCCAGCCAGTATTTTTTTTCATTCTCGTTTATTCTCTTGCGATTTCTTCAAGAAGTCAATAAATTCCTCAGCGTTTCGCGTCAAGCCTGGAAACGAATTGATGATTTTGCCATCTGCATCGACAACCGCATAATACGGCAGCGCGACCGTGCCGAACATCTCCTGTTCCAACTGCTGCTGGCGTTCGTAAATCTCGCCTTCGCCATCGGTGTAAAGGCTGACGAGCACAAACTTTTCCATCTCGGCTTTAACCTCCGGCTGCGTGAACATGTTGGCCTCCATCCAGCGGCAGTTTGTACAGGTGTAGCCGGTGAAATCCAGGAAGACGCGCTTTTTCTCGATTCTGGCTTGCTGCAATGCAGCTTCGTAGTTATTGGTGATCCATTGCAATTCTTCGTGACGATTTCCGAGAATGTTGAAAACCGATTCTTTGTTCTTCGGCGGCAGAAATGATTCAAGCTCGCCGAGTTTGCGCCCCAAAACGCCCGTCGTCAGATAAATGCACACGCCAAAGAATAACGCCGCAAATACGATTCGTAACAGCGCCAATTTTTTTATCGGTGAATCATGTTTGAACTTGAAAAAGCCGAGAATATAAGCGCAAATGCCAAGCCCGATGATGACCCAGATTATCAGTACCAACTCGCGTGTAAATATCTTTCCGTAATTGAGTACGCCGCTATCATTGAAGCCCGCTCCCCAGACAAGATCGACATTTGAAAGAAACTTCATCGCCGCCGCTACTTCCAGAAATCCCATCACGACCTTAACCGAATTAAGCCAGCCGCCCGAACGCGGCAGCGAATGCAGCAGACGCGGCACGGTCGCCAGGACAAAAAATGGAAACGCAAAAACGGTCGAAAAGACGAGCATTCCGAGCAACGGCATTTTCCAGTCGCCTTGCGCAGTCGAGACTAGTAACGTGCCGATAAACGGCGACGTACACGTGAACGAAGTGAGCGTAAACGTCAAGCCCATCAAAAGCGCGCCAATGTACGCGCTTCCCTTTCCTTCTTCAGATCGTGTGAACGAGTCGAGCTTCGTCAAAACCGATGAAGGTATAGAGATCTCGTAAAAGCCGAAAAGGTTAAAGGCAAAAAACAAAAATAACGCGCCGATGAACAAATTTACCCACGGATTTGCGGCAAAGAGATTTATTCCTGCTGCTCCGAAAAGAACGGCGAGCAACATTCCAAGCAGAGAAAATGTCGCGATTATACCCGCAGAATAAACTGTCGCAAGTCCGATCGTTCGTGTATGGTGGCCGTCCGCGTGTTTCATAAAATATGAAACCGTGATCGGGATCATCGGAAAAACGCACGGCGTCAGAAGCGAGATCGCGCCAAAAGTGATCGCAAGCCAGATGAATGACCAAAGATCGGTCTGCTGCCGGTTCGTCGTTCTTAATTCGTCGTTTGTTGCAGTGGATGTTTCATTACTAGCTTCTAGCTGCAAGCTGCCAGATCCCAGCCTATTGACGTCCTCAGTTCCACTAAATGAGACGCGTACCGTTCTCGGCGGAAGACAGAATCTGTCGTTACACAACTGAAAGCGCACGTCGAGCGATAACTCGTCTGACGCAGCATTCGCAGTTGCTTTGAGTGGAATCGTAAAGGCGGCGCTGTCGTCAAAAAATTTCGTAGTCAACGGTTTGCCGTCCATGCCGGTAAATAACGGATCCGGCTTAACAATCGGTTTTCGTGATTCGATCTTTCCGTCTATAGCAAACGGTTTTCCTTCTGTCGCTATTATCCTTGTCGCAATCGGGCCGCCTTCGGGCTGTTCAAGGGCGTAGAGATGCCAGCCGCTTTCGATCTCGGCTTTCAGCGTCACTTTTATCTTATCTCCAGATTCTAATTGAGCGGATTTTGAATCGGATGAAAGACTCCATTGTGCCGGTGTCTGAGCAAAACCCGGAACGGACAATAGGAAAAATAAGAAGACAAGAAAAGAACGAAAACTCACCATGCGAAAAATAATTCTCTCGATAAACTATAACATTTTCGTTGCAGGCGTTCATTTGTTTCATTAGTCAATCTTTTTGCACATTCAGAACCGCTGGCTTATACTTTTAGTTAGTTTGGAGGAATAGATTTTGCCAAAAGCAGCAACGCGACAAAAACCGTCAGCCAAAGCAGCGAAGCAATCGCCGAATGGCAGCGCGAAAGCACCGGGAAAGATCGGAAAGGAACAGGAATTTACCGATTTTGTCGAGGTCGAGCAGGCGAAGGCTGAGTTTATCGCGCGTCGTGAGTCGCAGTTAGAATCTATAAAGAAGACCGATAAAAAGCTGCTGCGCGAGATGCTCTACCAGATGGTGCTTGGCCGCCGGTTTGAGGAGAAATGCGCCGAAGTTTATCGCATGGGCAAGATCGGCGGATTTTGCCATCTTTACATCGGCCAGGAAGCGATTGGTGTCGGTTCGATAATGGCCATCGAGAAAACCGACATGGTCATTACCGCTTATCGCGATCACGTTCAGGCGATGGTTAAAGGAATGACGCCGGAGAGCGTAATGGCTGAGCTTTACGGCAAATCGGGCGGCTGCGTCGGCGGAAAAGGCGGATCGATGCACATGTTCTCGAAAGAACTCGAATTTTACGGCGGCCATGGCATTGTCGGCGGCCAGATCGGTCTCGGAACCGGCATGGCATACGCTGCAAAATATAAAAATAGCGGCCAGGTCGTGTTGTGTTATTTCGGCGAAGCGGCTGTGAACCAAGGCATCTTTCACGAATCGCTCAATATGGCTCAGCTTTGGAAACTTCCCTGCATTTACATTTGCGAGAACAACCAATACGGCATGGGCACGTCGCAGGCACGGGCTATGAGCGCGAGCAGCATCGCGAAAAAAGCCGAGGCATTCGAGATGGCGAATGAATTTGTTGACGGCATGGATGTGATGGCCGTTCGAGACGCAACATTACGGGCGGTAGAACGCGCGAGAAAAAACAACGAGCCAACCCTGCTTGAGATTCGTGCCTATCGCTTCATGGGACACTCGATGTCCGACCCCGGCAACTACCGCACCCGCGACGAGATTGCAAAATATCAGGAACGCGATCCGATAGTGCTTTTCAAAGAGAGTTTGAAGGAAGCTAAAATTCTCGACAATGATGAATTTGAGAGAATTGATACCGAGGCGAAAGACGCAGTCGAGAAAGCAGTGAAATTTGCGGATGAAAGTCCGCTGCCGGATGAGAGTGAATTGTTTACGGATGTTTACGCTTAGAATGCAACTACGATCTTCCTTTTGGGCTGCTGTTCTAATCGTAGCAATTATACTTGCAGGCGTGGTGTCCCAGGCATTTTCCCAGTCTGTTGATGTTTTCTCTACAGTCCCCGCTGAACATAGAGAGCAGCTCAAGATTAAACTGATTGAATTTGTCGCAGCTCACAAGGAAAAAAACTGGAGCAAAGTATTTGATTTCTTGGGCCCTCACTATATTGAGCCTTACGGGAAAGATGAGTTTGTAAGGAAGAAACTTTATAGCCAGGTCCGTAGATTTACGCCAAAATCGATCTTCGAAGCGCTTGAGGGATCATGGAATATTGAAGGCTGCGCATCGTTTGCACGATCCGGCAGCGTCGAAGCCGGCCTAGAGGCATACCTTAAAGATGGAAAGTGGTTTTTCTCCGAGATTTGGAGTTCTCCACCGTGCATAGATTGTAGGCCAAGGAGTTGCAAACTTTAGATAGTAATCGAGTAATTCAGATGGCAGTTTTAACAATCCGTGACGCCCTTAATCAGGCGTTGCGCGAAGAAATTTTGAGGGACGAAAGCGTTTTCGTGATGGGCGAAGAGGTTGCCGAATACGACGGCGCTTATAAGGTGACGCGCGGGCTTTGGAGCGAGTTTGGCGACAAGCGGGTTGTCGATACGCCGATAACGGAGCTTGGTTTTGCTGCGGTCGGTGTTGGCGCTGCGATGGCCGGTTTAAGACCGGTGATCGAGTTTATGACTTGGAATTTTTCGATACTCGCGTCAGACCAGATCATTAATCATGCTGCGAAGATGCTCTATATGTCCGGCGGGCAGTTTAAAGTTCCGATAGTCTTTCGCGGGCCGAACGGCTCGGCATATCAGGTTTCCTCACAACATTCGCAGGCGCTGGAAGCATTCTACGCCAATTTTCCCGGGCTTAAAGTTGTAATGCCTTCGACGGCGGCGGATGCGAAAGGCTTGCTTAAATCTGCAATACGCGATGATAACCCAATAGTTTTTCTCGAACAGGAAAGAATGTACGGACTCAAAGGCGAAGTCCCCGAAGACAAAGATTTGACGATTCCACTCGGCGTCGCCGATGTAAAACGTGAAGGAACGGATTGCACTATCGTTGCCCGCTCGATGACCGTGCCACTCGCAATGCAAGCAGCCGAACAAATTCAAAATGAGTTTGATGTCTCGGTCGAAGTCATCGACCCGCGAACGATTAAGCCGCTCGACATCGACACTATTGTCAACTCCGTAAAAAAGACTAACCGCCTCGTCATCGCCGAAGAATCGCACTCGTTCGCCAGCGTCGGAGCCGAGATCACATATCAGATAATGGACCACGCGTTCGATTACCTTGACGCTCCGGTTAAACGCATCTCGACAGCCGAAGCTCCGATGCCGTATGCCAGGAATCTTGAGGCTTTGGCTTTACCTGATGTCGGTAAAATCGTTGCTGCGGTGAAGGACGTTTGTTATATATAATGGAATTTGCATGGGATCCCGATAAGCGGAAGAAAGTTCTCTCGGAACACAATGTCGATTTCGAGAAGATCAAAGACATCTTTGGCGATCCTTTTGCAGTAGAGTTTATTGGTGAAAAGCATTCTAGCGACGACGAACTCCGTTACGGAATCATTGGTGTGACTGCCGAATATGCTTTGAGCTATTTGGTGTTTACCGAGGATGATCCAAACAACATCCGCTTCATAACAGCCAGAAAAGCCGAAGCATGGATGGTAAACAAATATGAACAGGAAAGACGCCGAATCTGAATTGGAGTTTATGGAAACTAGTGACGATGCACGCGCGGCAGGTCTTCGTCGTATTAAACGACGCCACTACACGGGGCCTTTAGAAGCGCTTCCGCTTGATGACAGTATTATTAGCTCTGAACTGCTTACAAAAAAAATACGCGAACAGCTTTTGAACGATACAGAGTTCGTTAATCGTCTCCGCGAGAAACTAGCAGCTTGAATATTAATTATGGCTGAAAAATTTTTAATGCCAAAGCTTTCGCCCACGATGGAAGAGGGGCAGATATCGCGTTGGGTAATTAACGAGGGTGACGACTACAAAGCCGGCGATACGCTGGCCGAGGTAGATACCGACAAGGCGACGATGGAGATGACCGCTCTGACCGGCGGCACACTTTTGAAAATCCTCAGAAGTGGAGGGGATACTGCCGCTCTCGGTGAAGCGATAGCAATTACCGGCAACAAAGGCGAGGATATTTCGGCTTTGTTAAGCGAAGTTTCCACATCGACACCAGCGGCTAAGTCTAATCCGCCTGTGTCAGCGGGCGGCAATGGCCAAACCGCCCAAAAACAGCAACCTGAACTCGCTGTCTCGGCGGCGACAGCAAAACAATCAACGGTAGCGACTTCGACTCAAGCGCCTTCGCCGCCCGCTCACTCAGGCGGTTCTGATAAGACTAATGGGCGTTTGATCGTTTCGCCTATCGCCGCTCGAATGGCTGCCGAAAATGCTATCGATCTCAAAACCATAAAAGGCACCGGCCCGAATGGGCGCATTATCAAACGCGACATCGAAACGGCGTTAGCTGGCAGCCAACAGCCAACAGCCAGCAGCCAGAAACAATATGACTTCGTTCCGTCCACGCAAGTTGGTTCATCTGCTTATCGCGACGAGACGACTTCGCAAATGCGGCGCGTTATTGCAAGCCGCCTTGCGGAGTCCATCGGCCCAATTCCGACATTCTATCTCACCGTCGAGATCGAGGTGGACAATACGCTAGATCTACGCAAAAAGGTCAACGCGACCGTGAGCGAAGAACAGAAGATCAGCGTCAACGACATCATCGTAAAGGCCGCCGCGATGGCGCTCGTCAAACACCCGTTTGCCAACTCGTCGTATCAGGACAAGACGATCCGCTTTTACAACCAAGCCGACATCGGCGTTGCAGTTGCTATCGAAGACGGTTTGATAACGCCAGTTATTCGCGGCGCCAATCTGAAAGGCTTTCTGGAGATCGCTGCCGAGATCAAAGATCTCGCCGCAAAGGCGCGTGGCCGGAAGCTTCAGCCCGAAGAATACACCGGTGCGACATTCTCGATCTCAAATCTCGGAATGTTCGGCATCAAGGAATTTACCGCCATCATCAACCCGCCCGAAGCCGGTATTCTCGCCGTCGGCGGCGCCGCTCCGACACCGGTTGTTCGCGAAGGCGAAATAGCCATCCGCAACATCATGAACGTCACAATGTCCTGCGACCACCGCGTCATAGACGGCGCAACCGGCGCCAAATTTCTCCAAACCTTCAAACAAATGCTCGAACAGCCCGGTATAATGGCGATGTAATTCCAGCTTTACGGTATTCGTTTTTTTTCGAGTTGCTCGGAGGTCTTCTTATCGAGTTCAGCTTTTTTTGTTTCGCCTATTTCTTCGTAAGCCAGAGCTCGGTTTCCGTACGCAATTCCGTTTGAGGGATCAAGCTTGATAGCCATTGAAGAATCGGCGATACATTTTTGATAGTCTTCCGTTCTTAAGTAGATCAAACCACGATTTGTGTAAGCTGAAGAATTTTTGGGAGACAACTCGATAACCTTGTTAAAGTCTTTAAGTGAATTTTGATAGTCTGCGATATCTAAGTAGATCGAACCGCGTCCAAAGTAAGCATCTGGATCGTCGGCATCGTACTCGATCGCCTTTGAGAAATTAACGATGGCAGGTTCGTAATCTTTCGACGCGGCAAAAATTTCGCCACTGTAATAGTAGGCCAGTGAATATGCAGAGTTTAGTTTGATCGCTTCGTTTAAGTCGCTCAATGCTCCTGCAAAGTCTTTCTTTTCCTTAAATACCAGACCGCGATCCACAAATCTGCCGGCCGTGGGCTCAATTTTAATTGCTTTATTATAATCACGAAGTGCGAGATCATAGGCCTTCAGCCGAAAGTTGGTAAATGCTCGATTGTGATAAGCATAAGCGTTTTTTGCATCGAGCCTGATCGCCTTATCAAAATCACGTATCGCAGAAACAAATTGATCCTTCGCTCCAAATGCGCGCCCGCGGTTTACAAACTGGTTGGAATCGCCAGGCTTTAAGGAAATCGCAGTCGTGAAGTCTCGAATGGCAAGATCGTACTGCTCGTTTTCAAGATAAGCTTCTCCACGATTATTATGAGCATCCGCTTGCTTTGGTTTTAGCCCGAGATACGTTGAATAGTCTTTAATTGCCAAAGCGTATTTCGCGTCATCGGAATATGCAGCCGCACGATTAAAGTAATAATCAGGGTCCTTTGGGTTCAGTTGAATCGCTTGTGAGAAATCGTTCAATGCCAGTTCAAGTTTTCCGTTCTTTTTGTAAGAATTTCCTCGGCCAAATAATGCGTTTGCATATTTTGGATTGAACTCAAGTGCTTTAGTGTAATCGGCAATCGCGGCATCATAATTACCCGAATCGTCATGCGAAATTCCACGATTGTAAATCACCACCGCGTCGCTTGGATGGAATTTCAATGCTTTCGTGTAGTGTTCTATCTGACACTTAAAATTGTCCTTCGCGCATTCATCGGCTTTCGTGGAGTATTTCTCGCAGAGAGCTTCCCTGATCCCCAGAACAAGTTCATCATTTGCACCCGACTCACGCAGACTTTTTTCGTCAGCATCTTCAATTTCAAACTCAATTCCGCCATCCTCGATTTGCTTGATCAGAATACGGTTAGTCGTCACAAGCCCGGTTTGACTGCCGACCAATGCGCTCTTGATATCGGCAAGACTCAGCGGCTGTTTAGCGGGAGCTTCCTGACCGAAAGTATTAAAAGCTAAAAAGCACGCGCAAAAGCATAAAACCAAAAACTTTGCACTGCAACGTGTAAAATCGCGACTACTCATCATTATTAACAGACTTTATATTTCCTGCATTTTAGCATCAATTTGTCGATACGAAAAATCTTTAACGGAGCTCTTTGGTATTATTGGTTCACGAAAGATGTCGCAACAACCCGTCAATAATGATGACTCGTCAAATAATTCATTTTTGGCGCTTATTGTTGCCCAGGTATTCTTCGGCTCCCTGCCGGTTATTGCCAAGGTCGCGCTTAAGACAGTTCCGGCGGTGGCGTTGGTGGGGTTTCGCGTGGTTGTGACGGCGGCTGCGCTGGCGGCGTTTCAGGCTTATCGCGGGAGGTTTTGGCTTGTCAATAGAAATGATTATTGGCGGTTGGCGGTGCTGAGCCTTTTTGGCGTTACGTTTAATCAACTATTATTTATTACAGGGCTTTCGCTGACGAAAGCGTCCAACACTTCCCTGCTTGCGGTTACGATACCGATCTTTACATTGACGGTCGGAGCCGTTATCGGGTTTGAACGCCTGACTTATATTAAAATAGTGGGCATCGTGCTGGCGGCTGTTGGCGTTCTGCTTATAATTGATCCGCGAAATGCTTCGTTCTCATCAACGACGACGCTCGGCGATTTGCTGATTGTCTGCAACTCACTTTCTTACGGCATTTATGTTGCGACCTCGAAGCAGGTGATCACGCGCAATGGCGTGTTCCGCTCGATGATGTGGGTTTTTATTTTTGCGGCGATTTTGTGCGGGCCGTTGGGAGCGTGGTCGTTTTCCACTGTTGATCTTACGACAATAGATTCGCTGATCTGGCTTGTGATGCTTTATATCGCTCTCGGAGCGACGGCTGCTCCCTATCTGCTAAATGCGTATGCGCTTGCCCGGGTTGAGGCTTCAACAGTTGCAGTATTTGTATATTTGCAGCCGTTGATCGGATTCCTCCTTGCAGTCATATTCTTAAATGAGCAAATAGGACCATTGTTCGTATTTGCCGCTTTGTTGATCTTCGCGGGCGTATTTCTTGTTTCAAAGAAATTTGCCGAAAACGCAACATAAAGCGGCTTTTTGCGTTACTATTACATCTTAACGATAAAAGATGGCGACACAGATCACTCAGATCGATCTACCTGACAGGCATAGGACGATTCTCCGCGTCGAGGGCGAAATGCTGCTAGACGATGCGGTTCTGCTTGAAAAACTCGCAAACTGCCTAACCGGCGAGAGCGAAAACAAGATCGTCATTGATCTTGCCGATCTCGATTTCCTCGACAGCGATGCCGCTTCGATACTGAAAAAGCTGCAAGATACGCGTCAATGCGAGATCGAAGGCGTCGAGATATTTCTGCAATCCGCCGTCGATATGGCCGAGCGAGCCTCTACCGGCGGCTGACTTTTTCTCAAAAACAATTTACATTGTAAGAGATGAAAACCTCAGAAATTGCGGCATTTCTGCGCGGCGAGTTAACTGGCGACAACGATGTTGAGATCGTGCGAGTCGCGGCTCTCGACAGCGCATCCAAAGGCGACATTGCTTTCGTTGCAAAAACCGACAGCGAAATTTTGTCGAGCGCATCTTGCCTGATCGTCCCCAATGGTTTTCAACACAGCGACATTACATTTATCAGCGTCGCAAATCCAAAACTTGCCTTTGCGCAGATCGCTGCGATTCTGCATCCTGCAAAATCCAGAGTCGCTGAAATTCATGAATCTGCGGTGATAGCCACGAATGCACGAATCGGCACGAATGTCTTTATCGAAGCCTTCACCTGCGTTGGCGACCGCTCCGAGATCGGTGACGGTACTCAACTGCGTGCCGGTGCAAAGGTCGGTGACGATGTTCGCATAGGTCGAAATTGCGTGCTTCACCCGAATGTCTTTATCGAAGACGGCTGCACCATCGGCAACGGTGTTATTCTTCATGCAGGCGTCGTCATCGGAGCGGACGGTTTTGGGTATGTCCGAGACTTTGATTCTTATGTAAAGTTCCCGCAGATCGGCACGGTCGTGATAGAAAACAATGTCGAGATCGGCGCAAATTCCTGTATCGATCGCGGAGCGCTCGGCGAAACGCGGATAGGCGAAGGAACGAAAATCGACAATCTTGTCCAGATCGCTCACAACGTCCAAATCGGAAAGCGAGTCATCATCGCCGCTCAAACCGGTATTTCAGGCAGCACAGTGATCGAAGACGACTGCATAATCGGCGGCCAGGTAGGCATCGGCGATCACGTACGCGTTCAAAACGGTGCCGTTATCGGCTCGCAGGCCGGTGTTCTGCCCGGCAAGATCGTCCGCCCAGGCGTCTGGTGGGGCACGCCTGTTCAGCCGCTTGATGAATACAAACGCCAAAATGCTCATGTAAAAGGACTGGAACGTCTGAAGGCAGAAGTTAAAGAAATTAAGAAGGCTCTTGATCGATTAGATTGAGAATCGCTTCAGCCGCGCGTTTCGAGGCTCCGCCGTGGCCGAGTTTGTCGGCAGCGATCTTTAGTTCCGCGCGCATCGCGGCATTTACGTCAGGCTCCAGCAATCGCAGCAATTCTTCGGATAAAGACCGTGGCGTAAATTCTGCCTGGATCAATTCCTTCGCAACACGCTTTCCCGCGATCAAATTGATTAATCCATAATGCGGCACGTCGATCATCGGTTCGAATAGTCTGTAATTCAAAGCTGAAGTTTTGTAAACGACCGCCATCGGAGTTCCGATGATTCCTGCTTCGAGCGTCGCAGTGCCGCTGGTTATGGCGGCTGCATCCGCGACATTGAGCGCGTCGTAGGTCTCTCCTCCCACGATCTGAATATTCAAACCGTCAGCTACCTTGATCGTACTGCCGCTGCTCTGATCCGAGCCGAGAGCAACGACAAACTGAATATTTTTATCCTTAGCAGCCATCTTATCAGCGGCGGCGCACATGATTGGGAAAACGCGAGAGATCTCCTTCTCGCGGCTACCTGGAAGCAATGCAATAATCGGCGTTGTCGGATCAAGGTCGTGCTTGCGGCAAAAATCATCCTTCGATACCTCGGCATGAACCTCGCGTGCAAGCGGACTGCCGACGTACTCTACTTTTTCGAAGCCGTTTTGTACATACCATTGTTTCTCAAACGGCAGGATCGTCAGCATCAGATCAACGTATTTTATTATTGTACGAACACGATATTTTCGCCATGCCCAAAGCTGAGGCGATATGTAGTAGATGATGCGATAACCTTTACGCTTTAGTGTCTTGGCAAGTTTTAGATTGAAGTCTGGAAAATCGACGAGGATCAAGGCATCGGGTTGATGTTCTATTGCCGCTTGTTTCAGCTTGCTAAACGCTTTCAGGAAAAGCGGGAGATCGGCGGCGATCTCAGCCAAACCGACAACTGCGAGTCCGTCCGAATTGACGACGGCTTCAACGCTTTCGCTGCGCATCTTCGGGCCGGCGGCGCCGAAAAATTGAAAATCGGTTTCCGGCTCGGCTTCGCGCATCGCGCGGACAAGCTTGGCGGCGTGCGTGTCGCCGGATGATTCGCCTGCGACGATCATTATCCTACGTGTCTTCGTCATCATGGCAGATTATGCCAGAGTTTAAATACTAGCTGCTAGCTGCCAGCCGCTGGCTGCCGGCCAGAAGCTAGTAGCTGGCAGCTAGCAGCTAGAATCAAATCGGGACTTCTGCAACGGAATAAGCAGTCTTTAGCATCAAATAGCTTGTTTTTCGCATAGTTCAGAGTTGCAGTGCGTGTGTTTAACGCATAAAATCTAGTGTTTTGGATTGATATTGTCCTTTTTTATTTCTCGGAGGAATTTGTGACATTTCGTCTTGCTTTTCTTCTTGTAATTGTAACTTTCGCATCTACGGTTTCGGCTCAGGTTGATTCCGTGATCGGCCAACTGTCGAATTCAGGCGCCGAGTCCTTTGCCGGCGGCATGAGCGGCAACGGCAGATTCATCGTCTTCGAATCGCGCGGCGATCTTGCTACTGAAAACCCGCGAAATTCCGATAATAATACCGAGATATTTCTCTTCGATTACGCGCAGCGGAGGATATTCCAGATAACGGATACCAAAAGTGTCCTTTTCGATACGACACTTCTGCCTTTTTTCAATAACATCCGAGTCGAGATCACGAACACTCGGCCGGTGATCAGCAACGACGGAAAGTGGATAGCATTCAGCTCGAATGCGACCACTTCGATTCCGGGACAAACTCCGAACGGCACGAATCCAGGTCTTTTTGACGGTAACACATTTACATCGCCGATCCCGACACCTTCCGCAAGTCCGACGGCCACGGCTACGGGTTCTCCGACAGGTTCGCCGACCGCAACGCCGACGCCTGGTGCAAATCTTTTGACGAGCGACGCGAATCTCGAGATGTGGCTGTACGAATTACCACCTTACAAGGAAGTTGCCGACCTTTCTGTTGGTGATGAAATCGGAAATACAAATCTTTCCGGTGGAACATTTCTCCAGATCACAAATTCGCCGGCGAGCCAAACTCCACGCGCGGGAACGTCAACAACCGGCCCATTTGTCGCGGACGATAATCATGATGCAAGCATAAACGACAACGGCACCGTCACGGCATTCGTCTCGACTCGCGATCTTGTGACTTGCGTCGGAAATTCTTTTCCGAATGACGACAACGACGAGATTTTTACGCATGTTCGCGGCGGTGATTCTTTCTGTAATGACGGGAGCAGCCCCGGCATCAGGCAGGTTACCAAACAGCCTCGCCCGCCGGGTTCGATTTCCAATCCGATTTACAGTAAGAATCCGACTATCTCCGGCAACGGCGCGCGCGTGGCGTTTGCAAGCACGGGCGATGACCCGATCGACGACCCGGTGAGCACCACTAACTTCGATACAGGCAGCAATCCTGAATCAAGCCGCAATGAAGAGATTTTCTATGCCGATCTCGCCGCGGGAGTTCCGACCGGCGGCCGTCAAATCACTACCACGACACCGACAAATCCGGGCGATCCGGTCAACGTTCTCGATCTTGGAAGGCGTATGAGCCGTGACGGCCGCTATATTGCTTTCGAATCGTATGCCGATCTGGGCAATATACCGAATGGTGCTAATAAAACATCGTTCGCGCTTTATTTATATGATACGCAGGCGCCTCCGCCGACGCCTGGAAATTCGCCGTTTCGCCAGATCGGGCCGCGAAGCGATGCCGACACGGCTGCATCGGGGGGCGACGTGCAGCATTATCCGACTTTTACAGATTACGACGCGGGTGATGCGGCCACGTCTTTAATTTTTGAAACGCGGTTGAATATCAAAGCCGACGGCACGATACCGACGACCGCGGCCGATGGGTTGAATCCCGATCCGACACGTCCAGCTCAAATATATGCGTATCCGTTAAATGTTCCGCCGGCTACGGCGGCTTTTACGCGGTTGGCAAAGTTCCCGCCTGCATCGTTACAAATTCTGGCTTCGACGCAATTGCTTCCCAGCAATTCGCGCCAGCGAATGGCATTTAATTTTTCCTTATCTGAGCTAGGCACCGGTAATTTCGATCTGCGTTCGGAAGTTTTTTATTACCTATTGCCGAGTACTGATACGGAAACACCTGTGGTCACCAGTTTTTCGACAGGCGCGACACGGCAAGCCGTTTCCGCAGTGATAGTTAGCTCACCAACTTCGAGTACAACTTCAACACCAACCGGCACGCCATCGAGCACCCAAACTGCGACATCGACACCGACATCTACTGCGAGTTCGACGCCGACTGGAAGCCCCTCAGGATCACCATCTGCCAGTCCGAGTGCAACGCCAACTGCAACCCCTCAAACACCTTCCTCGGTATTAGGTATCTCACCGGGAATGTTGGCAATTCTTGACTATCAGTCCGGGATCGACCGGCCATTGGTCGCACGCACTGCCGTTGGCTCTATTAAGCGAAACTTTTCGCTGCCTATCGAATTGAGCGGGTTGACGATGACGATCAATGGAGTTGCCTGCGGCCTCAAAGCAGTGAGCCGTCGCCGCATCGAGTTTGTCGTGCCTCTCGGCCTCACAGCCGCTTTGACGGGGACGACATATCCGCTTGTTATAAATAACAACGGCCTCATAATGAGGAATTCGGTGACAATCGTTCCCGCGCGACCGGATATTTTCAACACGACAGGAGCGCTTGCTCCGGGCGGGCGGGCAAAGCTTTTCAACGTAACAAATACCGTTCAAACGACGGAGCCCTTTACCTTCAGGACAATAAAACGCAAGGGTAATAAGTTCGTGCCAACCGTTTTGCGGATATATGTTACCGGAGTTGCAAATCTTCCGGCAGCAGCGATTAACGTCAGGATTCGTGATTCGATACTCACTGCTTCGACCGGGCCTGTTCTGGTTGAACCTGGCATTTACACGTTTGACTTTGAGCTGACGCTCGCACTGAGAAATGCCGGCGATCAGCCGGTAGTCGTCATCGTAAACGGAGGAATCGTAACCTTTAGCTCGCGGCTGGATGACACGACCTCGCGTGTTTTTATTCTCTGACGAACGGTCATAATGGAACATTTTTCAGGCGGGTTTCAAGCCCGCCTTTTCGTTTGTCGGGATATGGTTCTTGCGTAGGTTTTGACCGTGAGATACAATTATTTAAAGAACTACATTATCAAATAATTTCAAGAAAAATGCCTGGTTTGGCAGTATTATCGTAGTTGGTTCTGCAATTTACACGTATAATCGACGCCTACAGGGGTGAAAAGAAAAATATGTCCGGAAAAGATGTCAGTACGATGAAGATATCGCCAAAGGTATGGAAAAACGGTGAGTTCATCAATTGGGACGACGCTCGCATCCACGTGATGTCGCACGTCGTTAATTACGGCTCCAGCGTTTTCGAAGGCATTCGCTGCTATAACACGAGCAAAGGCTCGGCTGTGTTTCGCCTCACCGAACACATGCAGCGGCTGGTCAATTCGGCCAAAATTTACCGGATGGACTCGCAATTTAATCGCGAGCAATTTTGCGACGCCGCGATCGAGCTTATAAAACAAAGCGGCCTCGACGAGTGTTACCTCCGCCCGCTGATCTTTCGGGGCTTGGACGAAAACAAACCTGCCTTTGGCGTAAATCCGTTCCCAAACCCAATCGATTCCTACATTGCGATCTGGCAATGGGGCAAATATCTGGGCGAAGAAGCTCTCGAAAACGGCATAGACGTCTGCGTCTCGTCATGGACACGCATCACATCGAATTCAATGCCCGCGATGGCGAAAGCCGGCGCCAATTACATGAACTCCCAGCTCATAAAGATGGAAGCTCTGCTCGGCGGATTTTCCGAAGGCATCGCGCTCGACGACCGAGGCTATGTGTCCGAAGGCTCGGGCGAAAACATCTTTATTGTTAACAATAACAAGCTCATCACGCCCCCGCTCGGAGCATCGATCCTGCCGGGAATCACGCGCGATTCGGTTGTCCAGATCGCCCGCGAGCTAGACATTGAGGTCATCGAAACACAGATACAGAGAGCCGCACTCTATTTAGCCGACGAAATGTTCTTCACAGGCACAGCCGCCGAGATCACTCCGATCCGCTCGGTTGACCGCATTACTATCGGAGAAGGCAAACGCGGCGAAATGACAAAACGCCTACAGGACGAATTCTTCAAAATAATCGACGCCAAACGCCCGGCACCGTTCGGCGCCGAATGGCTGACATTCGTCAACACAGCCGATGAAAAAAAAACCGCAGCAGTGCCGGCTGAAATGACTGTTGCTGGTTGACGATTACCTGTTTGTTATTTTTTTGGTTCTAAGTTACTCAAAAGCGTCGCTAAGTGACGCTTTTTTGCCGTCTGCTTTCCACTTTCTCACCGCAATTTCGTATCGAAATCGCTGCCGGAAAGTCATTTTTTCGTCCGATTTTAGACTCCACCGACGCCTGCAACTCTGTCCGTGCCATCTCGGCCAGCCATTTCCAACCCCAACCGTATTTGTCATCCGACGCCATCGGAAAATCAACCGTCGAATCCGCCGCCGACACCCGCATTTTGAAAAACGCGAGCTACAACCTAGCCTGCTTTTCTTTGGGCTTCCTTTGCGGGCTTGGCGGCTTTGCGTGATACTCCGAATGCGTCATCGAAAAGTCTCACGCAAAGACACAAAGAACGCAAAGTTAAGAAGATTTAAATTTTAAATTTAATCATAAAAAAATTCTGAACGTTTGACAAAATGTTGCATGTGTGCTACATTTTCCAAGTAATAAGAAAAGGAGAACGCAGTATGGAACAAATAGTAGAGCAATGGGAAGAATTTCCGATCGGCCCGAAGGACGTCTCGTCCGAGCTGCACGTAACCATGAGCCGCAAAGGCGAAATACTAATCGGCGCACACGCATTCGAGCGTTTCGGCAAACCCGAAGCCGCCCTTCTTTTATTCGACAAAATGAACAGCAGGATCGGCTTGATGCCCTCTCATAGACGAGTGGCAAACGCCTATCCGATGACTGTCAAAAGCGAAAGATACCGACATCGAGTGATTCGCGCCTATCGCTTTTGCCGCCACCACGGCATCAAGGTTGACCGAACCATTGCCTTCAGCGAAGTCTCGATCAACGAAGAAGGAATCCTCATCCTAAACCTAAAAACCACCGCCGCCATCGGCAAGCCCCCAAAGCCAAACAAATAGAAGCTAACATCCCACCATCTTTTTCCGGCTTCTTTAACAATTCACGATTTATGATTTACCATTCACGAATGAGCACTTGACATTAACCCAAAAACTGAATTATATTGCTTGCATCAAGCAGTACTACAAGGGGTTGAGAGTCGTTCTCGATAGAACGTCAGCACTTCTCATTAACCGGTCCCGCGAGATCCCAGCATTACTCCTCGACCTTCGGCACTTAACCATTAGCGTGAAACCGGGGGGATTGAACGGAACCTCACCTATCCCGTTTCCAAAGCGTTTTAATGACATTCAAGCTGTCCACCTTTCTAGGGTGCGGCAAGCCGCGGAGGAACCATGAAAATTCTATTACCAAAAAAATATTTGCTATTGACCTTAGGACTTCTAATTTTAGCGATTCCTGGCATATCACAGCAGATGGACAAATCGGTTGCGCGTCTCAAGACAGAGCACAACAGGCTCGAAGCAATTGCCTCAAATCCAGAAACACATCCCGATGTGCGCGCGATAAACGCTGAACTCCTCAAAAAAAACGAATCACTACTTAGAGAGGCACTGTTGAAATCTATAGCGGCGCTCGAATCGTATGCGAGGTCGATTGCCGATATCTCAGATGCGGATGATCTAACTAATCTACGCGAACAAATAGAAGGAAATCGTTACGACCTTGCCAGATTAAATGGATCAAAAACAATTGTAGTGCCCGAGGGTTTCAATGAAGCTACGTCAGACAAAGAAGGCGTAAAAGCGCTCTCGAAATCTTCAATTTTGGTGGACTACAAGCCAGTGTCGAAAAACGCTGCTCTTGCAAATGCTAAGAAAATCGAAACATTTCCCATCAAAAGTGAAAAGAAAAATGAGCCTATAGGCAGAGCCAGCAAGTCGCCCACTTCGCTCCTTAAATATACCCTAAGTGTTGTCATTGTGAACGCAAGCGCGGGTAAAGGAAGAGTAAAAAGCTCGGGATCCGGCGCTATCGACTGCGGTTCAGTCTGCGATGCGGATTACTCGGACGGCACCGCCGTTACCTTGAGTGCTCAGCCTGAAAAAGGACATACATTTACTGGTTGGAGCGATTCGGCCTGCGGTGCGAATAAAAACTGCACCGTAAACATGGATAGAGACATTACAATTAACGCAACGTTCAATGGCCCGGCTGGCACGACTTCGACCGGCTCTCCGCTGAACAAAAACTTACAGGCATATTTTGGAACAGAAATCGTCGGAGCGAGTTCCGCTGCGAGCGATGCTCAGCCATTCTTTAACTTAAAACTCTTTGTCCCCATTAGAAATATTAATGATTGTGATGAAGTAACTGAAAATAAGCTGTGTTTTGCCTTCTGGTCGGACTTTCGCTTTGCTTCCAGTCCGACCCAGACATTGCCAAATTTTGCGAGCTTATCAGGGAGCACTATCTCGAGTTTTGTAGGTGGAAATCAGTCAACAAGCATTAATTCGCTTGTAAAATCGTTTCAAACAAAGATCGGTGTAGAGTTTGGCACAGGTCGCGGCTTCTCTTTAATCGCCGGCGCAGGCATCACATCTCCGCTATCCTCACGACAATCGCTGCAAGCCTATAAAATACCCAGAAATGCAACTACCAACGAGGTGTTACCTGCTTTCACTCAAATATTTGGGCCCGTTGCCGATAATATACAAAACCTAATATTAACCTCCGGTGAGCGCGATAGATTTCAGCGAAATTGGTTTGTAGGAGGCCGTCTTCGGCATAGTTTCTATAGGGACGACTCTTATCCGGGCGAATTTGACTTAACCTTCGGACAAGACGAGGTTATGACAAGAAAATTGATCGGCGGAGTATTGAAATTTGATGCAACGGTGCCGATTAAGATAGGAGACAGCGATTTTCTTTATTTTGGCGCGGGCTTTAATCTTAAACTGACTCGACGGGTAAATGTCTTCACTGCCCCCTTCTTTTTAGAGCCTAACGCTAATTACAATCTATATACCGACACAAATTTAATTAAAAACTTCAGCGATACGCCTTTTGGAACTTCCAATCGCGATACTTATTCATTCCGGATCGGTGTTGATTTGATTCGTCTTTTCAAGAAAGGTGGGACGAGCAGTAATTTGCAGTCAAATGAAAAACCCGACCCGTCCAATAACAAGGCGAAAGAAGCAGATAATGTGACCGACACTAATTAACATGATGCGGATTAGCTGTCACCGTCTTCAGCATAAAGTAAAAATCATTTGGTTTGATTCTTTCCGCCTTAACGAAGACCCTGGCCGAATTGTTCGGTGCCGAAGGTGCCGATGCCGTTTAGGCGGAAGCTGAAGACAACGCGATTTTCTTTGCGGACGCCGACGTTGAAGGTGTAATACTGTAGCGCCACAGAGCAGCAGTCGTATGCGTAGCCGAGGGTGACGAGCGAGCTTATGAGCGGTGAAGTGTTGGAGCGGCGGCGGTTTTCGAAGTCGAAGAAGAACGATGTGCCGCCGTAGAGACCGCGGTTGCGGTCGCCAAGGAAAACGGACGGGCTCCATTGCGAGCCTCTTAAAGTGCCGGCCTCTTTGCAAGGTTCGGTTGGCGTTCCGGAGAGAACCACCCCGTCAGTCCCGATCAAAGACATCGGGGCTGCCACCCCTCCTTCGTATAGAGGGGAGCCGGAATAAGCAACCCTTCCTTCGGGAGGAGAATTGTTAGGGGAGCAGTATTGGGCCAGCGAAGGTATTAACGAAACGGCCCGAGTGTAGTAGAACGTTTGGAATATTTTTACGAGCGGAGTGTTGTAGCCTACGCTTGATGAGATGGCGCGGAGGCCGTCGCCGTTTACGCCGTAATCGAGGCGGACGTTGGCGACGACGGTTTTTTGAGGGCGGTATGTGGCGTCGACGTTGAGGGGCGAAAAAGTGCGCGGCACTCCGCCGAATGTGTAAAAGCTCAGCGCGGTGATCGGCTCTATTTGGTTTCGTCGTCCCGGAATTAGCGCTCCGCCGAAAGTTTTGTCGAAGAAGTATTTCCCGCGAATTGTGAGGCTGAAAATTTCATACGGCTGGATTGATAATGAGTCTGGAGTCTGGAGTTCGGAGTCTTGGGTCGGAAGTAGGGAGTCATTATTCCTACTCAAGACTTCAGACTCAGGACTCGAGACCCTTTGGCCGTAGCGGCGGGTGTAGAATCTGTTGGTGATGCCGAACTCGATCTCGTTGGTGTTGGTTGCGGTGTCGATATAATCAAAACGAATTATCTTGTTGAAATTATCGACGCCTTTGACGAGGCGGTAGGTTGCGAAAGACTCGATGACGTGGCGGAATCGAAATTTGTTGTTCTTGCCGTACAAGTTTTTCGCGAAAGCAACGGGGCGAATGTCGAAAGTGAATTCTCCATATTTGCGCGTCACGTCACGGCCGGAGACCCGATTTCTGTTGTCGAAGGAGTTTGAATAGTATGTGACACGGCTTGAGCCCGTCGCGGTGAAATTGAAATATTTTGTGTAAAAAGGCAATGTGACCTGCGGATAAACGTCGAAGCGCTGCACGAGCGATGGAGTTGTCACCGGCGCGGTGCCGGTCGTTTGCAGGTAAAGTGCCGCATCGTCAACCTCCTCACGTCTGGAAACGCCTTGCAGACTTGCCTTGAACGACAAATATGCGTCCTTGAAAAATGGAATACTCGACGGGCGTTTTTCAAAGTCGATGCTCGGCAGATTTCGTGTTTTTTCGCGCACGTTCGGGATCGAAATGACCGAAGAGCGCGCCAAAAAGTTGAGCGTGTAACTGTCCCAGCTTTTGTTGATAAAAAACTGGGAAACTTCGATCGGCGAGATGATAGCTTGTATGCCGTCGGAAAATTCTTGTCGAAATGCAAGGCTCGATGTGAGTCGCACGTCAGCTGCGGCGGTGAAGCCGTTTGGAAAATAATGAACACCGTCCGCAAAAATGAACGAGCCGCCCTGGTCGGGATTTTCTTCGTCCGCCTTGGCTCCAAGGATGCGGTCCTGCACAACATAAAAACCGAAATTTAGATACGAACGCGAATTCGCCCGGGTGCGCACGTCCATTCCGTAACCGAGGCCGCGTGCCGCGTAAAGGTCGCCGCGAAATGTGACATCAGCCGAATCGCCGAGCGTTTTATAGTAAGCGGTCGAGAGCCGCAGTCCTTTTCGTCCTGAATATCCAATGGTCGGCGTCAAAAAACCCGAGCTTCTGTCTTTTTCCTTGATCGGGATCGAGGCAAAAGGAACGACCGCGATCGGAACGTTCTTAATGCGAAATTTCGCATTTTTAAGACGCACCTTGTCGTTCGTTTTAATCCGTGCGTTATCCGCGGTGAAGCTCCATTTTGGCGTCGCCTCTTCGCACGCGGTGAACATCCCTTTTGTGACGACGATCTCGTTTAATGACACTCGCTCAACCCGCTCGGCGGTAAAATAAATAATTGTTCCGTCGTTTGTCTGATTGGTGAATCCCGTTGAGTCTTCAAAAACACCAAGCTTAGTCTTGTAATTCCAAACCGCCTTCGCTCCAGTGATACGTTGATCTGAACCTTGATCAAAAATTACGCTTCCGGTTGCGACGATCTTATTTTCCGCCTCGTAAATCGCTATGCGGTCGGCCTGCATTCGATATATGCCGTAGCGGACATCGACATTGCCTGTGTGGGTTACTATGCGATTTCCCTTTTCGCCTTCGACGGTTTGCCTGTCGGAATAAACCACGACCTCTCCGTCGCCGCCTTCTTGTTCGACATCCGATTTTTTCTTGAGCTTCGGGGCGAGATTCTGTTCATTTGAGATCGGATTGATGTTCGGCGTGTCTGTGATCGGATTCGAAACCTGGCGCTCGACCGGATTCGTCTGCTGCGAAAAAGCAAACGATGCCAGTATAGAAATCAGCAAAATGGATCTTATGGGATCAGGAAACCGCATCGAACAAGTTGGACAATATCGATGCTAACATGAAATCGGTTATTTGGCCGAAAGTTCCAAAAGGAAATAGTTGGTTCCTTCGACACGAACGATGCGGCCGTTGGAGTAAGGCTCTTGAGCAAATCTGTCGGGCGAATATGCAAGGCCGTTAATGCTGTCGTCGCCGCTCATTTCGCTCTGCGCGATCAGCTCAGCGGGAAACCATGTTTCGGAAGACAGTTTTACAGGTTGCGGTGTTTGGTGAGTCGCAGCTTCGGCGACGATCTTGTCGGCGTCTTCGTTCGAGAAACGCATGACCGCGATCAATTGTTTGCGATCAGGAGTTTCCTTCCAGACAATGTCTTCCGTGTCATAAGGTATGTTTACGAGCATTCCGAGCTCTTCAATATTACTTCTTGCGGAATTTACATTTTCTTGAGCAGAATTTTGCGGTCCAGTGGCCGAATTTGCGTTTTTGTCCCCGCCGACGCACCCGGAAAACGCCATTAAATACGAAAACAGTGTTAAAATAACAACTGTCCTGAGAATCATCATTAGCTCATTGTATGCAGATACTTGAGTGTTTGCAATTTTGATAATAGCCGATATAACTAGACAAATTCATGGATACAACCGAAACGAAAAGAGCGACGACCAAGGCACAGGCCGAAACCGAACGCTGGGAAGACGAAACACTCGCAAAGGTTCTCGAAAAGACGCCGGAGAGAAAGTCTTCATTCGAGGGCGTAAGCCTCGAACCGGTCGAACGCCTTTATACTGATGCCGAAACCGAAGATATCAGCGAGATCGGATTTCCCGGCGAGTTCCCTTACAAACGTGGAATCCATCCTACAGGCTATCGGGGCAAACTGTGGACGATGCGGCAGTTTGCAGGGTTTTCGTCGCCTGAAAATACGAATGCACGTTTCAAATATTTGCTCGAACACGGGCAAACGGGATTGTCAGTCGCCTACGATCTGCCAGCGCTGATGGGGCTTGATTGCGATTCGCCTTTGAGCGAAGGCGAGGTTGGGAAGTGTGGAGTTGCTGTTTCGTCGCTGGCGGATTTTGAAGTATTGTTTGACGGCATTCCGCTCGACCAGGTTACGGTTTCGCAGACAATAAATGCGCCGGCTCCGATTTTTTTGGCAATGTATCTCGTCGTCGCAGAAAAACAAAAAGCTGATTTCAAAAAGATTTCAGGCACTCTGCAAAACGATATTCTGAAAGAATATATAGCCCAAAAAGAATGGATCTATCCGATCAAGCCTGCAATGAAGCTCGTGATCGATACGTTCGAATACACCACCAAACACGTCCCGAAATACAATCCTATTTCCGTCAGCGGATATCATATTCGCGAGGCCGGCGCGACTGCATTGCAGGAATTGGCATTCACTTTGCGAGACGGCGTCGAGTATGTTCAATACGGCGTTGATCGAGGTATGGACGTGGATGATTTTGTTCCGCGACTTTCGTTCTTCTTTAATGCACACAACGATTTTTTTGAAGAAATAGCAAAATACCGTGCCGCCCGCGTTGTGTGGGCTCGGACGATGAAGGAACGCTTCAATGCGAAAAATCCGCGAACGATGCAGATGCGTTTTCATACGCAAACGGCTGGCGTTTCGCTGACAGTTCAGCAGCCGCTCAACAATATTGCACGAGTAGCGATACAAGCGCTTGCCGGCGTACTCGGCGGCACTCAATCTTTGCATACTGACTCATATGACGAAGCCCTTGCTTTGCCAACCGACGAAGCGGCTTTGATAGCCTTGCGTACCCAACAGATCATCGCCGAGGAAACTGGCGTTGCAAACACGGTCGATCCGCTGGGCGGCAGTTACTATATTGAATCTCTGACGCAAAAAATGATTGACGGGTGTTTTGATTATTTTGACAAAATTGACGGTTTCGGCGGCATGGTCGAGGCGGTGGAGGCCGGTTTTCCGCAACGTGAGATACAGGAATCTGCATACCAATATCAAAAAGCCGTCGAACGCGGCGAACAAACAATAGTCGGCGTCAACAAATACGCAATGAACCAAGAGATTCACAAAACCGACATCTTGCAGATCGACGAAACGGTTCGTGCTCATCAGCTCGAACGCATGGCTCAGGTCAAATCATCTCGTGATAACGGCGACGTTTCTAATTCGCTCGAAAAGCTAAAGAAAGCTGCGCGATCAAACGAAACCACAATGCCCGCGATCATTGAATCAGTTGCGGCATACGCAACTGTCGAAGAAATTTGTGTTGCTTTACGCGACGTTTACGGAATTTATGAGGAACCGGCTTTTTAGCCAAGATGAACGATGGATCATATACTTTCTATCAGCAAGACACCTCTAAAAGCGACTCCGAGTCTCGGCGAACATGGTGAAGCGCTTGCCGCAGACTTTCTGATCCAAAATGGGTACCGTCTTGTTGTCGCGAATTTCAAGGCGCCCGTTGGGCGTAACAGCAAGGGCGTGCAGGTTACGGGCGAGATCGATTTGGTCGCTTTGGACGGCGAAACGCTTTGTTTTGTTGAGGTTAAGACGCGGCGTTCGGATGAATTTACGCCGATTATCACAAATGTCGATCTGCGAAAACAGCGGCAGATCACGCGAACGGCGAAGTTTTACCGGCGGGCATTTAGAGTTTGGGATATGAAATATCGGTTTGATGTTGTTACGGTTTTGATGCCAAATCATGCGGAGCCTGAGATCGAGCTGACAAAAGGATTTTGGAGCGAGAGCAAGTTTCGTAAACAGACGTGGAATTCTCAAACCTGGCAGGATTTTTTCTGAACCTTTGCCGGGGGATCCGCGTAGTAAACAAAAAGTTCGATAAACTAAAAATTATGAAAAATCTACTGATCTTATCAACGTTAATTCTATCGTTATTTGTTTGTTCGGCGGCGGCTCAGCAGCCGGACTTGATCGACCGGGCGATTTTCTTTGACAACCCGGAATACGCCGGCGCCCAGATCTCGCGTGACGGCAAATATATCTCGTTTATCAAGCCGTTAAACAACGTGCGGAACGTCTGGGTCAAGGGCGTTGACGAGCCTTTTGATAAGGCACGACCGTTGACCGCGGAAAAGAAACGCCCGATCATGGGCTATTTCTGGAGTTGGGACAGCAAGTATATCCTTTTCACAAAGGACAATGACGGTGACGAGAATTTCAATGTGTTTGCCGTCGATCCCGCCGCTGCTCCGGCAGCCGGCTCTGAAGTTCCGGCGCCGACCAACTTGACCAACGCCAAGGGCGTCCGCACGTATATTTATGACGTTCCTGAATCCGATCCTGACACAATTTACATTGGATTAAACGACCGCGACAAAGCGTGGCACGATCTTTATAAGGTCCAGATTTCGACCGGCACGAAAACGCTTCTGCGTGAGAATAAAGACCGTCTGGTAAGCTGGGTTTTCGACAACGCGGGCAAATTGCGGATGGCTTTGCGTTCGCCTGCGGACGGCACGACGGAAGTGTTAAAGGTGGACGGCGATAAGTTTTCGGTTATTTACACCTGCGGAATTTTTGAAGGATGCGGGCCGGTGCAGTTCGACAAGGACAACAAGCTTGTTTATTTTGAGACGAACAAAGGCGACCGCGATCTTACGCAGTTGGTCTTGCTCGATCCGGAAACCGGCAAGGAGCAGTTTGTCGAGCAGGATCCGATGAAACGCGTTGATTTTGGAAATGCAACATTTTCAAATGTGACCAAGCAGATCATCGCGACGGCTTATCAGGATGACAAGACGCGTATCTATTGGAAGGACAAGAGCTTCGAGAAAGATTATAACCTTATAAAAAAACAGGTCGGCGACCGGGAGATCAGTTTCAATTCGAGCACAAAGGACGAGAGCAAATTCATGATCTCAACCTACAGCGATGTTGACCCGGGCACGATCTGGCTGTTTGACCGTAAATCGAAGAAGCTTTCTAAAGTTTACACTGTGCGCGAAAGGATTCCGCGTGAGTCGCTCTCACCGATGAAACCCGTTCGATATAAATCTTCCGACGGCCTGGAAATTCCGGCGTATTTGACGCTGCCGAAGGGTTTGTCTGAAAAGAATCTGCCGCTTATTGTCGTTCCGCATGGCGGGCCTTGGGCACGCGACGGTTGGGGTTATAATTCACTCGCACAATTTCTCGCGAACCGTGGCTACGCAGTGCTTCAACCAAATTTCAGAGGCTCGACCGGCTTTGGCAAGAAATATCTGGACGCTGGCAACCTGCAATGGGGCGACAAAATGCAGGACGACATCACCTGGGGCGTCAAGCACCTCGTTGACAGCGGCGTGGCCGATCCCACGCGTGTCGGCATAATGGGCGGCAGCTACGGAGGCTATGCAACGCTTGCGGGCGTAACGTTTACGCCGGATCTTTACGCAGCGGCAGTCGCGATAGTTGCTCCGTCAAGCCTGAAAACATTGCTCGAATCTATTCCGCCATATTGGGAAGCAGGCCGCGTGACTTTTCATAAGCGAATGGGCGACCCGAATACGCCTGAGGGAGCGGCACAGATTAAACGGCAGTCGCCGCTGTTCCATGTCGATAAAATTAAAACACCGCTGATGATCGTTCAGGGTGCAAACGATCCGCGTGTGAAAAAACGCGAGTCCGACCAGATGGTGATCGCTCTTCGCGACCGAAACTATCCGGTGCAGTATCTGCTGGCTGACGATGAGGGACACGGTTTTGCTCGCCCGGTCAATAATATGGCCTTGTACGCTACCGGCGAGAAGTTTTTGGCGCAATATCTTCGCGGCCGTTACCAGGAGTCAATGACGCCAGATGTCACGAAACGCCTCGGCGAGATCACGGTCGATCCTAAAACCGTAGTGCTCGAAAAGAGCGCCGATATGTCCGCCGCACCGGCAGCCGATCTTAGCGGCAAATGGGCGTTGACGGTCGATCACGGCGGCCAGGTTATGAAGGTAGCTCTTGATCTAAAACAAGACGGAGCCAAGCTTGGCGGCACCGCCTCAAGCGACATGCTTGGCAACTGCACGATTGATGGCGGCAAAGTGAGCGGCAAATCTTTTTGGGGAACGCTGCACGCTAACATTCAGGGACAGCCGATGGAGTTCAAAATGGAAGGCTCCGTTGACGGCCACAAGATGACCGGAACATTCACAAACCCGGCATTCGGAGCTATTCCCTTTGTCGCTGCGAGAGAGAAATAACTTAATTTCAACACAAATAAAAAAAGAGGCTGTCAAAAATGACAGCCTCTCTTTTTTAACCCTTGTCTGAACGAGGATTGTAAATTGGAAGCTCATTTCCAATTAACAATTATTCAATTAACAATTTACAATGAGCTATCTTATTTCCCACGTTGTTCCGATCGTAAACGAACGCCCGCGTGCGGGAGCGAAAACGAACTGCTCGCTGTAAGCACGGTCGGCCAGGTTTGAGACGCCGAGATTTACATTAAAATTGTAACGCTCGCGTCTGAAATAATAACCGCCGCTCACGTTGTGTGTTGTAAAGCCTTTTTCGGTGCCACCGTTGCCGCCCTGATTCACAGGGAGCAGGAAGTCGCGGGAAAGGCGCTTCTGGGTGGCGACGATCCTGGCATAATAATCGAAGAAATAAGCCTTGCCATAATTGTTCCATCGAACGCCGATGTTTGTTCGATACGGGCTGATGATATCCAACGGCTCCTGAGCGTCGAGATTGTCTCCGCGCAGATAACTAAAATTCCCGTTCGGCGTCAGGTATCCGAGACTGATTTTCACCGGAACCTCGAATTCCGCTTCAAATCCCTGGATGCGAGCGCGGTCGACGTTCACCGTTCGATACACTTGCGTGCGCGGCGTCCCCGGCGGCGTACCGGGTGGTTGTAAGAGAAATATAAACTGAGTGTTCCGGTCTCGCGCGGCTTCGGTATTCAGAAAATCGCGATAAGAGTTCCTAAAATACGTCGCCGAAGTAATAAAGCGCGTTTTGCGCACCTTAATGCTGGTGTCAAAATTTGTTCCGGTTTCGGGTTTTAATGTCGGATTTCCGACGATAAAGATACTGCTTATCGAGCCTCGGTCGGTAAAGAACAACTCGAAAATATTTGGTGTTCGAAATGATTTTCCAACGCGAGCCGACAGATTTACGTCGCGTGTCAAGTTAACAATCGCTCCGAAATCACCTGTTACCGAAGTGCGTGACTGGCCTGAACCCAAAGCAAGTCTTCCTATTTGAAGGTCTTCAATATCACTCGCTTTAAGCGGCGGCAGAGCAAACCCGATCGTCGGCTGCGAACCGGTCTTGAAGTTATCGATCCTGAAGCCTCCCACAAGTCGGAACCGGTTCGTCGCACGAAATTCATGCTGGGCAAAGGCCGCAATATTCTCCAGGCTGGCGTCGGGCACGCTCTTGGTGGTTGTGATCCGTCGGTTGACCGAGGTCGGAGTCGACGATGCAATGACGAGACGGCGGTCGTTATTGTCGTCACGGAAAAAGCTCGCGCCGGCTGTCAGGCGATTGCGGCTGCCGAATGTCCAATCGGTTTGAAAATCGAGGCCTTTCGTTCTCGTATCGGTCACCGTTTCGCTGATCTGGTAGAGGCCGGGAAAGAACGGCGGCACGGGCGAGACGGTCACAATGTTTGTAAAGTTGCGGTGCTGCGTTTGATAATAACCGCTCAACGAAAGACGCTGCAGATTTTTGGTTAATGCAACCGCGTCGTAGCGCCCGTTAAACTTGTCGCGGTTGGAGAACGGAAAGAATGCGTTAAAAGCACCGACAAGCCCGGGCGAGCCGACATTGGCTCCGCGGCGGCGCTCGTAATTGAAACGCATCGTTTTCTTATCGCTGAGAAAAAATCTCAAAGTCGCCTGCGAATTCCCAGCGTGCGATGCAGAATTGAGAGCCTCGCCTTCGTTTGTGATTCCAAAGCCGAAGCTTGGATCCTGAAGAGCATTTAAAAACTCGCTGTTCGGTTCGCCGGTAAAATAATTTTCAAAACGCTCAAGCGACTGGGCTACGCGAAAAGCGATATATTTGCCTGATCCGTTCAGGCCAAGATTTGCCCGGCGGCCTTTTTCATTCGAGCTGTAAAATGTGTTAAGCACTGCGCCGAACCGCATTCCGCCGTCGCGTCGAGGCGGCGTGTCGCGTGAAATTATATTTATCGTGCCGCCGAGAGCGTCCGTACCGTAGAGCACCGAGCCGCTTCCGCGCACGACTTCTAAACTCTCGATCTGTGACGTTTCGACCAAGCCTGTTTCGATGCCCGATTGAGCGGTTGAAGTTCGGCCATTGTTGAGACGTTCGCCATCCACCAATATAAGAACACGATTACTGTCGAGCCCGCGAATGCGCGGCCGCACCTGAAATGCGCCCTCGTTGACGGTCGAAGTGCCGGGCAAAGTGCGAAAGACATCGCCGATAGTGTTCACCGCCTTACGTTCGATTTCCTCGCGGCCGATCAGGCTGACAGGCACCGCCGTTTCATCCGACGTAATCTGCGTTCGTGTTGCCGTTACCGTGACGTTTTCCGAGATCAAGCCGGCCTGCAGCACGATCTCAGTTTCGCGAGAGCTGCTTCCGTTTAATGTAATGTCGCGCAAGATGGCTGGAAATCCCGTAGCCTCGACCCTGACACGATATGTGCCTTCAGCCAAGTCGCCGAACCTCACCTTTCCCGACGAATCGGTCGCGGCATTGCTCACCGTTTTGCCCCCAACCGTAAAAGCGACGCTTGCACCCGCGACCGCGTCGCCGTTCGTGTCTTTGACCACGATATCGAGCGGCAGCGCCGCCTGAGCAGATACAGCGAGCGGCGACACAATAGCGAAGATCAGCACAAAAACGGCTGTTGAAAATATATTTATGTGTTTCATATTGCTAACAAAGTTATAGCCCAGTTTTGCAGACAAAATCTGAGGCAGAATTTCGGATTTGAGTAAACTTTAATGGTATTTGAAAAAATGCGTTATGTAAATTGACGCGGTCCGCGTTTTTTTGCCTTTATAATGCAGCGGCCTTATTCTCCAGCATACATCGACGAAAGCTGTCGAAGGTTTCCCTGGCAGCTTCAACTATAGAGTCGTCATCGTCTGTCTCCTCGGCGAATCTTGTAATCGTTTCGGCGAAGGACTTCCACATCGGGCCAACCTCGGCGCCATAGCTATTAAAAAACATGCCGCCGTTTTCGGGTGTGATGTCGAGGTGCTGCTTCAAGTGTCGCGTGATCACCTGTCCGCCCAATGTTGCTCCCTCAAGCACATACAAGCTTCCAAAGGCGCGCGACGGCGTGCTTAAATTCGGCAAATCAATAAATTCCGACGCATTGTGATCTGCGTTTTGGCTATCGTCCAGACTTTTCAGATCATTTTCCAAAAGCGCCGTCTTCCGGCGTTTTTCAAAATCCATCCCGAATCGTTCAAGATCCACCGCGGCAATTTTAGGTTCTATTGCCGCATAAAATCTCCTGAATTTTTCGAGCAGATTTCTGTAATCTTCGCGCGAAAACATGCGGTTCATAATGTCAACCGTGTCTTCGAGTTCCTCATGCTGCTTGCTTGTTGCCTCTTTCAGCTTTTTCATTATCATAGTTTTTTTTTAATGGACATACCCCGCTTCGCCGAGTGGAACGCTCGTCGAATAACAATCCACCGTCCGGTTCATAAAACTGGCGAATTCCTCCGCTTCAAAAGTCATCAGTACATTTCTGCCCGCATGTGAAGACTAGAACAACCCTCGCAGAACCACATTTCAAGTTCTGTTTTGACTCCGCTCTCATGTCTATTCAATTTTTGAAGCACCATATATTTTGATGAAATTGAAATTCGTTTTCATTAAGAATACTCAGAGGCAATGATTATGTCAAACGACAACAGACTTTTTTTTCATTGAAATTTTAACTACAGATGATCTGCGCGGCTAGCAATGGAAGAGTAAGCTCGTGATGGCCGGTGATCGAATAGCCGCGTCCGGCTCCGTGTGCCGTGGGGCGATGTACGACGTTTGTCATTGGACGGTATCTTTGGACGAAATCAAAATTTGCCGTCGTGATGTCCTGCATCTCGTGCCCAAGATTTCTGACGACCGTGACGGCCTTCAAAAATATCTCGGGCATGACGACAGCCGAACCGAAATTCAGGTAAACGCCTCCGCCGTTCATTTCCCTCACCGTCGAGCAGAACAGCCTGAAATCCAAATGGCTCGCCGCCCCGAGCGCCGCGCCGTCGCACGACGCGTGAAAATGCCCGATGTCGGCGCCTATCGTGAGATGCGCCGTGAATGGAACCTTTCGCTCGTAAGCCTGGCAGATGAGCGACCACTCGGCATTTGGCGGATCGAGAGCCGTGAGTGCCCTTCCCATCGCCTCGCCCAAACCCAGCGAGTCGCGATGTGCGGCTTTTGCGGCTGAATTCAGCAATTCTCCGGTTTCTTTGGCCGCTCCAAAATCGCCTTTGCCAAGCGTGGCGTCAACATCCTCGCTCGTAAACCCTACGAGCGCGATCTCGGCGTCGTGAACAAGAACCGAGCCGTTCGACGCAATGGCCGTAACAAATCCTCGACGCATTAAGTCGATGATCAACGGCGAAACGCCCGTTTTCACCACGTGCCCGCCGATGCCCCAAATTATCGGTTTGCCGAGATCGCGCGCCCGGCGTATTTGCTCCGCGACGGCACGCAGGCTCTGCACGGCAAGAATGTTTGGCAATTTGTTTAGGAAATCGCGCAGCGAATCCGTCTCTGTCGCAAAACGTGCAAAATCCTTGATCGTCACTTTGCTTGGCCGCGAGGCCAGTTCATAAGTTTCGATCTCGTTCAGATCGATTGGTTGCAGATTTTCGTAAATTGACATGTTGTCTAATAAGTATTTTTTCAAAATGATCGCACAATGACAAAGGCGTCGATTCTAAAAAGAAAAAGCACGAGCAGGCTCGTAACCTGCTCGTGCCGTTGTATGCCCGCTAATTATTCAAAAGCGGGGCTGAGTGTCTAGCTTCCGCTTATTCCTGCGGGTCAGCCACGAAGTCGGCATCGGCGACGTTGTCGACGAGGCTGATCACGCGGCTCGGCGTGTTGAATGTGTAACGTTGTGAATTGACCGTTACAACATACGTCTGGCCGGTCTGCAGGCCGTCGAGCGTGTAGTAGCCCATCGATCCCGTTGTGACCACGAGCGGCTCAACGAGCGAGTTGCCGGTTACGACGATCCTGGCATTGCGAATGCCCTGACCGTTGGCCGTCAACACGCGACCCGAGATCGAAGCCTGAGCGGCGGTGCCGGCCAGGAATTCGAGTCCCCAGCCACCGTTCAGGCAGCCCGTGATGTTGGCCGGAGCGAATAGCCCCGCGTCGTCACGCACATACAGGCTCCAAACGCCGTTCGCATTCGACAAACCGAACACGCTCGCCAGCGACGGAGTGCCGCCGACGGTGCTGCCGGGCTCGTTATAAGGAGCCGGCGGTGCCGGTGCCGGGAAGCTTGCCTGTCCGGCCTGCCACGACGTCGGTTCGAATATTCCGGTCGAGAGCGGTGCCGAATCCGGTAGTACCTGACCCGCAGAATCGCTGAACGTCAGCGTCACCGGCGTCACCAGATCGACAAGGCCTCCGGCATCAGACTGGATAATCATCTGCCGTCCCGTCGGACTCACCAACAGTACATCCAGGTGATCCGGGAACTGGCTGATTATGTCGTAGAACGTCACACGCATGTTGCCGATCTGTATCGGCCCGCCCGCAACCGTTATCGTTGACGGGTACGGCGAAGCAGGCTGTCCGAGTGTCGTACAGATAGCAGTGCCGTTGCGGAACAAGTTTGCAGTGTCGTTGATTGTCAACACAGCCGTTGCGGGCGAGCCTACGCTCGCACCGGTCAGTGTCAGATTAACCGTCTCCGGCCCTTCGGGCGGTTGCGGCAACGCATCGGGGCAGATGGTCACGTTAACCGTTTGCGTGGTAACACCCGGATTAAACGTAACCGCCTGAGCGACGCTGATGTAGTCAACGCTTCCCGCGCAGGTTGCACCACCGGTCGCCGTGCCGTTCGACGTTGCGAAATTCACCGTCGTCGTGCCCGACGAATTGCCCGTGCGGTTGACAGTTATCACAGCCGTCTGCGATTCATCCTCGTTATAGGTAGCCGAGCTGAACTGGACGGACGCCGGTGGCGGCGTGCCCGTGAATGTTGCAGTCGGAGTTGCCGAGTTAGTCGGTGTGAAAGTCGGCGTGTTCGTTGACGTTCCTGTCGGACCGCAGCCGGTCGTGGTGATACGCACTGTCCATCCGCCGCTGATCGAGCCGAGGTCGATTCCCAAGTCGTCTCTCACATACAACGACCAAGTTCCGTTCGGGCTCGAGCCGTTGAATACCGACAACGCAACTGTCGCTCCCGCCGGCGGTGCCGGAGCCGGGAATACATCAGTTGTCGTGTCGAAGTTCGACGGCCTGAATGTACCAGATGCGATCTGCGTCGCGTCGGGCAGCGTCGCTGCTGCGGCGTCGTCGAACGTCAGGTTGACGCCAACTACGTCGAGGCCTCCGCCCGCGTCGGACATAAGCAGAGTGTTCTGTCCGCCCGGGCCTACAAGCATTACGTCAACGTCATCCGGGAACGTGTGGCTCACGCCCGTCAGATCAACCGTTACCTTTGTAACAGTTCCCGTCAATCCCGTAACCGCGATGTTCGACGGATACGGCGCTCCCGCCGCGTTGTCGTTGATCGTGATCGCTGCCGTGTTTGAGAAGCTCGAAGGCGGGCACGTTGGTCCACCCGTCGGCGTCGCTGTCGCTGTTGCCGTTGCCGTGAAAGTCGGGGTGAACGATGGTGATCCCGTCGCAGTGAAAGTCGGTGTCCCTGACGGACATCCGCCCGTGCCGGTTACTCCAACTATCTGGAATATCTGGTCGGGTGCAGCCGGATCGATATTACACGTCGCTCCGCGAGCTCCCCATGCGATACATAGAGGCGGTTGGAATCCGCCGCCCGGATTCTGCCATGCCGCCGGTGAGTTCGTCGTCGTCGTCCTGTCGTTCCATCCCCACTGTCCGGCAGGCGTGAAGTCCATCCTCGCCTGAACCGATACCCAGTAGGTTCCGGCTGTCAGAGTGACGCTTCCCGGCAGGGTGATCGTAAACACTCCCGCAGCGTTCGTGTATGTCGCTCCGGTGAATGTCCCGCCCGGAACTGCGGTTCCCGGCAAGCTGCCTGAATTCGAGAGGAACGTCACATTGAACGTTGCCGCCGGACCCGCACCATTGAAGTACTGGCCGCCTGCAACAACTCTCTGAACCGTCCACGTCTGTCCCGCGGGCACGACGAAGTCGTCAGCCCCACGATTGTCGAACGTATCGTTCGCCGCTTCGAAGTCCTGAGAATTCGTTGCGTTCGTTCCGGCGTTGTTCGTCTGGTCATACAACACTTGCGGAGTTCCCGCCGGTGTGCAGGATGGTGATCCGGTCGCGGTAGCCGTAAATGTTGAGGTTGGCGTCGGCGAGAATGGCGACGGTGTGGTCGTCGGCGTGTTGGTCGGAGTTGCCGTGCCGCCGCAGGCTGTTGTTGTGATACGGATCGTCCAGCCTCCGCTGATCGAGCCGAGGTCGATGCCGAGGTCGTCTCTGACATAGAGTGACCATGTGCCGTTCGGG
>JBJXHF010000080.1:0-13324 GCA_046160805.1 Pyrinomonadaceae bacterium
TGACGTATGCTGCGTTTCTGCATACGCGTATTGCGCGCGGCTGGAAGGGACGAAGCTCTGCTTATTTTGCGATAGTCGGATTTATGCTTGTTATCTTTACCTATCTCGGCGTGAGCTACCTGCTCAAGGGTTTGCATAGCTACGCTTAGCGGCTATTCTATCGTCACTTTAGCGACTGCGAGCATTGAATATTTAACGGTGCTCCCATCTGTCGCCGTCACGGTCAAAACGCCTTTATCGACGCTGAATTTTGTAACCTCATTCATAGCCCGCTCGACCGTTTTTCCGTCCTTGAATTGAACGATCAGCCGAATGCTCGCTATCGGGTCCGACTCTCAGATGGATTGGAATCGAGATCTTTCGGGAGGCACCGCCTATACCGAAAGAGGTCGTCTCAACGCACGGCACGGTATTGATCGCCGCCGAGCCAGGTGACGGGGTGACGGGTCTGCTTCGCTTGCCAACAGGACAAGCAAAATTCATCAAGGGCCGTATCAGAGCACACCGAATCATCATATCCAATTAAAGATTTTCATGAAATATAAGTGCAGCGTCACTGAACCAACGCTGTCCTACCGCCTATCGGTCTTCGTGGACCAACTTTTCATATTCGTGTTTACAACACGTCGCAAAGGAACGGAGTTACTAGCCCCACGTAATCGTGTGCGGCTCGCACGTATCTCTCACTCAGCGAGCCTAGAAACAAGGTGCAAAATTACGAAATATGATTCGAGTAACTATTGACCTCTGAGCATAAACATCTCAGTCCTTGCCCGTTTCTGCGTACGCCGCAACGATATTCATGTCCGGAATCAGTATGTTCTTTCCCTCGTGGACGATGAGGCCCTGTTCCTGGAGGCGGACCAGCGTTCGTGTCACTACCTCGCGAACCGTGCCGATCCTCGCGGCAAGCTGACTATGGGTAGGGCGCAGTTTGATTCTTGTACCCTTATCGGTGCCGATACCGGCATTCCGAGCCTCTTCAAGCAACAACCTAGCCAATCTTTGACCAACTTCTCGGAGCGAAAGACCCTCAACAAGCTCGGCGCATCTGCGCAGGCGTGAGGCGATCAATCTGGCCGCGGCGAGCGCGAGTTGGGGATGTTCAATCGCGGTTTTAAGGACGCTCTGTTTACTGAGAAAATATAGGGTTGTAGCTTCTTCCGCCGCAACAGTCGAAGGGTAATTTCCATGGTCAAAAACCGGGACCTCGGCAATGGTTGTGACAGCCCGTTCTACATGAATGACCTGCTCGCGTCCGTCGGTGCCTGTCCGAAAAGCCCGCACCGATCCCGATGAAATCACATATAGCCCCTTGGTCGACTCGCCGGCCAAAAACAATATTTCGTTTCGCTGCAGACGCTTTGCGACCGAATGCTTCGCCAAAACTTCCAGAACGGCTTCGTCTAAATCTCGAAATAGTTCCGTTTCCTTCAAAATTGATATTTTGTCTTCCGGCATTAGCGAAATCTTAACGTGCGTGGATGAAAACCACAATAAATAAAGCGGGTGACTTGAGTCACATCATACGAACGCGGTGGGTGTCACACTAGATAAAGCCTTAGGTTAGGCGGCCAAAAGAATGAAAATTACCGGTGATGCAAAAATAAAAGAAGTTCTCGCGATTGATGAAGAGAAAATGATCACGACTCTGATGTGGCTGGCGCCGGAATTTGAGCGTCTGCGATATCCGAAGTTGCGTCGTGCCATGGCCGGGAGGGTATCGGTTTCACAGGCAGCCCGGATCGCCCGGGTTCCGCTCACTGAAATGCTGTATGTATTAAACCTCGCTATTGGGGAAAACGAGGCCAAGCTCTCAGAAGAGCTATTGCTGAGAGGCCGGGATGATTTTCAATATGTGGACAGGAACTTACCGGTCAAGCCGGTCGAAATCGCAAGGGTTAACGATACTGACGCAAACGTCGTGTTCGTTGATTTGATGCGGCAGGCAGACGAAAAGCGCGACCCAATGCCCGCGATCGCTAGAGGATTGGTAAGTCTAAAGCGGCCGGGCGAGTTATTGCTTTTGCGGCACCCCATTCGACCCGATCCCACTGCGAGACATGTTTGCTCGACGAGGCTTTGCGAGTTGGGCCGAAGAGCGGAAGATGGGTGAGTGGTTTATCTACTTTTTCCGGCCGACTCTACAGACGGCGGCCTCAGCCCACCCTGCAATTATACACGACGTGTATGCAAAAGCATTTGCCGCATCGGCCTAGCCAGCCGCTATCTTGAGGGCTGTTTCGTAGTCTTCGGAAGTATTGACGTTTAGGAAAAAATCACTCGAACTATCAAGATCGACGATCTCGGCGAATCCAACGAACCGGGTGTTGATGCGGGATAGGAGCCTTTGCATTTTCAAATCGCCGTTTTTGATCATTGCCTCGACAACAGGGAGACATTTCTCGCGCGCATAGAATGCACACAACGGCTGCGGCTTCGCATCCTGCTGTTCGGGCACAATCGCTTCAAACTCATTCGAGCAATAGCCGGCAAGTCGGGTCATTAGATCTTCGGTCACAAACGGCAGATCGCAGGCAAGTACGACGATCCAGGGTGTCGTCGCATCTGCCAACGCGGTATAAAGACCAACCAACGCACCGCTCCCAGCCTTGTTTTTACGGATTTCATGCCGAATGACGATGTCTGGTATTTGGCGGAGAGTTCGGCCGGGCTGGTCAGCGACGGCTAAGGGAGCGGAATACCGGCCACCTAGCTCGCCCACGATGCCAATATCTCCACCCGCAACCGCACCCAGAGCGGATGCTGCTCGTTCTACGAATGTCGTGTTGCCCAAACGCAAAAGAGCCTTGTTACGTCGCATTCGGCTGCTCTGACCACCAACCAGAATAAATCCGTTAATGTCCGTCATGTGGTACTTTGCGCGACACGTCAGCCATAGTTTGCCTGCTCGCTTAGACGTTGACTAGAAACTGTATGCCGCGCTGAGATTTATATGATTGGCAGTTCGCCTACCGGTAATCAGATACAGTGTCTGTATAAGACGAAATTCTCCGCCAAACTGGAACTGTGGGGTAAATTTGTAAATCAGATTAAAGGCAAAAGCGAGGTTTTGCCTTCGAAAATCTCGCGGGGTGCGGCTGATCAAATCTTCGTCGCGCGGGTCGTCTATTCCGATTGAGCTGTATAGCGACAGACGGTCTTGCAAAACATCGGGAGTAAAACCTAACTGGGCCCAGCCGCCACGAGTGCCGATCGACCGTACGCCCCCCGCGAGCAGCGTTGTGCCGTTTCGATAAGCGAAATCGTTATTGTAGTTTTGAAAAACTCCGGCCTGGAAGCCTCCCAGGTTTCGGCCGAAGAACGCTTCGCCGAATAAACTCAATCTTTGCGCGAGCGGAAAGTTCCAGTCAAGCGCAATGCCTACGGAATCAATATCGTTTTTGATATTCGCCGTCGCTCCGGTAAAAACGCGCGAGCGTCCGTAATGGGCCGAGAGTCCGACGCTCCCGCCTTTTCGCGTACCCAGCCAATTTGTATCGGCAAATGCAATGCGGCTTTGAAAAAACGGGACGGTTGAGCTGGCGCCGCTAGTCGGCTGTAAGAAGAATGCCGCGTTTGTCGAAAAATCTCCGGTTTGCGGGGCGAGGATTGCTCCGGTCCACGTGAAGTTATCATTCAGCTTTCTTTCGATTTTGATTTGCGGAAGACGCGCCCAGTTGTTACCGGACGCCGCCATTTGCGGAATCGCGGCCGCCGCCAGCGATGTCGGATTAGCGGGCGCAAAAACCATCCAGTCCTGACCGACCGTGATTGAAGTTTTCTCCCAGTCAAGTCGAGCATTTGCCAATCTCAATCGGACAATGCCGAAATTTTCGCCAATGCCAACCGAAGGAAATCCACCGAAGAAATCAGCTTCGAGAATCGCACTAAGTCTTGCAGTTCCAACTTTAGCCCCCTCGAGTTTTAATCCCAGTCTTGTCTGTCTGACGCTTGCCCCGACATTACTATTTCCCGTCGGTGTCGCAAAGAGTGGGGCGTCCGCATTATTCGTCCCGCCATTGTTCCTGAAAGCGTTGAAGTAAATTGTTCCGTAGGGCGTTAGACGGGCGGAGCCAATATCAACACCGAGGGCTTTCTGTGGTGCCGGCGGGTTGGCCGCAGGGAGCGTTTCACTCGGTTTCGTTTGGATTTTGGCGGTTTCCGCTTTTTGAATGTCGGGGGCTGTTTCAATCTGCCCGGATGCGATTTGGGTTTTTGGCGTTCGATTTATTAAGTTTGTCAGAGCATCGATCTGCTCCTGCATTTTTTGAACTTGCGTTTCAAGTTGCCTAACACGTGTTTGGGTCTCATCGTCCATTCGCGTCGTCGCCGCATCCGTTTTGAGATCGGTTTTGGTCAGAACGACGGACTGAGCAGTTGCCGTTATACAAAAAACTGAAAACAAAGAAGCAAAAATTGCGAAGTTTGTTAGAGATATTTTAGACATATAAATTCCTCATTAGGACTTGGAATGCACTGTTGAGATCTGTCGCAAAAACACATGCCCGCGACAAATCGCACCTTGAATACCTAGTTTCTTAGCTAGGCCTTTCCGCACCCTTACGGGCGTAATACCACCAATTGACCGCCGTTGCGAAAATAAAAAATACGGTTAAACCATAAAAGAAGGGGGCAGGGCTGCCATAAGCCGCGCTGATTCCCCCGATGGCGACCGAAAAGATAAAAGGACCGTACGCGGCGATCGCCGCCGTCCAGCCGATAACGCCCGCCGCCTGTCGCGGATTCGCTCCAAAGATAATCGGGAACTGGCGAAAAGTTCCGGCGTTACCCATTCCGGTAAAGAAGAACAGAGTCAGCATTAAACCGACGAACATCGGAAACTGGTCGGCGGATGTGGGTGTAAAAAGCCCGAGCCCCAGCATCGCGGCCGTAATGATCACCATTGCCACTCCACAGATGAGGGTGAGGATCGCTCCGCCAATCTTATCCGCAACAAAACCGAATAAAATGCGGCTCGCAGAACCAATCAGCGGGCCGTAGAAAGCGTAAACAAGCGGATCGGGGGCGTTGGGGAACTTTCCGTAAAGGGTGCCGATCAATAGCGGAAAAACCGCCGCTAAACCGGAAAATCCGCCGAACGTCATCAGATAAGTAATTGTGCAGAACCAAGTATGTTTATCTTTAAAAATATCCAACTGCTCACGGAAACTCGCCTTGATCGGAATGCTGCGAAGCGTAAACCAGGCCAGTCCCGCAAATAAAAGCAAAAACGGGACATAGATGAACGCAGCGTTTTGCAGCCAGATGTTGCTGCTGCCGACGACTTCTTTGGTAGCCGGATTGATTTTGTTCAGCGTCTGCGAACCGCCGACCATGGCAAACGTAATTATCAAAGGCGTAACGAACTGGGCAACGCTGACGCCAAAGTTGCCAAGCCCGGCCTGGATACCCAGAGCCGTTCCTTGCAGTCTTTTCGGGAAAAACACGCTCGTCGACGGCATGTACGACGAGAAATCGCCGCCGCCAAATCCGGCGGTAAACGCGAGAACGATAAATACCCAGTACGGAGTATCCGGATCCATAATCGCCAAACCGATTCCGACGCACGGGATCAATTTGAGCAAGGTAGCAACAGAGACAATGTGGCGTGTGCCAAAGACCGGAAGCAGGAACGTGTGAATGATGCGGAGTGTTCCGCCCGCCAATCCGGGCATCGCCGCGAGCCAGAACAATTGATTCTGGGTGAACGTAAAGCCGATTCCCGGCATTCGCACGACAATCGCGCTCATCATGAACCACGTCGCAAAAGAAACGATCAAAGTCAGCGTGGTTACAGCTAAAGTGCTCCAGGCCCGCCGCTTACCGCCCGCTTCCCAGAAGTCCGCATCTTCCGGTGTCCATTTTTCAAGCCATGTTGGTGAATTCATAATTTCTGTTTGAAAATTAGAGAAATATCTCTAACAGGTTTCTATTCGATCTTCTTCATCAAACCGGGCTGTTCGGTTCGCATCATTTTTTGAACGACCAGATGCATCCATATCAAACAGACTGCCGAAAGAAAAAGCATAAACATCCACGAACTCGTCCAAAGTCCGGTTCCGTCAAGCAAATAGCCAAAAATGATCGGGCTGAAGAAGCCACCCAGTCCGCCCAGAACGCCAACCATTCCACCTACTACGCCAACTTCTTCAGGGAAATATTCGGGAATATGTTTATAAACGGCGGCTTTTCCAACGCCCCAGACAATCCCGAGGATCATCACCAAAACAGCGAAAATCCAGACATTTGCTTGAAAGAATATCTTTGTCACCCCTTTTGCGACGAGTTCCTTGCGCTTAACGCTTTGACCAACCTCGACAGCAGGTTCCTGCCAGGCCTCTTTAGTGGGAAAAACGAGCAATTCTGCGTCGGGGTTTAACACTTGCCCTGTTCTTGGTTTTATCGGATAAATCTTGTCCCCGATAGAAATCGAATTCTCGGTAACGGCCGTAACTACACCGTCGCGCTCGGCCGCGACGCCTTTCCCGGGCGAAGTGATTTCCATTTTCGGGACGATCAAGAGTGCGGAGAGCAGAACGGACAAACCGAGAACCCAATACATTACTTTTCGGCCGCCAAAAAGGTCGCTCATCCAACCACCCAAAGCTCGAATGACACCAGACGGAAAACTAAATAAAGCGGCTAGTAGTCCGGCTGTGACTAGGGGCATGTAATACACATTGACGAAATACGGGACGAGCCACTGCGAGAAGGCGACGAAGCAGCCAAAAACTAAAAAGTAATACAAACCGAAGCGCCATACGCGTATGTCCGCAAGGGGTTTCATCTGCTGTCGGAACGTTTTAGCGGTTGATTTCGGTTTTTTGTTGGTCGTAGCCAAAAAGAAAACGACTGCCGTCACCACAAGCACGGCGGCGTAAATCATCGGCAGGGCCCGCCAACCCTCGACATTGGTGCCATTGTTCGCGAATTGACTTAGGAGCGACGGTGCAACCAGGGTAGTGATCGCCGATCCTGCATTGCCTGCGCCGAAAATGCCGAGCGCAAGCCCCTGACGCTCTTTTGGAAACCATACAGAAGTGTACGCAATACCAATGGAAAAACTTACTCCAACCAAGCCGAAACCAAAACTGCAGAGTGCGAAGGCCCAATAAGAATCGGCCTGCGAAAGCAGGAACATCGGAATAGAGCAGATAATGAGGAGCACGACCATAACCGGCTTGCCGCCGAATCTGTCGGTCAGCATTCCGGCGGGAAGCCGGAAAATTGATCCGGTCAAGACCGGGATTCCCAAAAGCCATCCGACTTCCGTTGCGCTCCAGTTAAAAACCTGATTGACGGTCAAAAATGTCACCAGAACACCGTTCAGCATCCACGCGGCAAAGCAAACGGTGAATGCAAGGGTGTTCATTACGAGCATTCGGTTTGCCCCACTGGGCGTTGAAGATTCCATAGGCATTCGACCCTTACGCTAGACGCGAAACTAGCCGCAAATGATATTGGCAAAGATTGTGCCGCCACTATGTGGAACATAGAACGTTGGGTAAAGAGCCGAAAATAAGGCGCTTGAGGAGATCCAATAGCAAACGAAATACTCGGTCCGGTAAACGATGGATCAAAAACCGTGAATAATTGATGCGAGGCGCGAAATTTTTCGCGGGAGATCTTTTATTGTTTGCAAAGGCGCTTCGCTATGCTTGAACATCGGCCCGCCGTTGAGCCCAGGCCGGGCCCGTTTCAAATCGCCCAGTTTTTTCGCCGTTACAATCCCCATATCGAGCAGGAAGAAGCCCAACACACCGGTGAAAATGTCGAACGAAAAAGGTCTCAAGGCTTTCGCACCTGCTTCGCCCGATATTACCCCGATCACCAAACTGCCCATGATTCAAGAAAACCGAGCCGTTGAAAAATGCGTCCCGTCCTAATTCGCGCCATGAAAAAGTTGCGCCGCTAATGTCAGTCGAACGAAGACGATAAAGCAATACGGCAACGATGATCGCCGGAGATTCCATCAGGGCCATCGACGCTACCATGTAACCGCCGTAAGGTATGTTTAATTTTTAGAGAAATGCCGCGGCAGTGATAAATGTTACGGCGCTAATTGAGCCGTACGTGGCGGCAATTGCGGCGGCATCGGCGACCGAAAGCTTCGGCCGCAAAACAAAAAAAGCATAAAGCGGAACCACCGAAGCCATCACGGTGGCGGCAGCGAGCGTTATAACAATTTGCGTTTGCAAACCGCTCGCCGCGATCCCGACACCGCCTTTAAGACCGATGGCGAAAAGCAGATAAAGTGAAAGAATTTTCGGAATTGGCGTGGGAATCTCCAAATCCGATTTAACAAACACCGCCAACAACCCAAGAAAGAAAAACAAAATCGGTGGATTGAGAAAATTGCCGATCAAAAGGTTAAAATCCATAGCCAAAATCATTCAACTGGTCGAGAAACCTGACGACTCCCGTTTCCAAGTCATAAACTCCGTCGATCAGCACAAGTTTGTCGTTACTTTACGTTACCCTTCAGCCTTTTACCTTAGGATTTGATGCTACACTCGCAGACACATGGTAATTGAAACTCAAATATCAAAAAAAGTAAAAACTAAATGTTCAGCGGTAGAAAACTACTAATTGCCACCAAGCATAAAAAGGAAAAAGCAATTGCCCCAATATTAGAGATGGAATTAGGGGTAAAATGTTTTGTAGTTGAAAATTTTGATACCGATGTGCTGGGAACTTTTACTGGAGAGGTTGAAAGAAAAGACGACCCCATTACCACTGCAAGAAATAAATGTCTGATGGCGATGGAAAAAGGAAACTGCGATTTAGCCATTGCAAGCGAAGGTTCTTTTGGCGCTCACCCTTCCATTTTCTTTGTTCATGCTGATGATGAAATGCTTCTTTTCATTGATAAGAAAAACGATTTGGAAATTATTGCAAGAGAACTTAGCACCGACACCAACTTTAATGGCAATGAAATAAAAACTGAAAAGGAATTAGAAGAGTTTGCCAAACAGGTAAAATTTCCAACACACGGTTTAATAGTGAGAAAAGCAAAAGAAGATTTTACTGAAATAGTAAAAGGCATTACCGGTTGGGAAAAACTAAAAACAACCTTTCATCAGTTTATAGAAAAATATGGAACTGCCTTTGTTGAAACCGATATGAGGGCAATGTATAACCCAAGCCGAATGAAGGTGATTGAAAAAGCAACAGAGAAACTAATTGCCAAAATAAGATCCTGTTGCCCGCAGTGCAACACACCCGGTTTTGGAATCACGGATAGAAAAGAAGGATTGCCTTGCGGCTTATGCGGATTTAAAACCCGTTCAACTTTAAGCTATGTCTACACTTGTCAAAGATGCTGCTACCCGAAAGAGGAAATGTATCCCAATAAAAAAACAACGGAAGACCCGATGTATTGTGATAGGTGCAACCCTTAATTTATAAATATGGAATTATTAGCATCTCAAATAAAAAGAGCAATAGCATTAAAAAAAATCCATATTCAAAACAATTCAACCATGATGTGAAGGTAGGATGGGTTAGGCTGGACTCCACCAACCATGCTGGCCGAAGTTTCCCTAACAAAAGATCACGGTTTAGGCGGCCCGCGCAGCTCCTCGATCTCGCGTCGAAGAGCGCGGACCTCATCGAGGATCAACTGGGTGTGAGCCTCTTCGGCGCCCTTGAGATCCTCGGCTACCTGCGACTGCATGGCGTTGACGACCACCGCGATAAACAGGTTCAACACCATGAAGGTCGCGATCAGCAGGTAAGTGACGAAAAAGATCCAAGCATACGGCGACTGCTCCATCACGCCGCGCGCAATATCGGGCCAGCCTTCAACCGTCATAACCTGGAACAGCGTAAACAGCGAGGCTCCCAGACTGCCGAAGTACTCCGGCGCGATCGCCCCGAACAATTTCGTAGCCATTACCGCCGATACGTACAGCACGAGCGCCATCAGCCCGATGATCGACGCCATGCCCGGTAATGCCGTGAGCAGGGCGTTAACCACCCCGCGCATCGAGGGAACCATCGAGATCAGCCGCATTGCACGCAGCACACGCAGGGAGCGCAGGACGCTGAACGCACCGCTCGCGGGCATCAAAGCGATACCTACGATCACGAAATCGAACACGCGCCACGGGTCGTGGAAGTAGCGGCGACGATATACAAAAAAGCGCAATAACAACTCGAGCACAAAGACTCCGAGCACCGCCCGATCGATCGCATACAGCAGGCCGCCAAAGCGGGCGACAATCGCAGGCGAGGTTTCGATCCCGAGGGTGATCGCGTTCGCGACGATCAGAGCGATGATCGCTCGATCAAAAAACGGATGCTCGATGAAAAAGCGAACGCGCTCGAGCAAGCTCGGTACGGTTGTGGATACGGTCGTATTCATTGTTTTACTTCGAGTTTGGCAGGTTATACCGCAATGACGAGTGATGCAAAACAATTCTCATGCTGCCTTTGTCATCCATTTTGTATCCCCAAGTTTTGTCAACAACGGTTTCTTTGCTGTCTTTGTCCCAAAAGTGAACATTGCCCATCGAAAGAGCCGTGTCGCCGTTCAAAATAATTCCTCGTGGTTTGCTTTCGCATTTCTTCCAACCTTTCAGAGCGAATCCCGTATCACCCGCGTATTTCGCGTTTCCACCGACAAAATATGCCAAAGCACCTTCTTTGTCCATTCGAAACACCTGATCGCCGGTTGTTAGCGTCGGTTTGAAAAGAACTACGCCGTTTTGATAATTATAAGCGGCGTCAATAATATCCGACGCAACCATTTTATAATCGCCGCCTTTTTCTTTCGTTTCGTTAATGTGGACTAACGCACTGCACCAGCCGATTTGTGCGTCCAAAACCATTTTTTCGGTAACATTAAAGTTAGCAACCGATTGACCAAAACCAATTGTTGTTAAGGCAAATAACATTGCCATGCTCAGAATCATTTTTTTCATTTTATTTATCTCCATTTTTAGTTAGAAATTACCGACATTCGAACCAATTCAATTCAAAGTGCCGGGACGGTTCTATTTCCCGTTTCGTCTCAGCGGCCATAATAAAAATCCGCCGAACAAACCCTTATCATTGCTAGTAGTAGGCGGCCCCGACTACGTCACCACATCCTTGCGGTGCGGGAAGACGAGCGATAAAATGATCGACGCGGAGATAACCGAAAGGATGAACCCAAGCGAGTATGAGATCGGAAACTTTCCGCCGAACAGATCATTTAACCAAACCATTTTTAGCCCCACGAAGACCAACACTAAGGCCAGACCGTATTTCAATAAATAGAATTTGTCGATCACGCCGGCAAGCATGAAATACAATGACCGAAGGCCGAGTATCGCAAAAATATTTGACGTAAAGACAATGAACGGCTCATTTGTAACCGCAAATATGGCGGGTACGCTGTCAACCGCGAATATGATGTCCGTCGCCTCCAAGAAGAGCAAGGCAATGAAAAGCGGTGTTGCATGCCAACGACCTCCAATCTTTAGAAAGAAACTCTTTCCGTCTATCGTATTCGTGACCGGCATAAATTTCCGAAAGATCCTGATCAACAGATTCTTTTCCGGCTCGATCTCTTCCTTGCTCGTAAAGAACATCTTGACGCCGGTGACTATCAGAAACCCGCCAAACAGGTAAATAACCCAGTGAAACTGCATCAATGCCGATCCCAAAGCGATAAATATCGCCCTAAATACGAGAGCTCCCAAAATGCCGTAAAACAGCACACGGTGCTTATACTTTGCCGGTATGCCAAAGTAGCTGAATACAAGCACAAAGATAAAAATGTTGTCGACCGACAGAGAATATTCGAGAATGTAGCCCGTCAGGAATTCAAGGGTTGAGGTCTTTGCGATCGCTGCTCCAAACTTTGTTAATGTGTATTGATAAAATCCCCCGGCGAAAACCAACGCGAGAATGACCCAGATCGCGCTCCAGATGGTCGCCTCTTTAAATGAGACGACATGTTCCTTTCGATTGAAAACGCCGAGGTCAATGGCGAGCATTGCTAATACAAACACCAGAAAGCCCGCGTAGAACAACCAATATTCGGCAAACGGAAATAGATTCATTATTTCTCCTTCGGTACACGCTCAAGCCGTGACCATTCTGCTCGCCTATGAGCGAGATCGTAATTAGCTGCGCTTTACAGCACCGTTGAGAATCCTCGCAATCTGTTTAACTGTGGTGATTTCCTCGTCACAGATCCGGGCGCCTCCGGCTGGGAAATTAGAATCGCCACCCGAAACTTCGGCGACCAGTGTGCATTGTGAGATCAGGCTATATTTCTCCTTGGCCCGTTCATCGTCGTCGAGTGTTTCCAATCCCGCTCTTAGTTTTTCGAGTGACTCTTGGACGAACTCTTCCTTTGGACTTAGTTCCAGCCAATGGAGTAATTGATTTAGGTTATCGTTATTTGGATCAACGCCTAGATCAAATAGGGAGTCGAATATCATCTGGCGTTCGCGTTTCGTTATCCGTCCGTCGGCCCACGCGACTTTTACAAGCGGAAGCATTTTGAGATGGTCGGCAATGCCGTTTTTTCGAAACTCGGAACTCGTTTGCGACTCTTTCGTTTCGAAACGGGACAATCGCTTCTCCGTTTCTTCGAAATTGATTTCTTCGTCTCTGCCACTAGAGTGGCCGCGCCACAGTCCGAATATCTGTTTCTGGCCGAGGTCTGCGACATAACGCGTTTGCGCAAGCATCAGGGACGAGATAGCCGCCGTCATGCCTAGCGGCAGGCCTGACAGCTGATCGGCGATATCATCCCAAAGTTTCTCGATCATCGCGTCGTGCGGCCGTGACGATAGCCTCGTCATTATTTCGACAAAATTTCCGTCATCTCGCAGCAGCCCGTACATTTCCGCTGTCTTCAGGATCGCATTCTGTTCAGCTCTTCCAACTCGGCCATCTACCCATGCGACCTCGATCATCGGCGTCAGCATTAGCAAAAATACTTCGTCCGATGTACGTCCCGCAGCTTGCAAGAGACTTCGTATTCGTCTGGCATAACCCACGAAATTTCGTTCGCGATTCGACTGGTTTCGATATGCTTCGATTCCCTGCATTAAGAAATTATCCATTTGCACACTCCTTTCTTTCTTAAGTCTGCAAACGCAAAAAGACCTCTTGCAGACTAAAGCCGCAAAAGGTCTCGATATTTCCCAACGCACCGGCTCGCTTGGCTATTTATGCGAACGTATTGACGATGTGGTGGACCTCTGAGCAAACAGAGGTTTCTACTCCCCTAACTGTAACGTGACTCTAACGAAACTTTACAAAGATGTCAAGTACCCGCCAATGAGAGCGATTCAGAATTGTCTAACCCTTGAAGCATCGA
>JBJXHF010000081.1:0-5058 GCA_046160805.1 Pyrinomonadaceae bacterium
GAAAATCTACTCCGATGTATACTGTCATAGCTGGTTCTTTCGGTGCCTCTTTTTCAAAGAGCTGTTTCTTTCTAACATCGAGTTTACCTCGACCCGCAAGAGCCAGCTTCATAACATCAGCGGGACAAACAAAATTATTTCCGCCGTGCCCCTTTTTGGGATCTGTTTCACGTTTTAGTTAGATAAGGAACAAAAAAGGCTGAAAAGCCGCTAAAAAAATCTGGGGAACGGTCCAAGAAACAAAGTTCTATTGCATGCAGTTTTATGAAACAGGAGGAAAATTATGAAACACACACAAACTAAAACAAAAAACATGTTGTTGGCATTGGCTATTATGCTTGCCGCGCCGACTTTGATCTTATGCCAAACGGGGTACAAGAACACCAAGAAAGGCGGGGCAGAGCAAGAAGTTCGGAAAACGATCAGTGATCTTGCAACTGCGCTGGGCAAAAATGATACTGCCGCACTCGACCGCATCTATGCTGACGATTACACATTCGTCGGCGATACCGGAACGGTGATGAACAAGGCGGAACGTATTGCCTCGTTCAAGTCCGGCGACGTGAAATACGAATCGGTCAGCATTGAAGTAGCAAGAATGCACATTTTTGGAGACACGGCGGTGGCGATTACCAACATCACGACTAAATTCGCACCCGGCGCAAAAGTCTCTAGCGGTAAATTCATCACAACCGCAACCTTCGTCAAGATAAAAGGCCGTTGGCAATTGGTCGCAGCCGGAAACACGCGTTTAGCAGAATAAATAACTTCCCGATAAAACAAAAATAGGAGAAAAATGATGAAAAACAAATTAACTTTAATTATCTCGCTCTTTGTCGTAATGCTGACAATGAGCATCGTCACATCCGCACAGGTCAATCGCCCATATCACGACGGTTCGGTTTGGGACATTGCTTTTATCAAGGTCAAGCCCGGCCAAGGCGCTGCGTATATGAATTATCTCGCCACCGACTGGAAGCGGAATCAGGAGGCCATGAAAAAAGCCGGCCTCATACTTTCGTACATGGTCGTCAGCACCGAGGCCCACGGCGCGAACGACTGGAATCTCATGCTCATGACCGAATTCAAAGATCTTGCATCTATGGAAGCCGGTCAGGACAAAGCGGACCAATTGATGCAAACTCTGGTTGGCGATGATGCAAAAGCAAGTAAGGCGATGGTTACCCGTGGAGAAATGCGCGAGCTAATGGGCGACCGCCTCGCACGGCAGATTATCCTGGAGCCAAAGAAGTAATTTAAGAGCGATTCACCACAGAGACACAGAGAGCACAGAGAAAACTACAAAGTAGTTTCGAAACTCTGTGTCCTCTGTGACTCTGTGGCGAATCCTTCCTGATCAGAGAATGTATATGAATCAAAAAAGATTGGATGGAAAAGTAGCCATCATTACCGGAGCAACCGGCGGCATCGGCGAGGCGACGGCAAAGCGGTTTCTTGAGGAAGGCGCAAGGTTAATGCTGGTCGGCCGCTCTGCAGAAAAACTAAAAGCTACAAGCGAAAGGCTCGCGAGCCTCGGCAAAATCGCAGCATCTGTCGCTGAGGCCGCTGATGAGAGTGCGACTGCCGCCGCAGTAGCTGCGACAGTCGAAATATTTGGCGGCGTGGACATCCTGCTGGCGAATGCAGGCTCCGAAGGAGTTGTCGCACCTATCGAGAATCAAACCGTCGAGAACTTTGAGGACGTTTACCGCACGAATGTCATCGGCGTCTGGCTTGCGATGAAATACTGCGTTGAGCCGATGAAGAAACGCGGTCGTGGTTCAATGGTCGCTCTCTCTTCGATAGCAGGCGTTATCGGTGTTCCTGCCGGTGCTCCATACTTCGCAAGCAAACATGCTGTATGTGGGCTTGTAAAGTGCGCCGCTCTGGAGCTTGGGGCTTTTGACATTCGCGTCAATGCGATTGCTCCCGGCCCGATCGATAACCGAATGATCAGATCAATAGAAACGCAATTGTCACCTGACGATCCCGACGGCATGAGAGCAGGATTCTCGCAAATGATCGCGATGAAACGCTATGGCAAGAACGAAGAGGTCGCGAACCTCGCTCTCTTTCTCGCCAGCGATGAGTCATCATATTGCACCGGCGGCATCCATATGATCGACGGCGGATTTACTGCTGCATGAATTTCAAATTGGAGAAAAAATAATGAGTGACGAAAGAATTGTGCTGATCGCACGTCTTAATGTAAAAGCGGACAAGATCGAGGAACTAAAGACAGCAGCGCTCGCGATTGTAGCCGATTCGCGCAATGAAGCGGGCAACATAAACTACGACATCCATCAGTCCATAGAAGACGAAACCGTCTTTTTCTGGCACGAAACATGGGCCAACAAAGCCGCAATCGACGAACATTTCGCCACGCCATTCTTTGGAGAATTTTTTAAGGTCGTCGAGGAAATCGCCGCCGAACCGCCGCAAATAAATCTAACGAGAATTATTACCTAGCGCATTTACTCGCCAAGTTCGAACATCGCTTCGATTTCTACCTGAATATTAATCGGCAAAGAATTCATGCCGACGGCACTTCGAACTCCGATGCCGTTTTCCTCGCCCCAAATTTTGGCGAAAAGATCGCTACAGCCATTAATAACTTTCGGATGCTCTTGAAAATTATCCACGCAATTGACCATTCCCAAAACTTTAACGACTCGTTTGATTTTATTGAGATTTCCAACAGCCGATCTCAGGGTTGCTAAAATCGCCAAACCCGTTTGTTCGGCAGCTTTGATGCCGGTTTCGACATCAATGTCCGCGCCGATTTTGCCCTGCATCATCCCGCCGTCTGGCAGATACGGTCCGTGACCGGAAACATATATAAAATTTCCGGCAAGCACAAAAGGTTTATAAACTCCGTGCGGAGTCGGTGTCGGCGGGAGTTCGAGTTGGAGCTTACTCAGATTTTCTTCAGGTATTATTATGTGGTTCATTTGTTTTTAACACTGTTTGATCATTAAAAAACTCAAATCATGGCCTCTCTATTGCTCCTTTTGGTCTGTTCCAAAATCACCTTATATCTTCACGCATTCGCCGCGTTTAAGAAATTGCCCGTCGCATTGCTTGCCGGTGTGCTCGCCGTTTTCGATTACGACTCGCCCGCGTGAGAGAACGGTCTCGACCTTGCCTTTCATTTTCCAGCCTTCGTATGACGAGTAATCGACATTCATATGTTCGTTCTCTACGCCGAAGGTGTGTTCTCTTTCGGGATCGAAAATAACGATGTCTGCGTCGGAACCGACAGCAATTGTGCCTTTTTTCGGAAAGAGACCGAACATCTTGGCGGCGGCTGTGGATGTCAGCTCGACAAATCGATTCAAGGAAATTCGCTGCTCGACCACGCCGCCGTTGTAGATGAGGTTCATGCGGTTCTCGACGCCGGGAGCACCGTTCGGGATCTTTGAGAAATCATCTTTGCCGAGTTCTTTTTGCTCTTTCATACAGAACGGGCAATGGTCGGTCGAGATGACTTGCAGGTCGTCCATTTTCAAGCCTTTCCATAGCTCGGCGTGATTGTGTTTTTCGCGCAGCGGCGGCGTCATCACGTATTTCGCGCCGTCCCAGCCATCGCCGTAATCTTCTATCGAATGAAAAAGATATTGCGGACAAGTTTCGGCAAAAGCCGGAATGCCGCGATCACGCGCCTGCCTGACCTGATTGAGGGCGTCAGTGCATGAAAGGTGGACAATGTAAACCGGCGACTCAGCCATCTCGGCAATAGCGATCGCTCGATGAACGCCCTCGGCCTCGGCGATCGTCGGCCGCGTCAAAGCGTGATACTTCGGAGCGGTTCGTCCGTCAGCAAGAAAGCGTTTGATGATCTCATTGATGACGATGCCGTTTTCGGCGTGCATGCAGATGAGGCCGCCGCGTTTTCCGGCCGCCGACATCGCGCGAAAGATCGTCGCGTCGTCCGCCAAAAACACGCCCGGATACGCCATGAACAGCTTGAACGAAGTGATCCCCTCGTCCATCAGCTTGTACATTTCTTTCTCGTCGCCGTCCTCAAACTCGGTCGTGATGAGATGAAACCCGTAGTCGATCGCCGTCTTGCCCTCGGCCTTTTTGTGCCACGCATCGACGCCCGCGGTCATCGATTCGCCCTTCGTCTGCACCGCAAAATCAATGATCGTCGTCGTCCCGCCAAACGCCGCCGCCCGCGTCCCGGTAAAAAAATCGTCCGACGCATACGTCCCGCCAAACGGCAGCTCCATATGCGTATGCGGATCGATCCCGCCCGGGATCACCAGCCTCCCCGACGCGTCCAGCACAACATCCGCCTCCATATCCAGCCGTTTGCCGATAGTCGTGACGGTCTCGCCGTCAATAAAAATGTCTGCGGTATAGTCGTCAACGGCGGTTATCACTCGGCCATTCTTAATTAGAGTTTTCATCTTATTCGGGCCTCACATCCATGCTCGTGATCTTTCCGTCTTTCAAGGTCACGATGTACATCGCCTTTTGGTTCTTAAAGGTCACGCGATATACATTGGTGACCACGCTTCCTTCTGTTTTTCGATTCAGCAATTCAACGTTTTCGATCGCTCCAAAGGATCGCAGTTCATCACGGAATCTCTCGAAAAGCGGAAACATCGTCGCAGCGGCTTCCGGCGTGAATAGGCCCCGATCCGCCGTCCCCTCAGTTATCGTCTGAAGCAACTTTTGATGTCCGGCGGTAGTCGTCGGTTCCTTGTCCTTGGCCTTCAAATTTGGATTCACCAACTCGGCTACTTGGTGGGCCATTGCACCTAGCTGAGCTCCGCGGATGTTAGCAAAGACGATCACCGAAAGATTGTCATCGGGATAGCGGGAAATCTGCGACGCGAAGCCCTGATATCCGCCGTCGTGTTCGATCACGCGATGGCCAGCTAATTCTCGGACATTCCAGCCGAATCCATAGGGATGGGTCGTCCCGTCGTTTAGTCTTACTGGAGTCCACATAGCGTCGAAGCTGGATCTTTTCAGAAGCTTTCCGCCGGTAAGCCCCGCATCCCATTGGACCATGTCCCTGATCGTAAAATAGAACGACCCGTCCGGCCC
>JBJXHF010000082.1:0-54427 GCA_046160805.1 Pyrinomonadaceae bacterium
TGAAGCCCAGTCTATGCCCAATAACCAATCTCAATTCAAATCGTTTAGAATCAAAACAAGGCTTAACCCTTTATCTAACTATGTTTTCAAAGAACTATTTGATTGCTTAACGCAACGCTAGTGAAAACTAATAACTGATAATGTGTTTTTATTTCCTTAGTTATCAGTTTTTAGTTATTAGTTTTCAGCTATTCCGGAGCGATTTAGCGTGGGCTACGAAATTTGTTATAATTACTACACGATCCATTGTAGTTTGTAATCGGGAGCAAATCCCATTGTTTTGTTTTTGACATTTTTGAGGAATCGTTATGGAAAAGCAGGCCGCCCAGAATATACAGGATGCATTTTTGAACTCTGCCCGTCGCGAACGCATTTCAGTTGTTGTTCACCTGATGCCGGGTTCCACGTTAGCAGGCAGAATAAAGAGTTTTGACAAATTTTCGGTTTTGCTCGACGTTGGCGGGCCTGATGTTCTGATTTTCAAACACGCCATCTCGTCAATCTCTCAGGAACGGAAGACCACGACCGACACGCCATCTTGAAGGGAAAATTCATCACGTTCGAAGGCATAGACGGCAGCGGCAAGTCCACGCAGATGCGTATGCTTGCTGACGAGTTGCGCGGGTTCGGCATCGATGTCGTCACCACATGCGAGCCCGGCGGCACAGCTCTTGGCCGCAGCTTGCGAGCCGCGTTTCTTGAAACAACGGAGATTGTTGCGCCGATGGCCGAGCTGCTCTCGTTTGCCGCCGACCGCGCGCAGCACGTCGAATATCTCATTAAACCGGCGCTTGCTGAAGGCAAGACTGTGATCTCTGATCGCTATGCCGACGCGACTTTTGCATATCAGGGAGCGGGACGCGGATTTGCGGACGACAAAGTAAATCAAGTAATCGATCTTGCGACCGGCGGCCTAAAGCCCGATCTGACGCTCTTTTTTGATATTACTGTTGAAGAGGCCATTAAACGCATGGCCGAGCGTGACGAAGGCCATACGAAAAAAAATCGCATGGACGAAGAGACAGCCGAGTTTTATACACGCGTTCGGGAAGCCTACTTAGGCATCGCGGAGCGTGAGCCAGAGCGGTTTCATGTTATAAATGCGATGAGATCGATCAACGAAATTCACAAGCAAGTCGTCGCCGTTATTTCCGAAATACTAAAAATCAATGTTTAGCAAACTCGTCGGAAACGAACATATCAAACACACGCTGAAGCACTTGGTGGCGAATGGCCGTGTGCCGAATGCGCTGCTCTTTGCCGGCGATGACGGAATTGGTAAACGCCAATTTGCGCTAGAGCTTGCACGGATGTTTGTTTGCACTGAGCCGAACGACACGGAAGCATGCGGCGTCTGCGCGGCTTGTCGAAGATCAGACGTTTTCGCTTTTCCGACGACCGAAAAAGGCGACGATTACGATTTTGTTTTTTTCAGCGAGCACCCTGACATCGGGATGGCAATACCGTTCAAACGCAACGTTCGAATCGGTGCTATCCGCGCGCTCGAACGTGAAGCGCATTTCAGGCCTTACGAGGCCAAGGCTCGTGTATTTATCGTTGAAGATGCCGAAAAAATGGCTGATCCAGCGGCAAATGCATTGTTGAAAACTCTTGAAGAGCCAGCCTCGACATCTCATATTTTTCTTATAACTTCGCGTCCCGATTCGCTGCTTGCTACAGTTCGCTCACGGTGTCAGACGCTAAGGTTTGCGCCGCTTGAGACCGAAGAGATCGAAAGTTTTCTGATCGAGCAGCGAGCCTTTACACACGACGAGGCAAAACTTGCCGCACGATTGTCGCGAGGCAGTATAGGTCGAGCAGTCTCAATAAATGTCGCTCAATTCCGTGTCCGACGCGAACGGATGCTCGCCGTTCTGACAAACGCAATCGAAACCGGCGACCGAGCCGCCCTGCTCCGCATCGCCGAAGAAATGAACGACGCAAAAAACAAGGATACATTCGAAGAAAATCTGGACATTTTGCAGTCATTAATTCACGACTTGTGGACGTTCCGCATCAGCGGCGACGCGGCTCGCGTTGTAAACACAGACCTCGCTGATAAACTGACGCTTCTGGCCGAAGGTTCCCGCTCAGCAGATTTACCATCCTGGCTTGCAGCGATTGACAAGATTCGCCTCGATCTCGCTGTCAATATCAATAAGAAGATCGCTGCCGATGCACTTTTTGTTTCGATGGCTGGTGCTTGAGGATTATAATTGAATTGAATGCAGGCCGAACAACAAATTTTTAATTACAAATTTTCGCCAACGGGTGGGCGTCTGGCTGCTGCTGCCGGAGCTGTTGCGATTGTGACCGGTTCAGGTTTATTGGCGTATCTTGATCCCGTTAAGGCAAGTTATTTTCCTGTTTGTCCTCTTTATTCCTTAACCGGATTCGCCTGTCCGGGCTGTGGGTTGACGCGTGGGTTTCATGCATTGTTTCACGGCGATGCGATGACCGCGCTCGATTTTAATGCGTTGATACCGGTTTGGGTTTTGATCGTTGTATATATTTTTGTGTCGTTGGCGCTGTTCGCGGTGCGTGGGCGTGGATTGCCCATGCGACTGGTCGGGCCGAAGGTGCTGTTGGGATTCTTGATTGTTCTGCTTCTTTTCGGGGTTTTGCGCAACTTGCCGTTTTATCCGTTCAGCGTTCTTTATCCGTGAGTGATCAGTCGATTAAACTTCCACGAGCTCGGACAGTAAGTTTCGAGCGATTGATCCGAATCTTGACTTGCCTGCGCACTCCTGTACCGGGGATAACCCGTCGTTTGAAGGTGAGGTAGTAACGGAGTCGAAGTTCTTCGCCAAGATCGATCTTCGTTTTTTCAATTTGTCTTCCCCCCGAAAGCTTTGCAATATCGGTCATGTATAGTTTTCCGAGTTCATACTCCTTTATTTTGACACCACTTATATGTTGCTGTCGTAGAACCTGTTGGAGTACGTCGGATAAGCTGCTGAAACTTTTTCGGGCGAAGTCTTCCGAAGTATCAAAATAAATGGGGAAAATAGTGGCACTGCTTTTTTCGGCTTCCTCAAACGAACCCGGATAGGTTGCTGTCTTAGAAGTAGTATCAACGCCGTCAGTTACTAAGATCACTGCTATATGCCCTTGAATTTGCGGGATTTCCTTTTGAAAAAGGGTCTCGACTGCTTTGTAAATGGACGTTCCATCTCCGTCGATCTTGATTTCCTGTATGTTCCTGAGTGTCTCCGCGCGGTTGTCTGTTAATGCAGATACTTTCATCGAAGAACTAAACTCTACGACCATTACTTTCACATCCTTATCCATTTGATTAACAAATGAAACCAAACAGTCCTGAATTTCGCTAAATCTGGACTCCATTGATACGCTTGTATCAATCAATAGGATCATATTTAACGGTTGTTCATTTGTTCTGAGAGAAGAAATTGCAATTTCCTCATTGTCGATATACAAAGAGAAATTCGATATGTCCAAACCGCGAACGAATTGTCCTTTCTTATCAAAAACAGAAACAGGAATTGTAACGCTTTGATCGATTTCGGAAGACGGTGTCAAGGAAATTGAAGTCGACGCTGTCGCAATGTTCTCATTCTTTTCCTTTTTAATTTTTTTCTCCTTCGGTTTGCTTATTTCGCGTGGTTTATAAGGAGATGACTCTGAATACAGATCCTGCGAAACAATTGTGAATGCGAACAGAAATATTGAAAAGATAATTGCTATGGAGTATTGTCTTAACATAACCCTCTTAAAAATGCTGCGAACCGCATTGTCTATTTAATCTGAACAAGCTCCCGTTCTGTATGAATCGGTTTCGCTGCACTGCCTTCCTTTCGCAAAATCTCTACTTCCTTGACAAATTCTTCGACGATGTCTTCGCCGGCGACGCGGCGCATTGGGACGCCGTCTTTGAAAATCATGCCGACGTTGCGGCCGAAGGTGATGCCGAGTTGGGAATCGTGCGCTTCGCCGGGGCCGTTTACGGCACAGCCCATGATCGAAAGATGTAGAGGCTCTTCGACGTGTGCGAGGCGGCGCTCGACCTCGGTTACTATCTCGACGAAATTATCTATGTCGAGCCGCCCACAGGTCGGACAGGCGACTACCGTCACGCCGCGTTTTCGCAGTTCGAGCGACTTGAGAATTTCCCATGCGACGCGGACTTCCTCGTGCGGCTCGGCGGCCAGAGAAACGCGGATCGTGTCGCCGATGCCTTCGTATAACAAAACCCCAAGGCCAATCGCAGATTTTATCGTGCCGCCAAAAGGAGTGCCGGCCTCGGTCACGCCGAGATGAAGCGGGTAGTCAACTTTTTCCGCCATTAGGCGATAGGCCGCGACCATTCGGTTCACGTCCGATGCCTTGAGCGAAATAATGATGTCGCAAAAGCCGAGGTCTTCGAGAATTCTGATGTGCCTCATTCCGCTTTCGACCATCGCTTCGGGCGTTGCGGTGCCGTATTTTTTTAGCAGGTCTTTTTCGAGCGAGCCACCGTTGACACCGATACGAATTGGTACTTTTCGAGCCTCGGCTGCGCGAACGACTTCACGAACGCGGTCGATGCTGCCGATGTTTCCGGGATTGATGCGAAGTTTGTCGATACCTGCATCAAGTGCTTTTAACGCAAGTTTGTAATGAAAATGAATGTCCGCAACGATCGGCACATCGGTACGTTTGCGGATTTTATACATCGCCGCCGCCGCGTCATCATCGGGCACGGCAATGCGGACGATCTCACACCCGGCCTCGACCATCTCGTCGATCTGTCTTATGGTAACGTCAACATCTGTCGTATCGGTCTTGGTCATCGACTGCACGACAACCGGCGCACCGCCACCGATAGCGACATCGCGAACCATTACCCTTCTCGTAATTCTGCTCATAAATTGAAACAACGGATTAACACAGATTTTCGCTGATTTTTTCTGTGTAATCTGTGTTAATCCGTTGTTGCACTTCTACCTTCCGATCAGGCGCGAAACGTCAAAAAATATCACCGTCACCATTAGCAACAAAACGATTGCGAGGCCGGTCAACTGGATTCGCTCTCTGGCGACCAGTGACAGTGTTTTGCCGAACCACGATAATACTTTCTCGATGCCCAGAACCATTATTTGCCCGCCGTCGAGCATTGGGATTGGGAGAAGATTCATCACGCCGAGGCTGAGACTTATCGCCATTAAAACTCCGAGCAGGCCAATAAAGCCGCTTGCGAAGACGGTCGTTACGATAATTTGTCCGATGCCGATCGGGCCTGAAATAGTGTCTCGAGCCGACCGCTCGCCAGCACCGATCTGGCCGAACGCGGCACCGGTCATGCGCAGAATGCGCAGATTTTTGTCAAACGCTTCGGCAAGCGCTCCACCGACGCCGACGGGTTCGAGATTACTCAAAAGCGATGTATCAAAGCGAATGCCGATAAGCCAGTCGTCGTTTTTCTGAACCGCATAAGTGCTGACCTCCAATTTTTGATCGTTCCGGTTGATGCTTAGCGTGAGTGGTGCGCCCTTCGATTCGCCGATCATTGTTTTCATTTCCTGAGTATTGCGGATCGGCTTTCCGTTTACCGAGGTTATCCAGTCGCCCTTCTGAAGTCCCGAAGAAGCTGCGGGCATTTCGCCGTCGATCGAACCGACTACGACAGGCTCGGTTCCCGAGTCGGGAGCCATGTCGAGAAAGCCGCCCGACTGGCCATTTTCCGTGACCTTTGTCGGCGAAATGTTGAGAGTGATACGCTGGCCTGTGCGTTCAACGGCAATAGGCACTTGCTTTTCCGGAATCAGAAGCGCGCTGTCCTCGATACGATTCCACGAAGGATTTTCGACGCCGTCAAAATTGATGATCCTGTCACCCGTCATTATTCCGGCCTTGTCTGCCGCACCGCCCGCCTTTACAAAACCGACGATCGGCGCCGGATTTGTCGGAACGCCGTAAACAAGCGCCATAGTGAACGGTATCGACAACGCGAGCACAATATTCATAAACGGCCCGCCGAGCATTACCAGAAACTTCTGCCATCGCGGGCGCAGCTCGTAAAGCTCAGACTCGGGAACAGGATCACCTTTTGATTCGCCGCCTTCGAGCGGCCCGGTCGCTTCGTCGCCGTAGAGTTTTACATACGCACCGAGCGGAATAGCGCTGACGCGATAGTCGGTGTGGCCTACCTTAAAACCAAAAACCCGCGGCCCAAGGCCGAAAAACGAATAAGCCTCGACGCGCATTCCAAAAAATTTGGCGACAAAAAAATGTCCAAGCTCGTGAATGTTGATCGCGATCCCGAGAACAAAAATAATAGCTAAAATTGCAATTAAAATATCTGACATAAAAACTCTAACTTAGAGACCTTGCCGTTCGGCGAAGTTGTAATAAAAAGTGTAAAACCGCAGTAACATCAAGTCAATTTAATTCATAATTGCGGCTGAACTGGCCTTTGACGACAGAAGCTCGGTCGCGGCCGAACGCGCTGCGCGGTCAACAGTCAATATGGTCTCCAGATCGGCTACCGACTTGCTTTCATGAGCCTTCATCACGCTCGCATTTATCTGCGCGATCTCGGACAATTTGATACGGCCGTCGAGAAATGCCTGCACCGCGGTTTCGTTCGCTGCGTTCATAACTGTGGCCGTAGTGCCGCCTTTTCTTAATGCTTCATACGCAAGTTCGAGGCAAGGGAAGCGTTCGATGTCAGGCGCCTCAAAATCCAGTCGCCTCAGATTCGCTATATCGAGCGGCGGCAGGCAATTTTCTCGTCTGTCGGGATAGGTGAGCGCGTATTGGATCGCGTGCTTCATATCGGTCACGCCCATCTGCGCGATTATCGAGCCGTCGACCATCTCGACCATCGAATGCACGACCGATTGCGGGTGAACAACAACCGATATCTGATCCGCATCGAAACCGAAAAGCCATTTTGCCTCGATGACTTCGAAGCCTTTGTTCATCATCGTCGCCGAGTCGATCGTGATCTTGTCGCCCATATCCCAATTCGGATGATCGAGCGCTTCTTCGCGGGTTGCGTTCTCGATCTCTGTTTTCGTCGATTCACGAAACGGCCCGCCCGAAGCCGTAAGAATGAGACGCTTTACTTCATATCGTCGCTCTCCTCTTAAACACTGGTGAATAGCGTTGTGCTCGGAATCGACCGGCAAAATCACGGCACCCGACTTCTCAGCCGCTTTTGTCATCAATTCACCGGCCATGACAAGCGTTTCCTTATTGGCAAGCGCGATTCGCTTTCCAGCTTCGATCGCCCGCAACGTTGGAACGAATCCAACCGCGCCGACTGTTGCGGATACTACGATCTCTGATTCCGGATGCGTTGCGACCGCAACCAAACCTTCGGAATTGAGCTCAATACGCGGCGGTTTCACGCCCAGCTCATGCAGCTCGCGGGTCAGAATCTCAGCACATTCCTGATCTTCACACGAGACAAGTTCAGGTTGAAATTTCGCGATCTGACCGGCGAATTTCGACATATTCCGGCCAGCGGCCATCGCCACAACGCGAATGCCGCCAATATGTTCGATAACTTTCAGTGTGTTGCAGCCGATCGAGCCGGTGGAACCGAGGATTGAGATGGCTTTCATAAGACGCGGATTACAGGTTAACACAGATAGTCACGGACATAAATATTTCGACTCATGTCACCGGCAAGCGGACGCCTCAGACTATCCCGGGCAGTGATTTGTCCCACCATCGTTCCACAACGGCCTGGGACACGCAACTTACCATTTTTATTAGAGTTATGGCCGTTTTTACCCTGCGTTCCACGTTTTTTGAAAAAAATGTAACACAATGTAAGACAACTCCGTAAAACCTTGCAAACATTGTTGTTACGTCGATCACCAATCAGACGAACACCTAATCCTTACTGGGACACGCGGGTTTAATTTTCAAATAACATGATGGTTTACAATGTCGCAAATCCGGACAAAATCGACGATCCATCGGCTGCATTAACCATAGCAGATATTGCATGTGGTGTCAAGAATTTTATACATGAAACAGAACGAATTATTGCTTATTACTAAATTCGAGTGGCGCTTCGAGGCGGTTGGTACTGGCCTCGCCTGCGGCTTGTTTTTCGGCGAGGAATTGATTGAATTCCGCAGACCTGTTTTTCGGGACGCTTAATGTTTTCCAATCTGCGGATTTGAAGTGTTTTGCAAGCAAAACGATCTGGCCGACGTGATAGGCGTAATGCGTCATCTGGCGATTAAGCGCTTCGGCAATCGTGTGCGGCTCGCCGCGGATCGGCACCGTGCGTGAGAAATCTTCAACGGTCAACGGCTCGACGTTATCAAACAATGTCTGCCAGCCCGATTCCCAAAATTGCAACAGCGATTCACGGCTGTCCCCGATCATTTCAAACTCAGTGTCGCGGTGACGGTCGAGCTTTTCGCCGTCCGTCGTCAAAAAGTCACGCCACCGCGAATGCAGATTGCCGGCGATGTGTTTGACGATGACGGCGATTGAATTAGCCTCGGCGTCAATGAGCGCGAAAAACTCTTCATCTGCGACCTGCTCCATCGCCCGCTCGGCCATTTTCTTATAATTGCGAAAAGAAAGAAGCGCGTCGGCGAGATAGTTTTTTATGATTCTTTCCATAGCGTTAGTAAGTTCGCGTAGCGAACGAAAGCAATTAGCCCATAGCGGCAGCTATGGGAAAACATGAAAAAGTGTTCCAAGCTCGCGAAGCGAGCGACAGATTATCGCCATAAATATTGCTCGTCAAACTCTATCCCGGAACTCTCCAACATCTGAATAAACTCAGCACGAAAATCTAGTTTTTGATGGTGTACTTCTTGATTTCTAACATACCTTTGCACACTCGGAATCTGAGATTTGCCAACTGAGAAAGCGCCGTAGCCGTTTTGCCATGCGAATTTACCCTCGGTTAATTCATTAGCCCATTTTGACGAGCATGATTTTAACTCGCGCATAAAATCGGGAAGAAAAATTTTCGGTTTCAAAATGACGAGAAGGTGGACATGGTCAGAGACACCGCCTATTTCTATAAGTATTCCGCCCAATCCACGCACCGTTCCGCCGATATATTCGTACAGTCTCGAACGCAGTTCCGTCGTGATCAGCGGTCGCCGATCTTTCGTCGAAAAGACAATATGGAAAATAAGATTTGAATATGTGTGTGGCATGGCGTCCTTTCGTTCGCTACGCGAACTTGATGAATTGTTTATGCTGTCCACAATCTTGCGATTGTGGCTAAATGCTGTTGTCCGCTACGCGGACTAAAGAGCGATCTTCGACGCAACTTCATCTCGGTTTACAGTCACCTGATCGCCGGTTTTCATGTTTTTGAGGGTCACTTTGCTCTCGGCAATTTCAGATTCGCCGAGGACGCATACCCAGGGCACTTTGATCGAGTCGGCATATTTCATTTGTTTGCCTAACTTGTCGGCTTCAGGGTAAACAGTAACCCGAAGGCTGCTTGAGCGGAGATCGTTTGCTAGTTTGAGTGATTCGGCAATGGTTTCTTCATTCCAAATCGTCACCATCACATCCGCAGGCGTCGAATCGGCGATCTCGGGCGGGAACATTCCGCGCTCTTCCATAACGACAAGAATGCGTTCTAGCCCAAGCGAAAACCCGCACGCCGGAATCTGCTCCTTGCCAAACATTCCGATCAATCCGTCATATCGTCCGCCACCGCCAAGCGAACCGGCAAGGTCGGGGACGTTGGCTTCCATTATTGCTCCGGTGTAATACGACAGGCCGCGCGCCAAGCTCGGATCGATCAGTATCGGGGCTTTATCAGCGAATTTGAGTATCAGGCCTAGTTCGGACAAGGTTTCGTTGCTGACGATATTTAGTAAGTTGGCGACGACGGTTCGATTGATATCGCCTTCCTGATTGTGTATTTCCTGCGTTTTTGTGAAGATCTCCATCAATATCGTCGACGCAGATTGTGATACGCCGCGTTCGCTCAATTCCTCAGCAACGCCTGTCGCGCCGATCTTGTCGAGTTTGTCGATAGCGATCAGCGCGTCGGAGTGCAGATCTTCAGGCACGCCGGCTGTATCGAGAATGTCGGTCAAAATCTGTCTGTGATTAAGACGAATCATGACGTCCTTAAAACCAAGCCTCTTAAAAATTTCGCTGACCGCCGACATCAACTCGGCCTCGACGAACATCGAGTTTGAACCTATAACATCCACATCGCACTGATAAAATTCACGAAAGCGACCGCGTGCCGGACGGTCAGCGCGCCAGACTGGTTGTATCTGATAGCGTTTGAAGAATTTCGGTAAGTCGTTTTTATGGTTTGCGACGACTCTGGCAAGCGGAACGGTTAGGTCGTAGCGCAAAGCAAGATCGGACAAAGAGTTTTCAAAGTTGCGAAGTTGCGGAGTTTCGATGTTGTTCAACTTCGTAACTTCGTAACTTCGTAACTCATCTTCCAGTTTCTCGCCGCGTTTCAGAATCTTGAAGATAAGCTGATTACCTTCTTCGCCGTATTTGCCCATTAGGGTTTCGATGTTTTCTACGGCGGGTGTTTCGAGCGGTTCGAAGCCGTAGGATTCGTAAACCTCTTTGATAATGCCGATCACGTATTCGCGCTTTCTGACGTCCGAAGGAAGAAAATCGCGCATTCCGCGTGCTGGATTTGTGCTTGCCATAAGAATTTAAACAGGATGTACAGGATAGGCAGGATGAATTCAAAACTGATCCTGTGCATCCTGTATATCCTGTTTTAATTTTACCTGAAATTCAAATTCTACGTGGCTGGTACATAATGCTTCTTCAGTTCGACGTAGTTCCGCCAAGACTTGTCTAAATAGTTGAGTTCGTCGTCTGTTAATTCGCGTTTTACTTTTGCGGGTGATCCCATTGCGAGGGATCTTGGAGGAATTTGAGTTCCCGGTGTTAATAGCGAACCGGCCGCGACGAGCGAATTGTGTCCTACGCGTACGCCGTCTAGCAGAATTGCTCCGATGCCGATCAAACTGCCTGATTCCACATAACATCCGTGCAGCGTGACATTGTGGCCGACTGTTATTTCGTCTTCGAGAATGGTCGAGTGCGTTTTTGAGCTGACATGGATGACCGTCATGTCCTGTATGTTCGTCCGCGCGCCGATGCGGATAAAATTTACGTCGCCGCGAACGACAGAGCCAAACCACACACTTGAATCTTCGCCGATCTCGACATCGCCGATGATAATTGCGTCGTCGGCGATGAAAGCGGTTTCGTGAATATTTGGTTCTATCGAGTTGAATGGTTTTATCATTATTTTTTTAACGCAGAGATCGCTGAGAACGCAGAGGAGAACAATTTTATCTTCCCAATTTTCGCCTGATCGTTCTGAGCGCTTGTTCTAATTCATCTATTCGCAGCAGCTTGGCGACGATTAAGAATGTAATGCCGCCGAGGGCTATCGGCACAAAGGCCTCAAGTAGCCTTACCGTGAATGCCTTATCGCCAAAGTAGTTCGTAAGCAAATGGTAGGCTCCATAAGCTGCTGCCGACATTGCGGATGACGCGATCACGATGCGAATCAATGACGAAAAAATGTCACGCCCATTGAGCCGTTTTATTCGGCGGCGCATCAGCAGCGTGAGAGCGACGAAGTTGACCAATGCAACGGTCGAGGTTGCAAGTGCGACGCCGACGTGGCCGAAACCGTTTGGCCGCTCAGGCGTGACGCCGACGGTTGAGAGCAAATACATCATTCCAAAACTTGTCGGCGCGTGGACTGCGATCGACGCGATGCTCACCCACATCGGCGTTCGGGCGTCATCGAGTGCATAGAATGAGGGCGAAAGCACTTTGATCGCCGCGTAGCCGGCGAGGCCAACGGAATACGCAGCGAGCGCCCATGCCGTCATGTCCGTATCGAACGCCTTAAAACGTCCGCCCTCATAGATCAGCGAGATTATAGGTTCGCCCAGAACGATGAGGCCGCACGCCGCGGGAATGGTGAGCAGAAATACGAGTTTTAAAGCGTCGGCTAGGGTGTTGCGAAATTTTTCTAAATTATCTTCGGACGCAAGGCGCGATAAGGCGGGAATCGCCGCCGTTCCGATTGCCACGCCGAATACCCCTATGGGAAACTGCATCAGCCGGAACGAATAGCTCAACCACGACTGGCCGCCTTCGATGCCCGATACGACGATGACATCAACGAGCACTTTGACCTGCACGGCGGAGGTGCCAATGATCGCCGGTCCCATCAGCCGCATGATCCGTTTGACGCCCGGATCAGCAAAACTGAGTAGCGGTGAAAATCGAAAGCCGACATTGAGAAGCGACGGAACCTGTATAAGGAGTTGAGCCGCTCCGCCAATAAGCGTCCCGATTGCCATTCCGATGATAGCCCATTGAGCCGTGTCGCTTGGGACGGCCGTTTTGTCAAAAGACATTTCCCAGCCGCCCCCGCTTAGCCAATAAGCAAAGCCGAGTCCGAAAATGATCGAGCAAATATTGAAAGCGGTTGAGGCCGAGGCCGGAATCCCAAAACGCTCCTTTGTGTTCAACACGCCCATCGCCAATGCCGCCAGCGACACGAGAAGAATGAACGGGAACATTATCTGCGCCAACGTAACCGCAAGTGCGGCTTTCTCAGGCGAGAATCCGCGCGCTAACAGCGGTATTACATAAGGCACGATCAAAATGCCGATCACCGTGATGATGCTCATCACGACCGCCAGCACATTAAAGATCAACCCCGCAAGCCGCCACGCCTCGATCTCGTTCTTTCGGATCTGGTAATCGGTAAAAACCTTTACAAACGCCGCCGACAATGCGCCCTCGGCAAAGAGGTCGCGAAGAATATTCGGCACCTTAAAGGCGACAACGAATGCATCATACAAAAAACCGGCACCAAAGAACCGCGCAAATATCGTCTCCCGCACAAGCCCCAAAACGCGCGAAAACATCACCGCTATCGACACCACGCCTGCGGAGCGCGCGACGCTGGTTTGCTTTGTAGCGGACGGCTCTACTTTTGGGTCGTCTTTGGTTTCCGTCATCAACAAGCGGCACGAATATTCAATAAGTGCGCCTAGCTAGGAGTGTATTTTATTTGATAACAAGCTCATAAGGCAGCATGAGCATCGCTTCGCCGCGCTGCATTTGATCGAACAAGGCAGTGTACCGGAAAGCGCGGCGAATGTCGGCCGGGAGAGAATCGATGAGAGCCGTTTGGGCTTGCCGTGTTTTTACTTCGGATGAATCTTCGTCACCGAACATTGTCTCAAAGAATGGTTTTGGCTCTGGTAAGATAACGCGCTTCACATCTTTGTCGGCGGGAAGTTGTGCGAGGTCTTTTGCAACTGAGATCGCTTTTTCCAATCCGCCAAATTCATCGATCAGGCCGTTTTCCATTGCCTGTGTTCCGGTCCAGACGCGGCCTTGTCCTAATGCATTTGCTTCCTCAGCGGTCTTGCCGCGGCCTTTGCTCACCTTTGGAAGAAAATTGTCGTAATAGATGCTGTTCGTTTGCTGGAGCATTTTTTCGCGCTCTTGCGGCGTCCATTTTTCTGTCTCGCGAAAAATGCCCGCGTTCTTGCCCCGCATCACATATTCATTCGTGACGCCGAGCCAGTCGTAAAGGCCTTTCACAATGGGCTTGCCCATAAAGACACCGATTGAGCCGGTGATAGTTGATGGCTCGGCGATGATCTTGTCGGCGTTGCACGCGATGTAATAACCGCCCGAGGCGGCGACATCCGACATCGATACGACAAAAGGTTTCTTGGTTTTTGCATTCTCAATGGCGTGCCAAATCAGGTCGGAGGCGAGCGCCGAGCCGCCGGGCGAATCGACGCGGAGGACTATTGCCTTGATCGATTTATTTTCGGCGGCGTCGTTGATCGCTTCGACCAGCGTGTCCGAGCCGACCATCTCATCGCTCCAAGGCCCGCTGCTCGATTTGCCGGTGTTGATGCCGCCGGACGCAAAGATGACCGCAACTTTTTCGCCGTTATTTAGGCCGAGAGAATCAGACGGAATCTCGCGATACTCGCCGCCGGAAACGGTTTTCAACTTGGCTTCGTCTTTATAACCGAGAACTTTTTTCAACTCATTATCGACCTGTTCGCGATACAACGCGTCGTCGATCAGGCCGATCGATTTTGCCTGGTTTGCATTGTACGGAGCGGCGTCTATTAGAGCTTTAACATCCTCCGGCGATTTGTTACGTGATTCAGCAATTGCGTTTGTAAAGCTGGCGAAATATTCGTCCAGGATGGCATTGATGACCTCTCGCTGGCCGTCGGACATTTCCTTTCGCGTGTAGCGGTCGGGTGCGTTTTTATATTTCGGGCCAATCTGAATTACGTCGGCTTCGATGCCGAGCTTGTCGAGCGAGCCTTTGTAAAACATCGCGTCGGCGGCAAGGCCGTTGACATAGATGTCGCCCGAAGGTGGAAGAAATATTTTGTCGGCTGCAGTCGCGATGTAATATTCGCGGTTCATGCCGATCTCCATATAGGCGTAAACCGGCTTGCCGGAAGTTTTGAGATCGGCGATTGCCTCGCGCAATTCAAAAGCCTTGCCCCAACCGATGGACGGAAAATTGATGTCCAAGAGAACGGCGCCGATTCGGTTGTCAACCTTTGCCTTGCGCAACTGCGTCATCAGGCCGGTGAAGGATTGCTTCTGGCTTACGCCAAAAGCTTTTGCGAGCGGTTCTTCTGGAACGTAATCAGGCAGATCGCCCGAAACATTCAAAATAAGCACGCTGTTGTCGGCAACATCAGGCTCGCTCATCGAAACCGCCGCAAAAAGAATGCCGATAACTCCGACAATAATGAGCAGCAGAAAAATGCCGCCAACCAGTAATAATATTTTCCCTTTTTTTGAAAGTGCCATTATAAATATTCGTATCTAATATGAACGACCGGAAAGCGCCCGAGAATCATACTCAATCTTACGCCAAAAAAGTTCAAAGGTTTAGTATGATTGCCACGAATGCACGAATAGGATCGTAATAGATTCACGCAAAAAATGAATATTAGGGCATTCGTGGCTATCTCTGTTTATTGCGTCACAACGAGCCCCGCGTTATATTTAATCCTTATGGCTAAGAAAGGCTCGATCCTTATTTGCGACGACGAAGAGGTAATGCGCGACGTGTTGGAGACGATACTTTCCGGCGCGGGCTACAAGGTCCAGCTTGCAAAGACCGGCGAAGAGGCTATCGAAAAATATTCTCAGAAGCAATTCGACGTAGTGCTGATGGACGTTTCTATGCCCGGCATCGGCGGGCTGACGGCACTCGAAGAATTGATCAAACTGGACAGCGAGGCGGTCGTGTTGATCGTCACGGCGTATGCGACGTTCGACACGGCGATCTCGGCGTGGGAAAAGGGCGCGACGAGCGTTATTCGTAAACCGTTTCAAAACGAGCAAATTCTAGCGCTCGTTGCCAAGGGCATCAAGAAGCGGCACAAGGAAGAGGAACGCCAACATCTGCGCCAAGCGATGGCAAAGTCCGTCAAACGCGAAGGCTTCATTGGGCGTAGTGATGTGATGGAGAATGTGTTTCGCCTTGTCGAGAGAGTTGCACCCGCGCGCTCGACGGTTTTGATAACAGGCGAGAGCGGTACCGGCAAAGAACTCGTCGCCAAAGCCATCCACGAAGCAAGCCCGCGCTCCGGCGATCCGTTCGTCGTCGTAAATTGCTCCAACATTCCGTCTGAGCTGCTTGAGTCGGAGCTTTTTGGCCACACGAAAGGAGCTTTCACCGGTGCGGTCGCGGCGAAGAAAGGCCTTTTTGAAGTTGCGGACACAGGCACAATTTTTTTGGATGAGATCGGCGATCTGCGACCTGAAATTCAAGTCCGCCTGTTGCGCGTTATTCAGGAGCGCGAGTTTACGCCGATTGGCGAGACTGCGCCGGTAAAGGTCGATGTCCGCATAGTCGCGGCGACAAATGTCGATCTCAAGGAAGCGGTAAAGAACGGCCAGTTTCGCGAAGACCTTTATTACCGCCTCTCAGTCGTGCCAATCGAACTGCCTACCTTACGCGAACGACGCGAGGACATTTTGCCGCTTTCGCTGTTTTTTATTCGCAAATACTCGGCTGAGAACGGCCGCGAGATTTCGGAAAATCTCAAACCCGAAGTGCTGTCTCTTCTTGAGAGTTACAATTATCCCGGCAATGTTCGCGAGCTTGAAAATGTAATCGAGCGGGCGATTGTGATCGCTCCCGGCAACGAAATTACCGTTGAATGTTTGCGAGCCGAGGTTCGCGACCCTGAGATCGCCCTTGAGATGATGGCCGCCGCCGACGGCGTCTCGCACGAGATCGATATTGCGCACGGCGTAAACTTTTACGATGAAGTAAAAAAATTCGAAATCGACCTGATCCGCCGCTCGCTCGATCAAACCGCCGGCCACCAATCCCGCGCCGCCCGCCTGCTCGGCCTCAACGCCACGACGCTAAATTCAAAGATCAAAAACTACAATATACATCCGCGAAGCTAAGACCGGCACGCCATTGCAAAAATGCCGTGAGCGTCACTCCTGAAGATCGGCAATGAAATCAGCGTCGGTGACGTTATCCACGAGCGTTATCACCAGACTTGGCGTCGAAAAGGTGTACCGCTGCGAATTGACAGTTAAAACATAGGTCTCGCCGTTAGGAAGGTCTTCAAATCTGAAATAACCGAACGAGCCGGTCGTCGCAACCAGCGGTTCAATGAGCGAACCACCCGTGACAACGATCTTCGCGTTGCGTATCCCGTGTCCGTTCGCCGTCGTCACGCGTCCGGAGATTGATGCCTCGATCACAGGAAGGAATTGAAGCTGCCAACCATTATTTACACAACCCGTAGTTCCGCCTGTAGCGCCGTCGAAGGACCCGCCGTCGTCCCGCACGTAGAGTTTCCAAACACCGTTCTGATTGGAACCGCTGAAGGCACCGGCGAGCGTTTGGGCACCGCTGCCGCCAAGAACACTTCCCGGCTCATTATACGGGGCAGCAGGCGCAGGCGCCGGAAAACTCGCCTGTCCTGGTTCCCAACTTGTCGGCTCATAGACACCTTCGGCCGGAGTTAAGGCATCGGGCAGAACTCGACCGGCAAGATCGTAGAACATGAGATCGACGCCCTGCTGCCCTATGGCGGCATTCCCTCCGACATCCGCCATCAGTACGAACGTTTCTCCTTGCGGACCAACCAGCAGAATATCCAGGTTGTCCGGGAACTGATGAGTCACGTCTTTCAGTATCACCCTCGGCACCCTCTGATTTGGTGTAACCCCAACGACGGTGATAAGTGAAGGATAGAGAGCGGCCCCTGAACCAAGGGTCGTGCAGATGGGAGTAAAGTTGACATATTGATTCGGTGGCGGATGCGTCGGGGTCGGCATCGGCGAAGCGGTTCCCGTAACTGTCGGCGTCGGGGTTGCAGTCGCCGTCGCAGTTACTGTGGGTGTATTTGTAGGAGTATTCGTAGCGGTTCTTGTGGGTGTTCTGGTGGGAGTATTGGTCGTTGTTGGCGTCGCCTCGTTTTGAACAGTCGTGTGAATCGTCTCCGCGGTGTTGTTCGTTTCGTTAGATTCGTTCCACAAATTCTCAGGATCAACGACGACATTGCTTCCCAGACTAGTTAGAGTTCCTGTTCCAAAACTGCTCATACCAAGCCTCACGGTTAAAGTCGCAGTTCCGGTAATTCCATTTGATGACGAAACACAACCACCCGTAAACGTGACGCCGCCAACATCAGCTATCGCATTGTAACCGTTCGTCCCAGACGCACTGAAGAACGTAAATGGAGAGCCTGTCGGAAAACCAAATCTAACATTGGGGCAGGCACCGCCTCCCAATACGGACGGGACATTGCTAACGATCAAAGTGTAGGTAAGAACGTGGCCGGCGAGAACGGGATTAGGCGCAGCCGACTGACTGATTCTCAAGTCATACTCCGGAAACGGACTCGGCACCGCCGTCGGCGTATTTGTCGGCGTAGCGGTTGCTGTAGCTGTATTCGTAGGCGTGACTGTCGCCGTATTTGTCGGCGTCGCTGTTGCGCAGGTTGTGCGATAGCGGGCAATGGCGATGTCGCCGGAATTGGATCCGATATTGGTAAAGCCGACGATAGTCATACGGCCATCCGATTGGAGTGCAATCGATTTAGCAACATCACGAATGCTGCCGAAGGCCGTAGTCGTAATTCCGATGCCATTGAAGGACAGGTCGAGACTGCCATCGGCGTTATAAAGGGCAAGGGCAAATTTCGGATAACCCACTTTAGCCTCGCCCGCGAGTGCCAGCGTGCCGTCTTGTCGGAGAGCAAGAGAGTAGCCGATGTCATCCCGGCGCCGATGGTTCTGTAAAGCCGCCTATAACCCAATCGTCAAGTCTTACAATTAGCGTATCGGTGTATGGCGGGCTTACCTCCGCAAAACGCAGTCGTATCCATAAATTATAGTTGCCGGAAGGAAACGGAATGGTTTGGCTTATTGTAGTGGTCACCGGCCCCGAAACTCCGCCGAAACGCGCCCAGTTTTGTCCTGAGAAAGGCGGGCCGTACTCGGGCGGGCAAGTGCCGATATTGCAAAACGGCGAGACGGAGTTCGTCGAGGTCTGAGTCCACGCCGGCCAAGGCGGGCCGGCCTCGAAAGTTCCGTCGACGACGCGCTCGAGCGGCGTGCAGTTCGCCGTCGGAGTTGCCGTCGCTGTATTCGTAGGCGTTTGTGTCAGCGTCGATTGGCCGTTGCTCGCGTCCGAACCGAGCAAACCCATCACGGCGGGAACCGCGAGCGCAAGTGTGAGTAACAGGCCGATGCGGATGCGTCGCGATGGGTGTGGGGTGATGGTTGATTTTATGCGTTCCAAAACGGCAATCTCCTTCCTTGAGTGAAGAAAATTCGCGCCGGCGGAAGCGAATACCACTTTTTTCGTTCCGCGGGAACGAAACGGTTATAACTACTTACCTGAGTTTTACACTATACAACCATCAGACACCGAAAGCAATAGAGAAATTGTCGATATGAGGCCGATCTGAAGGGATCTGAAACGCTTGCATTGGCAATCTATTTCGAGCCGGAATACTTTCCGAAACCGCCTGCCGCCGCAATCTCGATGAGGCCGTTCGTTGCTGCGATTTGCGGGCTTCCTTCGTTGAACAGTATCCGCTCAAATGATAGGTGCGAGGCTGAGCCATTTGCTCCGATTGCGACAAATCGCAAATTCAACAAAATACCATTCTCGCTGATCGGCATCGGGCCATAGACGGCGACTCGCAACAGGCCAGGCTCGTTGGGGTTTACTACGAACATGAGGCCGCGGCTGACGGTGCCGTCAACGTTGACCAGTTCGGCCAACGGCTGAAGCACGAGAGGATCGTATCTGAGGTTGAATTCATAAGAGATGATACCTTTATTCGCCACGCCCTTGACGGAAATGGGCACGACGATCTCATCACCGGTCAGTGCCGTAACACTCGGCATAGCGACAGTGATTCCTCTTCGCGACGTTGAGCCCTTACTTACGTGCGGGCTACGGACACTGCCTTCAGGCCTCGCTGTGTTCAGCCAGTTTCCCGAGACCTCGCCCATTAGCAGTGCCGCATAGTCCTGATTCGTAATACTGGCTGTGACCGACGAATATGTCCGGTTGACAGGGCTGAACCTCCAGTTTCCGGTCGAGCCAAACGGCGGCAGCGAGACAGCGTAGCGCGCTACCTGTCCCGAATCGAACGAAGAGACAGTGCCGTTTCCGCTGACATCAGCGACGATCAACTGGTTGCCTACAAGCAGCGGCGAAACTCCAGCGGCGTGCTGCGCAATGCGTGCGGCATCGAATGAAGTTATCGCGCCGTGCTGTCCGCCGGATTTTGAAGGCGTCACTGTGTAAGAGCCGCTGCCGAAGCCGCTAAGAGCGTAAGTGCCGGACACGCCGGTTGAACTCGAAACCGCAACCGAGCCAGCGCCGTTAATGAGAACATTAGGAACAGAACGCGGCGTCGCGGGAATCGCGTTATCGTACAAAACAGTTCCGGTGATCGCGGGTGACAGCGATTCCGGTGCGACGCGGACATAATAGACATCTTGCTCGCCATTAAACGTTGCGGCATACGCGACATCGGCTCCCGCATTATCGGAAACGATGGTTATGTAATCGCCCAGCTTGTTCTGCTGCGGGTAGCCGAGAAAAGGGTCGAACGCATCGCTGACCGCAACGTTCGCCGACCACGTGACGCCGCCGTTGGTACTGTAAGAATAGAAGAGTTGCGAGTCGGTGCCGTTGGGGGCGTTTCGCGCATCTAGCCAGACAGCGTCGAGACGACCGTTCGGTGCGACAGCGAACGTGCCGAACCACTGCCATACGTTGGAATTGGGGTCGTCATTAACCCTCACTGGCGGACTGAATGTTTGCCCGCCATTCGTACTGCGGGCGAACATCACGTCACTGCCGGTCGCAGCGCCGAAAGGTATCACGCTCGCCAGCAGATACACATTATTATTGGTTGCGGTGCCTGAACGATCCACGGCGAGAAAAACCTGGCCGAGAAGCCCGCCGGGATTTATCGGCTCGGAAAAACTGATGTCGCCGCCTAAATCGACCGTCGCGCTTTGTTCAAAAGTTGGCGTAACGGCGCCGTTTTTGGCGTTCGACGAGCGGATGCAAAATATCTCTCCGGTGTTGAAACTTACGCCGCCGACAAAGAGATTGCCGTTCGTATCGACATCAAGCGTTCCCCAGACGGGTGAATTGGGAATAAATATCGGATCCATCCACGTCACGCCGCCGTCGGTCGAGCGGCTGAATTGCCGCCCGCCAAAATTATTGCCGGCCGTGCTCCACGCCTGGTACTGAAATCCGCGGCCGGTGCTGTTCGTATTATCGATCGTGTACCATTGTTTGTCGCCGCCGGTCGCATTTCCGGCCGGTTGAAGATTTAACCAGCTTTGCCCGCCATCAGACGAGCGCCAGATGTTATCGAAAAAACTGGAGATAAGACTGTTGTAAAAAAAACGGCCAGTGTTATCGGATGCCAAAACCGGATCGCTGCGGAAGACATTGTTTTCGAGCACGCCCGGGAAAACCCACGTCAATCCTCCGTCGCTCGTATATCCGTAGCCCGCCTGCCGAAAGTTCGACGTGACGCTGTTGAACTGCCGCCAGCCAATCGTCATCCTGTTATGATTAGTCGGATCGACGGTGATGGACGGCTCGTTCGCCGCGTCGCCAGTTATATTCTGTCCGCTCGAGTTGACGTTGGCTTGGCGGCTCGTAAACGAGCCGAACGTTGAAACCATGCCCGGCGAGACACCGGTCTGATAAAACGCCGCCGGCGGGTCGTCATACTTTTCCAACTCCTCACGTGGCAGCGGTTTCCGTTGCGGAGAGGCCGAGAAAGAACATAGAAAAACAAAAAGCCCGGCTGATAATAACCGAAGAATCGAGCGGTGCAGGAAAGCAGAAACAAACATATAACTTATCCCGTTACTTTAGTCGAAGGAATTATGATTAGAATACGCGCGACGGTAGGTTTTTACAAGACGATTTAATCTCTCTGTGGTATTGTTTCGCTTGATCTATGACACTTTACGCATTGATCGTTTTGATCGTTGTCTTCTTTTTGACGAGCGGTATCGGCGTTGTCACGGGGAGCAATTCGCTGATCGCGGTGCCGGTTATGTTTCAGTTCGGCGTCGAACCGCGAGTTGCGGTCGCGACAAATATGTTCGCGCTCGTTTTTATGTCCGTTGGCGCGACGATTCCGTTCTTGCGGCAGGGAAGGATTGAATTCGGGAAAATCTCGCCGCTTGTTTTCATCACGATCATTGCTTCGGCTCTTGGGGCGGCAATTGTGGGACTGATTACCGGCGAAGCGATAAAGTTGATCGTGTCAGTCGCGATGATCGCAGTCGTGATTTTCACGCTCGTAAAACGTCAGTCAGATGTAGAAAAAGCGCAGGCAATTTCCCTCAATTCAACGGTCATAGCCTTTGTCTTGACATTTCTCTTGGGAATTTACGGCGGACTTTACAGTGGCGGCTACGTGACGATTCTGACGGCGGTTCTCGTCGCTTTCTTCGGCATGACATATTCCGAAGCTGTCGCAAACACTAAATTTATCAATGTATTTTCTTCATTGGTTGCCACTGTTGTTTTTATGTGGCACGGGTTGGTGGATTACAGGCTTGGATTAATTCTGGGCATCACGAGCTTTGTCGGCGCTTACGCCGGTGCGCATTTCGCAACAAAGCTGAATGAGATTTGGATAAAGCGGATCTTTTTGACGGTGGTTTTGTTGCTGGCACTAAAGACGCTCTATGATTTCATCGCCATTCGTAATTTGTATTTGTAAAATTCGTAATTGATTCCTGGGAAATCAATTACGAATTACGAAATGCGAATTACGAATCGGTTTGTTTGCCACTTTTCGGTGTCTTTTCTTTGTTGGGCGTAGCGGCAGAAGGTTTGTCCTTGGGAGGCGGCGTTGCAAAAGTTTTTGGCGTCGTTGCAGGAGGCGAAGTTTGAGGTGCTGCATTTGCCGGAGCAGTTTTTGGCGTCGGGGAAGGTTTAATTGCCGTATCCATATTTGCCGGAACCGGGACGAGTATAACGCCGCCGTCGGGCGGCATAAATTGGCTGGGGTTGTTCGGATCGATTGTGTAGTATTGCCCGCCGGGCTGTAAATATTGACCGGGCGGTGCGCCGGGCGGAGGCGCGACGCCGCTTGCCCAAGGGTTATATCCATCGCCGCCGGGCATCATATCGAGCGGAAGAGCCGTGTTCGAACTTTCGGCGGCCATAATCTCGGCTTCGGTCATTGGAGGTAGTTTTGCGAGGCTTTCTTCCTGCGCTCCGGTTGCGGGACCAATGGGTTGAACGGGCAAATAGCCGACATCGGCCTGCAGGTTGTTGGTCGGATCAGTTTTCTTATTGGATGTTGCATAGATCAGCGCACCCGCGAGTATTGTCATTCCGGCGAGGACAATGAAGGCTGTTTGCCAGATGTTTTTCCTCGGAGCGGCTGCGGCTTTTGTTTTGTTAGGAGAAGGCGCTTCACCTGAGACAAGGTTGAAATCTTCGGCAAAGGCGGCCATTGTTTGATATCGCTTTTCAGGATCGGCCGCGATCGCACTGAGTATCATCGGCTCGAGATCGGCCGGAAGATCGCTGCGAGAAGCCAACAACGGCGCGGGCGGCTCGAAATCCTGCTTTTGCTTTAGCTCGGCAGTATTTTTGCCGGTAAACGGCACACTGCCCGCGAGCATTTCGTAAAGGATGACACCGAGCGAATAGATATCCGAACGAGCGTCCGTTTTGGTAACGTCGGCATATTGCTCAGGAGAAAGATATTTGATGTCGGCGGTTGAATTCTTGCCGACCGGCTCGGCACCGAAATCGAAAACCTTCACGGTTTCATCGTCTTTAGCGACAAGGATTTTCGCTGGGCTGAGGCTTCCGTGAGTTAAGCCTGTGGCATGTGTGGCAGCGATACCGGCGGCTGCCTGTTTTGCGATATGCAGTGCCTGCGTCACAGGCAACGTTTCGTTTTGCGTCAAAAGATTTTCCAACGTCACGCCTTCGGCGCTTTCGTAAACCGTATAGCAAATTCCGCGTGCGTCGGTCCCGAAATCGGTGACGTTTAGAATATTAGAATGCGAAGCCTGCGATAAATTTTTTGCTTCCGACAAAAACCTTTCGATAAAACGCTGATCTACGGCGAGTGCGGGCGCCAGAATCTTAATCGTGACGGGCCTATCCACGAGGACGTTCCAGCCGCGGTAAAACGTGCCGAGATCGCTGTCGCGCAGGATCGATTCGATGCGGTATTTTTCCGCGATTATTTTTCCTTCAAGTTCGTCGATCATCTAGTTTTAGAACGTCTCAGATTCCCTCAGGTTGCAAGAAAAGAATAGAACTAATGATAGATGAGTTTCAAGGGGTATGTTTCAGTAGCTCGGAACGTGTCAGTAGCCCGCCCGTAAGTAAGGGCTCTCGTTGCGCGTAGAGCCCTTACTTACGTGCGGGCTACTGACACCCGAATACGAATGCGAGAAAGTCTATTGCACGGTGCCGATAACGACGAATACGATCAACAGTGCGAAAAGCACGAGTGACTCGATCAGCGCGAGGGCGATGATCATGATCGTCTGGACGGTTCCGGCGGCTCCGGGATTGCGGGCGACGCCTTCGGTCGCTCCCTTGCCGACCAGTCCCTGGCCGATGCCGGCAAAACCCGCGGCGATGCCGAAACCGATGCCCGCGCCTATGGCTTTCGAGGCATTCACGGTGAAGGCGTTATCGCCTCCTCCGGCTCCGGCCTGGGCCATCGCCGGCAAAGCCATCAATGCCAATGCCAGCGTTGAATAGCCGACGTATTTAAATTTAGCTAATTTATTCATTTTTCTTGTCTCCTTTTTTTAATTTAGAAGACGCGTTACAGATATCTTCGAAAACCTGTAGGTGGTATTATTTCGCCTCGCTTCCGGTATTCCTTGATTTCTACTCCGTGGAGTCAAGTCGCCTGTTGCGTGCGGGCATATCTGCTATAAAACGCAGGTTTGCAAATTATCCGTTTCTCGTCTCCTTTTCCTAAACTCTATGCGTGTGCAACGGCGTTTTCACCGTGCACTTCATGCTCTCCGTGCCCATGATCGTGCGGTAATACCAGGCTGATATAGATCAGTGAGAGCAGTGTGAATACAAGCGTCTGCACAAACGCCACAAAAACTCCGAGCGGCATCAGAACAACCGGAATTAGGATTTGCGTGTATGGCGGCGCGAGATTGGCGATCTGAACCGCAAGCTGCTCGTCCGCAAACATATTTGCAAACAGCCGCACGCCAAGAGTCATGGGCCTGATCGAGGTGCTGACGATCTCGATGAGAAATATAAGTGCCGTTATCGGGAGCATTAACGCCGGCAGTTTTGGGCCGGTAAAATGCGCTATGTAAGCCCAAAGGCCGTTTTCCTTGATGCCGATGTAATTGAAATAAATGAATGACGTTAGCCCCAAAGCCATAGTTACATTTACCGACGCGGTAGGAGCCATAAACAAAGGCACCAACCCCATCAGATTCGACACCAGAATCAAAACGGCAAACGTGGCGACCACGGGAAAATACTTGAATCCTTTCTCGCCTGTCACATTTATGACCAGGTCTTTAATTGCCAAAAAACCGGCTTCCAGCGTCAACTGGCCATCTGTAGGGTCGTCCTCGGAGAGTTTGCCCTTCAATATCCAAATTACAAGAAAGGTTAAAATACACGCTATTACAAACATTATCGTCGGCCAGGGGATCGCATACTGCGGGCCCAGATAATGATTAATAAACTCGACTATCAGCGGCTCGTGATGGCCGCCGCCTTCAGCAAATAAAAACATTCTTATGATTCCTTCTTATAAGAATTCGAAAATACAGAAATAAATCCTTCGATCACGACTGCGATGGCAAAGCTCGATAAACCGAAGATCACAGCAACAATCGAAACCGTATGGCTGAGATAAATTAACATCAGCACGCCGCCCAAAACGACATAACGCAAAATGTATCGCAATGCGAGAAAGTGCGACCTTTTGCCGTCTATCGCCCTGTCAAAAATCGCCTTGAGCGAACGCTTTTGCCAAAAGTAATTGGCAAAGGCCAGAATCCCGCCAACGAAAACGCCGAATCCAACTTTCGCCGAGACAAACGCAAATCCGGCGATCGTCCCTACCGCGATTATGCCCGCCATTTCATACAATATCCGGCGATGCGAAATTGCGGCAAACGGGCGCTCGATGTCTGTTAAAGGTTCGGAATCGTCGCCCATCTCGAAACCTAGATTCTACAAAGTAAAGCAGTATATGCGCAAGCCCGAACGTAAGTAAGGGCAGGACATTAAACGTTGCGCGTACCGCCCTTACTTACGTGCGGGCTTCTGCATCTATTTTTCATCATCGTCACGCGGCATAAGCGGCCGAAGCTTGGATTCGGTTTTTTCGGGATTAAATATTTGCGACGAGATGCGGAAAAATTGAATAAATCCAATTATCGAGCCGAGAATAATCCCGCCGACGATTCCCCACGGCGAAATCTGTAAGAGATAGTCAACAACCCAGCCGAAAAGCAGCATAAAGGCGACCGAGCTAAAAAAAACTATGCCGGCCGACCATGCCAGACCGCCTCGCCGAGCAGTTTCATCCACGTTTTCTTGTTGATAGTCCGCGGGCGTGTCCCAATATTCCTTCTCGACCGCGACCTCTTCCCAAGGTTCTGACCAACGCTCGGTTTCCCACTTATTTTCCGGCAGTTCGAGTATCTCGGCAGGTTGTTCCGGTTCGCGTTTTTCTTCTTCATCTTCCCAGCCGAATATGTTGTTTGCCATCTATATCTTGCTCCCGCGTTAATCCGCTATGATGACAGTTTCGACAGGCGATTTCAATTCGTATGTGATCCCGCGCCACGTCATTCGCCTCGAAACCAAAGCGGCAAGGGAGTTATAGAAGAAAAGCGCCGGCGTGAACAGCCAAAACGTGAGTTGCGGCCAAAATTGGCGATTCAATTGAGGTTTGTATTTTGTGAGAACCAACTTTACTGCTTTTAATCGAAGCCACGCTTTTCCGATGCTAAATAACGAAACGAAGAGAATCGTGTATAGTGCAGCCCACACTGCAAAGTCGCTCTTTTGTCGAAACATTTCAATCAAAAAGGCGGCGATCATAACCGTAGTGAAAAGACCTGAGCCAAAAAACGAAAGCAGCCAGAGGTGCGGCGCATAAACGCGCGTTATCTTCATTTGCCGCGTTGTAAATTCAAGCATTTCATGAAAGGTGCAATTTTCGACGGACGCCGTCAGAGCCTGCGGGACAAAAACTATCGGCAAGCCTGCCTCGTTCATCGCCCGCGTGACGGCAAAATCGTCCGAAAGCGTCCCGCGCCATTTTTCGCGCATGTCGATTCGTTCAAAAACGTCACGCCGTATAGCCATCGAGCCGCCCCAGCAGAAATTCGTTTTTGTATTAGGCCCGAGAGCCGAAGCAATTGACGCATTCCAGGCACTGCGCATTTCTGATGCAAATGAAGGATTTTCCGAAATAAACCAGCGATACCCTGTCGCTGCACCTACATCAGCTCTTTGCAGCGGCGCGACTAAATACCTCAGCCATTCAGGAGACGGCCGCACATCCGAATCGACAAAAACGAATGTTTCCGACCCTTCGGTCGCATGCAATACCGCCTCGCGCAGGTTCTCAACCTTCTGGCTGCAACCGACAGCTTTCTCTGCAACAATAAGCTTCGTTTTCTTTGCGTCCTCTGCGGCTTTGCGGGAGATCTCTTCTATGACCGGGACAGCCGCGTCGTTTTTATCATCAACGACAAAAATGACCTCATAGTCGAAATAATCCTGCTCGATCAAAGCTTGCAAATTTTCACGCAAACCTTTATCCAAACCACGACACGGAGCAATGACAGTCACGAAGGGTGTAAAATCAGGCTTTCGTTTTGCGCTCTCTTTTTTGAAGAAACGCAGATATCCGATGCCACCGCGAAAGGATTTGAAACTTAGAAAGAGCAGAAGCGCCGCAAAAATGTAAAAAACAATCATCTGATGGTTGGAGGATTTTTGGCTGTTAGCTGATAGCTATTAGCTGACAGCTATTAGCCAACTATTTTTTTTCAGCAAAAAACGGCATTAGATATTCGACGGTTCGGTTAACGGCGCCTCGATTATTCATCATGACGTTTAGGGCGTTTGAGCCAAGTAAATGTCTTCGAGCAGTATCGGAAAGAAGTTCCTGAAAAGTCGCCTTAAGTTTCGCTACGATCTCCGCGTCCGCAAGGTGTGACAGTTGAAGAAGCGCACCCTTGTCCAAAAACTCTTTTACAACCGCTTCAAAATTTGCTGTGTAATGGCCGGTGATGATCGCGCAACCCGCAGCCGCCGGTTCGAAAATACTTTGGCCGCCGTGTGAAATGAGGCTGCCGCCGACAAAGACGATTTCGGCGAGCGGATAAGCAGCGCGAAGTTCGCCTATGCTGTCGAGCAGGATAATTTCTGCCGTTTTGTCGGCTATGGTTTCTGATTCGGAACGCCGGACATGGGTAAGGCCAGTGTTCTTTATAATTCCTGCAACCTCGTTAAACCGTTCGGGATGACGCGGCGCGACCATCAGTCGCGGCGCATTATCGCCCGTCGATTTCCTGAGTTCTTTGAACGCGTCAACGAGCCACTTTTCTTCAGGCGAATGCGTGCTCGCCGTAATGATGAGCGGTGAATCGGCGCTAATGCCAAATCTTTTGCGCAGGTATTCAGTCAATTCTGCTTCATCTTCAGCCAGATCATGATCGAATTTTAGGTTTCCCGTTACGCGGACTTTGCTTGCTCGGATGCCGAGTGACATCAGTCTTGTCGCATCGGCATTTTCCTGCATCAACGCGAGGTCGAGATAGCCGAGGACGCGTTTCATGAACTTTTTGATCTTGCCGTAACGTTTAAATGAACGCTCGGACAAGCGGCCGTTTACGATTGCCAGCCTCGCGCCGGAGTGATAGCTTTCGCGGATAAAGTTGAACCAGATCTCGGTCTCCATCAGGAGAACGACCGACGGTTTTATTTTCTTTAGCGAGCGGCGAACTGAGGATTTCCAGTCGAAAGGGAAGTAGAAGACAAGATCTGCGATGTCGGCGAAGGCTGTTTGAGCGAGAGTTTGTCCAGTTCGGGTTGTCGTCGAAATGACAAGCGAAATGTCGGGAAAATCCTGTTTGATCTTTATCGCTAGCGGACGGGCGGCGTTTGTTTCACCGACCGAAACGCAGTGAAGCCACACGACTCTTTTCCCGCGACAGTCGAATTTCGGCAGAAACCCAAGCCGCTGTTTGAAGCCAGCCGCGTATTTTCCGTTGAATACCGCATCGAACAAAAATCGCGGCAGAAGCACGATAAAGGCGAGAGTATAGAGGATGCTGTAGACAAAAAACATAGTCCAAAGTCTAAAGTCCAAAGTCCAAAGTCGGTGATTCTAACTTTGGACTTTGGACGTTGGACTTTGGACGCAAGATCATTTGACCCGTTCCATGTATCGAGCTTCGGTGGGGTTGACCTTGATTCGTTCGCCTTCGACGATGAAGGGCGGGACGGATAAGGTTACACCGTTTTCGAGTGTAGCGGGCTTGTTCGAATTTGAAGCGGTCGCACCTTTCATAGGCGGATCGGTACGAGCTACCGTCAGTTCCATCGTGGCGGGCAGAGCGACCCCGATCGGTGTGCCGTTGTAAAACTCGACCTCTATGTTCAAATTCGGCATAAGCCACTGAGCCGCTTCTCCGAGTTCGTCCTCGGTCAACGAGACCTGCTCGTAGTTTTCCGAATTCATAAAGTGATGATGCGAGCCGTCGGAATAAAGATAATCCATTTTGTGCTGTTCGAGAACGACTCTCTCGAGCGTGTCGTTTGAGCGAAACCGAAACTCGAACGAGTTTCCGGTCAATAAATTACGCAGTCTCGCCTGCACCATCGCCCGCAAATTGCCCGGCGTATGATGATGAAAATCCATCACGCGCACCGGCGAACCCTCGTGAACAATAACCATTCCTTTTCTTATATCGTTTGCTGAAATAGCCATAACAACTGTAAAAACTCCTTTGGGCGCAAAGGAGTAAGTTTAGTGTCTCGACGGCGGTTTTGTCTAGCGAACCATTTTCACTTTTTAAAGGGAAGCGGCGGAGGCTCCTCGCCTTCCTTCGGGTATTCGCGTTTGATCGAATCGTAGATCATAACTATTTTTTCGATCCAATCCTTCGCTTCATCCTTCGATGGATCGTGTTTCAGCGCCCGTCGATAATCGCCAAGCGCCGAAGCGTATTGCCTCGCCTCGGTTAGTGCCTCGGCTCGCTTAAAGTAAGCCTCAGCAAGAGTTTTCTTCGCCGCGTTGTCGGCCGATTTCTTATTGAAAGCGACCTCGGCGGCAGCGATCTCTTTGTCAAACGCGCTGGTGTCGATCGGGTCGCCGCTTTGGCTCCACTTCGATCTCTCGCCGGACGGCGCATCCGATTTCGGCGTTTGGTTTTCCAGTGAATGTGCTATCGCCGTCTCCGGCTTTTCATTGGATCTGGCCGCAGTCGTACTGCCTGTATTTTGCGGCACCGGCTTTCCCGCGTTGTCACAGCCAACTGCAAAAAAAACGCACAATAAAATAAATGTTGATCTCATAACTTGGTAGTGGTCAATTTTAATTCTTAGCCACGAATGCACGAATTTAAGATGATTTTTTATTCGCGCATTCGTGGCTAAAATTAGTGTTTTCCACAATTATTTTTTGTCAATATAGGGGCGAGACTGGACGACATAAATCTTGCCTTTCATTATACCCCATTCGATGTCCTGTTCCTTTTTGCCGCCGAAGATTTTTCTTATGTTGATTGCGCTGCGTGCCAAAGAGCGAACCTGAAGATCAGTCAGGACGCGTTTCTTCGCGCCTGCGCAGTCGTCAACCGTTTCCTTTAGATCGCCGTCGACATCAAACGTTAGAGCATTTTGCTGTTGCGAGAGCGTCATCACGACCACGGAATTCGATTTCGGATTAAAAAGCACCTGCTCGGGAATGCCTTCGTTGTTTGGGATTTTGGAATTGTGCCCGCATACGGCGCTGATGTAAACGGCGTTCTTATTGCGGTCGTCGAAAGGGTCTTTCGTTATCATCACGCCGCCGCGATCCATATTGACACCGATTTGGATCAACGCCGACATATAGACGTCGGATTGGCTGACATAATTACGCACTCGTGCTTCGTAAGCCTCGAAATTCCAAAGCGATGACCAGACTTTTTTCACTGCGTTAATGAGTTTATCTTCGTCAACCACATTGGCGACGCTCGAATACAAACCTGCACCGCTAAAATTTGGCAGATCTTCGCTGTTCGACGAGCTGCGGACAAATACCGGTTTGCTTCCGAGCTGTGTTTTCCATTTGTCGCTTATTTCCTTCTTAAGGTTCCCGTCGAACTTGCCGTTTTGGATAGTGTTGCGAAATGCTTCCAGCCGTTGTCGTCTGACGCGCGGATTGTGGACAAAATCGTTGTCGTCGGTCATTTCGTCGATCGTCTTGTCAAGACCGTTGTCTTTTATAAACTGCGCATACCAATAAAACGGCACCGAAAAACCGTCGGGTATTGTCACTCCCGCGACTTTAGCGTTCAGCATCTCGCCGAGATTTGCGGCCTTTGAACCGTAAGCGATGCTGTCCTTCTTTCGCATTTCACGAAGTCCGGCGAGTTTTATCTGTTTGAGATCGACCGGCGGAATTTGCTCGTTTGGGGATATGAATTTCGTTTTTATGTCTTCCTGTGATGCGCGGTCGAGTTTGTAATCGGTCAGGTTCGCTTCGAGCTTGAAGACGTATGTGTTGTATTCGCGAAACAGTTTGTCGGCGTCCTTGATGTAAACGTTTGGGATGTTCCAACCGCGTGCGAGGATATTGATATGCGAGAGCGGCGTCGAAGGCTGCGCGACAATAATGCCGCGAACCGGCGGCAAGTTGAGCGGCAATTCGCGAAGCACCAATATCTCGTTGTCGCCGATCTCGACAGTATCGTCGAGCTTGTCGATAATGTGAAGACGGCCGACCGCCGTTCCGGTGTTCAACGCGAGATAGACGAGATTTCTGTTCAGTTCATCCTGCAAAATCCGCTCGATGCCGACGTTGACCGAGGCATCTTCCTGGCGGATCGAGTTCGGTTTGAAGATCACTTTTTGGAAAAACGTCTTGTTAATTAAATCGTTTGCGATTCGCATATGCTCGGCCGTTGCGAGATCGCCTTCCCACAACTCCCAGGTGAATTTTTCGACGGTTTTCTGCCACGCGATTGTTCCGACTATAAACCGGCGATCCTGATCTATATATACCGGCTTGTAAACATCGGCGCCTCGTGGAACGAGATATGTAGCGAGAAGAAAGTCCTTGTGAAAGCGAAACTTTTGCGCGTTGACGTAATAGATCTTGTTATTGCTGCGGCGGTCGATGACGAACATCGTATGCGGCATCGCGTAGGGCGTTCCCTGATGATAAACGCGCGCAATGGAATCGAACTCGGCTTGTGATGAAACACGCGGCAGCGAATTCTTTGGCGAATTCGGCTTTTTGTTCATCACGCCTCGCAGTTCGCGCGTCGGCGACGGTTTGCGCGACATCTGTGCCGCGACGTTCAGAGCCGTAAAAAAATATGCAGCCGTAAAAGCGCATGCCAGCCAATACAAATTGCATTTGAACAACCTCAAAAACATAAACTAAAACCGTATGTACTTAATTGCCGCAAAGTATATCGGCATGCCCAATGTAATATTAAACGGAAACGTAACACCCAACGCCATCGGAATATAAAGCCCCGGGTCAGCATCTGGCGCCGCAACTCGCATCGCTGCCGGCACGGCAATATAAGATGCACTGGCGGCGAGGATGGCAAACATAAATCTGTTGCCGTCGCTTGATGTGATCAATCCGCTCAGGATTGCGACAACTGTGCCGTTTACGAGCGGAGCTAATATCGAAAATGCCGTTACAAATTTACCGTATCGCAAAAAAGTCGAAAATCGACGTGCCGTCACCATACCCATTTCAAGCAAAAAGATCGCAAGGAAACCTTTGAATATGTCGGTTGTAAAAGGTTTAATCCCTTCTGCCTGCCTTGTGTCGGCAATAAAGCCGATCAACAGGCTGCCCAAAAGCATCAACACGCTTCCGTTGGTAAATGAATGCTGAATAATGCTCGAAAGCCCTCCATTGTTGTTGGCATCGTGACGCTCATGCTCGTCGGCAAACTTCATCATGAGAATTACGCCAACTATGATTGCGGGTGACTCCATTAGCGCCATGACAGCGACCATATGACCGCCAAAGCTAATTTGCTGCGCTTCGAGAAAACTCGATGCCGCCACAAATGTGACTGCACTGACCGATCCGTATGCGGCAGCCGCAGCTGCAGCATCGCTAACGCTTAATTTTCGCCGAAGGACAAAAAAAGAATACAAAGGAATGATCGCTGCTATTGCCACGCCAAATAGGAGCGAATATACGATCTCCATTCCAAACAGACTATGGCCTAACTCTTGACCGCCCTTAAAACCGATGGCAAAAAGCAAATAAAGGCCGATGAACTTTACGCTTGTTGCCGGGATCTCAAGATCGCTTTTTACTAACGTAGCGATTACTCCGAGCAAAAAAAACAACAGCGTCGGATTTGTTAGGTTAGAGACCAGAATAGTGAAGTCCATTGAGATGAAAGTGACTGTCCGCGTTTACAAGCCTATCTTATCCACTCAGGTCGCTTATTCAAAACAGATTCTTTCAGTTCGGACGCCGAAGCGCCTAAGGGCGGGATCAACGATTCTGCAACGTACGGGCATATTTGTAGAAAAAGACAGTTATAGCCAGATATTCTTTCGACCGTTTTCAACGGATCGAGCCTCGCCCTTTTTTTGCCCGTCAATGCGGGCTTTTGCTTGAAATCTCATGTTCAAAAACCAACTGCACGCCGCAAGGACGATGGCAACGAATACGCCGTCCTTATTTTCCATCCACAAAAAATAAGCGGCAATTGCAGCAAGGATCACCGAGACGATCTGAAAAATTCTTACCATCAGTTAGCCCGCCTTGCGAGCAATGTCCGAAAAACTCTCGCCGCGGAAAAATGCACCGACGGCGGTGAGCATTCGTCGAACGGCCCGAAATACTTTCGGGAAAAACCAAACAAAAACTGCAAGAAATACAACCAGAACAAATACGATTATCACTGGCGCGAAGACGGCCAGAATGGTGCCGACAAAAGCTATCGCATCTTCGATCAGCGACAACAGCCAATTTGAAACAGGTTCAGGCGAAAGATTTGCACCGACACGAAGAGCTGCCTTTGTGCCGTGCGAAGACAATGCGAGCCCGCCGCCGATCAAAGTCGCCGGAATTGCAATGCTCGTATCAAGCTGATTTGTCGCGGCATAAGCGACAATAGCACCCGCAGGAACGCGGATGAAGGTATGAACGACATCCCAGACGCTGTCTACATACGGAATCTTGTCGGCAAAAAACTCAACAAGATAAAGCCCGCCGGCGACGCCGATGATCCACCAGTTATCGAGTGCATCGAGGCCGCCAGGCAACTTCGCAGCGCCGAACTTCTGAAGCAGGCCGAGCACCGTCACCGTTGCATACAAATTGATACCCGAAGTCCATGCAGATCCTAATGCAAGCGAAAGTGTCGAAAACCAGTCCATAGTCGATTCCTGCTATGAGTCAAGAAGCTTGATAAACCCGGCTTGTTCAAAATCGTGGTCAGTCGTAAGAGCCTCAGTGATACCTTGTTCTTCCATCAGCACAAAACTTACTGCATCGCAGAGCGACCATATTTTATCGGACCGATCGTTCAATAAATCGACTGCTCGCAAGGTCAGCGATTCATCGACCCAAACGAGCGATATTTCTGAATCGATCAATAGATTTGAAGCAAATTCCAGCAAGGCGGATCGTTGACGCTTTCTCGCGTCTGAAAGCGCGACGAATTCGGCAAAATATAGCTGTGCGTAATTCGCCTGGTCGCCGACAGGTAGTAATCAAGAGCCGGAAGGTGCCGCTTATCAGCCGAATCAAATATGCAGAACCATCCGGACGTATCAATTAACATTAATCTTCGGGAACATGATTGTCTGCATAAGCGGATGCAAGGTCGGCGTCGATTTTGTCATTGTCAGCCGAATTGGGATCGCCGCTGTTTACCATGCCGAAATATTTACGAATATTACCCGGCTTTTTTGTAGGCGCTGGAAACGAGGAAAGCTTCGCTATCAATTCCTGACGTTGAGCAGGCGGCAGTTTCATTGCGGCATCCAAAACTGTATTAAGGTCGGAATTCATAATTGGAAGCTCTCTCAAAGAAATTATACCATAAAACTACGAACCTTCACTCTCATCAGTTCCATTACTTTCGTCTTTTTTGAACCCGAATTTTTCAAGCCTATATTGCAATGTTCTGAATGTCAGCCCGAGCAGTTTTGCGGATTTTGTGATGTTGTTGTCGGTGCGTTCCATGGCCTGCATTATCAGGCTGCGTTCGACGTCTTCGAAATTGACGCCTTCGGGCGGGAGCTTGAATAGGTCGCCGGACGCGGCGGTTGTCATCTGCGTCATTTCGGGTGGCAGATCTTCGAGGGTGACGGTGTCGTTTTCGCAGAGCAGGATCGCGCGTTCCAGAGCTGATTCGAGTTGGCGAACGTTTCCTGGGTAAGCATAATCTTCGAGCAGGCGGCGGGCGTCGGTGTTGATAGTGATTTTGCGCTCGGTATTGCGGGTGTGTTTTTTTACGAAATAATCGATCAGTACCGGAACGTCGCTGCGACGCTCGCGTAAAGCGGGAAGTTCGATTGACAGGACATTTAGCCGGTAATAAAGATCTTCGCGAAAGCGTTTTTCTTCGACCATGTGCACCAGATCGCGGTTTGTCGCTGCGACGACGCGAACGTCAACATCTAAATCCTTGATCCCGCCGACGCGGCGTATCTGTTTTTCCTGTAGCGCTCGCAAAATTTTTGCCTGTAATGAGATATCAAGCTCCCCGATCTCATCAAGAAACAGCGTGCCGTTATGTGCGATCTCAAACAAGCCTTTCTTGTCGGCAACCGCACCCGTAAACGAGCCTTTTTCATGACCGAAAAGCTCCGATTCGAGCAAATTCTCGTTGATCGCCGCGCAATTGACAGCCTGAAACGCTTCGCTCGAACGCAAACTGTTGGTGTGGATCGAACGGGCGATCAATTCCTTTCCGGTGCCGCTTTCGCCGCGAATAAGAACGGTCGAACTGGATTTTGCGATCTTCAGGATGAGCTTCTTGACCTTGTCCATCTCTGGCGAGACCGAGACGATCTCGGCGTCGAGCGTAGTCAATTTATTTAGCGCACGCGAGACGGTTTCGAGCAGCTTTTCCTTGTCGTATGGCTTTTGCAGATATTCAAACGCGCCTAGACGCATCGCATCAACAGCCGAATCAACAGAGCCGTGCGCCGTGAGCAGGATGACGATGATCGACTTATCAAAATCGGTCAGTTCCTTGAGCAGGTCAAGGCCGCTCATCCCGGTCATTTTGAGGTCAGTCAGGACAAGGTCGAAATGACGGTCGGCGACAAACTTCATCGCCGCTTCGCCTGAACTTGCGGTCGTCACGTCGTAGCCCTCGCCCGACAGGATCGTCTCTAGAATTTCGCGTTGGTTTTTCTCGTCGTCAACAACGAGTATCGATTTTCTCGCCATAAGGATTTTTTTGCCACCGAGATCACAGAGAAAGATGAGTTCTTTTTTTCTCAGTGAACTTTGTGATCTCTGTGGCTAATTTTCTGCCTTTGGTAATCTTACCGTAAACTTCGTCCCTTCGCCTTCTTTTGACTCGACCGTGATCGTTCCATTGTGGATATCGACGATTTTTTGCACGATGGCGAGGCCGAGGCCGGTGCCGGTTTCCTTTGTAGAAAAATAAGGCTCGAATATTTTTGAGAGGTTTTCTTCTGAGATTCCGTTGCCTGTGTCTGCAACTTCGAAGCTGACAAAATCGCCGCCCTCGTCGCGGCAGATTTTTATGTTGAGATGACCGCCTGTTTTCTCCATCGCTTGCAGGGCGTTGATGAAAAGGTTGTTGAAGACGGAGCGTAGGAATTCGGGGTCGCCCATTATTTGCGGTACGTTTTCATGCTCGATCACGCCGATCTTGATATTGTTTTCCGCAGCCTGAGCTTCTACAATGCGGAGTGAATCTTCGATCACTTTTCTGGCGTCGGTTGGCCGCAATTCCGCTTTTGCGGGGCGCGAATAATTTAGGAAATCGGTTATTTGTTGATTGATTCGTGCGACCTCGGCTTTTAGCTGCGAAGTCATTTTTTCAAAAGCCGCGCGTTTTTCTTCTTCCGCCGGAGCAAACTTTGACCGCAAATGATCGAGCGTCAAATTTATGTAATTGAGCGGATTGCGTATTTCGTGCGCGATGGCCGAACCGAGGCGTCCGACAACGGCGCTTTTTTCGGCCTGCTGGAGTTTTGCTTCGAGGTCGCGTTTCTTTTCAAGCTCGGCGGTCATTTCGTTAAAACGTGAAGCAAGGCGGCCCATCTCGTCGTTTCGATACGCATCGGCGACGCGGACGCGCAGATCGCCGCCAGCGACCTTTCGCGCGGCGTCGGCGAGATTTGCTATCGGGCGAGTGAAGCGCCATACGAGAAGAAACGTGATGAGAGACGAAACGAGTAAAACTCCGAGCGTAAAAATGAGCGGTCGCGCGGCACGGCGTATTGATTCGCTCTTGTCATTTTTGATCAAGACCATTACATACCAACGGCCTTTGCTGGTTTCTATCGGTATAGCGTGGGCTTCGTCGGTTTGGTCTTTATTGTTTGGCTTTCCCGGATTTGGAAAATTCTTGAGATCGTCGCCGAGCCGCGAGCCTTCCATCAATGGCGGCAGATCGACTAGCTCGACCAGTTTTTTGTAGGCGACATTGTTGTTCTCGTCATAATCCGGCAGATAGTTGGGGTTGAGGCTGTCGGTAACCTGCCAGTTGGCATTGATAATGATGATGTCTTTGATCCGTTCTTTTGTCGCCGGATCGAAATAGGTTTGATCGGTTTGTTCGACAAAATCCTGCACACGCATATCTTCCGAAGGAATGCTCGTGAACCCAAGTGTGATGCCGGCGACGAGCGCTTGAGTTTGGGCTTCGAGAAGGTCGTTGTTCTCGCGCTGCGTGACGAGATTCAGGTAATACTGCACGCCGAGGGTGGCAACGAGCAGTAAAGCGAGTATCAACAACAATCTGCCTCGAAATGTATTGAAGAATTTCATCTCTATTTTGGCGCAAGCCCGCCCGTAAGTAAGGGCGGTACACGCACGTTAACTCACGTTGAGTGAACCGCCCTTACTAACGTGCGGGCTTACGCTTTCATCCTTTTGCATAAACCACTTGCACCGCCGCCGTTTGAATGTTATATTCATGGTTAGTTTTTTCGCAAACGCCCATAAGGCTCATTTACGAGATCTCCGAGATTTACCGGCTCTCCAATAATCTCAAATTCCTAAAATCCACCACCACGAGGTATTAGCATGAAGTTATTGTGCCCCAAATACTTTGCGTCCACCGCGCTTTTGGTATTTTCAATTTTAGCCCTCGCGTCGACCGGCAGCGTCGCAGCCCAGTCGAAAAGTAAGGCAAACGCCAAAAAAGCCGTTGCTAAGAAGGCCGAAACCCGCACCAAAGATGCCAAAAATTCTCGCGACAATAAGAAAGTAACCGCCAAAAAAGACGATAAGAAAGAAAAACTGACGGCCAAAGAACGTGCCAAACGTGAGGCCGAGGCTAAAAAAGAAGCAAAACTCGCCAAAAAAGACCCTAAAAAAGCCAGAGAATCCAAACAGGAAGCGGCCGAACGACGCCGCCGTGAAGAGGAACGCCGCCTGGCGATCCTCGCCGAGCAACGTCGCCGCGAACAGGCCCGCCGTGAGGCAATTGCGAGGGCACTCGCCTTTGAACGCGGCCTGCGCACCGAGACAGTCGCAAATATCCTAAATGACAAAACTGATGGAGAAGACTTGCGGATCAGATCTGCCGCGATAAATGCGCTCGGCAAACATGCCGGTTCGGTCGTTGTAATGGAAGCGCAAACGGGCAAGGTTTTGACGATCGTCAATCAGGATTGGGCGATTCGCAGCAGTATTCGTCCGTGCTCGACTATAAAGCTTGTGACCGGTGCAGCCGGGGTCAACGAAGGCGTCATAAGTAGAGAAACAGGTTTGGTTCGCAACACTAGAACACGCCGCGATCTCGACGATGCTCTGGCTTTTTCTGACAACCCTTATTTCCAGCGTGCCGGAGTTCTGATGGGTAATGACAAGTTAGTTGAATACGGCCAAAAGCTCGGCCTTGGGCAACAGACGGGCATCAATCTCGAAGGTGAAGTTACGGGCAGGCTGCCTTACAACAATAAGAACGCCCGCATTTATTCGCACGGCGACGATACAGAAGTGACGACAATTCAGCTTGCCGTGATGGCTGCAGCCATTACGAACGGCGGCCACCGCGTGCTGCCTCGCATTCCCCGCAACAACATTGAAAAGGCCAGTTTTAAAACGTTCTACCGGGCAAATGTCGATCTGCCACAACAGAGTGTTCGCCGCGTTATTCCCGGCATGATGGGAGCCGCCGAATACGGCACTGCCCGCCGCGGAGTCGATCAATCGCAGGGCGTCGCTGGCAAGACAGGCTCGTGCATCGACAAAGGCTCATGGGTCGGTCTTTTTGCTTCGGTCGCACCGGTTGAGAAACCGAAATACGCCGTCGCCGTCATCACGCGAGGCCAGCGCGAACGCGGCAAATATGCCGCCGCCATCGCCGGACAAATTTATCGTGCATTAGGCACACAAATTGTCAGAACCGACCGCAACCTTGCCCAGAACGAATTTAACATCAAGCCGAAATACGACGCTCGAACGGCTGCCCAGATCGCGTCCGCAGCCGATGAAGAAGTCATGTCCGACGAAAACAGCGATGTTGCCGACAACGAAATAGAAGGCCGTCCCGTGATCGTCGTCCCGAATGCTGTGGTTCAGCCTTCGAGAAAGAGGCTGGTCACGAAGACAGTCAGTTCGAGGCCGCTTTTCCCGCCGGTTATCATTACCTTTGATAGAGACGGCAAAGAACAAAAAACTGCACCGCGAAGTAAGAGTCGGTAAAATTCCAAGCAGAAATTTTTTTGAACGCGGATTGGGCGGATTGGGCGGATAAGAGCGGATATGATATTCAGATCCGCTCTTATCCGCCCAATCCGCCCAATCCGCGTTCAAAAAGTCGTCGTTGCCGCGCCCGCCGAGACTTGACACGCCAACCAAATTTACGGGATTATTGTCCTTTTCTAAAGATTTGGTAAAATTAATTATATCGTTAATATTGGATGTAATTACTTTGAAGCGTAGCAACTTTCCCACGAGGCATGTCATCTGAAATAACGCAAAACCGAGGGTGCGAAATCTTCGGCAAAGCAACTGGCTGATAAGAACTTTAATTTTTGGGTTTCACCCGAGGACGGATCAAATGAAAACGATTTTTAGATACACAAACCTGGCAATTTTAATTGCGGCAATTTTGGCGTTTGGAACTGCGACAAGTTTTGCGCAGTCGCCTACCCCGGCGGCAACCGGCCCGTGCGATGATACTGCGGGACTCAATGCTCTCGATACGAAGATTCGAGACCTGCTGCAAAAAACCGATCTTGAAAGTAGAAAAACTAAAATAGATAGTGCGAAACAGTACTTGGAAAAGTATAGTACTTGTGAACCGGCGAAAGAATTCGCGACATACCTTACGCCTCTTATTCCTAAATGGGAAGAGTCCTACCGAAAAGCATTAGATGCCAAGGAAGCTGAGACTCGCTATAAGCGATTCGATACTGCTGTTCAGGCGAAGAACTGGGATGATGTGTATGCGGTCGGAAAAGAGATTCTTGCCAAGGAACCGGAACAGGTTGATCTGATGATCACTCTCGGATCGATTGGTTACGACGAACTTTACGCCGGCCGGACTACTTTCAAATATAACGACGACACAATTAAATATGCAAAGCAGGCCATTGCCGCTTTAGAATCCGGCAAAACTGCGAAAACGCACGGCTTGTTTGCATGGTCATTCAAGACGAAAGAAAGAGCGCTTGCCGAATTAAATCTGACAATCGGTTATCTGACACAGATCGCTCAGAAGAATAAGAAAGATGCCGCGCCGTATTTCTTTAAGGCGACGCAGAATACAACTGAGACCGCAAAAAATTCAATTCCATATGCCTTGATCGGAGATTACTATTTCGAGGAACTTGATAAGCTCACCGGCGAAATTAAGTCGATGGCAGCTAATCAGCTAGGAACGGATACTGAGGAAGTTGCAAAGCAGAAAGTTGATGCTATCAAGGCAAAGGTTGCGTTATCAAACGGGATGGCTGAGCGGGCGATGGATGCTTTCTCTCGCGCATATCAATTCGCCTCGGCTGCGACACCCGTGGGAAAGACTTACAAGGAACAGATGAAGAAGAATGTGGCGAACGCATACAATCTGCGGTTCGGCAAGACTGAGGGCGTAGACGCATGGATCGCGAGCACGGTGACAAAGCCGTTTGTGAATCCGACGACGCCCGTTGCTCCGATCAGCGATCCTGAACCGACGACGACACCGGCGGCGAGTACGACGACTGCACCGACTTCAACCACGCCTGCGGCTCCGGTGAAGCCTGTGCCGACGACGACGAAACCCGTAACAACCACGACAAAACCGGCTGCTTCACCTGCGGCGACGACCTCGAAACCTCAGGCGAAAGCGAAGAAGCCGGTTGCGAAGAAAAGGACGACCTAATACACTTGCCATTGATCTAAAAATCGGGCCGGGCACATATCTTTTATGTGTCCGGCTTTCTTTTTTTCTTTAATCTTCTTAAAATTAGCCTCAATGCGTGTTGCACTGGGCAGTCTTGAAGCCATAATCGGCCACAAATTTAGCGATGTGAAATTACTCGAGCGCGCCGTTACGCATCGCTCGTGGGCGTATGAAAATCTACCCGGTGAGACGGAGGAAAACGTCCGCAGTGCCGAAAACGAGTCGATGGAGTTTATCGGAGATTCGGTTCTCGGCCTCGTCATCGCCGAACAGCTTTTCCTGCGAAATCCGACGCTCAGCGAAGGCGATCTGACGCTGATGAAACACAATCTGGTCAGCGGCTCGGCTTTGGCGACGCTTTCGGAAAGTATCGGATTGGGTGAATTCCTACGGCTTGGCGGCAGCGAAATCAAAAGTGGCCGCAGAAAGCAAAGCCTTTTGACAAATGCGTTTGAGGCGGTCATCGGCGCCGTGTTTTTGGACAGCGGTTACATTGCGGCGCGTGTGGTCATTACGCGGTTGATGGAAGAGAGGCTGCAAAGCGTGACGCCGGAAGCTTCCATCGATTTCAAATCGCGTCTGCAAACCGAGCTTCAATCGCAAAAACAAAAAACGGCGATTTATAATTTGTTAAAAACCGACGGCCCGCCTCACGCGAGAACTTTTTTTGTCGAGGTAACCTGGGACAACGGAAAAGCTAAGGGCGAAGGAAACTCAATAAAAGCCGCCGAAATGATGGCCGCCGCCGAGGCTTTGAATGTTCTGAGCGACCAAAACAAACCCGAACCGAAACGCACGCGAAAGAAATAACGTATTATTGTTCAATTATCTATGCCAAACGAACAGACGGAAATAAAACCGGAAGCAGTAAGAAAAGAGTTAGGTCCGCCAAAATCGACCATGCGCGAGTATTTCGAATCGTTTGTTGTGACCTTGGTGATGGCGATCTTTGGAATGACTTTTATTTTGCAGGCGGTCACCGTGCCTACCGGCTCGATGCAGAACACGATCCTTGTCGGCGATTATCTTCTTGTAAACAAATTTATCTTTACGCCGGGCGGCGGTTCGCTGCCGTTTTTGCCACAGCGCGAAATCGAACGCGGCGACATTATAGTTTTCAAATATCCCGGCAACAAGATTCATCCCGAAATGGACAAATCACGAAACATCATTCCGTTTCAGATCAACTATGTAAAACGGGTTATCGGCCTGCCCGGCGAAACGGTCGAGTTTCGCGACAACCAAGTATTTATCAACGGACAGTTGCTGCCGGAACATCGAATTATCGGTGACGCCGATAACAATCAAAAGGCGCTCGACGCGAGGGAGTTTGAGGAACGGCAGCCGGATCAAACCTGGGATGCTTTTTATTCAAGCGAGACAATGGATGCGGTCAAGGCCGGCCAGCGCCTGTCGCGACGCGGTCTGGAGTTTGGCGTAAAGGACAAGCAAATGGTCGTGCCGCCAAACAGCTTTTTCGTGCTCGGCGACAGCCGCGACAACAGCGAAGACAGCCGCTATTGGGGCTTTGTGCCGCGTGAGTTAATAATTGGGCGGGCTATGTTCGTCTATTGGTCGTGCGACCGCGGCGCGTCAGACGGCGATTTCTTCGGCTGCATCACGCACCCGCGCCTCGGCCGCATCGGGCATATGGTCAAGTAGTTTTTTATCATGCATTTCAATCTGTCGGACGAAGTTGCAGCAGCGCATACTGTGGATCGTCCAATTGTCGCGCTCGAATCGACGGTGATCGCCCACGGCCTGCCTTATCCGCAAAATCTCGAAACAGCGTTAGAGCTCGAATCCATTGTGCGCGATGCCGGAGCCGTTCCGGCGACGATCGCGGTCTTTGACGGCGAGTTTTGCGTCGGGTTGGATCGTAACCAGATAGAAACGTTGGCGACCGGAAAAAACATTCGCAAGATATCACGCCGCGATCTGCCGATAGCAACGGCAAAGAAATTAACGTGCGCGACGACCGTAGCGACAACCGCATTCGTTGCTCAAGAGGCGGGCATTAAGGTTTTTGCGACTGGCGGCATCGGCGGAGTGCATCGCGGATTCTCAGCAGACGTCTCGGCTGATTTGCCTGAGATGGCTCGGACACCAATCACAGTTGTTTGTTCCGGAGCTAAGATCGTTCTTGATCTTTCGGCGACTCGCGAATGGCTGGAAACGCATGGCATCACAGTTCTCGGTTGGCAGTGCGACGAAATGCCCGCGTTCTATTCGCGTTCGAGCGGTTTGCCCGTGGATGAAAGAGTCGAGACAGCAAAGGACGTCGCTGCTATCGTTGATGCTCGTGATGAATTAGGATTGAAAAATGCTGTTCTTGTGACTGTTCCGGTTCCGACTGAGTTTGAGATCAACCGGGACGAATTGGAGACAACTCTCGCCGACGCCTTAAAACTCGCCGATGAAAGATCCATTCGCGGCAAAGAGATCACACCATTTTTGTTGACCCAAATGTCCGAGCGAAGCGGTGGCCGAACGCTCGCAGCCAATATCGCACTGCTCAAAAACAACACCCGCGTCGCGGCTGAGATCGCAAAGGCAATTTACTAGTTTATGGAAATAAGAATCGACGATCTTTCGGGAACAGAAATTTTTGAACTTCTGGAGGAGCATCGCCAAAGTATGTTTGCGCATTCGCCGCCCGAAAGCGTTCACGCGCTGGACATAGAAGGCATGCGCAAACCCGACATGACTTTCTGGTCAGCGTGGGAGAACGCTGAAATTGTCGGCTGCGGTGCTCTGAAAGAACTGGATACGCAACATGGCGAGATCAAATCAATGCGCACTGTTACATCACAATTGCGAAAAGGCGTTGGCAGGAAAATTCTTGAGCACATAGTATCCGAAGCGGAAAAGCGCGGTTACAACAGGCTCAGCCTCGAGACCGGTTCTGCCGACGCGTTTAAGCCAGCCCAACAACTCTACGCAAATTTTGGTTTTGAATTTTGCGGGCCGTTTGCGGATTATGTCGAAGACCCTTACAGCGTATTCATGACCAAAGAGATCGACGAGTAATACCAACCTTTATTTAGCAGGTGTAGTTTCCATTTTGACCTTTAGCGAATCGAGGCGTTTTTGCGCTTCGGCCGCTTCGGGCGAGGCGGGAAACTTTGTGACGATCTCCTTCCAGGTTGCGCCGTCGTAATGAAACTGTTTGGCCGCCGAGTTGAACAGAAACACGACGCCGAGCTTCCGGTAACGATCCAGCCTATTATAGTTGAGGTAGTAGCTGTGCAATGGAGCCGCGGAAGCTGCCATCGCGGCACGTTTCAGGTTGTTATTGGCATGTTTTGAAATTTTGGCGGCTTCTTCTTCGATCAGGTCGCCGAAAAGCAAAAGGATCGATGGCCTGATCTTTGAATTGGGATACAGCTTGAAAAACTCGATGGCCGCCTCGATCTGGTCAAAGCCGTCCAGTGCCTGCACAAGCCTGGCAAACCTCTCTTCATCGCCCGAGCGAAATTTGCCGAAAACGGCGTCCGCCTGAACCCAGCCGAAGTTTTTTGGCGGGACTGTGACGCGATAGAATTTGACGCCGTCGGCTTCGGTCGCCCCCATTATTTGCACCAGGCGCCCGCGTGACATTCTATGCACTGATTCGGAAAACAGCGTTGGATTTTTGCGCAGGACGGCAAGCGTTTCGTCAACAACGACGGCTGTCTGGCCGATCTCGCTGCTTTTCTGCGCGGCTGGTTTCGCTTTTGCAGTCGGCAAGCGCTTTTTCTGTTGAGCACTCAACGAGCCGCAGAAAACAACGGCAGAGAGTAAAAAAATTGTAAATAACCGGAGTTTCATAACGCTCCTTATCTTCGTTTCGGTCGTTGCGACCGCTTTATCTTGTCCTGCAGGCCGGAATGATGAAAATGGCAGATCGCGATCGCAAGAGCATCAGCCGCATCATGCGGCGTCGGAACCGATTTCATTTTCAGAAGTATCTTGACCATTTCCTGCACCTGGTGCTTTTCGGCGTTGCCGTAACCGACTACGGTCTGCTTGACCAGTCTCGGCGCGTATTCCGCGATCTCAATCGCACGCTGCTCCGCTAGCAGCAGCATTATCCCGCGAACCTGTCCGAGCTTTAACGCCACGCCGACATTGACCGCGTAAAACGTGTCCTCGACCGATAGAACATCCGGCGAATGCGTCGCCATTATCTCGGCGACCGCATTGTAAATATTCAACAGGCGTTTGGAAAACTGCTGTTTAGGTTTCGATTTGACAGTGCCAAAATCGACCAGCGAATATTTTGACCCGCTGCCGTCAACGACGCCCCAACCGAGCGTTTCGCTGCCGGGATCGATTCCTAGAACGCGCATCAAATTTACCATTGCCTTACTCGGATTAAGAAAAGATACTCCAAGATTTTGAAGGTTGTCAAATCACCCTGCTAACCTTATCATCAGAACCTACGATGAGCGCTTTGGCAACAGGTACAGATATTATGCAGTCGGTGAGGATGCTTCTTGCCGGCTCTATCGACTATGCCGGCCTGTTTCCGCCTGCTGGGCTGCCGATGTCCGACGCAGTTATTAATTACGCGACTTACCGCAACAGCAATTACAACTGGATGCTGGGCCGTTTTATTGTAATGGCGGCTCGGCTCGACGAGTTTTACGAAGCCGCTCGCGAATTTATACCGCGTGACGCGGAAACAGCCTGGCGTGTCAGTGTTGTCGTTGGCGACGATGTAGTCGAGACGATGCATCAAATCAAAAATTTTAACGTGAAAAAAGGTCCGGGCGTCGTTTGTGACGCCGTCGAGATAAAGGCTGCATCGCACGGAGCGATCGACAACGCCGTTGCGTCGCTGCCGGCAAATGTGACGGCGTATTTCGAGATCGCACCGGACGAGAATATGCCGGAGCTTGTTGCGACCCTCGCACTAAAAAAACAGCGAGCCAAATTACGCACCGGCGGCGTCACGCCCGATGCGTTTCCGACAACGCAGCAGATTATTAGATTTGTGCGAACGTGCCTTGCGGCAAATATCCCGTTTAAGGCGACGGCCGGCTTGCATCATCCGATACGATGCTTTAAGCCGTTGACTTATGAAGCAAACGCTCTCACCGGCACAATGCACGGCTTTCTCAACTTATTTTTAATGACCGGTTTCGCCCGCGAAGGCTTTAAAATCAGCTTTCTCGAAGACGTTATGGAGGACGAATTCGGCGAGGTCTTCCGCTTCGAAGACCACGCCGCCAGCTGGCGCGACAATTACAGCCTCAATCTCTGGCAGATCGAAAACTTAAGAAAATTCGGCATCCAGTCATTCGGCTCATGCTCATTCGACGAGCCGGTTGCCGACCTGCAGAAACTAGGTATTTTATAGCCACAAAATGCACAAAAGTCATAAAACTGATTTTTTTGTGCTCTCTGTGCATTTTGTGGCTAATTTCTTATGACTTACGAAATTAACGAAACCCACGCCCCAAACCTCAAAAGCTGGGTCGAAAGCGCGAACGACCCGAATACGGATTTCCCGATACAGAATTTGCCGTTTTGCGTCTATCTTCGAACACCCGGAATTGGGCAGCCGTCGAATATTCGGATTGGAGTCGCGATCGGTGATTCGGTGTTTGATATATGTTCGGCTTACGAGGAAGGAAAAGTGTTCGAGGGGAAAACGAAAGGGTGGCAAGTGGCAATGTCCACCGTTGATCACTCTTTCCTAAGTGGCGAATTAATGGACGATAATCTTTCGGATTTAGCCGAATTTCGCCAACGGATGATTGAGATCTTTCACGAAGCGGCGGACGAGGAAACAAAAGAAAAGGCGAGGCGTTATTTAGTTCCAATTTCTCAGTGTAATTTCCTCGTTCCGTCCGAAATCGGCGACTACACCGATTTCTACTGCTCGATTTTCCATGCGACGAATGTCGGCTCGATGTTTCGGCCCGACAATCCGCTGTTGCCGAATTATAAGTATGTGCCGATCGGTTATCACGGGCGGGCTTCAAGTATTGTTGTGAGCGGCACTGATGTTAAGCGTCCGCATGGACAGAATCGGAGCGATGCGGAAAAGCCGCCGGTGTTTATTCCTTGCAAGAATCTCGATTACGAGATGGAGCTTGGCTTCTTTGTTGGGCAGGGAAACGAGCTTGGACAGTCGATACCGATCAACGAGGCCGAAGAGCATATTTTTGGAATGTGCTTGGTAAACGACTGGTCGGCACGCGACATTCAGGCTTGGGAATATCAGCCGCTCGGGCCGTTTTTGGCAAAGAATTTCGCGACGACGATCTCGCCTTTTGTTGTGACGATGGAAGCGCTGGCTCCGTTTCGGACAAAGGCGTTCGAGCGGCCTGAAGGCGATCCAGCGCCGCTCGATTATCTCAGCGACGAGCAAAATCAAAAATTTGGCGGGCTTGATATCAATCTTGAGGTTTACGTTCAAACCGAAAAGATGCGCGATGAAAACATCGAGCCGCATCTGCTTTCGCGCTCGAACACAAAAGACCTTTACTGGACGGTTGGCCAGATGCTGACACATCACGCCTCAAATGGCTGCAATCTTCAAACCGGCGACCTGATCGCTTCGGGAACTGTCAGCGGGAAAGAGAAGTCAGAGCGCGGCTGCATGCTCGAACTCACATGGCGCGGCACGGAGCCGATAGAACTGCCTTCCGGCGAGCAACGCCGCTTTCTCGAAGACGGCGACGAGGTCATTATGAAAGGCTACTGCGAACGCGAAGGCTTTCGCCGCATCGGCTTCGGCGAATGCCGTGGTCGAATCATTCCGGCGGGATAAGAAATTTTTTTTGCAGCGGATAAACGCGGATAATGCAGATCAGAAATTGATTTAACTTCTTATCCGCGTCATCTGCGTTTATCTGCGGCAAAATATTCTTTTCTGTTAAAATTCAACTGTGAAATCAAAGCGAAGTTTATCGCAATCATTGGTTCGACGTAACGTTGTTCGCGAGAATGAAGAGAAATTCCAGGACGTTCTTGCCGTCGAAGAGCCGCTTGAGATACGGCTTGGTTTGCCGAAAAACGGACGCTTTGAACATCGTGCGATCTCGATCACGATGCGAACACCCGGCAACGATGCAGAGCTTGCCGCCGGTTTTCTTTTTACCGAAGGAATTGTTCGAACATCTGATCAGATCAAACAAATACGCCACTGCGGGCTGAAGATCGGAAAGCAATCGAGTATTCTCGAACGCTCGGCGGCGTTGAATTCAAATACAATTCGCGTTGACCTTAATGACGGCGTCCATGTCGATCTAAAAAGCCTTGAGCGTCATTTTTATACGACCTCAAGCTGCGGTGTATGCGGGAAAAGCTCGATTGAGGCTCTCAACACAGCAACACAAAAGATTGACAACCCAGACCTTCCAAAAATCGACGCCAGCATCATTCACAGCCTGCCGGAAACCTTGCGTGCGTCACAAGACGTATTCGATCAAACCGGCGGCCTGCACGCTTCGGCGCTCTTTAATACTAACGGCGATCTGGAAATTGTTCGTGAAGATGTTGGGCGTCACAACGCTCTCGACAAAGTCATTGGAGCAAAATTCATAGCCGGTGAATTGCCGCTCTCGGACAAGATCTTGCTTGTCAGCGGCCGTGCAAGTTTCGAGCTTGTGCAAAAGGCTTTGATGGCCGGCATTCCGATACTTGCTGCCGTCGGAGCTCCGTCGAGCCTCGCGGTCGAGCTTGCCGAAGAATTTGGAATGACGCTTGTCGGTTTTGTTCGTGATGAGCGGTTCAATATTTATAGTGGAAATCAAAGGATACATTTCGGACGAACTTAAAACTAAAAACTTAAAACTGAAAATTTTCAGTTTTTACTTTTCAGTTTTCAGTTTGTCCGGAATGTAAAAGCCATGAACGAAAATTCACCTGCCGAAACTTTAAAGGTCTCAAAACCGGAAACTACCGCTGCCGGAATGAAGGCCATCAGGGAAACGATGAGCAACGCCTTTGGCAAGATGGGCGTTGTTCGGGGCACGCGTGCTTTGTTGAATCTCAATCAAGTAGGCGGCATCGACTGTCAGTCCTGCGCCTGGCCTGATCCGGACGAACATCGAACAATCGCAGAATTTTGCGAGAGCGGCGCTAAAGCACTCGCCGACGAAGGCACGAAGAAAAGGATCACTTCTGATTTTTTTGCTGAGCATAGCATTGAAGAATTTACTGAGAAAGATGATTTCTGGCTAAATGCCCAAGGCCGTTTGACCGAGCCGGTTGTTTTGCGAAAAGGCTCGACGCATTACGAGTCGATTTCGTGGGATGACGCTTTTAGAATGATCGCGGATGAGTTGAACGCGCTCGCATCGCCCGACGAAGCGATCTTTTACACATCAGGCCGCACTTCTAACGAAGCCGCATTTCTTTACCAGCTTTTTGTTCGTCAGTTTGGGACAAATAATCTTCCTGACTGCTCGAATATGTGCCACGAATCGTCGGGCATCGCTCTAAGCGAGTCCATCGGTTTGGGCAAAGCAAGCGTTCGGCTATCAGATTTTGAAATGACCGATTTAGTTATTGTGATCGGACAAAATCCCGGCACGAATGCTCCGCGAATGATGTCGTCGCTTCAGGACGCGAAACGTGCGGGCGCGAAGATGATCGCGATCAACCCTCTGCCCGAAGCCGGGCTGATGAATTTTGTAAACCCAAATCCGCAGCATTATCCAAACCCTCTGCTGTTTCCGGTTGCTCTTCTTGGAAACAAACCGACGCAGCTCGCAGATCTGCATTTGCCGTTGCGCATCGGCGGCGACATGGCGTTGTTGAAAGGGATGATGAAGGTGATGCTTGAACGAGAAAGGGCAGCACCGGGAACAATTTTCGACCATCAATTTATCACCGAAAAAACCGAGGGCTATGACAAATTGATCGCTTGTCTCGACGCAACGACCTGGGAGGATATTTTAAGCGAGAGCGGATTGAAGCAATCGCAAATAATCGAAGCCGCCGAGATGTTCATCAGTGCAAAGCGTGTCATCACCTGCTGGGCGATGGGCTTGACTCAGCATAAGAAAGCCGTAGCGACAATTCAGGATGTGGTCAATCTGCATTTGCTTCGCGGGCAGATAGGAAAAGAGGGCGCGGGATTATGTCCGGTGCGCGGTCATTCAAATGTCCAAGGCGACCGCACAATGGGCATCTGGGAAAACGTCAATGAGAAATTTTTTGCCGCCCTTGAACAAGAATTCAATTTCACGCCGCCGCAGAAAAACGGTTTCAGCACTGTTGAGAGCATCACGGCGATGCACGAAGGCCGCGCAAAAATATTCTTTGCGATGGGAGGGAATTTTGCCAGCGCCGCGCCGGACACAGACATCGTTTTCGATGCTTTGAAAAAATGCCGTTTGACTGTTCAGGTTTTGACGAAGCTAAACCGAACAGCGCTCGCGACCGGTGAGCAGTCTTTGATTCTGCCATGCCTCGGACGCTCTGAAATTGATGTGCAGGAAGATGGCGAGCAGTTCGTTTCGACCGAAAGCACGATGCTAAATGTGCAGATGTCGAAGGGCATTTTCAAACCAGATTCAGAACAGCTTCGCAGCGAGCCTTGGATCGTCGCACAGCTTGCAAAGGCTACATTAGGCGAGCGAACTACGGTCGATTGGGAAAAAATGGCGGCTAACTACGACAATATTCGAGATGCGATCTCTCGTGTTGTGCTCGGGTGCGAAAACTACAACGAGCGGATTCGCGAAGCCGGCGGATTTTATCTGCCCAATCCGCCGCGAGACGGCGATTTTGAGACTAACAGCGGAAGGGCGCAATTTGCTGCGAATTCTTTGGAAAAGATTGTCTTAAAGAAAGGACAGTTGCTGTTGACGACTATCCGCTCGCACGACCAGTTCAACACGACGATCTATAGCAACAACGACCGCTACCGCGGGATAGAAGGTTCGCGTCGCGTGATATTTCTCAATATTAAAAATATAGACGAGCTTGGCTTGAAAGCCGGACAGAGCGTAGATCTCACCAGTCATTTCGAAGACTGCGAGCGCCACGCTTTCAAATTTATTGTCGTGCCGTATCCGATTCCAAGAGATTGCGCCGCCGCATATTTTCCCGAAGCGAATCCGCTCGTCCCGCTTGGCAGTTTTGCCGAAAGAAGCCAAACGCCAACTTCAAAATCGCTGATAATTACGATCCAGCCGTCAGAACCTCCTGCGGTAGCGGGTGGTTGAACACCGAAAGAGCAAGCATATTATGAAAATCGACGCATTCGTTTTAATAGGCGGAAAATCGAGCCGCTTTGGAACGGATAAGGCTACGATAATTTTTGACGAAAAATCGCTGGCCGAAAGGACGGCGACAACTATTCAGAAAGCTCTTTCACCTGTCCGCATCACTTTTGTCGCTGCAAATAAAAACCAGCCTGCTGCCCAAATCACATCCGGACTGGGCTTTAAAGTTATGTACGACACCGATGAGAATCGAGGCCCGCTTGGCGCGGTTTGCACAGCGCTCGCTCATGCGCAGACCGAATGGGCATTAGTTCTGGCCTGCGATCTTCCGTTCATTTCTGTTGAATTGCTGCAGCGGCTCGCCGGATTTGTTTCTGACGAAACAGACGCAGTCACTCCGATGCAAAGCGACGGCAAAATGCAGTCGCTGTGTTCGCTGTACCGAACTAAACCATGTGCGGCGGCAATGCGAAATCTCCTGGAAACAGATCAATCGACCCCGATAAGGCAGGTGTTTGAAAATGTCCAAACACGATTCGTCGCTTTTGACGAACTAAACGACCTGCCAAACGCATCTAATTTTTTTCTAAATGTTAATACTCCCGAAGATTTCCAAACTGCTACAGCTATTCTCGCGTCGAAATGATTTTTTTAACGCAGAGACCGCAAAGATCGCAGAGAGAAGAAAGCAAATGGCTTTTTTGGGTTCTCTGCGTTCTTTGCGGTCTCTGCGTTTAATTTCTTACGGGTTGAACGGTTAAGATAGATAAAAGATGGACATCGTTCTCGACAAATTTCACGAAGAATGCGGCATTTTTGGGATTTTCGGGCATCCAGAAGCCTCGACGCTGACGCAGTTGGGGTTGTTTGCTCTCCAGCACCGCGGGCAGGAGGCTTGCGGCATTGTTTCGGCGGACGGTGGCGACCTGCATCAATTCCGCGAGATCGGACTAGTAGCGGATGTTTTGAACAAAGAAGTCTTGAAGAAACTTACTGGTTCGAGTGCCATTGGGCATACGCGATACTCTACCGCGGGCAAGAATACGATTGAGGAAGTCCAGCCGTTTTCAGTCATTTGCCAACACGGCAAAATTGCGGTTTGCCACAATGGAAATTTGCCGTATGCTGAGCAAAAACGTCTGGAGCTCGAAAAGTCAGGAGCGATCTTTTCATCTACGTCCGATACTGAAACGATCCTCCATGGCGTTGCTAGAACAAAGGCGAAGGATGCTGTCGAAGCGATTAAAAAAGTTCTCAAGAATACCGAAGGCGCGTTTTCGCTGCTTTTTTTGACGCCAAAGGCGCTGATTACAGTTCGTGATCCGCGCGGATTTAGGCCTTTGGTTTTGGGCAAGTTTCAGGGTGCGTATTGCGTCGCTTCCGAGACCTGTGCTTTTGACCTCATTGACGCCGAATACATCCGCGAGATCGAGCCGGGCGAAATGCTCATTGTTGACGAAACGGGCGCGCATTCGTCAAAGCCTTTTGATGCTAAGCCTGTTTCGGTCTGCACATTTGAGCACGTCTATTTTTCGCGGCCCGATTCGACTATCTTTGGCCGTTCCGTAAACGAATCGCGCCACAAAATGGGCAAACGCCTCGCCGTCGAGCATCCGGCCGACGCCGATCTGGTTGTGCCCGTACCTGACAGCGGCGTCGCAGCTTCGATCGGTTACGCAACGCAGTCGGGCATCAACTTTCGACAGGCGATCATTCGCAACCACTACGTCGGCCGAACGTTTATCGAGCCATCGCAGTCGATACGTTCATTTGGTGTCAGGCTAAAACTCAATCCGATCAAAGATCTCATCAAAGGCCGCCGCATTGTGCTTGTTGATGATTCGATAGTTCGCGGCACGACTTCGAAAAAGATCGTCCAAATGGTTCGCGAAGCCGGCGCGACAGAGGTCCACATGCGCGTCTCGTGCCCACCGACTATGCATTCGTGCTATTACGGCGTAGATACACCCGACCGCGACGACCTGATCGCCGCAAAAATGTCCGTCGAAGATGTCCGCGACTACATCGGTGCCGATTCGCTTGGCTATCTTTCTCTCGAAGGAATGCTCGAAGCCATCGCCCTTGACTCAAATTCCACCTGCTCTGCGTGCTGGACAGGGAAATACCCGACACTCATCACAAAGACTGCTGCGACAACCCAAGAATAAAAAAACTTCAAATTGTAAGCTTCCTTACCGTTATCTCCATCGTTAATTTGTGATGATTATCGTGGAGATAAAACTATGGCAGAATCACGTACCGAATCGATCAAAAAACTCAACGAATTAACCGAAAAAATAGATTTTTGCATGCTGACAACTATTGACAACGGCTATATGCGAAGTCGTCCGATGTCCACGCAGGAATTCGACGAATACGGAGAGGTCTGGTTTTTCACAAGCGACGATTCTCACAAGGTTGACGAGATCGCGAAAGACAACAGAGTAAATCTTGCCTATTCAAGTCCAGGCGACAACGCTTACGTTTCGGTTTCGGGACGCGCCGAACTAACAAAAGACCGAGCGAAAATTGAAGAGTTGTGGAACCCAATCCACAAGGCATGGTTTCCCGAAGGTCTTGATGATCCGCACCTCGCCTTGCTCAAGGTTAATGTTGAACAGGCCGAATACTGGGAATCTTCATCCAGCAAGATCGTTCAACTTTTAGGTTTCGTCAAAGCCCTAGCTACCGGCCAGGAAGCCGACATGGGCGAAAATCGAAAGATCGATCTTGCGACATCGAACCTCTCTTAACAACGACTGTCTTTCATTTTTCATCAAATTAGCGTAAACTGACCTTCCTCACATGGGGGCGACAGGCTTCGACAGGGGCTTGTATAGATCTTTGAATGCACGTCGGGCTTTAGTATGGTTAGCTCGTTAAAAAAACTGTGCTAAAACAAATGCTAATCAAGAATTAGCTCTTGCAGCTTA
>JBJXHF010000083.1:0-35329 GCA_046160805.1 Pyrinomonadaceae bacterium
CGACAGCAACAGCGACGGAAACGTTCACGCCGACGGCCACAGCGACGGAAACGTTTACTCCAACAGCAACAGCTACGGAAACATTTACTCCAACTGCTACGGCGACCGAGACATTTACACCGACCGCAACCGCTACGGAAACCTTTACTCCGACAGCTACGGCTACAGAAACGTTCACGCCTACTGCAACTGCAACTGAGACGTTCACGCCGACCGCGACTGCAACGGAAACGTTCACGCCTACTGCAACGGCGACGGAAACTTTTACACCGACTGCAACGGCGACAGAAACGTTTACGCCAACAGCAACGGCTACGGAAACGTTTACACCCACAGCAACGGCGACGGAAACGTTCACGCCAACCGCAACGGTGACTGAAACGTTTACTCCGACCGCGACAGATACAGCAACTCCGACCTCGACCGAGACGTTTACGCCGACGGATACAGCTACGGAAACATCTACTCCAACTGCGACGACAACCGAGACCTTTACACCGACAGCAACCGCAACAGAAACGTTTACTCCGACGCCGACGGAAACGGCAACGCCGACTGATACTCCGACCGAGACAGCGACGCCGACGAATACGCCAACTGAGACGGCGACCCCGACCGATACTCCGACTGAAACGGCGACGCCGACGAATACGTCGACAGAGACGGCAACGCCGACCGATACGCCAACCGAGACTGCGACACCGACGAATACACCAACGGAAACGGCAACGCCGACGAATACACCGACTGATACGGCGACACCGACCGATACTCCGACTGAGACAGCGACGCCTACTAATACGCCAACCGAAACGGCGACGCCAACTGAGACAGCGACTCCGACGAATACGCCGACTGAGACGGCAACGCCGACAAATACGCCGACCGAAACGGCCACACCGACTGAAACGGCAACGCCAACGAATACACCAACCGATACGGCGACGCCGACCGATACGCCAACCGAGACGGCGACACCGACGAATACGCCGACGGCAACAGCGACGCCGACCGATACTCCGACGGAAACGGCAACACCGACAAATACACCAACAGAAACGGCAACGCCGACTGATACTCCAACTGAGACAGCTACGCCGACGAATACACCGTCAGAAACGGCAACACCGACGAATACGCCAACGGAAACGGCAACACCGACCGATACTCCGACTGAAACGGCAACTCCGACGAATACGCCGACAGAAACGGCGACACCGACGAATACGCCAACGGAAACGGCAACGCCGACCGAAACACCGACTGAGACCGCGACGCCGACCGAGACACCGACAGAAACGGCGACACCGACAAATACGCCTACCGAGACGGCAACGCCGACCGATACTCCAACTGAGACGGCCACGCCGACGAATACTCCGACTGAAACGGCGACGCCCACGAATACGCCAACTGAGACGGCCACGCCGACGAATACTCCGACTGAGACGGCGACGCCGACGAATACTCCGACGGAAACGGCAACACCGACCGATACTCCGACTGAGACGGCGACACCGACGAATACGCCTACTGAGACGGCAACTCCGACCGATACTCCGACTGAGACGGCGACACCGACGAATACTCCGACTGAGACAGCGACGCCGACGAATACGCCGACAGAGACGGCAACGCCGACCGCGACCGCGACTGAGACGTTTACACCAACGCCGACGGCGACTGAAACATTTACTCCTACAGCGACGGCGACTGAAACATTCACACCGACGCCGACAGCTACCGAAACCTTTACACCTACTGCAACAGCAACTGAGACGTTTACGCCGACGGCAACGGCAACCGAAACATTTACGCCGACTGCCACAGCGACAGAAACCTTTACACCGACTGCTACAGCTACGGAAACGTTCACTCCGACAGCGACGGCAACGAATACATTTACGCCGACCGCGACATCTACTTCGACGGATACGCCGACGGCGACCTCGACGAGCACATTTACGCCGACGCCGACGCCGATTTGCGTTCCGGTGTCGATACCAGACCTGTCGTCATTGACAAACGTGTCCGTAACCGTGCCGGTCAATACCTCGGACGTTACAGGCCTGGGAGCCGTCAGTGCCGATCTTAGGGTGACCTATGACCCGGCCGTTCTAACGCCGGTCACCGTCACTTTCGGCCCCGTCGGCAATTCGAACGGCGGCGGACGGACATTGTTGATAAACTATCCGGTCGCGGGACAGATCGACGTGTCGATCTTTGGCGGGGCTCAGTTCCAGGGCAGCGGATCGCTCGTCGATCTGAACTTCAATGTGGACGGATTGCCCGGCAGCTCGACTGCGATAAACCTCGTTGCTTTCCAATACAACAACGCGCCTTGCAGCGGCACTACGACAAACGGAAGGGTCACGGTCACTTCGGGCACGATCACCGGAAATGTGTCTTACGGCAATATCCTGATGCCGCCCGCGCCTCGTTATGTGCCGAACGTTCAGCTGAGCGCAGCGGGATCGAGTCCACTCTCCACGTTGACCGACGGGCTTGGAACCTATTCGCTCAGCGGCTTTGGCCTCGGCTCTTACACGATAACGCCGTCTAAATCAGGCGGAGTAAATGGAGCATTGGACGCATTTGACGCAGGCAGGATCGTACAGTATGCGCTCAATATTTACCCGTTTAATCCGATCCAGGTGGCAGTTGCAGATGTCAGCGGAGGTGACGGAATCACGTCGTTCGACGCGACATTGGTAGCCCGTTACGTTGTTTTGCTTCCGCCGCCGGCTGGAATGTCTTCAACGGCAGGTGAATGGATATTTAACCCTGTGAGCATTACGCATCCGAATGTTTATGCGAATACCGCGAATGAAAACTACTCGGCTCTGCTGATGGGCGATGTTACGGGCAATTGGAATGATCCGGATTCGATTCCGGGCCCGCGTCCGGCCCATCGTTTGGGAACGGAGATAAACACGACGATTAAGGCGCCGGAGATGACCGCTGAGGCCCACAACGAAGTCCTGATACCGATCACAATACAAGGAGCGGCGGATAAAGGAATCATCGCTTACGATTTTGTTTTGAAGTATGATCCTTCCGTGATCCAACCTCAGGAGCGTGCCGCCGATTTGACCAGAACGGCCAGCCGAGGGCTTTCGGCCGTGACCAACGCGATTGAACCCGGCTTACTGAGAGTTGCAGTTTTCGGAGCAGCTCCTATATCCAGCGACGGTTTGCTTTTGAAACTTAAGTTCAAAGCGGTCGGCACCGCTGGCTCAGTATCGCCGCTTCTCTGGGAGCGAATACTGCTCAACGAAGGTGACCCGCAAACGGCGGTCATTGACGGCGAGGTTCAGCTTACATCGGGAGCAGCAGGTCAGGATAATATCAGCGGACGCGTGTTGACGGCATTTGGCTTTGGCGTGCCTAACGCCCGCGTTACCTTGACCGATGCGGCAGGCGAGGAGCGAACCCTGTTAACCAGTCAGTTCGGTGAATACCGTTTTGGCGGCCTTCAGTTAGGACAAACTTACACGTTGCGAGTGGAATCAAGGCGTTACAGATTCACGCCGCTTACCGTCAGCGCTGTGGATCAGGAAACGATCTTCGATATAATCGCCGAACGGTGATCAGAGGGCCAAATGACAGCAAAATGCAGGCTTTTTCAGCCTGCATTTTTTTGCAACGCGCCTATTCAGGGCTTCATCATAACAATCGACCTTGAACATTCTGATGGTCGGGAAGCTATGACGAATTAGTTCGAGGTCGAGAAACCCTGGCCGGATACCCCTCCTTTTGGCCGGGGTTTTTTTCATTTTCTGATCTGCGTAAGCAATCGTTCTATCTGCTTCGTATGGCGGTGCTCGTGGCCGCCTGCGACGATAAGCCATTCGGCGGCAGTTATCTCGCCAAAATACGGGTGAGGAAATTTTGGCCCCGAAACGTCAAATTTTTCAAGGTCCGCCCGCATCGCGTCGAACGCCTCACGATTGGCTTTTAATTTTTCCAAAGCTTCGTTGATTGTGACATTCCCTGTTGGCTGAACGCGTTCGGGCGCTTCGATTTTTACTTCGTCGATAACGGCAGACTTTTCATTAAAATCTGCGGAAATATTCAAAGTGCCGTCCGATTGTTTCCCTTCCTTTCTTGCGTTTTCCAGCAGTTTGGAACATATACGCGAAATGCCGAAATCGACCATCGAAAGATGCTCGGCTATCTGCTCAATCGTCCATTTCTCGCCGTCGGGGAGCGCGGCTGCCTCTTGTGTCGATACGCTGTTCAACGCAGCAATCAACTCCGCGCGAGCCTTTTCATTTGCTGAATAAATATCGGCTACGGTTTCGTATTTCATGGTTTATTTTGGCGAAGCCGCGGCCTGCGGCAATAGCGCTAGCCTGTGCCAGCGCGCAAAACTTGTCACGTTGTCGGCCTCATTTTTCATTCTTTTTAGATACGCCGTTTTCAAATAGATAAGGTCGTCTGCCGGCCATGCGATTCCGACTATCGGATTATATGACACCAACAGTTTTTCATCCGGCAGCGTTGATAAAGGCTGATCGGGCGTCGTAGAGGTGTTCGCGTCCGCATTCGATGCCTGAGCCTGCCGCTGTTGTTCGCGATCGTAGATTTGCGACGAGATCAAGAGCTGGTTGCGAAGCGGTATCGCCGCCTGCGTCGGATTAGTGCCGTTTGCGTCGTAAATGCGAAGCTGCGTTTCAAACGCAACCGCGACCTTTGCCGAGTCGGGCGACCAAACCGGATGCACTGCCGTCAAATTATCGTCAAGCCTCCGCTCGCGGCCGTTCCTTTCCACGATGCGCAGCCGCCCAAGCGGAACCATCATTTCGCTTTTGCTGTCGGCGGTAATTTCCGCAATTTTCCATTCGCGAGCGGTCGTCGCAAGTGCTGCGAGCATACTACTATCCGGCGACCAAGCGTAATAAAAATAGATCAGGCCTTCATTCTCCGTCACGGGTTTTACGCTGCTGCCGTCCGCATTGCAAATGTAAATTTGCTCGGTACGAAAGGTGAGAATTCCGGTCGGAGCCACCACTGTCGGCTGCATTGCGGCGGCCGGCGTTTCGGCTTGGGTAATGACCTCGCTATTTAATGTGTTGGAATTTTCATTGGGAACAGGCGGCGTGTTTGTCGGTATTGTCGCACCTGCGATCGCATCTGGCTGCTCCGTTCTGATCATCGCAACAAAGGCGAAAGAGTTTGAGTCAGGCGACCAGACTATCGTGTCGGGGAAATGGACGGCCATCATGTCCGACGTTACTTTTTTCTGTAGCACTCCATCAACCGAATATATATCGAGACGATGATCGGATTGCGTATCGGAGATGCGATGGTAAACGGCCGCGATGCGTTTTTTGTCGGGCGAAACAATCGTTCGGTCAAGCAATTCAAGCGGCCGGTTAGCGTCGAAATCCGCGAGAACGGCAGGATTTCGTTCTTCGGGTGCTCTAGTCGCCTCAGTTTCCGGTGCCGGAACGTCGGCCTCGTATTTGTAATTCAGGCGAACTGCCGACACTTCGCGCATGGCGGGCGGCGTGCTGTTTGCGGGCTGAAAGATAGTGTTCTGGCAGCCGAAATTCAACGTCACGCTGATGAGCAACGCTGTCAAAAACCTGTCGCGGGTTCGTATAAAATTCATTCTGTTTTTCCATTAATAATTATTAATTAGCTAATTATTTAATTACTAATGGAGAGGGATGACGATCAAAATTATTTTCTGGCTTGTAAACTACAGCTCGGCATTCAAGTATTGTTTATACAATCTTTTCTGGTCGTCCGTAGGTTCGGGGACAGGCGAAAAATCGTATTCTTTCCGTGAGTCGCTGCCGAGCGTGAACGAAATTTCGCGCAGTTTATCGAACCGAAAAATAGTAAGCCTTATTTTGTCATTCGGTTTTCGCTCGCCGACATAGGTTTGCAAAAACGTCTGGCTCGCTCGATAGCCGTCAACGGCGACAATCTGGTCGCCTGTGTTCAGGCCTTGTTCAAACGCAGGCGTGTCGGCCGCAATTGAGCGAACCGTCAAACGGGTGTTATCTTGTGTGAAGTCTGCACCCAAATATGCTTTGCCGCTGCCGGATTCTTTGACCGCAAGCTCAAGGCCGAGCGGCTTTACAATTTCGGCATAGTCTATCTCCGCCGTGCCGCGAATATATTTTGCAAAGAAATCCTCAAGGCTTTTTCCAGCCGCAAGCTCGGCGGCTTTTTGAAAATCTTCGGGCGTGTAATTTCTTCCTTTCTTAGAAAACTCCGTGTAAAGGTGTCGCAAAACGTCGTCTAACGATTTCGCACCGCCCGAAGCCGTGCGGATCGCGATGTCGAGCATCATATTTACGATTTCGCCCTTATCATAATATGAGACCTGATTGTTTATCGCATTCTCGTCCTGCCGATAATATTTGATCCATGCATCAAAGCTCGCTTCCTCAAGACTCATCTCAAATCGTCCGGGACGCTCCTGAAGTTGTTTGATCTGCGAGGCCTTGGTTTCCAGTAGCTCCTTATCCGTTATAAGACCGGCGCGGCGCATCAGAATGCCTTCGTAATACGCGGTCGTGCCCTCAGCCACCCATAGCAGCTTTGTATAATTTTCGCTCTCGTAATCAAAAGGCCCGAGAGTGTCGGGGCGAATGCTTTTTACATTCCAAACATGAAAAAACTCGTGCGCGACGAGGCCGAGAAAGCCCTTGTATCTCGAGTCGGACTTAAATGCGAACCGATCGGCCTGCAGTGCGGTCGAATTCGCATGTTCAAGCCCGCCGCCGCCGCGCAGGTTGAGGATGAAAGTGTAATCGTTGTAAGGCAGATCGCCGAAGATCTTGTAGCTTTCGTCGACGATTTTTGCCGTGTCCGCCGCAAGCTTGTTCAGGTCGTAATTACCCTCGCCCGTAATTACATAACGATGCTTTTTGCCCTGAACATCAAACAATATTTCCTTAAAGTCGCTGACCTCAAAAGGTGAATCGTAAAGCACGTCATAATTCTCAGCCACGAACGTATTTGCTATGCCCGCAACTGCCGGCAAGCCGGTCGCAACCTTCCAATTGCCGAACGGCACGACTCTCACGGTTGCCTTTGCCTGTAGCTGGCCTTTTACAAATAGCAGCGTGGCCGCATTATTCCAAAATGCGTGCTCATCGTTAAGTTCGTTTGTCCTGACAGTAAGCTCGTTTGAATAAACTCGATATGATACTGCGATTTCCTTCGCGGCTTTGCTATCGATTTGCCAGGTGTTCTTGTTTATCTTTCGCCACGTCAATGCGCTGCCGTTTGCGTCCTTTACGACAAAATCCTGCAAGTGCCGCGCAAACTCGCGCACCATGTAGCTGCCGGGCGTCCACACAGGCATTTTTAATTCGACTGTTTCAGGCATTTGCGCCCATTTCAAACGCATCTCAACTTCGAGCATGTGCGTCCACGGTTTTGGCATCGAGATCGTATAGCCGATCTCCGGCGGAATCGATTTAACCTCGACTGCCTTTGTAGCTTTCGACCGCTTCTTTTGAGCCGGTGTTTCCTGATACATAGAAAAAATGAGCGCGACGATCAATAGGATTATAGCTTTTGTATTGTGTTTTACCTGCATTCTTTTACAAACTTTAACGAGATGTTATTGTTAATTCCTTGTTATTTTACTACAGGCTCACGCGTTTGAGCATTTTGAGCTTTCTGCGACTGATGAGCCGAATGAACCAAGAAAAACCGCCCGACAAAGTCTTAGATGCCGAAAAAGACAAATTCTTTACAACTCCTTTAATCGTCATTTTTATAACGATCTTTATTGATCTGCTCGGTTTCGGGATCGTTATTCCGATACTTCCCCTTTATGCACAGAGCGAGCTTTTTCAAGCCTCGCCATTTTGGATCGGACAACTAACGGCCATCTTTTCGTGGATGCAGTTTTTCTTTACGCCGATTCTGGGCCGGCTTTCGGATAAATACGGACGTCGCCCGATTTTATTCTTTAGTTTGCTGGGCTCAGCGGTCGGTTATTTCGTTGTTGGGGCCGCAAGCACGCTTCTCGTCGTATTTATCGGACGAGCGTTGAGCGGGATCAGCGGCGGCAGCATCTCGACCGCGCAAGCCTACATCGCCGACGTCACGTCTAAAGAGAACCGAGCGAGGGGCATGGGACTTTTCGGAGCAGCGTTTGGGCTTGGGTTTATTTTCGGCCCGGCGCTCGCTGGGATCTTGAGCAAATACGGCATCGCGGTGCCCTTTTATTTTGCGGGAGCACTGTCGCTTGCGAATGCAGTCGCTGTGTACTTCGTTTTGCCCGAATCGCTAAAGCCCGAATCGCGTTTGCACGAATCTGCGAGAAAAGGAAAACTTGCCGAGACGTTTGAAGCACTCGGTAACCCGAATTTTCGCGGTATAGCTCTCGTCTATTTTCTGCTGATAACGGCGTTCTCGATAATGACGACGGCGTATGTGCTTTTTACGGCTTACACATTCGGATATTCTGCCGAGCAGAACGGTTATCTTTTTGCCTATGTCGGCGCGATCTCGATTGTGATGCAGGGATTTATCTTCAGCTCTGTCGCAAAAAAATTCGGCGAATCAAGGCTGGCGGTTTTGGGCTGCCTGATCTTGACGGTTGGTTTGTTCGCCACGCCTTATTCGTCACCGGCGTATGGCGGACTGGCGGGATTGCTGGCTGTTTCGGCAATAATAGCCATCGGAAATGGCTTTGCCACGCCCGCGCTTTCAAGCCTTGCGTCGAAGAATGCCGAGGCTCACGAACAAGGCCGCACGCTCGGCGTAATGCAATCCGGCGGAAGCCTTGCGAGAGCGATCGGTCCGATAATTTGCGGCATTTTACTGAATAACCCGGCAAATATGCTCGATACCTTTACCATTTATCGCACCTACTGGGCTGCGTCGGCGATAATGTTCGTTGCGTTTTTGGTAGCTGTTTATTTTTTGAGATCGGGGAAGAAAAAATTGATCGAGGCTAGCTAACCGCGCGTTTTAGCCCGCTGGCGTGAGCAATCGGAAAAACAAGCTTGAACGTCGCACCGTCGCCGGGCTTACTTCTGGCCTCGATTGTTCCCGAATGCTCCTGGACTATACCGTATGAAACTGCAAGGCCAAGGCCTGTGCCGGTGCCGACTTCTTTTGTCGTGAAGAACGGGTCGAAGACTTTTTTGAGGTTTTCGGCGGGAATGCCTTCGCCGGTGTCGGCGACTTCAACAACGGCAACGCCGTTTGGTTCGACAGCGGTCTTCAGCGTGATCGTTCCGCCGCCTGCCATCGCGTCGCGAGCGTTGAGGATCAGGTTTGTAAATACCTGCTGTAGCTTTCCGCCGCTGCCCGAGATTTTTGGCGGCATTGCGGAATAATCTTTGACGATCTCGATGTTCGATTTGCGAAGCTGAGGCTCGAGCAGTTGAAGCGTGTCGTTAAGGAGTTTGTTGAGATCGATCTCGCCAAAATCTTCGGAGTTGCCAGTGCGGGAAAAATTGAGAAGATTGCCGACAATGTTCGACGCGCGGTCGGTTTGCCGCTGCATTTTTTGAAGCAGCGCGTGCTTGGGGTCGGTTTCGGGGATCATACCGAGAAGCATTTGCGTATAGCTCGAAACGCCCGTCAGCGGCGTGTTCACCTCATGCGCGACGCCAGCGGCGAGTAAGCCGATGCTCGACAGTTTCTCGCTCTGCTGCAATGTTTCTTCCAATTTGACACGCGAAGAAACGTTTTCAAGCACGATGATCGCACCGGTTTGCTGATTTGAAATTGATCTGAGCGGCGCAACGGCGACATTTAATATCAATGATCTGCCGCCGACGTCGTATGTATGCAGCTTGTAAGCATTTCGCACTTCGGTCAGATGCCAGCGCGATTTGCCGAGTATATTTTCCAGATTTTTTGCAAAGCTTTCGTCAAAGATCTCTTCGACGAGTTTACCGACAGCCGACGCGCGGCTGAGCCCGATCATCTCCTCAAACGGCGAATTGCAACGCGTGATGCGTCCGTTTTCGTCAACCGCAAGCAGTCCGACATTGACGGATTCGACAATCGACTCGTTGAATTCTTTAAGTAAGGCAAGCTCCTCAGTATGCTGTCTCTGCTGGCCGTAGAGTTGGCTGTTTTCGATGGCGACCGCGACGTAGCCGGAAATTGTTTTCAAAATCTCAAGATCTTCCGACGATAGGAGCGAACCGTCGCTCGCCCGGCCCAGACCTATCACCGCGATCATCTTGCCACCGACAACACACGGCACAAAGTAATGCAGTTCCTGACGCTTTCTTGATCTGCGGTTGCCGTTGCCATTAGCATCCAAGTGCGCCGTCTCGACATCCTGAATATCGAGCTCGTCAGCCCGTACGACACCGTTCAAAGTCGATTTTTGTCGGATCATGGTGCGAAAATCGGCAGGTATTTTGTACTCTTCGCTCAAGCCAATCGATTTTGCGATTCGGTAATGTTCAGTTAATTTTTCGTCCTCGACAAAAACCGCAACCTTTTGAACATCGAGCACCTGGCAAATACGCTCAGTCAATCCGTCAAGCAAGGGAGCAAGCGAGGTCGTCGCGGAAAGCGTCTTACCAAAATCAAGCAAGCCCTGCCGCATATCGTAACGCTCGCCGTAAAAAAACCTGTCGGCGCGTTCTTGCAGGAATTTCTTAAGCGGCTCGCTCAGCAAAACGATGGCGGCCATCGCGATAATCGCAATCAGCGCTCTAAGAGTTATTTCGGTGGTTGAAAGATTGTTGCCGACAGCGAGGAAAACTAATCCCAACGCAACGGCACCAATCATCATCGCAATGGCAATCGTCGTCATCGCATATACTAGCGCGCGTCGGACAACGATATCGACATCCATCAAACGATAACGAACAACCGAGTGGCCGAAACTCAACGGGATCAGTGCAAGGGGCAACGTCGTTATGGCCGCGGCGAAATTATCGTTCGGAATAGGTATGCCGAGGCGTTCAACGAGCTGCATCAGCACAACCGGAACTATAGCCGTAATTGTTCCGGCCATCGTCCATTTCAGACGCTGGCGAACGAGCGGTTGACGATATTTGAAGAAGCGCCAAACAAGCAAGCTTGCTCCCGCCGAGATACCAGCAACAAAATGATAGAAATTGGACCTATACAAAATACCGAAAAGATTCGAGCGGTCAGCCAGTCGTGCAATAAGCTCGGTCAAGCCTGATTCCGGCCAGAATTGAGGAACCAGTGACACAAACACCAGAACAGCTGAGAGGACTGCTGCCGGTATATAGAGAACGTAGGTTTTCCAACGCGGGTCTGTAAACACGGCACTTCTGACCGGGTATCGAAGACAAAAATGCAGGAAAAGCGGCGCAAAAGCCGCGAGCGCGATGTTGTCCAAAAGATCAACGGCAAGGTCGAAATCCTTTCCGAGGCCGATTGATTTATACGTATGGAATATGAATGCCGCCAGACAAATCGTCGCAAAATGGAGAACAAACGGCGAGCGGCTGCCCTGTTTGAACAGCACAAAAATACCGACGCCGAGCCAGATCACGCCGACAATAGAAAGAAAAATAATAGATGGCGACCATCTTGGTATCGTGTCAATGTGGCGGAGGTCGGCGAAATAGTAATTGTCGGGAAAAGAGTAAGCAGGCCGTTGATAAAAATAGGTAAGGCTGCCGTCGACGCCGGCCGTTTCGAGATACATCTGCACGTCGGCTGGCGAAGTGATCTCTTCGGTTTTCTCGCCGTCAAAGCCGATGCCGATCAGTTTGTCGCCGACCGAAATTCCGGCGCGAGAGCCGGCAAGTCCCGCCGTTACCTTATCGGCATAGATGCCGTCGGCTTTTTGCGTCCATTGGACACCGTCGGTCGTCGGTAGATTCTGAAGTGCACGCTGGGACAAGTTGAGCGCGGCGGCCGTTACAAACAGCACACACGCCAGGAGCCAAATCAGGCTCCAACTTGTAAGCATCTTCTCCTTCATCGTCTCAAGGCATACCTCGACAACGTATTTTAACGCAAAATACGTTCCAATAAATACAAACGCCAAGCCAGCGCGCGATTCCGTAATTTACCTGACAAAACCGGCGTTGCGCTGACTACATTTTACATTTATGGACAGGAATTATTCAGCTTTTTGCTTGATAATCCGAGAATTTGGACAAAATTTAGCCACAGAGAACACAGAGATTTGAGCGGTAAATTTTTCCAGTAAGGCAGGATCTAGAATCTTACCTGTATGCCGCCGCGAAGCATTCGTCCCTGGCCTGTCAAATTGAGGCTGCCTTCTTCGCCTGAGATGCCCGATTGAAAGTCAAACACATTTCGTGCATCAACAATCGCCTGAGCACGAAGCGGGAGGCCGAAAGTGGGCAAACTCTGCGTCACCTCGACGCTAAGGCCCGGATCGTATATTGCCAGCCTTCCTTTGAAAGGATCAATGGCAAAGACCGTCGCTTCAGGCGAAAGGCGAAATATCGTTCTCACGCTTGTGCCGGTTTTCAGATCGGCGGCCAATTGGCCAAAGAACGACTGAAAGAAATCGCTCTCGAAAACATGTAATGGGTCAGTGATTGCAGCGGTTGACAGCTTTTGGCCGCTGCCCGCAGAGTAACCAGCCGAAGAAGTAAAAATCTCGTTCAGTCGCCTGGTGTAAACAACCCTAATTCCCTGCGATTTGCCCTGCTGATTGGCAACAAATTCGCCAAAACCGTCACCGCCGAGCGTGTCGAACGAAAAGCTGTTGAGCCCAACGCCGCGACCTAGCGTTGTGTCGAAAAACACGTTCGCCTCAACGCTCGAGTTGTTGTCGATCACGCGCTCGACGCCGAATTCGAGCCGGCGGCTCTTGTTCATTTGCGGCTTTCCACCGACAACCACAAAATCTTCGACCGAAACAGGTTCAGAAAACGCGATGCTCTCACCTTCAAGCTCGATGGCTCGTGCCCAAGTCTTTTCCTCGGTTTGAGTAGTTAATGCGGTGCGGAGGCGCGTCCTTGAATTCAAATCGTATTGCAGTCCGAGCCGAGGCGAAAGCGACATGTCGCTGCCCGCTCCCACAAAACGTGAAAAATCGAAACCGAAGACTAAAATTATCCCTTCGCGTATTTTCCATTCGTCCAGAGCCTGAAACGACAATTGCCCGAGCGGCTTTTCGTTATTCTGGGCCGCGACATTCCCAAGGAAGCCTGCGGACGAATTAAATCGAATAACATGATTGTCCGACGTATGTAACTTGAGGTTTGCTTCGAATCGCTGCGGTGCTGTTTTGCCCGTTCCCGTTTGGCCTGCGATGACTACCTCTGCCTTGTCGTTAACAGGCAAAAGCGTCGCAAAATTGACGCCGGCGAAATTGCCGCTGTTCGAGCCTGCTACGTAAGTTTCAACTACTGTTTGAGACTTTTGAGTTGAGACACTCTCCTCGTTAACGTTATCGGTTGAAGCAATATCGTCGTCAACCGGTGATTTGCCCTCGCGGTTTTGGTAAATAGAACGTTCAGACTGAGCGCTGCGAATTCGCCATTTTGAGCTGTTGCGGTCGATTCGTTTTTCAGGAAGCGTATCGCCGCTGCCCGCGCGCTCAAGCTTGAAGCCGTAGTTCAATTCAGCGGCACGTGCGACCTCGACATCAAAAAGATAGGTTGGATTAAAACCCTGCGCAACAGCCAAAACGGTATAAGTTCCCGGCATTATCTTTGCCACGAAACTGCCGTTTGAGGACGATGATACTTGTTTTAAAAGCTTGGACGTTCCGGCACGAAAGATCGCGACAGTCGCGTCGCCAATCGGGCTTCCGCTGTCGTCGCGGACAACGCCTTTGATGATTCCGAGCGGGCCATTGTTGGTAATAACAAGATTGGAACTTGATGCGGGCGCACTCGGAAATGCTGCCATTGCCGTAACCACGAGCAATGACAAGATCTGGAGAGATCTCCTTAAACCTACAGTAAAATTCACAAGTCGTTCCGAAGCGCGCGTAACTTCTCGTATTTTGTTCCCAAAAACCATGCGTGTCAAGCTAAAAACGAGCGTCGTCTCACGCTTGTTAGGATGCGATAAACTTGACAAAGTTTGCCCTTTGGCTAGAATTGAATTCTGCTTGTTAGCACTCGCGGAGACGTGGCTGAGCGGCTGAAAGCGGCGGTTTGCTAAATCGTTAAGGGTTAATAGCCCTTCACAGGTTCGAATCCTGTCGTCTCCGCCATTCGATTTTGGATTTCAGATTTGGGATTTTGGATTGGCCGCTGAATACGCGGCCTTTCATCGTTTATGCGAAGAACAATACTGATCTACGGCATTGCGATGGCTGTCCTGCTTGGGCTGCTAAAGGTGGTCGAGTATCAATATTTTGTTCGCAATATTCCGCTTGAGTTTTATATCGGACTGGTCGCGGTGATGTTTACCGCGATAGGAATTTGGGCCGGTCTTAGACTTACTCGCCCAAAGATCATCGAGATATCCGGCCCATTTGAACTTGACGGTTCAACTCTTCAAAAGTTCGGTATCAGCAAGCGCGAACACGAGGTGCTTGAGCTTCTTTCGCAAGGCCTGTCGAATCAGGAAATAGCCGAAAAGCTCTTCGTTTCCATGAGCACCGTAAAAACCCACGTCTCAAATGTCCTCGCAAAACTTGACGCCAGCCGCCGCACTCAGGCGGTTCGACGTGCAAAAGAACTTCGCCTTATTCCATAATACTTTCGGCCTATTTCACCGAATTTTCGCAAATTCATACTTTCGGCTGATGCGCCGGATAAAAAATATCCGTATATTTGTCGAAATTTACGGAGGGAATCTTATGAAAAAAATTGTTTTGATATTTGGCCTCATCACCGGAGCGCTGGCCGGGGTGCAAATGTGGATTTTGGTTTCAGTAGTAAATGCCGAAGTGATCGATTTCGATAACGGAGCGGTTGTCGGCTACGCGACGATGATCATCGCGTTTTCGATGGTGTTCTTTGGAGTCAAGGCCTATCGCGACAACCATGGCGGCCGGATAACATTTCTTAAGGGGCTGCAGGTCGGCATCCTGATCAGCCTCATCGCGGCGTTTTGTTACGCAGTCTGTTGGGAACTTTATTACCCGAAAATCGGAGACGAGTTCCTGCAAAAGTACACCACATTCTATCTGGAAAAGATGCAGGCGAGCGGGGCAACCAACGCCGAGATCGAATTGGCCCGTGTCGAGGGTGAACAGTTTACGGAGCTGTATAAGAATTTTTTTGTCCGGTTCGCATTTTCATTGATAGAGATTCTGCCCGTCGGGATCATTGTCACATTAGTAAGCGCGGCACTGCTGCGAAAGCGCGAGCTGCTGCCTGCAACAACCTGAAATTATGAATAATGAGAATAAACAAAAATCGAAACTATGGGTCGCGCTGCCGACGGCCATTATCGTAGGTGTAGCCGTTATATTTCTATTCTTCGTGTTCATGGTTGTTTACGGTCACGTTATCAATCCCGGACATGAAGAAAGCCACTATCAGGAGGTCGCAAATTTATATGGACCTTACGCAAACATCATTGGCGGAATTCCGGTTATGTTTGCCGCCGGTCGTTTGCTGCGTTGGTTTTTTGGCGATCGAGCATTGAAAATCGGCATTGCAGCCTGCGTAATCTATTCCACTCTCTACCTGATCGTGCTGATCGCAGGCGGAATATTTACTGCATATTTGCCGCATATCTTAGTTTCATTCGCGACAAAATTACCAGCGGTCTATTTAGGAGCCCGAACTCCAGAACAAGCGAGTTAAGGAGAATTGATATGAATATTGTTAGAAACATCCTGGCCGTAGTGTTGGGTTTAATAATCGGCAACGTCGTGAACATGGCCATTATCGCTGCGGGCCACGCTGTCATGCCGCCGCCTGCCGGCTTTGACGGGTCGAGCATGGAGGGCGTGGCTTCGACGATCCACCTTTTGCGGCCATTGGATTATATTGTGCCTTTCCTGGCACATGCGGCCGGGCCGTTTGCCGGTGTAATGGCCGCTATGTTTATCGCAGGGACATCGCATAAAACTATAGCGATCATTTTGGGAATTTTGTTCCTGGCGGCAGGTATAGCCGCCAATATTATGATCCCAGCTCCGATATGGTACAGGATCGTCGACTTATTATTCGCATACGTCCCAACAGCATTTTTTGCCTGGAAGGTAAGCGGAAAGAGCTGAAGTTTTTGCGTTATTTATCTGTTTGCGTGAAAATCATAGCTTATGATTACTCGCGTTCGTTTCGCGCCGTCTCCCACCGGCTACCTTCATATCGGCTCGGCGAGAACCGCGCTTTTTAATTATCTTTATGCCCGGCACACGGGCGGGAAATTCCTTCTTCGTATCGAAGATACCGACCTCGCGCGTTCGACCGAAGAATCGACTCGCTCGATTCTCGACGGCCTCGCGTGGCTCGAGCTCGACCACGACGAGACAATCGTTTTCCAGTCCGACAACGCTGACAAACACCGTGCGACAGCGAAAAAGCTCCTTGCCGTGGGCAAAGCATATCGTGATTTCACACCGAAAGCCGAACCAAACGACGCAAACGTAAAGGATGCGATCAAAGATCGTGCAAGAGCCGCTCAGGGCAAAAAGAACATGCGAGACAATCCGTATCGCGATCTTTCTGCTGACGAAAGCGATGTAAGGGCCGCTGCCGGTGAACCTTTTGCAATCCGATTGAAAGTCGCCGAAAACGGCAAAACGACATTCGAGGATGCCGTTTACGGCACACAGGAACGCGATTATGCCGAGACCGAAGACCTCGTTCTGCTCCGCTCAGACGGACATCCGCTCTACAATCTCGCCGTCGTCTGCGATGACATCGAGATGCAAATAACTCACGTGATTCGCGGACAGGATCACCTCACAAATGCTCATAAACAAGTATTGATATACGAGGCGTTGGGCATGACACCACCAACCTTTGCCCATCTGCCGCTCATCCTCGCGCCGAATAAAGGCAAGCTGTCAAAACGCAAGCACGGCGAGGTTGTTTCAATGACGACGTATCGTGATGCCGGTTTTCTAGCTTCTTCATTTCGCAATTTTCTCGCTCTGCTCGGTTGGTCTGCCGGCGAAGAAAAAGAGATCTACTCGTTGGACGAGCTAATCGAAAAATTCTCGCTCGACAGCATTCACCGCTCAAATGCCGTCTTTAATTTTCACGAAAACGACCCGCGACACTGGACCGACGACAAAGCCATCTGGATGAACGCCGAATACACCCGCACCATGCCTTTGAATGATCTGTTGCCATTCGTAAAGGCCGAATTGAAAGCGAACAAACTATGGCGAGATGAATACGAAGATGATGACCGTGCATGGTTTGAACGAACCATTGATCTAATACGCCAGCGTTTTTTTACACTCAAAGACTTTTCATCGCAGGGCCGCGCATATTTCAGCGAAGATTACGATTTCGACACTGCGGCAGTCGAGAAGAATCTGAAAAAATACCCCGAACTCCGCGAATGGCTGGCGGAACTTGCCGTGCGATTTGAACAAGAGTTTGGCGACACCGGAACGCAGACTGCCAGTTTGCGTCCTTTCACTGAAGAAAACATCGAGACGGTCGTCAAAGCCTTCACCGAAGAAAAAGGCACAAAATTTGGCGTAATAATGAACGGCGCCCGCACATTGCTCACCGGCGTCGCCGTCGGCCCTTCAATGCTTGCGGTTTTTGAGACGATTGGGCTTGAAAAAACTATAATAAGACTTCGCAGTCTGCTCGCGTGGCATTAAAATAGGGAGAATAATGAAAGGCTATAAATCCAATATTGAAAAAGAAACGTTAAAGAATAAGAATTTTCGAAAAGTTCTTTACACTTCAAAACACAGTCAACTGGTCGTGATGAGTCTCAAGCCCGGAGAGGAGATCGGGATGGAAACGCATCCTGAAAACGATCAATTCCTTAGGTTTGAGGGTGGAACCGGTCGAGTGGTGATCGATACAAATAAGTACAACGTAAAAGACGGCGACGCCGTGGTAATTCCAGCCGGTGCCAAACACAACGTAATCAATACATCTGACAAGAAAAAACTGAAGCTTTATACGATCTATTCTCCGCCGCACCACAAAGACCAAATGTTGCGCAAAACAAAAGAACAAGCCGAAGCAAACGAAGAAGAGTTCGACGGCAAGACTACCGAGAAAAGAAAGACGCGAAAATAGATGCTGAGACCGGAAATTCAGGCGTATAACGACGCGCAGACGATATCGGATCGCGACATTTGTAATGCGCTCGCCAATGAGGTCTGCGCCCGCTTGCCAGAGGCGGAGAATAAGATCTGGCACAGACATCCGGTTTGGTTTTTGGACGGCAATCCAATAGTCGGCTATAGCAAACTGAAAGCCGGCATCCGGCTGATGTTCTGGAGCGGCGCGGGCTTTGACGAGAAGCATCTGAAACTGGGCACCGGCAAATTCAAAGACGCCTCGATACTCTACACATCCGCCGATCAGATCAACGTTAAGGACTTAAAACGCTGGCTCAAAAAGGCCGAGGCCATTCAGTGGGACTACAAGAACATCGTAAAACGAAAAGGCGTTTTGAAACGGCTGAAATAAACCAACCCGGCGTCATCACGCACACCCGTTAGCATTGGCTTTACCTATTAAGTATTCATGGCGAAGGAAGATGTAAAAGATTTGTTAGTGTTTTTGAAGCCGTTCGACCCAGTGATAGTCAAGACCGCGCTTTGGCTGCGGGACCTCGTATGGGAAATGTATCCTGCGTGTAACGAGTTGATTTACGATGGTCCGGCGGCGCTCGCGTTCGGGTGGACGCCGTCTGAACGGACGAGCGACACTTTCTGCACGATTGCGATCTACAATAACGAGTGCGTTCAGTTCGGATTTTATAATGGAATGGTGCTCGATGACGAAAAGGGAATTCTCGAGGGAAACGGTAAACAATATCGATTCATTCGTGTCAAAGACGTGGAAAAATTCCCAAAAAAATATGCCATCCAGTTTTTGCGGCAGGCTTTTGCAAACTCTCTAGCAACCGCAAAAGGAATGGATACCGCGTCGAAAGGAAAAACAATAGTTAAATCGATCTCGGAGAAAAAGCGACGCCCGAAATAGCTCGTTCTAGATTTCGATCACCCGTCTATTCACCGGTGACGACAACACTATCGTAGTAGTCGTAATACCGTACGGCGTTAATCTATCTATCACTTCCTGCAAATGCTCGACCGATGAGACGGCGACTTTCATTATGAATGAATCGCCGCCGGTGCCGCGGTGGCATTCGAGGACTTCGTTTGATTCCTGAGCGACTTCGATAATGTGACTGTAATCGACGCCGGTGATGCTCATTCGGACAAATGCAGTGATCGGCAGGCCGACTTTTGCCGTATCGATCTCGGCACGGTAGCCCGTGATGATGTGAGCATCCTCGAGTTTGCGAACGCGTTCGATGACGGCTGGCGTGGTCAGCCCAACACGCCGTCCAAGTTCGGCATAGCTTGTTCGGGCGTCTTCTTGTAGCTCTTTCAATAATTTCCTATCAATTTCGTCTATCATAGTTTGTGGTTGAGTCAGAGGAACTTGTTCCGTTCCGAAACACTGGAACACATGGAACAAGGAAACTGAAACATATATTATAAATCAAAAAGTCTTATTAAACTAACAATCTAAAGGATTATCTGTAGATTTACTAATAATCCATATTTAACAAAATCGTAACTTCCCCTACAATAAAGCTACTCGCATGTAACTGCCGATCTCGTCTTTGTACGAAATTATGAAAGGAGCCGCCACGATGCTAACTGAAACCGCTTCCAGCACGATAGAGTCCGATTTTGCGATTGAAAATTTCCGCGTGTCTGACCAGGATTTGCCGGAATTCAAGGATATGAAGTTCGAGGACATTAACGAGCTTCACCTCGACCATCCGGGAGCAAGCGACCCGGAATATCGCAAGCGGCGAGATCATATAGCAAGCCTCGCAAAAAAATTTCGCGAGACAGGCGAGATTACCGATGTCGATTACAACGAAGAGGAGCAAAACATCTGGCGGCATGTTGCCAGTCGATTAGAAGAGCTTCACGAACGTCACGCAAGCCCGTTTTATCTAAAGGCAAAGAAAGATCTAGGCATCACGACACAGCGCATCCCGCAGCTTTCTGAAATGAATCGCCGGTTGAAGGAACTAACGGGTTTTCGTCTCGCGCCGATCGAAGGTTTGGTCGAGACGCGAGGGTTTTTGTCGTGGCTCTCATATCGCACGATGCTTTCGACGCAATACATACGTCATCATTCGCGGCCCGAATACACTCCCGAGCCGGACATCGTCCACGAAGCCATCGGCCACATCCCGATGTTCACAAATCCGAATTTTGCCGATTTTTCACAGTTCATCGGTCACGGCGCCCGCATTGCGACCGATCAGCAGCTCGAAGAACTCGGCCGCCTCTACTGGTTCACCGTCGAATTCGGCCTAGTCGAGCACGAAGGTGACATCAAAGCCTACGGCGCAGGGTTATTATCAAGTTTTGGCGAACTTGAACACGCTTTTTCCGACAAAGTCGAACGCCGGCCGTTCGACTTAGAACAAGTTATCAATCACGAATACACATACAGCGACATGCAGCCGGTTTTGTACGTCATCCCGTCGTATGCGGAATTAAAAGAGGTGACGCGGAAGTATATTGAGAGTTTTGATAGAAAGTAGATGCCAACGCATAACAAGACCTTTTACGGGAAATCGTCCAACAGACGCTGACGGGCGGTTCTTAATATTTCGTAGCATTCGCAGGCATGATTTTTGATTCGAGCAATATCGAGCAGTTCTATGGTGCCGCGGCTGTAGTGGATCATGCCGTTGCGCTGCATTTCGGCGGTGACTGTGCCAATGCTTGTGCGCCGAGCGCCGAGCGTATCGGCGAGGGATTCCTGAGTAGTTTTTAACCGAGGCTTTCCTGTCCTGTCGGTCATCGTGGCGAACCAGCGGCAGGCGCGGGCCTCGATTGAGTGAAAGTGGTTGCACATGCAACTCTGTGCGAGCTGCTTGACCATATAGTAAGTAAAACGGAGCGCGGCGTCGTGAAAGGCTTTTGAACCACCGAAAATGTCGATGACCGTGCGGGTCTTTAGGACGAGGCAGGTGGTGTTCGATTGGGCGAACGCATCGTATGGCATCTCATGGTGGCCAAGGATGGAAGAAAAACCTACGAACCCTTCGGTGCCGATCGAAGCGACCTCGATAGTTTTGCCCGATTTGATACACGAGACGAGCGACATCATGCCGTTCTGAGGAAAGTAGCAACGTTCAATCGGATCGCCTGTACAACAGATAATGCTGCCCCGATTGAACGACATTACCTTAAAGGATGTAAGGGGTTTATCGAAGAAAGGAGGCGACGCCAACGTGAGCAAGCGGTTTTGAATAACGACTTTTGCGGGATCGTCGTTCATTCCGTTAATAGTAAGATGAATGACTCAAATATGCAAAAAGTCAGACTTGAGGGGGAGACTGCCACGATCTTGAAATGGCGCGCGGAGACGCTTAAGACGATTTAAGCGGGAGAAACGACTCGACTAAACGGAGGTGGGAGATCGTTCTGAATTACGCACGGGTGGGGGGTTGCGAGCACGGCTAAACGTTGGGCGCAACCAAGAAACCCAAGCAAACGGTCACAACCAAGATGCGTAATTGGATGTGCTGAAAGTTATAATAGCCAGTCCAAAGTTTTATTTTCTGCCGGATAGCCGACATATAGGGAAATAAATTTGGAAGAAATAGCAATAATAGTCGATCAATTTTGCGTCAATGACCAAAAAATAAGTAAACAATCCTAAATTAGATTATATTGGAAGAAAATTCAGTCATGATCACAGAAACAAATACAGCAATTAATACATATACAGCGGTCCAGAATCCTTTGGGGCTGAAGAAGATACATCACGTCGAGTTTTATGTCGGGAATGCCAAGCAGGCGGAGTTTTATTATCGCAAGGCGTTTGGGTTTTCGCGCGCGGCTTATTCGGGGCTTGAGACGGGGAATCGCGAGACTACCAGCTATCTGATGCGGCAGACTAATATCAATTTTGTCTTGACCACGCCGCTGTTGCCTGAGCATCCGGCGGCGGAGCATATAAAGCAGCACGGCGACGGTGTGCGAGACATTGCGTTTTATGTCGAGGATGCGGATCACGCTTTCAATGAGGCTGTGAAACGAGGGGCGACGGCGGTTGTCGAGCCTCGTGATTTGTCGGATGAGAATGGCTCAGTTCGCCACGCGGCGATTGCGACCTATGGCGATACAATACATTCGTTTTTCTCGTATTCTACGGGTGGAAACGCGAGTGTGAACGAGAGTGCAGGTTCTAATGGACGCGGCAATGGAAACAGCGTTCAACCACCCGCTACCGGAGGTGGTTCTGACTGCGTTTATAACGGTCCATTCTTGCCCGGTTTTGTTGAACAGACGGTAGACGGCGATCCGACTGGGATCATGCTTGTTGACCACATCGTCGGGAATGTCGAGTTGGGAAAAATGAGTCACTGGTGCGATTTTTATCGGGACGTGCTTGGGTTTTTCCGTTATATCACGTTTGATGATAAGGACATTTCGACGGAGTATTCGGCGCTGATGTCGATTGTGATGTCGGACGGGCAGCATAATATAAAGTTTCCGATCAACGAGCCTGCCGAGGGAAAAGGCGGTAAATCGCAGATTCAGGAATACATTGACTTTTACCGCTCGGCCGGTGCTCAGCATATAGCTTTATTATGCCGCGACATTCGCAGCAGCGTCGCTAAACTTGAAGCCAATGGCGTCGAGTTCCTCCGCGTGCCGGACACTTATTACGAAGAATTGCAAGATCGTGTCGGCCCGATCGACGAAGACATTGAGGATCTCAAACGTCTCGGCATCCTTGTTGACCGCGATGAAGAAGGTTATTTGCTCCAGATATTCACCAAGCCGGTCGAGGATCGGCCGACGGTTTTCTATGAAATTCTCCAACGCAAAGGCTGCAAGGGTTTTGGCAAGGGCAACTTTAAAGCATTGTTTGTTTCAATTGAAGAAGAGCAACGCCGCCGTGGAAATCTTTAGCGGAAAATGCGGGTGTGAGCAACATTCCCTCGTGGTTACAAGATTATGGATGAGACACAACTGGAAGCCGTTCGAGAAGACCTGTTGCGGAAGCCTTCGCCCGGTCATATTTTAAGTCGGTTAAAAGTGCGATGGCTGATCGGCCGTGTTTTGCGAAATAATAAGCTCCAAATGTTGCGACGGCGTGATAGCGATTACGTCAACTTGGGCTGCGGCGGTAACGTGCTGAAGGGTTTCTTCAATATAGATTACGGCTGGTGCAGGGGAATCGACCTTTGCTGGGATGTGTCGCGAGGCATTCCGCTTCCTTCAAAATCGGCGAGCGGAGTGTTTACCGAGCATATGCTCGAACACTTCGAGTGGCAGGATGCGTTAAATATTATCCTGCCGGAGATCAAAAGGATCTTAAAACCCGGCGGCACGATACGTATCAGCGTCCCGGACGCTGAAATGGCTATCGATGAATATACAAGAGCAAAATCAGCAGGCGAAACATCAAAACCGTGGAATATGCCGCACCATGATCAACCAAATCGGCTCCACATGACGCCGATGGGCGAGGTTAATAATACTTTTCGACGGTTATATGAGCCTTATTACATGGGGCACAAGTTTGGCTATGATTTTCAGACTCTTGAGCATTTCCTTTTTCTGACGGGTTTTGTCGACATCAAACGGGTGGCATACATGCAAGGCCGCGATCAAAATTTGCTCGTCGATTATAAAAAACGCGCCGGCGAGTCGCTTTACGTTGAGGCTGCTGCCCCTTGAACGCCAATGACACTGATTCGGCCCTTCACTTCTGCTGATTTGAATTCGGTTGTTGATATTTTTCGTTCGAATATTCCGAAGTATTTCGGGCCGGGTGAAGAGGCCGGTCTTCACGATTTTCTTCGAGATTTTTCAGAGGATTACTACGTCGTCGAGACAGATGGCGAGGTTGTCGGCGCGGGTGGTATTGGACTAAATGCCGACAATACAGTTTCACTGTGTTGGGGAATGGTCCGCAATGATAAATTGGCAACCGGCCTTGGAAAGAAGTTGACGGAATTTCGTATCGAGAGATCGAGAGAAAAGTTTGGCGGCTTGCCAATGGTGACCAGCACGTCGCAGCATACGCAGGGGTTCTACGAAAAATTCGGCTTTCGCCTCACCGAGCACACGCCGGACGGTTTCGGCCCGGGCATAGACATTTGTAAAATGCGGCTGGAATATTTGCCTGCAAAACACGCGAAATAAAGATTATTCGCGTGGATCGCGGGCAAGGTATGTATCAATTAAATTGATGCGCGCAAATGAGACAGTTAGCGGGTCGTCAACGCGGATGGCGGCTAGAAGGATAGAAGACAGCGCCGCAGCGTTTCTCCATTGCCGACGAATAATGATATTGACAGTGTGTTCTCCGCCAGGATTTATCGGCGGGGTAATGATTGGTTCAAGTTCCGCTATCCTTGGCGGCTGAGCCTTCTCGATCTTGAATGACTGAGAGGTGTCGGTCAGATTCCTTATAGTGATTGAAGCACGGATGTCGCCGCCCGGCATTCTACTTATCGTCTGCACTTCAGGTAATAGGACGATCCCTGAATTTCTTTGCGCGGTGACTAGAGAGTTCGTCAATTGATCTCCCCAAACCGAAATGATCGCATTATCATTACGCCTTAAATAAAGGTCGAAAAATGAAGTGAGCAGGCGTCGCGTTTCGGCGAGCTGCTGGGGGCGCGTAATGGTTCCGCTGTCGCATCCAAACCCATTGCTGTCCTGAAAGCCGCAATGCCAGCCGCCCTGAATCACGGGCAAAACCTTTGGCGGCTTGCCGAGCGTGTACATTTCTTGTCCGTTGATCGCAACGGGCACAATGGTGTCGGTGCTTCCCGAAGGCAGGCTGAATGGAACTGTTATCAAAGGCATCGCCGCTTTGGCTGAAGGATTTGTTTCCGCCGCGGCAAGATTGGCAAGCGCTCGAATGCGCGTATCCTGCGAAGTTGCAAGAATGCTTGCGCCTCCACCCATCGAGTGGCCCGAGGCTCCAAACCTATCAACAGCTACGCCGGTGAAGAGAACCGAAGTGGAATTTGCATTTTCCTGTTCGAGAAAGGTAAGCGAATAACGCAGATCATTCGCAAAATTCTGGTGATTTGGAGCTATACCGCTTTCGGAATTTGTGGCTATCACAAAAAATCCGTGCGTGGCGAGATGTTCGAGGGTTGACTGATATGTCGAAACCGCCTGAAAAAAGCCGTGGCCGAATGTAACCGCCGGATAAGGACGCCCTGCCGGTTCAAGCGGAGTATTTTGTCCCGCTTGGAGCGCAGGATAGTATAAACGCGCGGTAAACGTCGTGGAGTTTGGCCGCGTAACGGTGACCGTTCGATAACCTGCTCTGTACGGCCCCGGCTGCGAGTAATTAGTTGATTGGGATACGGCTGAAACGACGCTAACTGTAAAAACAACACACAGAAAGATAAAATTGACGATAGCTCTTTGCATCTCGCGATTATAAACCATTCATGGCTTGATTAAAATACAGCGCATTTCTGAACGTAAGAATTTTTTGCCAACGAATAACACGAAAAGACGTGAATAAGAAAAAGCGGTTTTTATTCGTGACATTCGCTTTATTCGCGGGCAAAATCTCTTTATGAATCTTGAATACCAAACAGGTTTTGGGAATGAGTTTGCCACCGAGGCGGTCGAGGGAGCACTGCCTGTCGGGCGGAATTCTCCTCAGCGGGTGCCGCTTGGATTATATGCCGAACAGTTTTCGGGAACGGCTTTTACTGCGCCGCGCGATCACAACAAACGAACGTGGACGTATCGCATCAGGCCGAGCGTTACGCACAGGCCGTTCAGATGCGTTGAAAATAACAATTTTAGGTCGTCACCTTTTGATGAGGTGATCACGACGCCGAATCAACTGCGTTGGGATGCATTGCCCGTACCGAGCGAGCCAACGGATTTTGTTGACGGCATTACGACGATAGCGGGTAACGGCGACAGTTTCGCGCAGACAGGAATGGCCGTGCATATCTACGCCTTTAATAAGGGTATGGGCGACAGGTATTTTTACAACGCCGACGGCGAGATGCTGATCGTGCCGGAAAAGGGGCGGCTTGGGTTTTTGACAGAGCTTGGGGCGATACAGGTTGGGCCGGGACAGGTGATTGTGATTCCGCGAGGACTAAAGTTCCGCGTCGAGCGCGCTCCGAGAGATAAGGAATGCCGCGGTTACATTTGCGAAAATTACGGGCAGCAATTTCGACTGCCTGACCTAGGCCCGATCGGAGCGAACGGCCTCGCAAATCCGCGCGATTTTGAAACGCCCGTCGCATGGTTCGAGGACCGTGACGACAAATGCGAGATCGTCGCAAAATTCGGCGGCAATCTATGGTCGTGCGAGATCGATCATTCGCCGCTCGACGTTGTCGCGTGGCACGGCAACTATGCACCTTATAGATACGATCTGAGAAGGTTCAACACCATCGGCTCGATCTCGTTCGATCATCCAGACCCTTCGATCTTTACCGTTCTTACAAGCCCAAGCGATCTTCACGGCACTGCGAATTGCGATTTCGTGATCTTCCCCGACCGCTGGCTTGTCGCCGAAGACACCTTTCGCCCGCCGTGGTATCACCGCAACACAATGAGCGAATACATGGGCCTGATCTACGGCCAATACGATGCCAAAGAAGAAGGCTTTGTGCCCGGCGGCGGCAGCTTGCACAACCAAATGTCCGCACACGGCCCAGACCAGGAAGCCTTCGACAAAGCCACAAACGCCGAATTGCAGCCGCAAAAACTAAGCGGCACAATGGCCTTTATGTTCGAATCGCGCTACATCATCCGCCCGACCCGCTTTGCAATGGAATGCCCGCAACTGCAAAAAAATTACGGCGGCGTCTGGCAGGGATTGAGGAAAAATTTTGGTATATAGGTCGACGCAAGAGCGCGACCCGCTTCGCCATGAAATCTCCGGAAATGCAAAGTGAAGCCTTGCTTGCCGCGTTCGATGGTCATCACGTTGAGGGCATTGCGGCAGCATTGAGTTCAGGTGCGGATCCGACACAGGCTGTTCGCGGAAAACTACCTATCGTTTGGCTGCTTGCGGAGTATCATCGCACCGACCGGCTGCCCGAGTGTCTGCGCCTGCTTATTCATAAAGGTGCAACGCTGAGCGACGAGGCCTTGACGGCCGTGTTGCTTGATGACGGTGAGGCGATCCGAACACAATATACGTCAAACTCGGACATTCTCGAACGACGCATCTCTCTGCAATCCGCCTTTACCTCGCTCGATGATGTGACGCTCTTGCACGTTGCGGTCGAGTACGGCAATTTTGAGGCTGCAAAGACGCTCATCGAACTCGGTGCCGACGTTAATGCCCGGGCTGGCGTAAATAAATTCGGCCTCAACGGCCATACGCCGATATTTCATACGGTAAATTCGAACGCTAATCGCTCGGCGCCGATTATGAATTTGCTGCTCGACGCCGGTGCTCGCTGCGATATACGGCTCGACGGTATCGAGTGGGGCAAGGGTTATGAATGGGAGACAGTCTTCTTTGACGTAACGCCGATCTCTTTTGCCCAACTTGGCTTGATGCCGCAGGTTCATCGTCGCGAGGCTGACATTTATTCCAACATTTCGCGGATGCTCGATGCTTCGGATCGACCGCAGCCGACCCTCGCAAATGTTCCGAACAAGTATCTTCAGAAATGAAAACAAAAGATATTAAATTTACCGCGACGGCTGACAAAGGCGAAGTGTCGGCAATACTGATGAGGCCAGATCGTGCGACGCATCTGCTTGTTCTCGGTCACGGAGCCGGAGCCGACATGCGCTCGTCGGCGATGCAGAATATTGCCGAGCATCTAGCAACGTGTGAGATTGCGACGTTTCGTTACAATTTTCCTTTTAAAGAATATGGGCGCGGTGGTGTTGATTCTCCTAAGGTCGCGACGGCGACGGTGCGTGCAGCCGTCGCGGAGGCAAAACGGCTCGAACCTAAACTGACGCTGCTTGCTGGCGGACATTCTTTTGGCGGACGAATGACTACGACGGCTCAGAGCGAATCGCCACTCTATGAGGTGAAAGGACTTGTGCTCTTTTCATTTCCGCTTCACGCGCCGAATCGTCCCGATAATTTGCGTGCGGAACATCTCAATGCGATAAAGATTCCGATGCTCTTTTTGACCGGCACGCGAGACGCGCTGAATGATCTCGCGTTATTTAATCCGGTAATCAAAAAACTGGAAAAGCGCGCGACGCTTCACCTGCTCGACACCGCCGATCACAGCTATAAAATTCTCAAGAAAACACGCGCGTCCGATGAAGATGTTTTTGCCGAGATGGCACGGACTGTGAGCGAATGGTTGCGGGCGGAAACGCGACTGTAAAGGAGCGTGCCTTCGCCTCGGAATATGCACGCTCCTTTACAGTCGCGTTTCCGCCCGATAGATTTATCTATATGTGTAGAAATATCAAAACACTTTTTAATTTCGATCCGCCGGCGACGACTGATGAGGTTCAGGCTTCGTCGCTGCAATTCGTGCGCAAGCTGTCTGGTTTTAACAAGCCTTCAAAAGCGAACGAGGAAACATTCTATCTCGCCGTCGAACGCGTCTCAGCCGCCGCTCAGGAAATGCTCAACACGCTTGTAACGACGGCTCCAAAACGCGACCGCGAAACCGAAGCCGCCCGTGCGCGCGAAAAAGCGGCTGTCAGGTTTGGAACTGGATAACACCAACCACTTAGTTAGCCCTCGCTTGCCCGATTTGGTATTGTATGGTTTTGACCACATTCAGTCGGGTCGGTGATTCTGCAAGTGAGCAATAAGCACAAAGCCGAAACTCCAAAAACGTCCATCCTCGAAGGCAACGCCGACCGCGTTGTTTTGGGGCTGATTATTTTATGTTTTGTCGTGTTCGCGGTGCATCACATTATCGCCTACGATTTCTGGTGGCAGTTAAAAACCGGGCAGTTGATGCGGGCATCGGGTTTGCCTGAAACCGATCCGTTCAGCTACGGATTTCCTAACCTGCCGTGGACGGAAATTCGCTGGGGTTATTGTGTTGTAATCAGCCTGATATACGACTGGTTCGGGACCGATCCCTTGATCATTGCAAAGGTGCTGTGGTTGTCGATTGGCGGCTTTTGCTTGTGGCTGATCGGAAAGGGTGAATTTAAGTGGGCGCTAAACCTCGGCTTGCTTTCGGCTCTTTTGCTGATGCATCAGCGGATGATGATCCGGCCGGAATTGGTCACGTATGTCCTGCTCGCGGCTTACCTGCTTTTGATACGGCGTTTTCAGGTAACCGAAAAATTCCACTGGCTATTAGCACTGCCGGTTTTGCAAATATTATGGGTTAACCTACATTCGCTGTATATAATCGGGCCGATCGTGGTTTGGATATTCGCTGTTGCGGAATTGATAGATCAAATATTCATCCGGCCCGGCAACAGGGAGGTAACTGACCGCCTTTCGAGTACAAATCTAAAAAGGCTCTTTCTAATTGCGATCGCGGTTTCGCTGGCTTGTTTGGTCAACCCTTACGGGACGCGCGGAGCGCTCTATGCATTTCAGGTGTTTGGCCAGATGCAGTCAGACAACGCCCTGAGCGGTTTGATTACCGAGTTGCGAAGCCCGTTTTCCGCGGCTGGATTCAATTTGCCGTTTGTGTCTTATTGCGTCGTCGCCGCTGTTTCCGCAATCGGTTTCGTGCTCCGCCGCCGAACCGTGTCGTTAGGATGGTTCGCGATCTGGGGCGCTTTCCTTTACCTGTTTTTGGATTCCGAACGCAATAATGCTTTATTCGGGATCGCAGCGTGCGCTTCGATCATCATAAATTTCGGCAGTTTGCCGGCTCGGCCGTTTCTGATCTGGTCGGCTCGAGCCGCATGCGCTGCTTTCGCGCTCGCCATGATCCCAATGATCGTGTCGAACTATTACTACCGATCAATAGACCCCGACCGCAAATTCGGCTTTGGAGTTGCCGAGCGGCGATTTCCGATAAGATCGATGGAGTTTGTCAAAGAGCAAGGCTTGCCGCGGCCCGTGCTTACCGGCATGGCAGAAAGTTCTTACGTCATGTTCAACCAAGGCCCGAAGAGCGTCTTCGTTGACGGACGCGGCGAAGTCTATAGCGCCAAAAACATTGCCGAGGGCGTGAAAACTTTTTCAACCGGCGAAGGCTTGCTCGAAACCACGACGCGGTTGAATGTCTTCACCGTTATCGCAAATATCGAAAACGATAACGTGCTTGTCACAAAACTTATAAACGACCCTGCCTGGACGTGCGTGTATTATGACGATTCACACATCATCTTTTTGCGCAACGCGCCCGAGACGGCAGATTTTATCGCGCGACTCCAGATCGACTGGCAAAATCCCAATCCGATTAGGGTCGAGCCGCCACACGGACTTACGTCGAATGGTTTCCTCACAAGCGTTTTCCCATCGGTCGGCAACAGCGCTCCGTCACGCGCGCTTGGGCGACTTTTCCTGATTGGCGGAAATACGGCATCGGCACAAAAGTCGTTAGAAGACGCCCTGCTTCAATGGCCCGCCGATCCACAAGTTTGCTTTCCGCTTGGCGTTATCTACCGTGCTCAAAAACGCGAAGGCGAAGCCAGAAAACTGCTCGCCCGAGTGCCCGACGAAATGCTGAAACAGCATAATAATCTTGTCTTCGCAGCCACAATGTATGAGACGAACAACAACAATATGGCAGCGGCGGCGGATGCGTGGCTTCAAGTGGCGACGCTTGGCGACAGGAGTCCGGCGGTTTATCAACATCTGGCACAGGCCGCCGTCACCGCCGAAAAATGGGACGCAGCGTACATAGCTTTCGAAGCCATGAGCAAAACGCAGCCGAACGATATCGAGATGCTGAACAACCTTGGTGCGACAGCAGACAAGCTTAACAAAAAACCGGAAGCCGTCGCCGCTCTTGAGAGATCGCTGCAACTGAATCCGGCGCAAGCCGAAATCGCAGCGGAATTGGGCTTGATCAAACTGAAATTGGGCGACCGCGACGGCGCTCGCCAAGCGTTTGAAAAATCCGTAGCAGCCGATCCTTCTTTTGAACCCGCCGTTAAATATTTAGAGAAAATGCGAGCGGCGCAATCTAAATAATCTTACTCCATCTCGCTCTCGTCTATGTCAAAATTCGCATAGACTTTTTGTACATCGTCGTTGTCGTCTATGGCCTCGTAAAGTTTCATCATCGAGCGGGCATCTCCGCCTTCGAGCCTGATGTAATTCTGCGGGATCATCGAGATCTCAGAAGCCTGCGGTTCGATGCCGGCGGCTTTTAGAGCATCGCTCACGGCCTCGAAACTATCGGGCGAAGAAAATATCTCGAATACGTCGCCTTCGTCCTGCATGTCGTCTGCTCCGGCTTCAATGGCAATCTCAAAAAGTTCATCTTCGCTTTTTGCGGCTTTATCAACGACGAAATAGCCTTTCTTGTCAAACATCCACGCGACCGAGCCTGCTTCGCCGAGATTGCCGCCGTTCTTTGAAAAGATGTGCCTTAATTCGGCGACCGTTCTGTTGCGGTTGTCGGTCATTGTCTCGACCAAAACGGCGACGCCGCCGATGCCGTAGCCTTCGTATGTGATCTCGTCATACGCCGCGCCCTCGAGCTCACCGCTGCCGCGTTTGATGGCACGGTCGATGGTGTCGTTCGGCATATTTGCCCCTTTGGCGTCTGAAACAGCCTTCCGAAGCCGCGCGTTCGAGTCCAGATCGCCGCTGCCGCCGGTGCGTGCCGCGACGGTGATTTCCTTGATCATCTTTGTAAAGATCTTGCCGCGCTTTGCGTCCGTCGCGCCCTTTTTATGCTTAATTGTGTGCCACTTGGAGTGTCCTGACATTTGATAAAAACCTTTATTTTGTTGAACTAAAATCGAATAGACGAATATATCACGCCTGTTTTTAGCGTGCAAAATGTCCGATGTCATCCGTCCACCGAATTTCCCTGATATGCGGCTTGTCGCGCAGAACATTTTGGATCAGATCGCAGAGATTAGATCGAAGCGGTGAGTCTTTCGACCCAAACAGTTTCCATTTACGCTCCTTCTCGACCGTGATCAGCCAATCTGCCTGATCTTCGCCAATTGATTCATCCATGATCCCAAACCCGACGACAAATTTCTCGCCCTTGGCTTCTGCATAAACTGCCCAGCCCCAGTCTTCCTGAAACGCCTCGCTGAAGGTAAATTCGCCACCACTTGCCGCCTCTACGAACCACTGAGCCAGATCTTCGCCAAAACATCTGTCGTTGATAAAGTGCGGCTTTACTTCCTTACTTTCAAAAATATCCGTCGTAAAAGAAATTTGGCTTTTCATTTGATCAATTCCTCATACATAGATCGTGGCAGGTTTACGATGTTTATACTCTCGCTCGTGATATTTATCAATTTCGAACAAAAATGTTTAGGACAATCACTTGCAAAAAGCTGATCAGCAGCAGAACGATCATTGCCGAGATGTCGAACATGCCTACCGGCGGGATCAGTCTTTGCACCGGAAGCATGATCGGATCGGTCACTTTCATGACGAAACCGAGAAACGTTTTCCGCGTAAAAACGAACCACGACGCGAGAAAGCGAATAAAGATAAACAACACCAAAATACTGAGCAGGCCATATAAAATAAAACCGACAACGGCCTTTGGATTCCCGGTCAAAACGCCGGCCGTCAGCCCGTCGATGACGAAGAACGTATTGCCGACGATCTGTGTAAAAAAATAGGTAATCACCAGCCCGATAAACATCGTCAAAAGCGGTGCGAACTTCGTGTTGATGCGGTACATCGCAAAAAACCTCGCCGCCGGATAGACCCATCTTTCCGTCGCCTTTCGCACTTTAAAGCCAAATCTGCCCACCTTGCCGAACGGATTCGGATCAGTGTAATTAAAAATCATTCGCAAGATCAGCATGCCTAGAAACACGCCGAAAAGGCACCAAATGATCAGGCTAAATATCGGATAAACTAATGTGGTCAACATAATCAGAATGAGTTCGGATTAGCGGATACAGCGTTATTTGGAAGCCGCTTTCTTTTTGCAGTCATCTTTTGAGGCTAAGCCCCTTGGTTCGGCGACATAATAAATTTCGTTGACTCTACCGCGATAGTCTATAGAAATAGATATGCCTCGAATTCGATATTCCATATTCGTTATTTCAGTTGCTTTCGGATTTTCATACAAGGGCCCAACCGTTTCATCCTCGAAGCCTTCGCAAAACTCATAGCCCATAACTTGATAATCTTTCCCGAAATATTTAATTGCATCTTCTTTCGTTATATCATCAGGAGCGATAGAAATCCCCACAACTTTCTTTGTTTGCTTATTCGTTACGACTCCAAGTCTTCCCGGCAAGTCGCCTTTGATTTTTCCGTAATCGTGCCAAATAAAAATAATCGGCTCATTCTGATCAGCTTCTGGACCTGAAGAAAGCGGTTTTCCCAAAACGCGCACCATATCATCGAAAGTTGATTGCCCGACGGTCAAACCGCGATAATTTCCAGCGCACCAGCCGCGATTTAGTTTGCAATCAGCGTCGGCTCGTTGTGAGAAATAGGCAGTTGCGCCGACGACAAGCGACAAAAATAAAATGACAAGTGCTGTTTTACGCATAATTTTTCAAGGTTCAACCCAAGGCCTTTCTTTCTCCAAAAATCGCGGTGCCGACACGAATAATGGTCGCTCCTTCTTCGATAGCGGTCTTAAAATCGTGGCTCATTCCCATCGAAAGCTCGCCGCCGGGCAAAGTTTCGTCGCGTATACACCGCAAACGTTTAAAGTATGGACGCGCCGCTTCGGCTTCGTCAAAGAATGGCGGCAAGAGCATTAAGCCACGAAAGCGCAGGCGATCACACGTTTTCAAATATCCAGCAAGCTCCGGCAAATCGCTTTCGGCAATGCCTGATTTTGTTTCCTCGCCGGCGAGATCGACCTGTACAAAAACCGGCAGAGCGCCGCGTCCTTCTTCTATGCAAATACGCTCAAGCTTCTTGGCCAGTTCGACCGAATCGACCGAATGAATAACGTCGAACAATTGAACCGCCTTGCGTGCTTTGTTTGATTGTAGATGTCCGATAAGGTGCCACTCGGCTGCATCGCGACCGATTTCGGCGATCTTGCCCTCGGCCTCCTGCACCTTGTTTTCGCCAAAAACATTGACGCCGGCGGCGATCGCATCTCGCAAAGTTTCAACAGGCTGCGTCTTGCTAACTGCCATGAGTTTAATCTCATCAGCTTTTCGGCCCGCACGTTCTGCGGCCTTTTCAATTCTTAGCCGAACCTCGGCCAGGTGTGTAGATAAATCGCTCGGCACAGAATAAAATATAGCAAAACCGGCAGTAAGGCGGTCGTCTGGCTCGGAGAAAATACATTTTCAAGTTCGGTGTCCCAACTGTCCCAACTGTCCGCGTCCGTCCCAAAGTGTCCCAAACTTGAGTGCTTCGTTATCAAATTCTGAAATGAGAGATGAAAACTAAAAACGGAGAATTTCAGAAGAATTTTTAATCTTACATTCATCATTTTCATTTTACGGTTAAATCGTTCCAATCGTTCCAAACGTTCCGGCCGTTTTATCTGTTCCACATCGTTCCAAACTTGAGTGCCTTGTTGTCAACTTTGTGCTTATTTTCAAATATCAATAATCGGCTTATTTCAACGATCCCGCATCATGCTGGCACAAAATAGAGCAAATTGAAATACCAACTTTCCGAATACGACGCAACTTTCCTGATATGACGCAACTTTCCGAATATGGCGTGGTTTTCCGAGGTTATAATATGCCTCGACGCGTCCATTCTTGAGTTTTTATAAGTGAATTCGTATCATCAATGTTCGCCTTTCTTGCGGACGTGGCGGAACTGGTAGACGCGCAGGTCTCAGAAGCCTGTAATGGTGACATTGTGGGAGTTCGATTCTCCCCGTCCGCATATCCTATTTATCAGTTGTTTTCAAATAACTGGCTCTCTTGCCTAGTGTTGTAAATGGTCGAAGTTGTGCTCAAAGTTGTGCATTCGACCATTTTTTCTTTCAAAAAACTCCTTTACCAAGTTTCAACTTGCATCAATTGAACCTTCCTTTTTATTGTAACAGAGGTTACGTAACCTGTGAAACAAATTTTTGTGAAATTTTGGGTAAACTGTAGCCTCTCTCTGAAAAATCCTCTCCTAGGAGCTCTAATGCTCAAAAAACAAGGCAACGAACGCACTTCAGGCATGGAAAATTCCTAGAATTTTACACACGGGTACACCCTTCAGTGAAATTAGAGGAATCGCTCTCACCACTAAGGCAAAATTTTGGGCAGAAGAAAATGGTTGTATAA
>JBJXHF010000084.1:0-77020 GCA_046160805.1 Pyrinomonadaceae bacterium
GAAATGCGTACTGTAGTATCGAGCCACATTATGAGAGAGCAGATACTCAATCCGATGCCAAAATAGTTCGTCGCGCGAACTTGGACGTGAGAAACGGCTTCGCCGGCAACGGCGATGCCTTTTTCCAATAAACCATCGGTGTCAGACCTGCGATTCTGCGATTTTCTGATCGTCCAAATGACGAGGTTTCTGTGAACTGTACGAATACAAACAGATGATTGGAGCGGCGAACGTTCTGTTCGCCAGCGGCTTCGCCGCCCGATGAGCGGTGAAGCTGTGCTTCACCGGTGACGCTCCCATTGTATTGAGGCTATGCCTCCGCTCGGCGGCATAGCCGCATTTATTTTTAGGCCGCGACGGAAAGGCAAAGCCTTTCCGCTCATCGGCGGGCAAAGCCCGAAGAAGTGGACTAGCTGCAGGCAAGCAGAATGCTTGCCCGCTTCAGTCGGAAACTTGCGTCGTATTCGGAAAGATACTGTCTCATCCGCCTCGGAAGCATTCGGCGGGAGACTGGATGAGATAGTGACAACGCGCTGGCGATTGAGACGGGCGATCGAAGACGGACTTACGTTTTCCTCGATCTTGACCAGTTTTTCTAAACCCACGGTTCCGCCTTTCGATGACGAAACCGTAAAATATTGCAAATTCTCACGCGTTCGCCTGAAAGGCTCGTCGGCCTGAACGACTACGTCGTACTGGTTCGTTCCTTCGCTGAATGTCGAGACGCGTTGACCCGCGGCGGCGATATTAAGTGCCCGCGAAATGTCTGCCGCCTGCACTCCGAGATCGGCCGCCCTGACGCGGTCGATCAGGAAACGAACTTCGGGCGTGCCGGTGTCGATAGACGTATCGGGATCACGAAAGGCCGGATCCTGTCGCAGCTTTTCCACGACCTCATTCGCGTAGGCGTTCAGTTTTTCCATATCCGGGCCCGAGATGTAATATCCAATGCCCGAACCGCCGCGGCCCAGGCCGATGCTGCCAGCAATCGACGAAGCTGCCGAAACATTTACGCGATAGTCTTTGGACGAATATTTTTTTGCGATGTTGCGAGTTCGATTAATGAGATCGGCTTGCGAATTTTCGCGTTCAACGGGAGAGACCAGACTTACGTTGATCGTTCCGGTATTGGTCGCTCCGCCGCCGCCCCAGCCGCCCGCGTTTACAACGGTGTGTTTGACGCCGGGCAATTGTTCCCTCACGTCGCGGGCTACGCGATCGAGAATGGACTGCGTCGCCGCGAGAGAAGTGCCCTGAGGGCCTCGGACATTTACCTGAAACATCGATTCATCCTCATCCGGCAAAAAAGACATGCCGACAAATTTATACAACGGCACAATCGATACAACCGCGATAACGCACAACAAAACGACCACCCATCGAAACCGCATCGACCCCTGAAGCAGCCACGTATAACAGCTGTCGATCTTGTTGTAAAACCAACCGGATTTTGAATCAGTTGAATGCTCGGGCTCACGACCAACGTCTTCATGTTCAGTTGCTCCGCTTGAATTTTCCTCCTCTGCTTTTCTCTCTTTCCCCTCTTTTTTCTTGATCCATCTCGCTGCCAACATCGGCGTAAGCGTGAAGGAGACGATTAGGGAAACGACAATTGCCGCTGCCGCCGTTAGGCCGAATGACGACATAAACCTGCCAACGATGCCGGTCATGAAACCGACGGGAATAAATACAGCAAGAAGGGAAAGCGTGGTCGCGAGAACGGCGAGACCGATCTCGCGCGTGCCTTCGACGGCTGCCTTAAAAGGGTCCATTCCTTTCTCTTCTACAAAGCGGTAAATATTCTCGAGCACAACTATCGCGTCGTCGATAACAATGCCGACCATCAACGTCAACGCAAGCATCGTCATCTGATTGAGCGAATAGCCAAACGCCGCGATCGCTGCAAAAGAGGCGATGATGGAAACCGGTATCGCGAGTGCCGCTATGATCGTGCTGCGAAAATTCCACAAAAAGAGAAAGACAACAATCGCCGCGCACAGTCCGCCGAGGACGAGATGCTCTTCAATTGCATGAAGGGAGTTTTCGATAAACTCGGACTGATCGCGGACGACTGCGACGTTCAAATCCGGCGGCAACGTCGGAATTATCGTCGCCATTCTTGTCTTCACATTGTTGATGAGCGCGACCGTATTGGCACCGGATTGCTTTCGGACGCCGACGGAAACGGATTGGACTCCGTTGAGCGAAATCGCGGATGTCGCATCGACGCCGCCCTCCTCAACGCGGCCAATATCCTTAAATTTGATGGGAAATCCGCCGATCGTGGCGATAACGATTTCTTTGAACTCCTCGACATCTGTCAACTTGCTGATGGTTCTCAGTCCAACCGTTTTTGATCCTTCGATCAGAGTGCCGCCGGGCAGCTCCTGATTTTGGGCGGTAACGGCATTAGCTACCTGTGTGACCGAGAGATTGTGCGCCCGAAGGCGGTCGGGATCGATGTAAAGCTTTATCTGCTTTTGCCGGCCGCCGAAGATCACGACCTCGCCGACGCCGTCCGCCGATTCGATCCGATCGGTTATCAGGTTGCGAACCATGTCGGTCAACTCGACCACGCCGCGCGGGCCGCTAACCACATATTGGAGCACGGGCTGCGAGTCCGGATCGCTCTTGCGTGCCGTCGGTGGATCGGCGTTTTCGGGAAGGCGGTTAACAACAGTTCCGAGCTTCTGTTGAATTTCCTGATACGCCTGATCGGGATCTTTTTCGAGGTTGAAGGTGAGCGTTACATTCGAATTGCCGCGAGACGAGTTTGACCGCATTTCATCGATGCCGGGAACCGTATTTAAAGCTCCTTCGATAATATCGGTGATCTCATTCTCAATCTCCTCGGGCGCCGCACCGGGATTGCTTGTTCCAACCGAGATTGTCGGCAGGTCGATCTTCGGAAAACGGTCAACGCCGAGCGTAAAAAAGCTGAACCCGCCGACAACTGTCAAGAACATGACGATCACGGTCGCAAAAACCGGGCGATGCACGCAAATTTCAGCCAGCCACTGCATAACGCATCAAACTAAAAACTAACTCTTGCTCATTCAAATAATTGTTCGAGATTACTGGTCGCAACTGTGTCGTCCGCAGCGACGCCTGACAAAATCTGAATCCAATCGCCTTCTTCAACCCCAAGTTGAACGACGCGCAGTTTTGCAACTCCGTCCTGAATAACAAAAACTTTCGCCGACTGCGTGGCCTGATCTCTAAACACAGCGGCTTTAGGCACAAAAACAGCCGCGCTTCCGCCTTCCTTGTTTATGGTCGCCGTCGCAAACATACCGGTACGAAGCGAGTTGTCGCCGTTGTCAATCTTTGCCTCGACTATCGCCGAGCGTGAGTTCGCATCGACCGCCGGATTGATGGCGGTGACGGTTCCTGAAAACTTGCGGTCTTTGTAGGCATCGACCTCAATAGAAACGCCTTTGCCGACCGTGACGCCTGGAACGTCGGCCTCGGCGATCTGGAGTTGGGCTTTTATTGGATTTGATCTCAAGATCGTTGCTACTATCGAGGCCGACGAAACATATTCTCCGACTGCAACTGGCCTATTGCTGATAGATCCCGAAAACGGCGCGCGGATAACCGTGTCGGCGATTGCCCGCTGAGCATTTGCCACCTGAGTTTGTGCCGCTTCGACCGCAGCCTTTGCTGACGCTATCGCCTGATTGTTCTGTCTAGCAGTATTAACGGCGGCGTCGAGCATTTCTCTAGCATTGTTCGCTCGTGCACGAGCCGTATCGCGTGCCGTTCGGAACTGTTCATAGTTGATCATCGCAACATCGCCCGTTTCGACAAGCTCGCGATAGCGCAGTTCATTGGCTTCGGCCTGTTTTAATTCCGCGAGCGCTTGTTGATAATTTGCATTTGCCGCACGAACTTCAGGAATCGTGGAAGCGCTGAATGTGGAATTCGGCGAAAGTCCAAGCCTCGCCTCAGCCTGACGCACGGCCGCCACGGCCTGCTTTACCGCTGCCTGCGACGATGCCAATTCCGCCTTCGCATCCTTGTCGTCGATTTTGGCGATTGCGTTGCCTGCCACAACAAACTGGCCGACGTTTACAGCAACATTCGAGATCTTGCCCGCTGTTTTGGGAGCAATGTCCGCGGTCTCATCGGCAACCAGGCTTCCGGTCGCTCTTATCGCAGAAGCGATCTCGCGTGCTTCGCTCTTCCCGACGGTTATTGCAATGGCCGGTGAAGAATCTCCATCTGAATTGGAATTTCTATTTGCGCTGCTGTCTGCTCTTTGCGAGCTGCATGAGGCCGTTACGCAAATGATAAGTGCGCAAACGATCGAATAAATGCGTGTATCCCTCATAAGTGGTTTAGCCTGAGAATTCCCATTGTAATTTTCATAATATGAAATTTCCCGGCAATTTTGGTGTCTGAAAGCATACGAAATCGTTGTTTGTTTGATGCCACGATAAAATGTAGATGGCATAATCTATTGCCATTAATCGCGCACTTCTCGAATCGATTTCGGAAATTTCGGCAGCATTCCAGACGGCGACACATGCAAGATTCTATCTTATAAGTTATTACGAGAAAGAGGGAACAAGATGTTGACTATTTAATTGTCGGGACCGGAGTTGCCGATGCTATTTTTGGCTGAGAGTCTCAACCGATATAGGTTCGCCAGCCAGATTTCCTGGCTGGCGATTGTTTCCCTACGGAGAAACATATAATCATGTTAAGCAATATTAATCTCGCAATTCGGCCACTCGACGACTGTATGGAGCCTTACATAATCGAAAACTTTTATTTTCAGTCGGAATTAATCGAAATCTATTTCGGTTTTACAGATTCAGGCGGTGCGGAGGCCGCAGCACCTACAACGTAGTTGTCACGAGATCTTAAAACAAGATTAGGCCGGTTAACGCGAACGCGAATCTGCTTTCGCTGCCCCATCTTGCCTTCACTTTTTGGAACGTAGCCGATGTTGTATTGCCGCCGAAGCTCTTCGGCGATTCCTTCAAATGCAGCCGTCAAACCGCCGGGCGTCGATTCCGGGCGAAAAACACGACCACCAGTGGCATCTGCCAAATCCTCGAGATATCTTTTTCCGAGCGCATACTCTTCTGCGGTCACACCGCGAGGAATCGTAACGTCGCCAAAAATATCAGGGAAAGATGACCCCGCTCGGCGGCGGTTTTCAAAATAGGTGTTGTAGTAGATCGGAAAGATAAGAGAGTCGGATTCTTCCGAGTAGTTGAGCGTGCTGTCATAGCTGTTCTTGCGCGAGGTCGTGTCCACGCCGTCAGTAAAAAGAACGACTGCCTTTCGTCCAGAGATACGGCCAAGCTGCTTTCTCAAAGCTTCATCAACCGCGTTATAAAGCGAAGTGCCCTCGCCGAATTTTGCCCGGTAGATCGCCTTACGTATTTTTTCACGGTCATTCGTTGCCTGAGACTGTACTTTCACGCTGCCGTGAAATTCTATAACGATAACGTTATCCTGCGGCTTCAATTGATCTACAAACGCCTGCGCGGCGCGATGAATTTCATCGATCTTATACTCGGTTGACGGGCTGGTATCGAGTAGCAACGCAACAGTAAACGGCTTATCGTCGGTTCCAAAATATGCGATCTCCTGTTCCACGCCGTCTTCAAAAATCTTAAACTCCTGCTGTCTGATGTTGGGCATGTAAAGCCCGTTGCGGTCAAACACTGAGACGGGAATCGTGATCAGATTTGTTTCTACGCGAAGAGTTTCAGCATCATCATTTATACTTGGCTTGACTGCAATTTGCACCGGAGTACTGCTCTGCGTTGGGTTGTTGCCGGCAGCGCGCAATAACTGGTCACTCATGCTTCGTGCCCGCGGCGTGCGCGGTTTTGATTCGGAGTATTGCGACGGGTCGTTGGCCTCAACAGTCGGAGCTGGCTTTGGTGTAGCTGTGGATTTTCTGCCTGACTGGCCGAAAACGGAAGAAACTATCGTTATAGAAAGTAAAAGAACAAAAACAAAATACTTCATCAAACACCTCACCGGTTAGCTTTAATAAACTTGGATGTAAGGCATTTCTAAAAGGCTTGCCTAAAAATGTGTGGAGTACGGCTATCTGCTACGCTGTTTTGGATCGAGATACTCGCGCAGGCCGTCGCCTATGAAGTTGAACGCGAGAACAGTCAAAGCGATTGCGACTCCGGGGAAAAATAATACATGCGGTGAACTGCTGAAAAATTGCCGTGCTTCTTCGATCATCGTTCCCCAACTCGGAGCGGGCGGCGGAATTCCTAAACCGAGAAATGACAGCGAAGCTTCCGAGAGAACTGCGCCAGCCATGCCCAGCGAAGCCTGAACGATCAAAGGCTGGATGGCGTTCGGCAAGATATGCGTAAACAAAATCCGCAAGTTGCCCGCACCCAAAGCACGAGCCGCCATTACATAATCATATTCGCGAACCTTCAAAACCTGCCCGCGCATCACTCGTGCATAACCGACCCATCCGATCACGCACAGGGCGAGAATCAATTTACCTTGGCCCGCGCCCAGAAAAGCAACCAAAGCAATCGCCAGAAGAAGCCCCGGAAAAGCAAGAAAAACATTGAAAAGATAACCTGAGAGAAATTTATCAACAAGCCCGCCGTAAAACCCCGCGACGGCGCCGATAATAATGCCGATGATCGACGAAACCGCAACGACAATAATGCCGACCTCTAGCGAAATTCGTGCTCCAAAAACAACACGCGAAAAAATATCGCGCCCAAGCCCGTCGGTTCCAAACCAATGCTCAGAGGAGGGCGACATGTAACGCATCGCAAGATTCTGTGCGGCGACTTCATGCGTCGCTATCCAAGGTGCAAAGATTGCCGCGAGTATAAACAACGCCGCTACAGCAATGCCAATGTAACCAAGTCTGTTCATCTGTCGGAACGCAGGCTGCCAGCCTGCGAGTTTTATCTTCTTCTACAACACGCAGGCTGGCAGCCTGCGTTCCGGCGACTTAGCTCAACCTAATACGCGGATCCAGCTTGCGGTAAACGAGATCTGTCAGTGAATTTGCCAAAATATAGGTCACGCTGATAACGAGCACACATCCTTGCACAAGACGGTAATCGCGTTTGCTGATGCCGTCCTCCAAGAGTAAAAGCCCGAGGCCCTGCCAATTGAATATCTTTTCGGTAATGATCGCTCCGGCAAGCAAAACACCGAGTTGCAGGCCAAGAATCGTCACGACTGGAATCAATCCGTTTTTCAGAACGTGTTTGAAAAGAACCAACCGCTCGCTGACGCCTTTTGCTCGTGCGGTTCGGACATAGTCTTCGCCGAGTTCCTCGATCACGCTTGAGCGGATCATCCGCGTTAATATCGCCGAGAGAGCGGCGCCCAAAGTCACGGCGGGTAAAACAATATCTTCAGGATAATAACTGCCGGTCGGCGAAAACCAGCCTAGTCGAACCGCAAAAATATAAACCAAAAACGGTCCGACGACGAATGTCGGCAGCGATATGCCCATCAGCGCGATAACTGATGCAAAATTATCGGCCATCGAGTTTTTTCGCGAGCCTGCAAGAACGCCGAGCGGCAGCGCAATACTGATGGCGACAAGCATAGCCGCGAGAGCCAGCTTTATCGTTGCCGGATATCGCTCAAAGATCATTTCCCGGATCGGCCGGTCAGTGCGAAACGATGTTCCAAGGTCACCCTGCAGCAGGCCGAGCCAGTATTCCGCGTAACGGTTGTCGCCGCCGTTCCAGACAAAGCCATTTTCTGAATTATATGAAAAGAAGAACGCCGGTCTATCGAGGCCGTGCTTGGCGCGGAAATTCTCGATCTGTTCCTGCGTCGCCATCTCGCCGAGAATAACCGTCGCCGGATCGCCCGGCACAATCTCGATCAAAAACGTCACGAGCGACACAACCGTCCAAATGACAAGCAGCATCAACGCAAGTTGGCGGGCAAAATTTAGGAGCTTGTATTTCATCAACGGTTGTGTCCGTAGCGTAGGTGTCCGTAGCCCGCACGTAAGTAAGGGCTCAAGTCACGCAAGCGAGCCGCCCACAGGCAGAGAAATTTTATAACTAAACAAAGGCGATGACAACAATCGGGCGGGAACGCGAGTGTGAACGAGCGTGCCCGCGCGGCTGAGAGTGCACGCTCGTTCACACTCGCGTTTCCGCCCGTATACCGATATGAATCGCTGCGATGCCGCCGGTGAGGTTTTGATATTTTACAGACGTAAAGCCGGTTTGTTCCATCAGCGCGACGAGAGCCTGCTGTTCGGGAAATGTCGAAACGCTGTTCGGCAAATAGCGATATGCCGCACCCGAACCGCTTACAAGTCCGCCGATTCGCGGAAGAACCTTGTTAAAATAAAAACCGTAAATCTGCCGAAACACCGGCAACGGCGGATGCGAACATTCAAGCACGGCCAACGTGCCGCTGGGCTTGAGCACGCGATTAAGTTCGCGAAGCCCGTTCTCATAATTAGGCAAATTGCGAAGCCCGAAAGCTATCGTCACAGCATCAAAAGCCTCATCCGCAAACGGCAGCGTCATCGCATCTGCCTCAAGATATGGAATTCGCGCGTTCGTGGCTACAGTCTTTTCTTTCGCCACGCTCAACATCGGACGACAAAAATCAGTCCCGACTATCTGCGCCTTTGCGTTTCTGTTAAGTTCAAGCGAAAGATCGCCCGTCCCACAAGCGACATCCAAAACCGTCGCATTTGCGTCGTTCAGAATCTCGCGCAGTTCGTCCGCCACCAAACGCCGCCAACGCTTGTCTATATTCAGCGAAAGAATATGATTGAGTAGATCGTAACGCCCCGCGATGCCCCCAAACATCTCGCGGACATTTTGAGAATGAGCGATTTCGCCCGGCGTTCGTTCAGAGTGCATTTCGTTCCGCTAAAAGGCAGCTTGTATTAGGTCGCGTGAAGGATGAATTCGGCTATGCCGCTCGCCGTGCGGAAAAGCTGTGCTTTTCCGATAAGCTTCCATTTGATTTCTGCGGCTACGCCGCTGCCTTCACCAATAGCGAACCTTGTCCCAATTTGTTACAGCTTAAAGAGCGGCGGCGTAGCCGCGCTTTTGTTATCACACAACAGGAAAAGCACAGCTTTCCCGCAAATCGAGAGGCATAGCCTTTTTTTGGCGAATGAGACTTTCAAATTTATGTGAATATTTTTTTTCACTTGTCGGTTGTAGAAGTCGTCAAATCACTAACTAAGACGCTTACAATCGGCCCCTTTCTTACACTAGCAGCATAAGCCGTTACGTCCGCCAAGGTAACTGTTTCAAAGATTTTTACGTCGTTCGCAGGAATTATTTTAAAGGTATCGGCATCAAGCCAGAGTGAAATCAGGTCTTTTTTTGACCACAAACTATTACTCGTATCCTTTGCCGAGTTAAATTCAGCCTCAGTGATTGTGTCCGCTAAGGCTGCTTCAACGCGGGCTGTATTTGCTAGTATGGCAGTTGGTTTGGTTGAGAACCTGATTGAAACAATTCCAGATAATAGATGTGACTCGTTTGCCACCGTGGTTCGATGTGGTGCTGGAATTTTTTCTAATCGATCCCAAAGAAGTCTTGCAAGAATCACAGTTGTAGCGAGATTCTTATCATTTCGTGGAACCCCGCGAAATGCGAACCTCATCTCAGTCAGCGGTGAAGAGGATCCGAGTTTTTGCAAACCTTGATCCGGTTCATCCGGCTGACGAAATGTTGCCGGAACCTTTTTATCTGCTTTCAGCCAGCCCCCCAAGTATCGGCGGACAGCTCTAAATGCGGGTGCTCTATCGAAATTGCCGGAAATAGCAATTGTCGTGTTGTCGGCGGTGAGAAACCGGTTTTTAGCGTCGATAAGGTCGCCGAACTCGATTCTTTTTAACGATTCTGCCGTGCCGAATTGCGGACGGCCATAGGGGAAGGTGCCGAAAAGGCGTTTTGCGACGGCCTGGTCGGCGACGTATGACGGGTCGGCTTCGAGGGTTGCTACTTTTGCGAGTAAGGCTGTCCGCAATTTTGCCGTCGTTTCTTTATCGATTGTCGGGTTGGAAACAGCCGTCGCAACGGATTCGAGCATCGTCAGGAAATTTTCAGGCGATGACGAAGCATTGACCTGTACGTAGTCGTAGTTTGTGACTATTTCGAGATCGCCGCCGAGGTCTTCTCGGAAAAAATCGCGGGCAGCTTCATTCGGGAAAAGGTTGTCGGCGAGCATTTGCATCAGGCCTTCTTTGCCCTGGGGGTCGAATGCCGAGCCGGAATGGATGCGTATTTTTACCGAAACCTTGTCGGCTTTGGCGTCGCTCCACATCAGGACTTTGAGGCCGTTGAGCAGTTTTTCCTGCTTCGGAGCCGGCAGCGTCGTTTGCGAAAAAATAGCCGTAGCGAGCAAAAAAATCGCGCACATTACGGCAAAAATGATATATTTGAATCTGTTGGTCATCAATGTAGTCGGAAATCTAACTTTTAACCTTTTACCCCTTTCCCCTTTTTAACTTTCTGTTAGTTTCACAAATGAAAATATTAGATGCCCGCAGGCATCGCGTCAAACGTCGTCGGCATCTATAAACATTGAAGATCAGCGTGGCTCTCGACGCATGAAAAATTTTGTTGAAAAACGCTTAACTTCTGAAAAAATCGCGTTATAATCGTTTATTATTACATCGCTCACCACCTGAGCGTAAAACACCGAGGTCTGAAATGGGAAAAATTGTCAAGTTTTGCGGTTCGTGTGAAGAAGGCTTTGCCGAAAAGTTTACATTTTGTCCTGATTGCGGAAAGTCGCTTGAGCCTTTCGAGCTGAACCCGCTTGCTCAGAAAGTTGCGGTTGCTGAGGAAGCTAGTCTTCTCGAAGTACCGGTTCAGGATGCAGCACCTTCAGCCGAAATTGAATCGGTCGAAGAACCGATTCTCGAAGCCGCTCCGCCTACAACTAAACTTGAGCCGATCGAAGAGCCATCTATTGAAGCCGCTCCGCTCGCCGACGAAGATGAATGGGATGAGCAAGTCACTGCTGATCTTTCTGCGGCATCGCGCGCTTCTGCTGCTTCGAGAAGCGTGTTCGTTCAAACAACTCCAATCCACGTTGACCGAAAACCCATATCCTTTGAAGCGGAGCACGATGCTTATGTTCGAGACGGACAATTTTACGTCACCGTCATGGAAGAAAAAAATGTCAAAACGCGCAACAGATTGCTGTTAGGCTCGACATTTTTTATGGTCTCCTTAGCCGTGGCCTTAACCGTTTATTCGCTTTTTAACATTCCGCTGTCCGTTTATGCGATTGGCGACTCTAACTCTCTGGCGAGTTTGATCGATGACCTTCCGATGGCGGTTGAGGAAGAGGAGAAGCAGAACAAGGATAAAGACGCCGGCGGTGGCGGCGGGGGTGGTCGAGAGGAAGAAGAAGAAACAACTCAGGGCGACCTTGCAGATCAATCCAAAAATCCGACGCGTCCACCCGATGCAAAAGTTCATCGAAGTGATAACTTCGAATTAAAAATGCCCGCGCCGCAAACCGAGGGCAACAAGACTTTCGAGAAGAAATTTGATCGCTGGGGAGATCCGAACGGCCGTTTTGCGAGTTTCTCAAACGGCACCGGCTCAGGCGGCGGCCAGGGCAGCGGTTTTGGTACAGGCCAAGGCAGCGGACGAGGAACCGGCGCCGGTTCAGGCACAGGCTCGGGTTACGGCAGCGGGTTGGGCAGCGGCAACGGCGATGGAACCGGTGATGGTGAAATTGGAACTCCGCCTCCGCCCAAAGCTGTTGGTGTTAGTTCCGCATTGAAAGTGATATCCAAGCCTAGAGCAAATTATACTGAGGCTGCGAGAAGTCAAAATATTCAAGGAACTGTTTTGTTAAAGGTTACGTTTCTCGCATCAGGCCAGATCGGTAGCGTTTCGACAATTCGCGGATTGGGTGGCGGACTTACGGAGTCAGCAATCGCGGCTGCGCGTGGTATTAAATTTGAACCTGCAAAAGTCAATGGTGTACCGCAAACTGTTATCAGGTCAATGGAAATCTCTTTTGCAATTTACTAATTCGATTTGTTACCCAATACTCGAAAGAGGCTCATGATTGAGCCTCTTTTTAGTATTCGGAAGGGCGAACCGCCCGAATGAGAGCCACTGCGAAGGCAGCGTTATAAGGGCAATTCAAATAAAAACCACCGTTTGTGACGACGGAATATCGAATCGCTTCCGGCACCGCATGTTCTTGCACATCAGCATGTCATCCACCCTGACCATATAATCGCGTGATTTTTGAAACTGTGCACGCTCATGGTCGTTCAGGTTTCGCGGCGGCTGTTTTCGCTTTACACGTTTGAGCCAGCGAATGTCGTAATCGTTCCACTCGCGGCAATTAGGGCAGGAATAACTGGCCTGTTTGACCTCCTGCCTCTCATCAAAAATATCGCGCTCCTGCATAGTCAGAACCACCTGCGGTAGCGGGTGGTTTAAGTCACAACCCGCGCAACTTAATCATATCACTCAAACTCCGGCAAGTCGTTGTCAGAACCACCTGCGGTAGCGGGTGGTTGAAGTTTAAGTAATATTCGACTTTCGATAACAACGCCTCTTTCCCGAATTGAGAGATTTTTTAACGTTCAACCACCCGCTACCGCAGGTGGTTCTGACTCAATCAAACTCCGGTAAGTCGTCACCCTGTCCAAGTTCCACATAGTCACACGCAAGGCTCACACTCTTCTCATTCCAAAGATAACGTGTGCTGCCCTTATCAACCCAAGGGCTTCGATCACTCCGCCAACATCCTCTTTCACGCATCACACGGGTCGAGTTTGCCTTTATTGCATTCAAAACTATACCAGGTGCTTTTGCAGGTGCAGCGATTACCACATGAACATGATTTGTCCTAATGTTTATTGCCAGCAAAGTCCATCCGCGTATTCGGCAAGTTTCCTTGATCGCCTTTTTCACACAAGCACGTTGCCTTCCATTAAGGATAACTGGTTCGCCAATGAGCCTTGAGCTATTTGTCACGAGCCATTTGGGTTCGTGTCTTATTTTTGGACTTCGGAATACATTATGGTGTCGGTTGACGGAACCGCGTTCGTCGCCGTGAAGCCAGGTTCCGTGTGATCTGAATGTGATGAAATATGCTATTGGTTCGTCGGTGTCGTTCCACATTGTTGTGACATTATTGCGTTAAACCACCCGCTACCGCAGGTGGTTCTGACAATTCTCTCAGGTATTTAAAGCTGAAAATTCCCGTATCGTGTCCGTCTGAAAAATGAAAGCTGAGTGCGTAGCGACCAACTATAGAAAGATTATCAAACGTAATATCCTCCGCAATGTTTTCGTCACGGAGCACCTTTTCGCCGGTCCATTCGTTTACGCATGTTGCACACGGGCAGGAACGACGCAGCGTCGCTGCCGAATATGAATTCTCGCTTTCGTCCGACCATTTGATCGAGATTTGAGAGTTCGATTCCTCGATTATTTGCGTTGGTTCTGTCGTCATTGGTGTAATTGCGGGAAAACTTTACGATAGGCTGTGACATTCGCGGCGATAATTATCGGTATGACGAAATATATCCCGATACACAGGGCAATGTAACCAGCGATGGCGAGCAGGAAATTCAAACCCAACAAGCCTGCAACGCCGCTTAGATTTTTTAGCACAGCGCGGGCGCTGGTTGTTATCGCTTTGGTCGCACCGAGATTTCGATCGACGATGAGCGGAAACGAGAATATAAGCAGTGTATGAATACAGACCATTACCAGGACGAGAACGAGTTCGACCGCAAATGCTCCGATAAGCAGCGCAATCAACTCATCCTGGCTGAGTTTACTGCCCATCACGGCAGACAAAACTATCGGCACATAGATCACGCCGTAAACGACAAACATCGGAACGGCTATGATGAGCATCAGAATCAGTCCCGGCAGAAACCAATTCATTCCTTTCCAAAGATCATCGAACTTAACCTCATGGCCGTCTATCTTTCTCAGGTAAGCGTAAAATATGCCGCACGTAAGCGCGCCGGCAGCAATCAGCAGCGATATACTGCTTAAAATGACGCCTACGATCCAAATCGCAAACAACAGCCAGTAGTCGCCCTTAATCAAAGCCCAAGCCTCGCGGACACACTCCATGGGCTTGATCACGCCGGTATTGAATTCGGGATGCTGCATAATCAGAATCGTTTGTTTGCTATTAGCTGATAGCTAACAGCTATCAGCTATCAGCTAGATGCGAAAACTAACGACTATAAATTCGTTCAAGATATTCCTTCACCATCCTATCGCTTGAAAACATCGGCGTAAGCGTAGCCATAGAGTTTTTCATTCGCGATATCCACTTCATCGGCAGATGAGAATCATTCACCGAATAAAACTCAGGAATGACCTTATTCTCCAGCGTGGAATAAAGTGCCTCGGCATCGGCAATGTCCATTTCTTCATCTATCCCATTAGCGGAAAGTTCGCCGATTGCAAAACCGTTCTCACCATTAAAACCTTCGATCCACCAGCCGTCGAGGATCGAGAGATTCAGGACTCCGTTCATCGCGGCTTTTATTCCGCTCGTGCCGCTGGCTTCCATCGGGCGGCGAGGAACGTTCATCCAAACGTCAACTCCTTGCACCAGATAACGAGCAACTTCCTGATCGTAATCTTCGACAAAAACGGCTCGCCGCTGCCAGTTGGAATCGTGATTAATGCTCATCAATTCCTGTAGGATCGACTTCGCCGTGCGGTCCTGCGGATGGGCTTTTCCGGCAAAAACGAACTGCACAGGCCGTTCCGCATCGTCAACCATTTTGAGCAGGCGATCGATGTCGGAAAATAGTAAGTCCCAGCGTTTATAAGCTGCAACCCTCCGAGCGAATCCGATTGTCAAAACGTCGGGTGAAAATAAATCCTGCGTATTCTCGCGCTCGTTGATCGTGTCTCGCGTCCCGGTTTCTTTCGAGCGTGTCCGCTCGCGGATGAAAGCGATGAGAAGATTTTTTAACGTTAGGCGCGTGTTCCAAATTTCTGAATCAGGCAGTGAATTAATTGCTTTCGTCCAAGCATCGCTGTTGCGAATTAACTCGTGCCAATCTGCACCGAGATGCCTCGCATAAATCGTCTGAAACACAGGTGCTATCCACGTCGGAGCATGAACACCATTTGTCACCGATGTGATTGGAACAACGCTCGCATCCGAAATTTCGGGAAACATCTTGAGCCATAAAGCGCGCGAAACTTCACCGTGTTTCGCGCTGACGCCGTTAGCCGAGCGCGTCATGCGGATCGCAAGCGGCGTCATCCCGAAATGCTCGGCATCTTCACCAAGATCGGCTCGTCCGAGAGCGAGAAATTCCTCCGTATTCAACTTTAGCGACGCAATATATTCTTCGCTAAAACACTCGCTCAATAGCTTCGGCGGAAAAACGTCGTTGCCCGCGGCGACCGGCGTATGAGTCGTGAAAACGCATTTTTGGCGAACGGCTTCATTGGCATTTGCAAAAGTTGCATCCGGAAACAATCCTAAATATTCGCGGGCAAGTTCGAGCGTCAAAAAAGCCGAGTGGCCTTCGTTCAAGTGAAAAACTGACGGGTCGATGCCGAGTTTTCTCAAAAGCCGAACGCCGCCTATGCCGAGCACCTTTTCCTGAACGATTCGCGTTTCCGTATCGCCGCCGTAAAGATGTCCGGTGATCAGCCGGTCAACGTCACTATTCTGCGGCAGATTAGAATCGAGCAAATACAACTTAATGCGGCCTACATGTGCTAACCAAGCCTGAGCTACGACTTCGCGCCCGCGTATGTGAATAGACACTGTCATCCGGCTGCCGTCCGCGTCAAAAACCGGCGTCAAGGCGAGCTCGGACTCAAAAACGTCGTGATAAGCCTCTTCCTGCCAGCCGTCGTGGCGAATATTTTGTCGAAAATACCCGTAACGATACAGCAGCCCGACCGCCGTCAGCGGCAAGTTGAGATCGCTTGCCGATTTAAGATGATCGCCCGCCAGAATGCCAAGTCCGCCCGAATAATTCGGCAGCGAATTGTGCACGCCGTATTCGGCACAGAAGTACGCTATCTTATCAGTGGTCAGTGGTCGGTGGTCAGTGGTCAGATATTTCTTTAGAGATTCGTTGAATCGTTGAACACGACTTACATAATCATCATCACTGGCCTTTTGCCACAAGCGAAGATCGCTGATCGTTTTTAACAACAGCCGGGGATTTTGTTCGCACTTTTCCCACAGCGCCGGATCGAGATCCCGAAAGAGAGATGCACCATCCGGCTGCCATGACCAGTAGAAGTTCGCCGAAATCGCGCCGAGGTTCTGTAGAGCCTCGGGCAATTGTCGTTTCAGATCAAAATCGGTACGAAACTTTGTTTCCGTTTGTGGGCGCAGTGCTTGGTGTGTCGTAATATCGCTCGAAGCCTCCGTCATAAATGCATTGAATTTAAATCAGAATGGTATAAACGAATATAAACGAAACTCGGCGGAGGATCAAATTTTTTTCTCGTCTTGAGCAAAATCAATAATTTGGTAAGATTTGGTATTCGCGACAAATCATATGAAACTCGATATTATCCCTGTCAAATGGACTGATGAAGGCGTGGCGATGCTCGACCAGCGGCTGCTGCCGACCGAGGAAAAGTGGCTGACGCTCAAAACCTATGACGAGGTAGCCGCCGGCATTAAGGATATGGTCGTTCGCGGCGCGCCGGCGATTGGCGTTTCGGCGGCGTATGGCGTTGCGCTCGGGGCGAAGAATTTTGTCGGGACGAACATTGACGATCTGGCCGACGAGATCGAGTTTGTCAGCGACGTCTTGGGAAAGACAAGGCCGACGGCGGTAAATCTTTTTTGGGCGCTGGATCGGATGAAGCGCACTTTTCAAAAAGCAAAATCGGAAGGGAAGTCTGTCAGCGAGATCAAACAGATCCTATTACACGACGCAAAAGCCATCCACGACGAAGACATCGAATCGCAGCGGCTCATAGCAAAATTCGGCGGTGAATTGATTGAGGATAATTCGACTGTTCTGACCCATTGCAACGCCGGAGCTCTCGCAACGGGCGGCGTTTGGGGAACGGCGTTGGGAGTTATACGCGGTGCAGTCGAGCAAGGCAAAAACGTTTCGGTCATCGCCGATGAAACGCGGCCATATCTTCAAGGTGCTCGTCTCACCGCCTGGGAACTAATGCAAGACGACATTCCGGTTACTCTCATCACCGACAACATGAGCGGCCACATCATGAAAAAAGGCGCCGTCCAAGCCGTCGTCGTCGGCTCCGACCGCATCGCGGCAAACGGCGACGTTGCCAACAAGATCGGCACCTACATGGTCGCCGTCCTCGCCCGCCGCCACAACATCCCATTCTACGTCGCCGCCCCGCTCTCAACCGTCGATCTCAACTGCCCGACCGGCGACGACATCCCCATCGAAGAACGCAACTCCCGCGAGGTAACCCACGTCCAAAACATCCAACTCGCCCCCGACGATGCTCTGGTAAGCAACTACGCCTTCGACGTCACCCCAAACGACCTAGTCACCGCCATAATCACCGAAAAAGGCATCGCCCGAGCACCCTATGCCGAGAGTTTAAAAAAGCAGTTTGAAGACTAAAAACGCCCTCATTTTCCCGACAAAATGTGTTAAAATATAGGTTGTGAAAGACTTCGAACCTAAATTCAGGGTTGTTTCTGAACTTCAGCGACTCGGTGAGCGGGCGTTTATACATAAGCTCAAACGTAAGAGGCCGGATATCTCCGAACCGGAGATTACTGCGGAAATTGCCCGTTGGTATTTAACCAAATTGGATGCTTCGCCGGAAGAAGGTCTGGTGCGGCGTTCCGACTTTTCAGGACTCAAATCATAACACAGTTGACTTTAGAAGAACTCGAACTCCATTCTCGACGAGCTATCGAATTGCTGACAAATCTCGGTGTCAGATTCGCAGTTGTCGGCGGAATAGCCGTTTCTTTTCAGGCCATCGAACGATTGACGAAAGACCTCGATCTGGCGGTAGCTGTCGAAGATGATTCTGGTGCCCAGGCAATAGTCCATTCATTTTCTCAGCTTGGTTACTTGATCGACGATATTTTTGAGCATGAATTAACAAAACGGATGGCTACCGTGCGCATGATCTCACCGGGTGAAAATCCGATGTACGTCGATTTCCTTTTTGCGACTTCCGGCATCGAAAATGAGATCGTTGACGCCTCTGAAGAAGGCCATTTGTTTTCAAATATAAATGTCCGCGTTGCCAAAGTCCCGTCGCTGATCGCACTAAAAGTGCTGTCGGCCAGAGAGAGCCGAATGCGTGACATCGTCGATCTTCAAAGCCTATTCGAGGTAGCCTCGCCTAGCGACATCGCCGAAGCCCGCCATTTTCTCGACCTCATAACCGAACGCGGCTATAACCGAAACAAAGACCTACAAAAAGACCTCGATGGCTATATTGACCAATTCAAAACTTAGAAAGGATCAAGACCGGCTCAAATTGAGAAAGCTGATCCTCGAAGGAGCATCTTCTGGAAGTAATCTGAAACCGGTAGACAAAAAATACTTCGATGCTTTGCGGGAACGAGCGAAGAAGACTCGCGACGAACGCGGAGCAAAACAGTAACACCAACAAATTTCCAAAGTCCGCATTCCTCGCTCCGAAACTTTCCGCCTTACGAAGGAGGAACTGGCAGTCGCTTGGTCAACAAATCCGGGGTCGAATCGGTTTTGTTGTTAAGTACTTAATAATAGAAATGTTTATCGAGAGCTTCTCTAATTTCGGGAGTGAGTTCCGAAATCTCGTCAAGCGAATCAGGGACGGAATATGCAAAAAAATGTTCCAAACTATGAGCGAGTTGAAAGTCTCGGAAAACGGCCTGTCGGACATTCTGAAGTTCGTTACCGAAAACTCTGTTGACACCGGCTTGCCTGACATGGCACATCGGCACGACCATTACCTCTACGGTTCTCCCAAGCATGATTAAAAAACTTCTTTGAGCTCCATAGGAGCGTAATGTTTGTAGAATGGCAGAGCCGCCAAAATTACAGCTCCGTGGGAGCGGCATATTCATTTGTTTCGCTCCTACGGAGCTGCATTCTTCATTACGCATTCATTTCTACAAATATTTCGCCTCTACGAGGCTTTTACGCAGAAGCAGTTTATTCGATCCAATTAAATAAGTACCGTTCATCGTATTCGACATCAAAACGGTCTAATAGATTAATATATTAGGCCTCGAACGATTTATTAGCATGATGTTTTTCCTGGTTCAAAACATATTTTGCCACCGTATCGATCTGCGAACGTGAATAAGAAAATGCACCGAAGCCTTCCTGCCAATAGAATTTTCCACGGACAAATCCTTTTTCGTTTATGAATTTGCTTGAATTGGCTTTTATATCGCGAACCAGATTTGAGAGCGCGATCTTAGGATTCAATCCGAACAAAATATGGATGTGATCTTCAACTCCGCCGATTGCAATCAACTTAACTCCTTGATTCTTTAATATGCCCGCGATGTACTTGAACAATTCTTCGCGCCATTCAGTTTTTATCAAACCCGCACGTTCCTGAACGGCGAAGACAACGTGAATATAAATTTGAGTAAATGTATTTGCCATTAGTGTCGTGTCGCTCCTACGGAGCTTAATTATCTATTACGCATTTCGTTTCTACAAATATTTCGCCTCTACGAGCCTTTTTCCACAGCGGTGAGAACTCCAGTCGCTATCGCTCCCGGTTCTGACGAGTTCTCTGCACGCGGCGTGGTGACGGGATGCGGTAGGGGAGTTCTAATAGGAGAACGCCGTCTTCGATTGTGGCGGTGGGGAAGCGGACGGTTTGGTCGAGGCGGATGTCGTATTTTTGGAGGAAACGCTGTGCATGAAAACGTGCTGTGCCTCGGTGGTCCATTCGGTAGACGCGGAATGCGTTGAGCGTTCGCGGCGGGACGCTGCGGAGGCCGATGGTGTCGGTTTCGCTTTCCCAAAGCATCACGACGTGGTCCGGCTTGCCGAGTGCCTCGTGCGCGCGGCGGCTCAGCATGATCGTTCCCTTCGGCTGCATCGAAACGTGCAGTTCGGCTATCTTCGCCGTGCCCGGCTCGGTGAATTCTTCCCATTTTCTTGACATGCTTCCGAGTCTGGCATAGAACAGACAAAATGTCAAGCATGAAACAGAATGATTATTTGATAGTTGATAGTTGATAATTGATAGTTTGTGGATTTTAAGAGATCGCTATCCACTATCAACTATCCATTATTAACTTCTGCAACTGCGCTAAGTGCACAAATTGGTATCGGCAGCGCAAAGTGTGATTTTTGGGCTGGTTGAAGATTTTAAAGTGGAGAATACATGTATAAAATCGGTTACTTAGGTGGATAAAAATGGCGAATCGACGTATCCAAAAGCTAAAATATTGATCGTCCGACTACAGAATGCGGAGTTTGAGGCCTCGCATTCCGTATTTTACTGAGGGTTTGATATACTTTGCCCTTGTTGATCGGCTGTTTTTTGTGAAGAATGGAGTACCTTTTCTCGTACGGCACGCTGCAGAAAAGCGAGGTTCAGTTGAGGCTGTTTGGAAGGCCGTTGCGGGGCTGGGAAGACACTCTTGAGGGATTTAAGACTTCGGATATCGACATTGATGACGAGCGATTTCTCGCCGAAGGAGACGGACGCAGGCAATTGACGGCCGTTGTGTCGCTCGGTGATGCGATTAGCGGTATGGTGTTCGAGATCACTTCGAGCGAACTGGCTTTGACTGACCGCTATGAGCCGAATAATTACGAGCGAATTGCCGTAACGCTCAATTCCGGGAAACGGGCCTGGTTGTATCTGCAAAAAATATGATCGAACGTGAACAAATACCGATGGATGTCGTTTTCGTCGGCGCTGGGCCGGCGAATCTGGCGGCGGCGCTGCATTTGAAAAACGAGATTAAAAGGCACGACGCATTGGTCGAAAGCGGTCTCAAGAAGGCAAGAAAGATCGGCGATCTTGAGATAGCGATTGTCGAAAAAGGCTCGTTTGTCGGAGCTCATATTTTGTCCGGCGCCGTGATGGATCCAATAGCTATACGCGAGCTGATGCCCGATTTTCTGGCGCAAGGCTGTCCCGTCGATACGGTCGTAACTGACGATGCGGCCTGGTATCTGAACGAAAAACGCCGCTTCGTTGCGCCGATAACGCCGCCACCGTTGAAAAACAAAGGCAAGTATATTGTTAGTTTAAGCAAGGTTTGCGAGTGGCTTGGCGAAAAATGTGAAGAGGCTGGCATCAATATCTTTCCCGAGTTTCCGGCTGCGGAAATTTTATACGACGAGAATGACGCCGTTATCGGCGTCAGAACGGGCGACAAGGGAATCGGCAAAGACGGCAAGCGAAAGGCTAACTTCGAACCCGGCGTCGATCTGCTTGCAAAGGTGACAGTCCTCGGCGAAGGTTCGCGGGGTTCTCTCGCCAAGCAATTAACGGCGCGTCTGGGACTCGATCAGGGCAAGGAGCCGCAGGTTTTTTCGCTCGGAGTTAAAGAATTGTGGGAAGTTCCGGCCGGTAATTTTTCTGAGGGAATGGTTGTACATACGCTCGGATTTCCCTCTGATACAAGGACTTACGGCGGCGGCTGGATCTACGGTTTAAAGAGCAATGTCGTTAGCATCGGTTACGTGACCGGTCTCGATTACGAAGACCCGATGATCGACCCGCACGCCGAGTTTCAGAAATTCAAGACGCATCCGAAGGTGGCCGAAATCCTCAAGGGCGGCAAGATGCTCAAGTACGGCGCCAAATCGATCAACGCCGGAGGCTATTACACGATGCCGAAGCTCTTCGCCGACGGCGTGCTGCTTGTCGGCGACAGCGCGTCGTTCCTGAACGGCCAGCGGATAAAAGGTATTCACACCGCGATGAAAAGCGGAATGCTCGCCGCCGAAACGATAGTCGGCGCTTTCGAGCACGAAGATTTTTCATCAAGAACGCTCAGGCATTATGACGAAAAGGTAAACCTTAGCTGGATATACGATGAACTTCACCCAGTCCGTAATTTTCACGGAGCCTTTCAAAAAGGCCGCTGGTCGGGATTGATAAACACGGCTTTGCAGTATCTGACAAGCGGTATGGCCTGGGGCTTCATGCCAAAGGAGCATCACGTCGCTGGACACGAGCGTATGGTCAAACTTGATTCCGACGGTCGCAACGATGGAGATAAAACTATCAGAGTTCACCGCGATCGTTATGATAGTTTGGCATTTGATAAAGAGATTACCTTCGACAAGGTAACAGACGTATTTTACGGCGCAGTTGCTCACGATGAAGATCAACCTTCGCATTTGCATGTTCTTGATACCGAAATCTGCGCAACTCGCTGCGCCGAAGAATACGGGAATCCGTGCCAGCGATTTTGCCCTGCGGCGGTCTATGAAATGGAAGAAAGCGCGGCGACGAACCGCAAAGAGCTAAAAATTAATTTTTCGAATTGCGTTCACTGCAAAACATGTGATGTCGCGGATCCGTATCAGATAATAAACTGGGTCACGCCCGAAGGCGGCGGCGGGCCGAATTATAAAGGAATGTAAATTAGCCACCGATCACACGCATAAAACGGATAAAAATTTTATCGGTATGATCTGTGTAATCTGTGGCTAATTCTCTAAAATCTCGAAATTCACTTTGCGGTCTTTGAACTCCTTCATCGCAATGCGCGTCGGTTTGGTTTTGCGGATGTCCATATCGACGCGAGCGAGGGCGCCGCGCTGAAGCTGTTTGCTCCGCTGGGCGGCGAGGATAATCATGCGGTACTTGGAATCAATTTCGGGCGGATCGATTATTTCTGCAACTTCTTCTGTATCTTCGGCAGTCAATTCGGGTTCGTGAGCTTTTTTTGCGGCCATATTTTTGGTCATTCTCCTTCAAATCGATGCTGTGAAACATCGAAACTATCAAGAATACCCTGAATGGCATCGGTTTGTCTATCAAGCATTTGCCGTTCGGCGGTGATAATCGCCGCGATCTGCCGCGAGGCGGTCGAAACGTCATGATTTATGACGGCATATTTGAACTTAGAATACTCCAAAATCTCGTTGAATGCGTTTTTTAGTCTCGTGGCGAGTTCGGCTTTGCCTTCGGTTCCTCTGGCGGTTAATCTCGCCCTCAATATATCGAACGACGGCGGCAGAATAAAGATGCTTATAATTGCATCGCTGAGTTTTTGCATTATCTGCACTGCGCCCTGAACGTCGATCTCAACGATCAGATCCTTGCCGGTTCTGGCAGCTTTTTCACTTTCCGAGATAGAAGTGCCGTACAGATTTCCGTGAACGTCCGCGTATTCGAGAAACTGGTCATTCTTGACGCGTCTTTCAAATTCTTCTCGTGTTACAAAGAAATATTCACGCCCTTCTTCTTCACCGGACCGTTGAGGACGCGTCGTATGCGAAACAGAAAACCCTAACTCCGGCATTATCGAACGCACTTCCTTAATAAGCGTCCCTTTGCCGCCGCCAGATGGTGAACTGATGATTATCAATCGTCCCGTCATATGTCAATTATTCAACATTTTGCACTTGTTCTCGTATTTTCTCAATTTCGCTCTTGATCGCAAGTGCATTTTCTTTAACTGTCATATTGCTGGTTTTTGACGTAATCGTATTGGCTTCGCGGTTGAGTTCCTGCGTCAGGAAATCGAGACGTTTGCCTACGTCGGTGTCTTCATTCATTATCGTTCGAAAATGCTCGATGTGCGTTGAGAGTCGGGCGATCTCTTCGGAGATGTCGGCGCGGTCGGCGATGTAGGCGATTTCCTGAGCGAGCCGTGCCTGATCGATCTCGATCTGCGAATCGGTTTTGGCGAGCATGTCGCCGATTCGTTTTGTGAGGCGTTCGCGGTACTCATCCGCGACGCTCGCGGATTCGCTTTCGATTGCGGGCATGCGGTTTTCGATCTCGGTGAGCCGTCCGGCGAGTTCGTCTTTTAACATGCGTCCTTCGTTCTCTCGCATTTTTTCAAGATCGTCAAGAGCGGTATTCAATGCTTTTTCAAGCCAGACGGCGAATTCAGGGCTGAGGTCTTCCTTCTTTACCGACACGACATTCGGAAGACGGGCTATTACATTTAGATCAGGTTCTCCTGTGAGGTCGAACTCGTCTTTAATCTCCCTCATCGCCGACAGAAAGCCTGTTATTAGCGGGCGATTTAGCTCATAATTAATTTCTGTTGTTCGGTCGTATTGAATATTTACGTCAACTCGTCCCCGCGAAAGCCGGGTGCCGATCACTCGTTTTATTAATGATTCCAGATCCTGTAGCTCGTTTGAGAGCCGCAGGTTCACGTCGAGAAAGCGGTTGTTCACGGTCTTCAACTCGACTGCAATTGAATAGTTATTTTCGGCAACCGTGCCGCGGCCAAAGCCTGTCATTGATCTCATAATCTACACCGTCTCGATAATTTCTTTGTCCGCAAACTGCAGCTCATAGAGCAACCTGTAAGTTCCGCCGTGAGCGAGCAGCTCGTCGTGCGTGCCCGTTTCGACGATCTCGCCGCGTTTCATCACAACAATATTATCAGCTTTCCTGATTGTTGAAAGCCGGTGAGCGATAACAATTGAAGTTCGGTTCTGCATCAGGTTTGCGAGGGCTTTTTGAACGAGCGTCTCGCTTTCGGTATCGAGAGCCGATGTTGCTTCGTCGAGTATCAAAACCGGTGCGTTCACAAGAACCGCCCGCGCGATCGCTATTCTCTGCCGCTGGCCGCCGGAGAGAAGCATGCCGCGCTCGCCGACGATTGTGTCGTAACCTTGTGGAAGATGATTGATAAATTCGTCCGCGAATGCGATCTCCGCAGCGTTTTTGATCGCGGAAAAATCGACGTCGGGTTTTCCGTAAGCAATATTTTGACAGATCGTGTCATTAAACAAAACCGTTTCCTGCGTGACAAGCGCGATCTGTTTTTTCAGGCTCAGAATCCGAGCATCGCGTAGATCATTTCCATCCCAGGTTATCCGGCCTTCCGTCGGATCGTAGAGTCTTTGGACAAGCTTTATGAGGCTCGATTTGCCGCCGCCGCTTTCGCCGACGAGCGCGACCACCGAGCCTTTTGGAACTTCAAGATCAATATTTTTCAAAATGCTTCTGTTGTCGTTGCCGTACTTAAATGAAACATTTTCGATCCGAATCATACTCTGCAAAGGCTTTAATTCAACTGCTTCCGATTTTTCCGGCAGAGTTTCATCGACATCGAGAATGCTCCAAACATCGCGGGCTGCGGCGAATGCTTTTGTGATCTCGTTGTGCTGACGCGATATCTTTCGCATCGGATCGTAGCTTCGAAAGAGAAAGAAGAGAAACGTAAAAAACTGTGCCGGATCCATTCGCGACAGGTTTATCTCACGGAGACCGACATAGATCAAAATAATGATAGCCAAAACTCCGATAATTTCTATCGCGGGCGGTGAAGTGGCGGCGATCTGTGCTGAGCGTAGATTGGCACGTGCGATGACGCCGGCGACCGATGAGAATCGTGTCTTCTCGCGTTCTTCAGCCGCGTAGGCTTTGACGATGGTTTGATTGGCGAGCGTTTCCTGGGCGGCGTCGTTAAGCTGCTTATTGCCCTTGAGCGATTCGTCGGCGAGCTTGCGGAAGCGACTGCTGAATCCGGCAGTCATAAGCCCGATCACGGGTGCGATAATCAGCGACCCAAGCGTCAACCGCCAGTTATAATATGCCGCCGCCGATATGAAAAAAACAAGCATGAACGACTCGCGCAGCACGTCGCGTAAGTTGGACGAAACCGCAAGTTCTATCGCCGAGCAGCTTACAACAAGGCGCGAGACAAGAAAATTCGTCCTGTGTTTTTCAAAGAATGACGCAGATTGTTTTAGGAGATGATCGTAAAGCTCGTTTCTGAGTTGAAGGATCGCAGACTGCCCGATCTTTGCCATCAGGTACGATGAAAAATACTCGGCAACGCCTTTGCAAATCGTAAAAATTATCAGCAGGACAGCGATTGCCATCCATGCCGTGAACCAGTCGTCGTGCGGCACCAAACTGCTCAGATCGAACAGAGTTTTCGACTCCGTTCCGCCGTTTGGCAGGAATTGGTTGAATATAGGCACGAGAAGCGCTCCGGTCGCCGTCTCAAACAAAGCGCCGAGCAGCATTGCGAGGAGCGCAAACGAAAATATCAGCCAATGCGGCCTGACATATTTTAGAAGTCGTTTGAAATCGTTCATCGCGAGTGCAAAACCTTGAATATACTCCGAACCTTGGCTTTATGTCCAAAACACAATGCGCAAGCCCGCACATTAGTAAGGGCGGGACACGAACGTTGCGTGTTCCGCCCTTACTTACGTGCGGGCTTGAGCACCAATCCCTTGCAACCAGCAAATAGATTATGGCATCTTTTTAACAGCGCTGTCCTCTCGGAGAAAATTATGAAAAAATTGGTTGTTTTTCGGTGGTTGGGTTTATTTGCGTTTGTCGTAGCGTCTTGTTTTTCTGCTTCGGCTCAGGTCGATGTCGCCAGGAAATTGACGGCGATCACGTTTCCGCTTGACGATACGGTATTGGTGCAGTTTCGCGGAACGACTCGGTTTCCGCGAATGAAGGGCAATGCGACTATTAAAAGAACCGGCCGTAAAGGCACTGAGATCAAGCTAGCAGTGGACAATATGCCGCGACCATTCGATCTCGGCACCGGTTACACGACATATGTTGCGTGGGCGGTTTCGCCGGACGGCCAATTCGACAACCTCGGCGAGATCAAGCGAAGCACGCTCGGATTTGTCGATTCAAAACTCACGGGCACTACCGAGCTGCAAACATTTGCGGTCGTCGTCACGGCCGAGCCACATTTTCGCGTCGCCCGTCCGAGCCAGATGATAATGCTTGAGAACCTCAATCCGGTTGCTCAAAACGGCGGCAGAATACCTACGTCGTCTGCGACGGTGTATTTTGGAAATTCGAGCGACTATTTTCGCGACCCGCGAACGCCTGAACTAGCCGAGATCGATTATGCCAAAACATTTCCAGCAATTTTGCAGGCGAGACAAGCGATTGCCCTCGCCAAATTTGCCGGTGCCGAGCGCGAAGCTTCGCCGGAACTCGCCGAAGCGCAAACGCTGCTCCAAAATGCACAAAATGCGTGGGATGCCGGACGCGACAAAGACACGGTTGACATTGCAGCTCGTAATGCTATCTCGGCTGCCGTAAAGGCCGAGTCGTTGGCCGTCGAGCGAACTGCCGCCCGCGAAAAGCGCAACGAGAGGACACGCTCTGACGCCGAGATACGCCTCGCCGAAAATAAGTATGCGGATGCTCAAGGCGAGATCGCCGACCTTAAAAGCGAGCTCGCCCGCGAGACGAGAAACCGCGAACTCGCCGAGCGTGACGTCCTAAATTACACAAATCAGGTGAGGGACATGCGTGAGGAAAACGGGCGGCTTCGCGACGAGAATGCCACGCTCCGCATCGAAGCCGAAAATGCGAAGTCAAGACTTGCAGCTATCGAGGAAGAAAAAAAGGTGATTCAGGAAAAGAGCGAACGCGAGATATCGGCTGCTCAAGTCCGCGCCCGCGAAGGCGAGCTTATCAATTCGCTTAAAGTTTTTGGAACCGTTGCCAAGAACGAGCGCGGCATCGTTTTGACGCTGCCCGAAAACCTCTGGACGAACACGCGTTCGGAGTCGCTGACACTACAGGCCGGCGGCAAGCTTTCATCGCTCGGCGAGATCCTTGCGAATAACTCCGCCTATAATGTCGCCGTCGAATCGCACACCGACAATTCCGGCAATCCCGAAGCGATCCAAACGCTTACAGACAAACGATCCTATGCCGTAGCCGACAAACTCACATCGTTGGGGGTTGCCGAAGGCCGAATCGTCGCCAAAGGGTTCGGGGCCAGTTTGCCGGTTGCCCCAAATACGACAGCCGCAAACCGCGCGAAAAACCGTCGGCTGCAAATCGTCCTTATTCTAAATACGCAGTAGGGTGAATAGTTGATGACTGCGCGATATTAAAAAGGCTTCGTCCTTACGGACGAAGCCTTTTCTTGCCAAGCAGAACGGTTAATGCTACATTTCCCGTGAGCATGAACACGAGCGACTATAAGTGTCGTTGATAATACCGAGGTTTGGTGTATTATCAATCGCGTTGGTGGTAATCAATAGTTGGGCGGCTTCGATTACCCAAAACAATGTCTGGTATGCAACTCAAGACTAGACGAGAAACTTGAGGGAAAAAATGTCAAGTGAAATAAGTGAAACCGATGCTAAGGAAGCGGCAAAAGATTTTGGTGCTTCAGAGAGAGAAAAGGTCAAAAGCAGATTTGGCTGTTTTATGGGTCTTGGACTCTTCGGCACTGCATTGATTGTAATTTTCGGCTTTTTGGGTATGACCAAGGTGGCAGCACTCTTTTTTATCGCGCCATTACTTCTTGTCATTGCCCCAATTTATTGGTGGTTTAGCATGAGAACACTCAAAGCCGCTGTCGGACGTAAAAATCCTAAAGCGGTCGTTGAAATGTTTCTAAAAAATCTAAAACAAGGCTTTGATGAAAATAGCGAAAGTATCAATACGGACTTTGCTTTTGAGTGTTTGTCAATGGAAGCGAGGCAAACGGCTGGGAGTCCAGACAGTTTGCGTGAGCAGTGGCAAGGTAGGTTGAGGGAAATCCTAAATGATGAAGTTCAGGGAATTATTTTCACTGGGGCTTGTCATAAATGCGGTTTGCAACGGGTCGCTCTTGAGCTAAACCGTAGCGTCTTGGGTGATTTTGAACCGAGTAAAAGACGGGAGTGCTGGGTGCGATGTGCCAATTGCAAGACATTGTTTTGTTCAGAGTGCGAAGACTCCTTGCTTCAAGCCTACGCTCCCTATGCTGACCGCCAAGTGCCTTGTGCTGTCTGTGGGAATAATCTTTCTTTATTGTTTGCTCGTGGGAATTGTGAGCTAATCGTGCTTAGAGATAATATGTCGCCGTATCTTTCGTTGGATTCAACACAGAAAGTTGAATCTAATGAGGAAAGAACTTTGATAACAGCAACTTTTAGCGCATGGCTTACCAAAGGATTGGTTAACGCGGGTTCTAAATCATTGGCAATGTTAGTAACAAAGGTTTCAATGGATTACCAATTACAAAAAATTGAAGGGCAATGGTTAATTGACAATGGCTTGCCGCCAGTTTCAAAGTTGCAAATTAAAGATTATGAGAAGCGTTTGACAACCAGAGATATTTATATAGATGAGTTTTAACAATTTAGTTTCTTGACGCGCCGCCCAACAATTGGAAAGGCAGACTTATTGCCGAGTTCTACGACACCGAAGAAGTGATTCGCGGAACAATTCATATCGGCACCGAAGACCGCGCACAGGCATAGGATAGGAGACACAATGAAAACTTTATTCGTTCTAACAAGTATGATGGTCGTTCTTTTTATAGCCGCACCTAACAAGGTTGAAGCCCAGAAAAGAAAAGCCAGCAAACCCAAGCCGACTCCCGAAGCGACGGCCCGCACGCAGCGAGCACCAGCAGAACTGAAAGACTGGCAAAAGTCGTTGCCGCTGTTTGTCAAACACGTAGAGTCCGTTCGTACCTCGCCCACCGACTCTAAAAAAGTATCGATGCTTGTGGGCGACAGCCGTGTTCTGTATTTCGCTATTATGGCAAGCGGCGGTGGTTGTGCTGGAAAGGCCCCGGATGCCGTCTTTGGTCCACGAGTTCAATTCACGGGTAAGTTCGAGAAAATATCTCCTGCTTCGGCCAACGAGCGCAATCGACATGGAGTGCAGAACACACTGTCTATTTCATTCGAGAAGACTTCTCCAGGATCTGTTCTTTATGTCTTTCCCATGACTTCCTACACTGTTACTTGGCAGAAGCTTCCTGCCAACTCGGATGTTCGATTCGAGGCCGAAGTCAACTGCTTAGTCGGCTTGGAGTTCCCCAATGGAGAGATGGCCTACTCCCTTACTCTGAAAAATGCGAAGGTTCTACCGTAAAGCAACTATCTCGGATCAACAGAATGAACCATTGGCTAGTCGAAGAAGTCACAAAAAAAGCCCAAAAAGCCCAAAAAGCCGACCAGCCAACGCTTATTTCAGAGTGAAATGCGATAAATACTGGCTAAAATACGATTTTTGAGGCGTTGAGGGCGTTCGAAGGGCTAGTTTTTGGGGTCAGGATTTTGTTTTCGGGGTTCCGAGATTCATTTTCGGGGCGCCGAATTTAGTTTTGGTGAACCAGAATTTGGTTTTCGGGCGTCCGAATTCCATTTTCAGAGTATAGAATTTCGTTTTCGGACGTGCGAATTTCTTTTTTGGAGGTTCGATTTTAATTTTCGGAGGTTCGAATTTTATTTTCAAAGGTCCGAATTTCTTTTTTGGAGCGCAGAATTTTATTTTCGGACGTCAGAATTTCTTTTTTGGAGTCACGAATTTTGTTTTCGGAGGGCAGAAAATGAAATTCGGGCTTGAATATTTGGCGGAATCGGGACATAATTTCCGACACTCGCTTGAATTTGCGACTATCGCGGCGCGATTTTCTGAATCGTCATCCTGTTGTATTTGCCTGACCTTTCCTGGAATTGCTCCTGCGGTTCCAAAACTACACAAAAAGGAGAAATAATATATGGCTACACCAGCACAAGGAAATGATTGGTTCCCGGGAAGACTGCCGGAACAGGCGGAGATGTTTGCGAACGTGAAGGGCAAGATCGCCAATTACACGGCGATCCTGCCGCTGACGGCGCCGCAGGTTACGCAGATAACTTTGATCTGCAATGAATTTAACGCGGTTTATAATTACGTCGCCCAGGTGCGTTCGACCGCCGAGGCCATCGTCGAGTGGCGCAAGCTGATATTCAAAGGCGTGCCGACCGGCTCTGCGGCTCCGTCGCCGCCTGTTTTTCCGGCTTATGGGCCAGTGCTCGGAAGCGTTATCGGCATCTTCACGCAGTTTCGCGATCTCGTTGAGATCATAAAGGCGTCGCCCGGCTACACGCGGGCCATCGGCGAAGACCTGATGATCGTGCGCCCCGCAACCGAAGCCCCTTCCGCCGGCAGCGTTACGCCCGAACTCAAGATCAAAGGCGTGTCGGGTAACACTGTGGAGATCATGTCGTCGCTGCAGGGCCTCGACGCAATGCGTATCGAATATATTAAGGACGGAACTTCGGCGTGGAATATCAAGGCGTTCCTGACAAGCCTGCCCGCCAACGTGACCATCGGCCTTGCCGTCCCCGGCCAACCCGAAACCGGCCGCATCCGCGCGATATTGATCGAAAAGAACGAGGACTTCGGCAATTATTCGCCGGAATATCCTGTGACTCTGTCTTGATGTGTTAGTATTTTCACATCGGCGCTTTGGCAACAGGTCTTTCATTACCTCTTTTCTTCAGCGCCGAACCGGGCTGCGACACTGTGATGGCTGTCGCAGCCTTTTGTGCGTCGATGAAACTTTAAGAACTCGATTTCGTGCAAATTAAGAGAGGCTGTTGTCATCGAATCAAAGCGGGTATAATTGACGAGCGCGATGACGGACAGGAAATCTGAAATAAAGCGAAAGATCATTCATGCCGGCGGCTGGCAAGTCGCTAAACGCGTGGCAAAGATGGTTCCTCTTGGCGGCACTGTGGTGGCTGTAGCTCTGGTCGGCAGCGACATCAAGAAGAAGGGCGTTGTGAAAGGCTTGCTAAATTCCGGCATCGACGCGATACCGATCGTCGGCCTTGCCAAGAACGCCGTCGAGCTTGTGACAGGCGATTTTATCCCGGACAAAAAGAAGTGAAATATGAAATACACATATCTTAAAGCAGCATTTTTGAGTTTGGTTATCGGTATATTTGTTTATTCCACACCCGCGCAGGGAAGGCGCAGCAAGCCGAAGCCGCTTGCCACGCCGCCGGTCGTTGTTACAGGTGCAGAGATAATTAGCCAGGCCGGCGATATTGTCGAACCCGAACCAACGCCTGAAGAAAAACCTGTGAAACCCGCGACGACAAGTGCCGGGCGATTAAAAGAGCTTAACGACCGCGTCCGGAAACTCGAAGACCGCAAAAGCAATTACGACGACAGGCAGAAACGCGTGTTGATGAATCTTGACATTCTCACCCGTGCCGAGCAGCGAACGGAATCTTTGAGAAAGCAGCTTTTCGACATGATTGAGAAAGAAAATTCGATCACCAATCGGCTGCAGCAGATCGACTATGACATCCGCCCTGAGGTGATCGAACGCTCGATACAGATCGCCGGTTCCTTCCGTCCGGAGGAAATCCGAGAAGCTCGCCGCAAAAGCCTCGCTGCCGAAAGGACGAATCTGCAATCGTTGCTCACCCAAATTCAAAATACTCGAGCCGGTCTCGATAGCAATCTTCTAAAGGCCGAACAAATGGTCGAAAAACTTCGCGCGAGGGCCGAAAAAGACATCGAAGATTCGCTTCAGGAAGAAGACAAAACAGATTAGAGTTTTAACCGCAACAGAAATTTTGCAAGGTTAAGCAACCGGATACGTTCCTTTAAACGTCAAACAAGCGTAAGCCACGAGCACGCTCACCTAAAGGAGAATAATATGACGTTTAAAGCCGTTTCCGCGATCTTTTGCATTGTCTTCGCCGCACTTGCCTTTTCAACCACGACACACGCCCAAGGCGTGATCATTCCGATAATCTGCGATATTAGGCCTTGCCCGCGACCGATTCCGCGACCGGTGCCATTACCGAATGCGCTGCCCGTCAAATCGATTCATCTTGACACAAAGATCAACGGCCAGGTGGCCACGACGCACGTCGTGCAGGTGTTTCGAAACGATACTCAATACACGCTCGAAGGCACGTATTTTTTCCCAATTCCTGAGACTGCTTCGATTGTGGAATTCTCGATTTGGGAAAATGGCAAAAAGCTCGTCGGCGAAGTTCGCTCACGCGAAGAAGCGCGGCGTATATATGACGAAATCGTCCGACGCCAGCGCGATCCCGGCTTGCTCGAATATGCTGGAAAAAATTTATTCCAGGCGTCAATATTTCCGATACCTCCAAACTCCGACAAGAAACTTGAACTGACCTACACAGAAGTCCTGAAAGCCGAATCGGCCACGGTCGCATATCGCTATCCGCTTGGTACGGGCCGCAATGTGTGGGGACGACCTCAGCCAATGCCGATGGACGATGTTGTCGGGCCGCGTATCATCGGCGCTGATCGACATCAAAAATTCGGAACCATTTCCGGTTCAATAGAGATCGTGGGTCGTGAAGCATTAAGAAATATCTATTCACCGACGCATCAGATCGATACCAAAATGAAAGGCGAAACGAACGCCCGCGTGTCGTTTGAGACAAAGAATAACGACACTGACTTTCAATTATTCTATGGCCTGTCGAACAACGATTTCGGCATGTCGCTCGTCACCTATCGCGAGCCCGGAAAGGATGGTTATTTCTTGCTGATGCTCTCGCCAAAAGACGACATTTCCGAAAGGGAAGTGGTCAATAAAGACATAGTCTTCGTTCTCGACACAAGCGGCTCGATGGCCGAGGAAGGCAAGATGGAAAAGGCACGAAAGGCTTTGTCGTTCGGCGTCAAAACTCTGCGCGACGGCGACCGGTTTAACATTATAAACTTCGCCGGCGAAGAACATCTGATGGAACGCGGCCTGATAGCCGCCAACGCGGAAGGCAAACAGCGCGGCGAGGAATTTATCAGCAAACTCCGCCCGACCGGCGGCACGAATATCAACGACTCGCTTATTGCTTCACTAAAGCAATTTGAAAAAAGCGACCGTCCGAAGATGCTCGTCTTTATGACTGATGGTTTACCGACCGTCGGTGAGACAAATACGGAAAAAATAATTTCAAATCTGACATCTGAAAAGAAGATGGATGTCCGCATTTTCCCGTTTGGCTTTGGTTATGACGTCAATACCACACTGCTCGACAGGCTCGGCTCAGAGAACGATGGCATTTCGGACTATGTCCAACCAAAAGAAGACCTTGAAGTAAAAGTGTCGAACTTTTTCCAGCGTGTCAGCTCTCCGGTGCTTGCCGATCTGGAGCTTGATTGGGGTCCGGTGCTGACCGAATATACATATCCTCGCAAATTGACTGACCTTTTCAGAGGGATGCAGATGACGATCATCGGGCGTTACAAAAATACAAACGACCTACGAAATATAACGCTGCGCCTTACCGGCAAATCCGGCAAAGAATCGCGTATGTTTAGTTACACTGACCTCGATTTTCCAGTGCGTTCGGACGGAAACGATTTCCTGCCGCGTCTCTGGGCAAGCCGCCGCGTCGGCTGGCTGCTCGAGCAGATCCGCGCGAATGGCGAGACAAAAGAAACCCGTGATGAAGTCGTCGAACTCGGAACACGTTACGGCTTGGTCACGCCTTATACTTCATATTTGGCTACCGACGGGTCGATGGCAAATGTGCGCCAAGATGCTCCAATGGCTGCCGATATGATGAAGCGGGCGCCCGCTAAAATGGCTGCACCCACGGGTTCATTATCAGTGGAAATGAGCATACGACAAAACACCATGCAGGGAAATGCTAGGGCGGTTGCGGGCGAAGACAAAGATGAAAAGGAACAGATCATTATTCGGAATACGGCACAAAACCAATTTATTGCGAATAAAAACTTCATCAACCAGAACGGCGTCTGGCTCGATTCGGATTATTCGGCTAACACGAATTTACCGGAAGTCGCTATAAAATTCGCCAGCGATGAATACTTCAAACTTATCGAGAAGGAACGCGGCCTTGCTCCGTATCTGTCTCTCGGTGAGCAAATCGTGATCGTCTGGAAAGGCAAAGTTTATCGGATCACAAAGTAGTTGCAGAAGCCCACACGAAGTAAGGGCATATTTTCAATGTCGAAAGGTGATTTTTAGCCGATGAAGAATTATTCTATAGGCTAACGATCACCTTTTTTCTTTGGAGGTTATTCATTGAGAACAATCGCAACTATCTTTCTTTTCATTCTAATCAGTTCGTGGAGCCTTTATGCTCAGGCCGGTTGGGTTCTGCAAACTGACAAGGTGCCCGGCGATCTGGTAGCCGTTTTTTTTACGTCTTCGGATAACGGATGGGTTGCCGGTGACAATGGCTACCTTGCCTCGACAACCGACGGTGGACGGACTTGGACAAAGGTTGCTTTGAATACGACCGAAGACATCAACGAGATATATTTCCGAAACGACGAAAACGGCTATCTGGTTGCGGGCCGAAAAATGTTCATCACGCGCGATGCCGGCCGCAATTGGCAGGAAACGCGTATTGCCCGCACTGGGGATTTCGGCTCCGGGACGCCGGAGTTTTTGAGTATCAGGTTTTCGGACAAAAAGCACGGTTATGTGGTCGGTTCAGTTTTGCGTCGGAACAACAGCGGCGACGAGATCGTGGTTGATTCGCTTCTGATGCGAACTGAAGATGCCGGTGACACGTGGCGACGGATAAACGTTCCAACTAAGGCCGAGCTTTTTCATTTGGATTTCAACGGCAATTCTCACGGCTGGATCGTCGGTGACGGCGGCGTGATTTTGGCCTCGACCGATGAAGGCAAGACCTGGACAAAGCAAACGTCGGGAACATTGATGCCGCTCTACAATGTAGATTTCCGAGACGATGACGAAGGCTACATTGTCGGCAAAACCGGCACGATTCTACGCACCTCGAACGGTGGCGTAAATTGGGAAAAGGTCAGCACCAATTTCAAAGAAACCTTGATGCGTGTCGATTTTGCCGACGATAAAAACGGATGGATCGTCGGCTATAAAGGCAACATCCTGCGTTCAAACGATAAGGGAAAAAACTGGATCAAACAGGAAAGTAACACCCGCGAATCTTTATACGGTTTATTTATGGATAAGAAGTACGGCTGGGCAGTCGGTGCGAAAGGCGTGATACTGCAATATAAAAAATAGACAGTTTTTTTTTCTTTTGTTACAAATTAGCTGACAGCCAACAGCTAATAGCCAGAAGTTTTTTATCTTATTGGTTTCTGGCGCGCCCTTACGGCTGACTGAGCGAGTTGGGCAGCTCGTGGTAGTGTTTCGACCGCCTTTGCAACCTGCGGATCGTCTTCGATCAAAACCTGGTTTGCGGAAACTGAGCCGTAGGAAGCCATTGCAATGTAGTAACGAAGCCGCAGCCTGATAAACGCCGATTCTTTTTTCAGCGTGTTGGCCGTGAATTTTCCGTCCGTTTTCTTCTCAACAAAATCATTAAAGGCTTCAATGAGGTTTTCCGTCACGCGAAAGTCGGTGGCATCGATCCTTTTGCCGAATGAGAACGGAACCGCGGAGTAGTTCTCCTGTCCGGCGATCTTTCCATTAACGGCTTCGCGGGAAAAAAAGAAAAGCGGATCGAGCAGTGCGGCCTGTGCGTTGTTGAGCTTTTCGGATTTGACTGCTTCGTCGGGCTGAATGCCGTCGCCGCCAAATACTTTGCGGTCGGTGAGTGTGCGGGCTTCGAAATATGGTTTGTCGATCGCGTCCACTGGTGTTCTGTGATTGAAATAATCGTAAATGTCGAGCTTCGAATAATCGCGCTGGATCGAGCGGCCAGAAGGCGTCAAATAGCGTCCCGTGGTCAGCGTCAGTCCGGTGCGGTTGGGAAGGTTGATCACGCTCTGAACAAGCCCTTTGCCAAATGTTTTTTCGCCCACGATCATCGCCCGGTCGTCGTCCTGAAACGCGCCCGCGACGATCTCTGACGCGGATGCAGTTTCTTCATTCACAAGTACTACGAGCGGTGTCTGATCGGGTGTCGAATTATTAGATTTCCAAACTCGATTATCGATACGTGACCGTCCACGCTGAGTCAGGATCAATGTTCCGGCAGGCAAAAATCTCTCGGCAACTTTAACAGCCTGTTCTACAATGCCGCCGGTGTTTCCGCGAAGATCAAGAACCAGCGAACGCATTCCCTGAGACTTAAGCTCTTGCAAAGCAACGTCAAATTCGTCGGATGTGGTGTAATTAAAACCTTCGGAAAGATCGATGTAACCAATGCCGGGACGTAAGATATAAGCGTCGGGAATCGACGGCTGTTGGACGCGGTTGCGACGAATTTCTATCGTCTCGATGCGGTTCGATGCCGCTCGTTCGATGGTCAGACGAAACATAGTGCCGCTCGCGCCGCGTATTTTGTCGCGAACGAAGTCGGAACTTTTCCCAGTCATTTTTTCGCCACTTATTGCGACGATTTTGTCGCCGTAGCGAAGGTGCGCCCTAGCGGCCGGCGAGTTAGGGAATGTGGAAAGAACGAACGTGTCCATTACGCCGTCGCGTTCAAAATTTGCGATGCTCGCGCCGATGCCTGTGTAGCCGCTGCGCTGCTCGTCGAGCAAGTCCTTCCATTCGGCGGCGTCGTAAAAATTTGAATGAGGATCAAGCGACCGTAGCATGCCGTCGAGAGCAGCCTTTGTTAGTTCACGCGAATCGGATGCTTCCACGCCAAAATAATTGCGGCTGATGATCTTTTCGGCTTCCAGAATATCCGATGCGATACGGGAGGGCTTTGATCCGGTTTCATTACCGGCGTTCGGCGAACCACCCGAAGCGATAAACGTGCTTCCGCGTTTTATGGTGAAAGGGTCTGCGGAGGGATTCAAAGGAGCGGTTGATTGTGCAGCCAGATTGCCGGCCAAAGCCGAAACAAGAACTAAATCATAAACAATTCGGCTAAAGCGGTTCATACAAGTAACGGAACCAACAGGACAAAAAAGATCGGCGGCCCTGGCGGCACCCAGGCGACCGCCGAATCCAGTTTTGTTTGACTATGTTATATACCGAAACGGTATTGAATTCCAAATAGAAAGATGTCAGGCGGTTCTGACGACTTGTTTTTGCATTTTTCTGGTCAAAATGTTCTGATAAAAAACAGCAAATATGTCAGAAATATTTAAATTACCGCCGCTCGAGATCGAGGAATATACCCAAAAGAACGGCCTGCGCGTTGTGCTGAATGTCGATAATGCTATACCAGTCGTGTCCGTCGCCGTTTATTATAATGTCGGCTCGCGAAACGAGCGCGAAGGACGCACGGGTTTTGCGCATTTGTTTGAGCACATGATGTTTCAAGGCTCGGAAAACGTGCCTAAGGCCGGGCATTTTCAGCATATTATGAAAGCCGGCGGCACGATGAACGGCACGACTTCGAGCGAGCGGACCAATTATTATGAGACGCTTCCTGCGAGCCAACTGCCGCTTGCTCTGTGGCTCGAAAGCGACCGCATGCGTTCGCTCGCCGTGACGCAGGAAAATCTCGACAACCAGCGCGAGGCCGTAAAAGAGGAAAAACGTCTGCGTTACGACAATCAGCCTTACGGGCAAATTTTCGATCTGATAAACGAGATGATCTATCGTAATTTTGCCAACTCGCACTCGACGATCGGCTCGATGGAGCACCTCGACGACGCGACGGTAGAGGACGTGCAGGAATTTTTCAGAATTTATTACGCGCCAAACAACGCCGTACTCACTTTGTCCGGCGCATTTGATATACAAACTGCAAAAGAGCTTATCGAAACTTATTTCGGCGACATTCCATCGCAGCCCTTGCCGCCCGATCTGGATGTGGACGAACCCAAAGAGGTCGCAGCAAATTACAAAGAATGGGAAGACAAACTCGCACCGTTTCCGGCGTTTTTGATCGGCTGGAAAATACCGCCGCGAGGTTCGTCCGAGTTTCGCGCGCTTTATTTGGCGGGCAAAATTCTATACGACGGTGACAGCTCGCGGCTTTATCAAAAACTCGTCAAGGGCGAGGAAGCCGTCATTCAGCTTTTCGGATTCACCGACGAGCGACGCGGGCCGTCGAGTATTTTTGTCGGTGCGATACCAAAACCTGAGAAAGACCTCAGCAAAATTCGCGAGACGATCATGCAGGAGATACACGATCTCGCCGCCCACGGCCCGACCGCGGAAGAAATGGACAAAATTGAAAACCAGCTTGTAAATGACACCGTTCGCATGCGCCAGTCGTCAATGTCGCGTGCCCAGCAAATAGCCGAATTCGCGCTCTACGACGGCGATCCGGCACTTATTAACAGCGATCTTGATGAATTGCTCTCCATTACCGCTGAACAAATTAGACACGCTGTTGGAGTTTACTTAAATACGGATAACCGAGCCCTTCTCGATGTTATGCCGGCAAGTAAAGGAGCGGCAGCATGACACCAGAAATGAAAAAAACTCCGCCTGAGCCGCTTGCTCCAGTTTCGTTCGACATAGCAAAACCGTTTCAAACGACGCTCGACAATGGTTTGCGAGTCGTTATTTTTGAGAATGAACGGCTGCCGCTCGTGAGTTTTAGGCTCGCGTTCAACAGCGGCGACATCAACGATCCGAGAGACTCGACCGGCCTGACTTCGGCGCTTGCTTCAATGATGACCGAAGGAACTCAAAGCTACACGAGCCTTCAGCTTGCGGAAAAGATCGAACGTCTCGGATCGAGCATTTCGGCGAATGCGTCTGACGATTTCACGATCATCGGTGCATCGAGCCTTTCGCTTTACAGCTCGGAGATTCTAAGTTTGATGGCCGAGGTTGTTCTGCGGCCGACTTTTCCCGAAAGCGAGCTTGACCTTTATCGCCGCAACACCGTGGAGCATCTCAAGTTTCAACGCTCGCAGCCGGGCTTTCTTGCAAATGAGCAGGCCGCGCGACTTATCTTTGGAGAGCATCCTTATGCGAAGGTTGCGCCGAGCCCCCAAGATATCGAAAAGCTCGACCGTGAAACACTGGCAAAATTTCACACTGCAAAATTAGTTCCTAATAACGCGATGTTGATCGTAGTCGGTGACATGAAACGCGATGAATTTCTCGCTGAAGTAAGTGAGCTATTAGGCGACTGGCAACAGGGAAGTGTCACTGCTGCAAAATTTACGGAGCCGCCCACGCGTTCATCGCGAACTTTAACCATTGTAGATCGTCCCGGCTCTGCACAATCGAATATCGTTTTGACAAACCTCGGCGTAAAGCGCACCGACCCCGATTATTTCCCACTGATCGTGATGAATCAGGTTCTCGGCGCGGGTGCGTCGTCGCGTGTCTTTATGAATCTTCGCGAAGAGAAAGGCTACACCTACGGAGCATACACGCGGCTTGAAACGAAGAAACTTGCCGGTGATTTTGAAGCTACCGCCGAAGTACGAACTGCCGTGACCGGCGATTCGCTCAAAGAATTTTTCTATGAACTTGAACGCATTCGCAGCGAAAAGGTCGGCGATGCCGAACTTGCCGATGCAAAAAATTTCCTCACCGGCGTCTTTCCCATCCGCGCCGAAACTCAGGAAGGTCTGACCAATCTCATCGTCAACCAGCACCTTTACGGCCTACCCGAAGACTATCTTCAAACCTACCGCGAGCATGTCGATGCCGTCACCGCCGACGAAGTGCAGCGTGTCGCGTTAAAACTCGTCCGACCCGACGAGATGGCAATAGTTATTGTTGGCGACGCGAAAGAAGTACTGCCGCAGGCGAAAGATTATGCGTCATCGGTCGAGATCTTCGATACGGAAGGGAACAGAACTTAGGCATTAAGAATTTTGCCCTCGAATAACGCGAATCAACACGAATAAGAGTTAGTCTTTATTCGTGTCGATTCGCGTTATTCGCGGGCAAAATTACATGGCCTGCGTAAATTGAATTATCGCGAAGTTAGCGCCTGATGGGTCGGCGACCATCGCCATGCGGCCGACGCCCGGAGCGTCAAAGGGCGGAACGGTCACGCTTCCGCCTTTGGAGGTGATCTTTTCGGCGGTTTCGTCGGCGTTATCGACCGCGATGTAGCTTGCCCAATGCGGCGGCACTTCGCCCCAATCGTCACCGTCCATGCCCATCATTCCGCCGCATGCGGTGTTGTCCATGATGATCTCTTTGTAGTCCATCGGCGTGACTTTGGTCTGCTCCAAGTTCCAGCCGAATATTTTCTGATAAAAATCCATCGCCGCCGGAAGATCCTTCGTCCGCAGCTCGCGCCAGCATATCTCGCCGTGTTTCGGTATGTTAAATTCAGCCATGATGTTCTCCCCCACAATCCATATTAAAAGTTGCGAATACTGCGCCCGTCGGGTCCTGGATAAGGGCAAAGCGTCCCGTGTTCGGGATGTCTGACGGTTCTTTAATGATCGTTCCGCCTAGTTCAGCCGCCAGCTTTGCGTTTTCGTCAACGTCGTCCACGCCGATATACGTCATAAAATGCGGCGGCGGCAAAGGCTCGCCGGGCCCGCACATTTCGGGCGTTATCTCATAAAGTCCACCGGACGGATAATCGCTCCCGGCATAATATTCGTGATATGCAAAGCCGTCCGTCGCGGCCTTGCTGTCCTGAAATTTCCAGCCAAAAACGTCGGTATAAAACTGCTTGCACTTCTCGGCGTCGGTGCTGGCTATTTCCGTCCAGCAAAAACTTCCGTGCCGTATGCCGCCCCATTCGGCCATTTCACTTGCTTGTTCTGCCATGTGAATTTCTCCTTTTTTGAATTTAGTTGTGTTTACGTATTGTGCGAAAAAAATGTTTTGTTTGCAAGTCAGAGCCGCCTGCGTAGGTGGGCGGCCAGTCTGTCGGGTTACGAACTGGCCGCCCGCTTACGCAGGCGGTTCTGACAGAGATGCGGCCGTTGTATTTGCGCTTTTAAGGAAAAGCATGGCAGGATGGCCGCAACTCAAAACTTTTTATGCGAAAAACTCAATTAGCCTGCACGCCGCATCGGGACAGCATTGTTCCTTTGCAAATCCTGCAGATGCTCGATCAGATCGGAAGCAGCTTTCTTTGAAAGATCTTTAATCTGACAGTTCATCAGTTGTAAGCATTCTTGGTGTGAATCGACGTTTGCCTCGCGGGCGATCGCCCGAATCATGCCGAGTTGCTTTCCGGTCACCATGTCGCCCACACTTTTTGAGACAGGATCGCTGAACATTTTCGGCTGGTCAGGTCTAGCGGTTTCGTCCGTTTCAATCGACTCGAATTCGCGCTTGTAGAGTTCGCGTGCGATACCGAATTTTACGGCGGCACGTTTCAGCGCGTCGTGCTCGGCCTTTTTGATACCGGTCTCGCTGGCCGTTTTTCCTGTGCCGACGCCTTCGCGCGTGACGCCGTCGATCGTGATCGCGACGGTCACCGTAATGATGTCCCCGATCGGGCGAATGTCCTTAACCGTATGACCCCAATTCGGAGCGTGCTCATCGAGGATGTCGGCAACGGTGTGCCACTCGACGTATTCGACCATGTGAACATTGCCGTCGCGGTCGCGTCGGCCCGCACGCTGGCGAATCAGCGAAGGATCGACCGTTTTGCGAAGCTCGCTAAGCGTCGTTGAAAAATCGAGCACGTTGCTCGCCATGTCATTCAGCTCAAATAAGGTTGCCGTCTTTTGTGTTTTAGTTTCGTTTTGCGTATTGTGATTCATTTTTATTCTCCTGTGTTATAAGATGCGAATTCCATTTATTCCTTTGCATCTGTGAAACAGTGTATCAGAAGATTTTTTCTGTTGCAAGCGTAAAACTCGCTTGCATTTAAAAAAAAGTTGTGTTACGTTTTATCTGTGAGATAGCAAAAGCATCTGTGACACTCAACAATTATCGGAGGAAAAATAAAATTATGAGATCTAAAAATGCAAGTTTAATTAGCACCGCTGAACTGGGCCAGGCAATAAAAAGACGCCGCGAGGAGTTAGATTTGAGCCTGCGTGACGTCGGCGATCTGACGGACGTTTCGGCCTCGACGCTTTCGCGCATCGAGAACGGAACGGGCCGGCCCGACGCCGACAACATCGCCCGCTTGACGCAGTGGCTCGAGATTCCGGTCGACCGCCTGATGACCAAGCACCTAAACAACAACGTCGATCCGGTCGTTTATTACCCGCACGAAAAGACGACCGATATCATCGAAGCCCATCTGCGGGCCGACCCAAATCTTGCCCCAGAAACGGCAAAGGCGTTGTCGGAGCTGTTCCGCGTCGCTTACAAGCAGTTCAGCACACCGAAAAAGAAAGGCAAGAAATAACTTTTTAGGCCGAAAAAGCACACAACATGAAATACACAACAGACAAAATTACACGTTTCGGTTTCTTTGGTATGGCAGGCATCGACACGGCGTTCGTGCTGCTGTTCCTGGCGATGGAATACGGCCGCTCGGCCCAAATGCTTTCGCCGGACGCAGTATTACTGGCCATCACATTAGCGATGCTGATTGTACTGCCTTATTTTTTGCCGTCGCAGCATGAAAAACCGCTCTTCGGCAACTGGCTGATAGGACGCAGCGTTCTGGCGTTGGTCGGCGTCGCCATAGGTTTTGCAGTCCAGCAGAACACCGGCGTTGCTCTGCCCGAGACAGCACGACTCATGCCGATGACATTTCTGATCATCGCTTCGATGATCAGTTGCTACATCCAATTCTATGGTTTGCTGAAACTCCGCCTGGCAAAATAGGCAAAAAGGCGCCAAGCGAGAGAAAAAAAGATCCGCGCGTGATTTCAAGGGGCACGCGCGGATTTTTGTTGTTGAAATACGTTATAACAGATGTTATATTAACTCTTGGAGACTTATATGACTACAAATCTTAAAGTGACTACCATAGGTAATTCAACGGGAGTAATTTTGCCAAAAGATATTCTTGAAAAACTCAGAGTGTCGAAGGGCGACTCGCTGCTTGCGATTGAAACGCCAAATGGCATAGAGTTGACGGCGCACGATCCGGAAGTCGCGCGACAGATTGAGGTTGCCGAAAAGGTGATGCGGAAATATCGTGACGTTTTGAGAAAGCTGGCTGATTCGTGATGGATTTCGTTTGGGTAAAATTGGAGTCCGTTCTCGCCTTGCATAAACGGCAGATCGCAGAACACGGCGGCACTGACGGAATGCGCGACGAAGGCTTGCTGCTTTCGGCTTTAGCGAGACCGGAAAATCTGTTTGCTTATGGTGAAAATATAGATGTCGCCGCGTTGGCGGCGAGCTATGCCTTCGGAATAGCGAAAAATCATGCTTTTTTAGACGGTAACAAACGAACCGCGACGGTTGTGGCTATCACTTTCCTCAATTTGAACGGTTCTGACTTGGCGGCTCCTCTGCCCGAGGTTTACACAAAGTTTCTTGGTTTGGCAGAAGGGTCTGTTACGGAAGATGAACTTTCTGACTGGATTCGAGAACACTTAATAAATCTTGTCTGAGTAGCCGCAAATAATATTATTTAGCGGAAACCTTTGAGGCTGCTTCAACGCGTGACATTTCATAAATAGCGTTGACCTGAGCGACCAAATTGATATATTGCTCCGGCGTTAAAGCCTGCGCTCCGTCGCAGCGAGCCTCTTCAGGTGACGGATGAACTTCTATGATCAAGCCGTCGGCGCCGACTGCGGCGGCGGCGCGGGCCATGGGCGTGACCATGTAGCTGCGGCCGGTTCCGTGTGAGGGATCGACGATTATCGGCAGATGAGAAATGCGTTGCACGGCTGGGACAATTGAAAGGTCGAGCGTATTGCGGGCGTGGCCGGCGAAGGTGCGCACTCCGCGTTCGCATAAAATCACGCTGTGATTTCCTTCGGCCATTATGTACTCGGCGGCGAGCAGGAATTCATTCAGCGTTGCGGACATGCCGCGTTTTAGCAGGACGGGTTTTTGCGTTTCGCCGACGTATTTCAGCAGCGAAAAATTCTGCATATTTCGCGCGCCGATCTGGATGCAGTCGCCGTATTTTTCTACGAGGTCAACGCCGCGCTCGTCCATCGCTTCGGTAACGATGTTGAGGCCGAACTGCTCTCGAACCTCTGCCAGTAGCTTCAAACCATCCTCGCCCATGCCCTGAAACGCGTAAGGCGAAGTGCGCGGCTTAAAGGCACCGCCGCGGAAAAACTTTGCGCCGCTTTTTGCGACCGTTTCTGCCGCGGCAAAGACCTGCTGGCGGCTTTCGAGCGCGCATGGGCCTGCGATCATCGCGAGCTCGCCGCCGCCGATAGTTGCAGTTCCAACCTTGATTACCGACTTTTCGAGTTTAGCTTCCTTTGAAATAAGTTTGTAAGGTTGTGTGACGCGAATTGCTTCGGCAACGCCCGGAAGATTTTCAAAATGCCCCGGATCGATTGACCCTTTATTTCCGGTGACGGCAATCGCCGTTCGATTTTCACCGGGCAAAGCGTGGCCGCGAAAACCGAGCGTTTCGATTACACTGATTACTTTTTCGATATCGGACGCCGACGCATCCCGCTTCATTACGATCAGCATAAAATGAGGTTACGTTACAAGACTTCAACTTTAAGTTCCGTCATCGAGTTTTGCAAATTGGTTTCCTGTAGATGTTATTATCCGTTTGATTTAAATCTAAAGTAGAGAGAACCTACGATTTCCACAATCACCGAAAAAGCGGGCGATGCAAGAAATGCAATCGGCCATATTGAAACAGCTGCCATTGCGGGCCAGTCACATGGAGAAGGACAATGGGCAGGTGCAGAATACATCACATAAAGTCCGAATCCTATGCCCGCCAACCATCCGATCGACATAACTATAATTGCAAGGCGAAGACTTCGAAAAAAAGGAGTTTTACAACCCATCTTACATTTTTTCGGGCACCTCGATACCAAGCGTTTCGAGGGCTGCTGTTAGAGCCCGCCGCGTTATGTCGGCGACGGCGATAAGAATCTCGCGTTTCACCTCGTCCGTTTCGGCGATGATCTTGTGGTTGTGATAGAAAAGGTTAAAAGCCTTGGCGAGATTGAATGTATATTTTGCAAGAATTGCCGGTTCGTTTGTTGTGGCGGCGTGCGTGACGCTTTCTTCGAGCCGCGATGCCATGATTGCCATTGACCAGATGTCGTCGCCGTTTTCGCTATCGAAAACTGTTTTTATGTCAGAAGACTCGCAGGCTGGCAGCCTGCGTTCCGACGGGCCTAATTTTCGAAAGATCGAATTTGCCCGGACAGCCGAATATTGGCAGAAGCAGCCGGTTTCGCCTTCAAATGACAACGCCTCTTTGAAGTCGAAAACGATCACAGTGTTTCTTGTAAACTTCAACAAAAAATACCGAAGGGCTCCGACGGCGATCTGGTGAGCGATAAGGCGTTTTTCGTCATCGCCGATATCTGAATGTCGCGATTCGACTTCAGCGAGAGCGTTCGCTTCGAGCCGGTCGATGAGATCGTCAGCTTTAACTCCCAGGCCTTTACGTCCACTCATTTCTATAAAAGGCTTTTTACGGTCTTCGTCTGATAGCTTGAACCCAAGCTCTTCAGCAGCAGCAGGCGACAGGGCGACCATTTCGTAAGAAAGATGAATGCTCGCCTTTTCGCCGCGTTCGGGAGAGATTGCGGCGACGCCTTTTCGCACGATGTCTTGCGGATAAGATTGCCTCGAATCAATTACATTATAGATCGTCTCACCACCGCCGAACTTTGGAAAATCCTCTCGCAGGCTGGCAGCCTGCGTCCCGGCGGTGATCCACACATTCTGCCCATTCTTATATTTATGAAAATGACGATAGTTGAAATCGAGGCCCAAAATGCCGAGCTTCCACATTTGGTAGGCGATGTCTTTGCCGGTATAGGTTACGGTGCCGTTAGAGCGGACAAGTATCTTGTCATTTTCGTGTTCGTCGCTTCCGGAATGTTCCTCGAACGGCATCACCCAGCAACCGGCGTGTTTTCCTTCTGTTTCGTAATGTATGACGCCAAGCTGCTTCATCTGCTCGAATGCCTTGTCCCAAAAATGAAGATGTAATATCTCTGACTCGCGCGGCAGCAGGTCGTAACGTATGGAAAGCCGTTCCATTGTGTCGAGAATGCACTCGACATTTCGCGTCGCAACAAAATCGGCAAGCTCGGCAGTCTCATTGTTGCCTTCCTCGATCAAATGCAAAACCTCGGCGCGTTTTTCCTTCAATTCTCCATTTGTCTGATACTCTACGCCGACTCTTGCATAAAGGTCCCAACAGTAATAATCAAATCTCTTGTCGCTGTCGGCCAACTCGGCGTCCAAAGCCTTTATCGCTTCGAGGTTTTTGTTTTCAATATAGATAAAACCGACAACTACATCCGCGACCTGAACTCCCGTGTTGTCGATGTAGTTTTGCACTTCGACACGCTTTCCGGTGGCTTTCAATATCCGCTGGAAGGTGTCGCCGAGCACTGAATTTCTCACATGTCCGATGTGCGCGGCTTTGTTTGGATTAACTGAAGTGTGCTCTACGCAAACCTTTGGCGCGTTTTGAGTTCCGGCTTTAGCCGGCAAAGGTTCGGCAGACGCATTTTTGGTCAAAAAACGTGCCCGGTCGAGAAACACATTTAAGTATCCCGCACCAGCGACTTCAACACTGCCGACAAACTCGCTCGCTTCCAACTCTGATTTGAGAGTTTCGGCCAGTTCACGCGGATTTTTCTTTTCGCCCGTCGCCTGTTTAATATTTTTGGCGAGTTCAAAAGCAACAGGAAAGGCAAGATCTCCGAGCTCGGTTTTAGGAGGATTTTCGACGACGATCTGCGCCAATTCTATACCGAATTGTAAAAGAGCGGCCGACCTGACCGCCTCGCGCAGGGCTTTTTGAATTTCAGTAATTGTCATCCGGAGTTACTGAATTGAAACCGTAAGTGTATATGTCGTCGCGCGCCCGTCGTTGTTTACGCAAAAAGTATGATCGCCTGACCAATCCAGATATTGCGAATAGCTTGTTTCGCCTGAATCGGAAAATGTAACTCGGCCGTTTCGCGAACTAAGAGTGGCGTTCAAAGTCTGGCCGCGCCGAGCTCCGGCGACGTAACATACCGAGCCGCCGCTGCGGAGGCTGCCCGACATCGTTGCCGACGTGCGGCCGCGGGCGAACCTAACGCGAATGTCGGCAAGAGCGTCCGAACAGGTGATAAGGGAAATCATTAATACTGCAAATATTTTTGCAAGGCTTTGTTTTGACATATTTTCTTCTCCTAAAATTGCTTTCCAAGACACTCCAAATCGACGGAGTTTTCCTTTTCGGACAAAACAGATAAACTCTTCCTTTATGTCAACACTATAGCCCGATTTTTGTTCGGGCGCAAAATCGGTTCGCTATGGCGCAAAAAAAGAAAAAAATCGATCTGAAAAAGATAGAGCAGGGCGTTCGACTGATCCTCGAAGGTATCGGCGAGAACCCGAAGCGTGAAGGCCTGCAAAAAACGCCTGAGCGAGTCGCGGATTTTTACGCAGAATTGACAGAAGGCATGTGGATCGACCCGAGCGAGCACATCGTGCCTCTGCCGGGCGACTCGCATGACGAGATGGTGATCGTGAAAGACATTTCGATCGCTTCGGTTTGCGAACACCACCTGGCTCCATTCGTCGGCAAATGTCACATTGCATATATCCCAAAAGGCGGACGGATAATCGGCTTGTCGAAACTAGCGCGTATCGCTGAGGTTTTTGCCCGACGCCTTCAAGTTCAGGAAAGACTTACGCAGGAGATAGCTCAAACGTTATTCGACAAGCTCGATCCCATCGGCGTAATGGTTGTCATCGAGGCCGAGCACACTTGCATGACGCTTCGCGGCGTTAAAAAGCCAGGATCTGTAACGATCACGTCAGCAGTTCTCGGCGGTTTCCGAAAGGATCCGCGAACGCGCGCGGAAGCAATGTCTTTGATCAAAGGATAAAAGCGAACAAGTTAGCTAATAACTTGCTTTATCTTAGCTAATCGTGCAATAATGTTTTTCAGAGGTTGAAGTTATGACCAAAGTTAATATGCACGAGGCAAAATCTCAATTGAGTAAATTAGTCGATAAGGCTCTTAAAGGCGAAGATGTTGTAATCGCGAAATCCGGCGTTTCCAAAGTTCGGCTTGTCCCTGTCGAGCCCGAAGGCAAAGATTGGTTCGGAATGTATGAAGGGCAGGGCTGGATGGCGGATGATTTCAATGAACTACCTGATGACATTCTCGAGTTGATGGCAGACCCAAAGATATTCCCAGATGAGATCGATGAAACAGAAAGTTCTGATTGACACTCAAATTTTTCTATGGACATTTCTTGAACCGAAACGGTTTAAGTTGTCGGCCAAGACGTTTTTTCAAGAATCGAATAATAAAGAATTTTACCTTTCGCATGTGAGTTCGTGGGAGATTGCAATCAAATACGGCATCGGAAAATTAAAACTTCCAAAGCCGCCTGAAGAACTCATACGTGAGATCCTTTTTCTTTCGGGTTATGAACAACTTCCGATCAGGTTGCACCACATCTTCGGAACTTACTCATTACCGTTGATTCACCGCGACCCATTTGATCGACTCTTGGTTTCTCAGGCAAAAGAAGAAAAAATGACACTTTTAACAACCGATAAGAACCTGATGAAATACAAGATTGATATATTGAAATTGTCAGAACTTTGATTGATGACGAAGACGTTTTACATCACAACACCGATCTATTATGCGAACAGCATGCCGCACTTAGGGCATTTGTATTCGACGATCGTTGCCGACGTTATCCAGCGGCATAAAAAACAACGTGGGTTTGATACATATTTCCTGACTGGAACCGACGAGCACGGCATAAATATTCAACGGGCAGCCGAGAAAAATAATCGCACGCCGAAAGAGCAGGTTGAATATATTTCGGGCGAACTGAAGCGGATGTTCCACGACTTTCAGTTGGATACAGAGAACGGCGGTTATGACGTTTTCATGCGCACGACCGAGCTGTTTCATTACGAAGGGGTTCAGCATCTGTGGCAAGAGATCGCGAAAAAGCCAACTCCGAAAGGCAACACGAATATCTACCTAGATTACTATAAGGGTTGGTTTTGTGCTCCCTGTGCTGAATATAAGACAGAGGACGAGCGAAATCTAGAGCTTTCGCCTCAGTTGTCTGTTTGGGTTGATAGGCTGTTAGCCGAAGTTGCAGACGAGAGTGAAAAGACTATAGCGCCATGGTTAAAACAAACTATCTCTGAAGGGCTGGTTGAGTTGCGGGAGACCGGTCTGGATCACCCCTCGCTGCCGCTTCTTGACACCGATCTCACTGGAAAAACGATTAAAGAGGATTACGGCAAAGACAAGATATTGCCGTTTTTCAAATACCTAGAAGTAGCTCTTGTGAACGAAGAATTTCCGCGGCCTTCTGAGTCGTTGCTGGAAGCGTTTTATGAGCTCAAAAATTTTATTTCGGCGAATGACCTTGTATATCCAAGGTGTCCGGTTCACGGAACGCAACTGGATATAGTTGGAGAAGCAAGCTATTTCTTTCGCTTGTCGGACTATAATGACTGGCTTTTGAAAACGATTGAAGATAGTCCGGATCTCGTTCAGCCTGCTGCTCGACGAAACGAAGTGTTGACTTTCATTCGCGGCGGATTGCAAGACCTTTCAATTAGCCGGATGAAAACCGAAGTGCCGTGGGGCGTTCCTGTGCCGGACGACGACGATCATGTGATGTATGTTTGGCTCGACGCTCTCTCGAATTACATCACTGCAATCGGCTATGGAAATAATGAAAAAGCGTCCGTCGGCTTCGAGAAATATTGGCAGAACGCAATGCATCTCGTCGGCAAGGACATCTTGCGGTTTCATACGGTGTATTGGTTTTCATTTTTGTCGGCGGCGGGCTTGCCTTTGCCAAAAGCGGTTTACGCTCACGGAATGTGGCTCGATGCCGACGGCCGAAAGATGGGAAAAACAACGGGTAACGTGATAGAAGTTGATGTATTACATGAATATTTCCAAGTCGATGTGATACGCTACTTTGTCCTGCGCGAAATGGTCTTTGGCCAGGACGGCAAATTTAGCTATGAAAACCTGATCGAGCGCGCCAACGCCGATCTCGCCAGCGGCCTTGGCAATCTTGCCAGCCGCACATTTTCGATGATTACAAAATATCGAGACGGCCTCATTCCAAACGGCAAGATCGCCGAAGAAAACTATCTCCATGCACGCCGCGCCGGCATCGACCCAGACGGCCAAGACCTAGTTTCGGTCATCGAGCACGCCCGCGATGAGTTCCTGCGGCGCTTCGACAATTTCGAATTTAGCCAGGCACTTGAAACGCTGTGGACGGTCATCGCCCGTGTCGATAAACTCATCTCCGACGCCAAGCCGTGGGAGCTGATAAAAGACGACAAACAATCTGAAACGCTCAACGCCGTTCTCTACCGAGCGAGCGAAACGCTGCGTTGGCTTTGCGTGATGCTTTATCCCGTCATGCCCAAGGCATCAAAAAATATCTACGGCCAGATCGGCTTGAAAGAGGATATTGCGAAACTCGATCCTGCCGATTTGAAATGGGGACATCTGTCCGCCGGAACAAAGATCGGCGAAACCGTCGGCGTTTTTCCGCGCATCGATAAGAATAAAGTTATGAATGAAATAAAAGAGTCAGTGGTCAGTAGTCCTTCGTCCTTAGTCACCGAACCAGTTGCGTCACCCGTAACGAAGGACGAAGGACAAATGACAAATGACAACTTCATCACCATCGACGATTTCACAAAAGTCGAACTCCGCGTCGGCGAAATTAAAGTTGCCGAGCGTGTACCGGATGCCGATAAACTTCTGCGGTTCGAAGTCGATCTCGGCGAAGATCAACCGCGACAAATCCTCGCCGGCCTCGCCGAATATTACGAGCCCGAAAAACTCATCGGCCGCAAAGTCGTGGTAGTCGCCAACCTGAAACCCCGAAAAATGCGCGGCCTCGAATCCCAGGGCATGATCTGCGCCGCTTCATTAAACGAAGAAGACACGCCCGCGATCGCTACGTTTCTGGAAGATGTTACGGTCGGAGCACGCCTGAAATGATTCTCATCGATTCCCATTGCCATATTGACGGGCCGCAGTTTGATGCGGACCGTGATGAGGTTGTTCAGCGCGCCGTAGATGCAGGTGTGGCGGTGATGTTGAATGTTGGGACGGGCGATCCGCATTCGGATGATTTTCGGCGGGCGGTAGCGGTGGCTGAGAGATACGACAATGTCTATTGCTCGGTTGGAGTTCATCCTCATGACGCACAGCTTTATGACGACAAAGCCGAAGAGCATCTTATTGATTTAATTAAATCGAGTGAGAAAGTTATCGCCTGGGGCGAGATCGGGCTGGATTTTCATTACGACCACAGTCCGCGCGAAGTGCAGCGGGACGTGTTCAGGCGGCAGATTCGCGTTGCTCGTGAGCTTGATCTGCCTATAATCATTCACAGCCGAGAGGCGAATGATGAAACGGTCGAAATACTGACTGAAGAATGCTCCGAAATAACTGATAACGGAGAACTGAAAACTGAAAACAAAGAATTTCGCGGTGGCATCATGCATTGTTTTGGCGGCACACTTGAAATGGTGCAGCAGCTTGTGCCTTTGGGGTTTTTGATCTCGTTCGCCGGTAATGTGACATTTAAGAACGCCGACAAACTGCGTGAAGTCGCCGAGATTTTGCAGCTTAACCGAATGCTGATCGAGACCGACTGCCCGTTTTTAACGCCGGTGCCATTTCGCGGCAAACGCAACGAGCCCGCTTTCGTTGTGCACACCGCAAAGTTTCTCGCCGAACTCTGCGAGATCGAGCTTTCTGCCGTTGCCGATCAAACGACGGAAAACTTTCTTAATTTTTTCAGACTTAAATTAGCCACAGAGAACACAGAGTAATTGAGACATTTATAAATCAGTCTCTTCTCTGTGCTCTCTGTGTTCTCTGTGGCAAACTAGTTCTTATGGCAAAAGAAAATTCATTTGATATTGTTTCAAAAACCGACTACGCGGAAGTAACGAACGCGATAAATCAGACGACTAAAGAAGTGTCGCAGCGTTTCGACTTTAAAGGCAGCACTGCGACGGTCGAGCTGCTTGGCAAAGACCTGCAGCTTTCCGCCGAGGACGAGACTAAACTCCGAAACATGAACGACATCCTGCAAGGCAAGCTCGTCAAACGCGGCATTTCGCTCAAGGCTCTCGATTATCAAAAGATCGAACCAGCCGCCGGCGGTACTGTCAGACAAGCAGTTAAAATCCAGCAGGGAATTCCGATCGAAAAAGCGAAAGAAGTCGTAAAATTTATCAAAGACAGCAAGCTAAAAGTGCAAGCCTCTATACAGGGCGAAACCGTCCGCATCTCCGGCAAAGACCGCGACACGCTGCAGGACGTTATTGCTAAATTGAAAGCTAATGATTTTGGAATAGATATGACCTTTGATAATTACAGAAGCAATTAAAGATATGCAGACGTTCGCCCCGATGCGTGAGCGGCAAGATCCCACAGTTTCCGCCACAAAGATATTCGAGCTAATTCAGACCGAGATGACATTGGTCGAAAATGAATTCGAGCGCCAAGCCGCGTCGAATATTCAGGTTATAAATTATCTTGGCGAATATCTGCGTGCGTCTGGCGGGAAACGCGTGCGGCCGGCGCTTTTGATCTTGTCGAACTATGCCGTCGGCGGGAAGGGAGGTGACGACAACGTCATTCGGCTGGCGACCGTGATGGAGATGCTTCACACGGCGACGCTGGTGCATGATGACATTATCGACAATGCCGATCTGCGGCGAAACCGCTCCTCGGTCAATGCCCGGTTTGGCAATCAGACGGCTGTCCTGATGGGCGATTGGCTATATATGTCGGCGTTTGAGACGACCGTCAAAGAGCGTTCGCTTGAGATCATCGACATCCTGACGCGGCTGACTCGCAAAATGACCGAGGGCGAGTTGATACAGTTGACGGCTATCGGGCGTCTCGACCTTTCGGAAGAGGAGTATTTCGACATCCTTCAGCGAAAGACCGCTTTCCTTTTCTCGGCATGCTGCGAGGTCGGAGCGATCCTTGGCGGCGCAGATCAAACCGTGCAGGAAAAGATGCGTGAGTATGGGATGAATCTTGGCATCGCATTTCAGATCGCCGACGACATTCTTGACGTTACTTCCGATGCCAGTGAACTTGGAAAAGAGGCCGGAACCGACCTGATTGAAGGCAAACTCACATTGCCGCTAATCACGCTTCTCGCAAAAGAGCCGGAATTACGTCCTTCCTTCGAGCGGGTAATGCTCGACGGCGATTACGCTGAATTTTCGCGTGAAGAACTAAAGGAAAAACTCCACGCACACGGCATCCTCGACGACATTCGCGACCGTGCAAAAATGTTTGCTGAGAACGCAAGAAAAAGTATTGATGTTTTGCCCAAAACAGAGTATTGTTCTAGTTTGGAAGATATATTGACCTTCGTTATCGACCGAAACACCTGATTTTCAGCTTAGCAATAACATCAATAACATCAATATGTTAGACGAAAATCTTATAGCAATGTTTGAAGAAACTTTGCGGCAAACGCGCAACGCTCAAAACCGTCTTATAGCCCAATTACGCGAAAAGGAATCAGAAGTCGAACATCTTCGCATAGAGATATCGGCGCTTGAGAACAGCGCCGCTCAGACCGAAAAAGTAATAGACGGCATTTTGGTCGCAACCCGGGCCGGCAACCGGCTTGGCAAGTCTATTTCTATAGAAGAGGTCAACGACGATTCCGGTGAGGTTTCCCGGCGAGTGGATCGTGTTGCGAGACAACCTGTCTTGCCGATTCAACCTGTCAGGCGTGAAAGTTCGGTTGCATATTTCAACCCAAATCGCCACAGCGGCAATCCGCCGATGCTTCAGTCCGATTACGAACCTTTGAGCAACCGCTTTAGCGATCGCACGATCACGCAGGCGTGCACGATGCTCCTCCGCGAATCCAATGGGCCGCTGCATGTCAACGAGCTTTATAACCTGCTAATCGCCGGCGGAATGAAATTCAAAGGCAACAATCCGACCATTTCGGTTGCCGTTTCTCTGACCCGCAACCGCCGCTTCCGCAAGGTCAACCCCGGCACCTTCGACCTCGTGATGCGCGAAGCAAATCGCGCCGCGTCCTGACAAATTTTTTACAATTCCAATCATTTTCCTCGTAGGTCAACACCGGTGAATACATCTATTCATCTATAATCTATATCTGTAATCTATTACGGAATAGATGTTAGATGAAAGATCATAGATTACAGATAGTAAGCCAATTGCGCCAAAACATATCTTTTGCCGCTCGGAAAACCACGTCAAATTCGGAAAGTTGCGTCATATTCGGAAAGTTGCGTCATATTCGGAAAGTTAGCATTTCAATAGACCCTTTATTGTGCAAACATGATGCGGGATCGTTGAAATATGACGGTCGTGGGTATTTGAAAATCAAACCGTGTCAGTAGCCCGAACGTAAGTAAGGGCTCTATGTGGTCAAGTTGAGCCCTTACTCACGTGCGGGCTACTGACAGCTGACAAAGTTGATAACAACGCACTCAAGTTTGGAACGATTTGGAACGATTTGAAACGGCTGGACCGCGAGGAACGGCTGGAACGTTTGGAACGACTCACGCTAATGCCCAAGCCCGCACATTAATTAGGGTGGTACATTCAATGTTGCGTGTTATGAAACGTAAATGGAGGACTAACACCCTAAAAGCGTAAACTTTTTTCTGGACGAGTCAAGTTAGGGACAAGTGGGACAGTTTGAATTTATAATGCACGGCCAAAGCCTTTTTTTTGTTTGCTTTTTCTGTCGAAAAAGCGTAAAAAAGAGTGTTATGTTCTAATTCGGCCAGCCTAAGGAGATTACTGTATGTTTCGATCTTGCGATCGTATTTTTGCTCATGTGATGTTGTTGTCGATTGTTGCCGCGTTTGTGATGATCTTGTCATCGGATGCATCAGCGATACCGGTCCGTTTACGGTCACAAATTGCGCCGACTTGCTCAGCCGGCAACCAGAACTTGAAATACGCCGACATTTTTGCCGAGGGCAACATAGCCGTGCAGGGAAGTTATTCATGCCGCGGCGCTTTTATCTACGACATCACGAATCCGGACGCGCCGGTTTTGGCTTCGCACTATAACCCGACACCCAGCCAGCAGTTTTTGGAAGCGATCGTGGTGGGCAACCGCGGCTATTTTGGCAGCGGAACCGGCGGCGGCGGTGTGCATATAGTCGATCTCACCAATCCTTACAGCCCGGTTTTTCTCGGTGCGGTTAATTCGACCAACGCGACTGCGCATAACTCTATTCACGAAATGGTCGTTTTCAGCCAAAACGGCGGCACGTTTCTGGTCGAAAATTTCAACAGCCTCAGCACGAAAACGATAAAGGTGATCAACGTGACAAATCCTGCTGCACCGGTTTTTGTTCGTAATATCACGCCGACCGAACCGCAGTGGGTGCATGCGATGGTTGTAAAAGGCAACCGTATGTTTTTCTCCGGCTGGGGCAACTCCACGAATAGGGGCCGCACAGAAATCTACGACATTTCAAATATCACGACCCAGGCGCCTGTTTTACTTGGATTTATTTCAGATTTGTCCAGTGTAACCGCAGGCAACAGCATGCACAGCGCGTGGCCCAGCGAGGACGGTAATTGGCTCTATAGCTGCCGCGAAACTAATAATGGTACCGGCGATGTTAGGGTCTATGATATTACTGATCCTGCCAGTCCCGTTCTGATGAACAGCATTGGGATGGTGGAGTTGGGCCTCAACGCAGTAACGCCGCACAATCCGGTTGTTTACGGAAATTTCCTATACGTCGCCTGGTATCAGGCGGGGCTGCAGGTCTTCAATATCAGCAACCGGGCAAATCCGGTGCGTGTCGGCCAGTACGATACATATCCCGAAGCTTTTGCACCGCCTGCTCGTGAGGTCCAGGCGCGTGCGGACGCAGAGCCTTGGGATCTGGTTTGCGGCTCGCAATTCGTTCAGCGCGGCCTGCCGACAAGCTATGAAGGCGCGTGGGCGGTTCATCCAAACCTGGGCCAGAGTAAGATTCTCGTCGGTGATATGAAACGCGGCCTCTTCATCCTTGACACATCTCTCATCAGCTCGCCTGTACGAGTGAACATGGCCGCTTCGGACGGTAGGGTGGCTAATGTTTCGGTACATTCACCGACAACCGGCGATTGGCTAATGACTGTGGATTGGAAAATGGAAGCGGCCGGATTTCGCCAGCCGGGCGATATTATTGTTTCAGCTGATTATGACGGCGACAAGGTATCCGACTTTGCCGTTTTTCATCCGGGAAGCGGAACATGGCAGATGCTGCAAAGTAAAGCCGGGCTTGTCACGGTCCAATTTGGCATGAGAGGCGATATTCCTGTTCACGCTGATTACGATGGCGACGGCAAGACCGACATCGCTGTTTGGAGGCCGTCGAACGGCATGTGGTATGTCATGCAGAGCGTCTCCGGATTTAGAGCAACTCAGTGGGGAACCGCCGGCGATAAACCGCTCACCGGCGATTACGACGGTGACGGACGAGCGGATACAGCCGTCTGGCGTCCGTCGAATGGATTCTGGTACGTGCTTCCGAGCACTGCCGCGATACCTGTTTATCAGCCGTTTGGACAAACTGGCGACCGTCCGCTAAATGCCGATTTTGACGGCAACGGCACGTCGGATTTCGCGGTTTACAGGCCGTCAAACGGTTCGTGGTATATCCTCGATCCCGCGACTCGAAATTTCACGGCCTATACTTTTGGAGCGTCCGAAGACATGCCCGTTCCGGCGGATTACGATGCCGATGGAAAGGACGACATTGCGGTCTTCCGTCCGAACGCGAATTCCAGATACGGAGTCAACAGCTCCGACGGCGGAATGTTTACAAGTGAAGTTCGCAGCATCTCCGATCGCTAAAACAGATTGAGCAACGCGCGCACGTAAGTAAGGGCGGTACATTCACGTTGAGTGTACCGCCGTTGCTTACGCGCGGGCTTGTGCATTCCTGCCTTTTGTTTCTATTATTGCAGTATGAAATTGCATCTTCGGATAATGACCGGAACGCTCGCCGGACAGCAGTTCGAGTTGGAAAGCGGTTTCCTCTCTGTCGGACGCGGCGAAACATGCAGTGTTCGCTTAGACCCGCTGACCGAGCGGATAGCGTCAAAGCAGCACGCCTTTATCGAAGCGAGAGCCGACGGCTACCATCTTACCGACAACAACAGCACAAACGGCACACTGCTCAATGGCGCCAAAATCACGTCCGTCAAATTGCAATCGGGCGATGAGATTCAGTTCGGCACACACGGCATCACGGGAACCGTTAGTATCGAAGATCATGGTTTGTCTGTTCAGACGAAAGAGAAATTTCGCGACTTTCAAGTTCAGCAATTCAATCAGATCGCGGCACAGGAGCCTGTCAACCTCAATGCGTCGCTGCAAAACTTCGGGCTGGGCCGCGCCGCTGCGCGCACCGAGCCAAAAAAAACCGGCAAATACATCGGCATCGCAGTCACGCTGTTTGCGATCGTTTTTCTTTCGCTGATCGTTATGCTGCTGATGTTTGCGAGCGTTGGTATTGTCCCTGCAGTAATTGCCTCTGTCGTCGCGTTTCTTCCGGCAATTGTTTATCTGCTGCCGCTCATCTGGCTCGACCGTTACGATCCCGAACCGCTGTGGCTTTTGGCTCTCGCGTTTGCGTGGGGAGCGCTTGTCGCCGTGATCGTCTCGTTCGTTATCAATACTGTTCTCGGCACGGCGGTTGGAATTGCCGTGTCGCCCGACGCGGGCGAAGCCGTCGGCGCCGTGATGTCCGCGCCCATCTTTGAAGAAGGCTCGAAAGGCCTCGGCCTTATTATTCTTCTCGTATTTTTTCGCCGCTACTTCGACGACATTCTCGACGGCATCGTTTTCGCAGGCGTCATCGCGCTGGGTTTTGCTACAGTCGAAAATGTTCTCTATTACGGCGGCGCTTTGGGCAAAGGCGGTTTTGTAGGTCTTATCATTTTGTTTTTTCTACGCGGAATCTTGTCGCCGTTTGCGCACGTGACCTTCACGTCTATGACCGGCATCGGCTGCGGCATTGCGCGTGAATCTCATAACAAAGCTGTCAGGTGGCTTGCGCCGATCGGGGGATATTTTCTCGCTGTCGCGCTTCACGCGATATGGAATGCTCTCGCCGGCTACAGTGCGGGGTTATTTAATACGCTTGGACTCATGCCGTGTTATTCGCTCGGCCTCGGCGGTTCTTTGGAAGGGCTATGTTCATTCCTCATCAGTTATTGTCTTCTGCAAATTCCGTTGTTCATTATCATCGTCATATTTGCGTTATACATCATGCGGCGGCAGAACAAGATCCTGACCGACATGCTTGCGCTCGACATTGCCCGCGGCCTGATCACGCCCGAATTAGGCAAAACTGTGACGTCTGCATTCAGGAGTTCGGGCTGGCTGATTGGCGGAATTTTTAGCGGCAAGTTCCGCGCCCGCAGCCGCTATCTGCGAGCCGTCGGCAAGCTCGGCCTCAGCTATTGGCACATCCAACGAGCAACCGCCGCCAAAGGTCAAACGGGAAGCTTCCAACAAAATCCGATTCTCCGAGACGAAGTTCTCAAATGGCGAGATCAGGTTTAGTGAACAGTTAACAGTTAACAGTGAAAAACAAAATGGACAGTGACAAATGAACAACTTTTCACTGTTCACTATTCACTGTCCACTGTTTTTGGTAGGCCGTGCAGGGATTGAACCTGCGACCCGCGGATTAAGAGTCCGCTGCTCTACCAACTGAGCTAACGACCCAAAAAGCAAACTGGATTATAGCAAACCGCGGAAAACTTTAACAACGAATTAGCGCGGATTTATACGGATAATTTATTTATGATCTTAATCCGTGTTAATCTGTGTCAATCCGTTGTTTTGATCTATGAAAGAATGTCCGAAATGCGAGCTTTGTTTTCCGGACGACGTGGCTGAGTGCCCGATCGACGCCACGCCGACGCGGATTTCGCTGCCGGGCACTCAGATGCTCGCCGGGCGGTATTTGCTTGAAAGGCGTATCGGGCGCGGAGCGATGGGTCAGGTTTATCTGGCCCGCGACAAAAAGTTCGAGACAAAGAAACTCGCCGTCAAAACCGTCCGCCAGGACATTCTGAGCAGCGAAGACCTACAGGAAGGCGAGGCGATTGCGCGTTTTGAACGCGAAGCGCAGGCCGCCGCATCGATCCAGCATCCCAATACTGTAAGTGTGTCGGATTTTGGCGAAACGCCCGACGGCATTTTTTACCTCGTGATGGAATATGTCGAGGGCGAGACTTTGCACAAGCTGCTCCGCCGCGAGGGAACCTTGCCCGTCAAACGCGCGGTGCGATTGTTAAGACAGATCGCCGACGGCGTCGATGCGGCACACGATCTCGGCATTCTTCACCGCGACCTCAAGCCCGCAAACATTTTCATCATGCAAAAGGGCAAAGGCGGCGACGGCTTTATTAAGGTCGGCGATTTCGGCTTGGCAAAGATCGTCAGCCAGACCGTCACCGACGCCACTTCTAATGCAACGCCGTCGTCGCGCGGCATTATCGGCACGCCGGAATTTATGTCGCCGGAGCAGATGCAGCCCGAACTGGGCGTCGATGCGCGGGCTGATCTCTACGCGTTGGGAACGATCGCCTACCTGATGCTCGGCGGCAAAACACCTTTCACCGGCGACATGATGCAGCTCATCATGCAGAAGATTATGCACAAGCCGCCGTCGCTTACAACGATCCGCTCCGACATTCCGGCCGACGTTGACAGCGTGATAATGAGCTCGCTTGAAATCGAACCGGCGAACCGGCCGAAGTCCGTCTCGGATTGGATAACCAAACTCGAAGAGGCATCGGAAGATGTCGAGGAAAAGAAACGCTCCGGCCTTTCGCGTCTCGTTGTTCTCGCTCCGACGAATGCCGAGGTCTATGTCAACGACGAACGAAAAGCGAGCGTTGGGAGTTCCGGCCGCGTCGTACTAAGCGACATCCCTCCGGGCGAGCATATCCTGCGTGTCTCAAAAGCCGGCGAGAGAGACGACGAACGCGTGATCGAAGTACGCGAAGGCGGCATAGAGCAGGTTATACAGGCGCAGCTTCGCTCCATGCGCGAACAGGGAAGCCAGCCGTCATCGCACGGCAGCAGTGCCGGCGGCTCGCCGATTTCAAGCCTCATGCCCGGCATTGTCGCGTGCTCCAACTGCGGCTCGCGCTTTGCCGAAGGCGTCAAATTCTGCGGTCGCTGCGGCAGCGGCTCGTTCACGATGATCAGCCCCGGCGAATCGGCTTCCACATATCCATGCCCGCGATGCACAAACCCGCTGCCGCTAAATTCGCGTTTCTGCGGCCGCTGCGGCCTCAGCATTACGCCCGGAATGCAACAGCATACCAGTTCGCCGCCATCTTTCACTCCGCACTCCGCATTCCGCACTCCGCCTCTGACTGCCGAGCGCGTCTGCCAACGCTGCCGCACAGCCTATCCACAGCACATAAAATTCTGCGGCAAATGCGGATTGACGCTGCAATAGGATTGCAAAAACTGCCCGCGTTCCGGCGGGTTTAATAGTCGCGTTTGTTTTCGCAAATAAGTATAATATCTGCAATCCGCTCCGACTCTTTCTAACGGGGAAAAATTATGAAAATATGCCCGAAGTGCCAGAAGACCTATGCCGACGATAATCTGAATTTTTGTCTTGAGGACGGCTCGGTGCTAAGCGCGGCTTCGGCACCATTGATGCCTGAAACGGTTGTCATGAACGAACCGCGCATCACGCAGCCTCAGTCCCAGGCTCCGCCGCCGCCGAGTCAGCCGGGCTGGCAGCCGCCTCCGACGCAGCCCCAGCAATACTCAATGCAGCCGCCTAAGAAATCGTCTAAAACTTGGATCTGGGTCGTTGCGATACTCGGTATTCTTCTTGTGCTATGCGGCGGCGGCGGCATCTTCTCCTATTTTGTTTTCAAAGCCGCACAAGACGACATCAATTCGACGCTTGCGAACACGGACACAACCCGTTCGACTTCCACTCCGCCCGGCACCAAATCCACGACAAACGACAGTCGCGATTATGTCGTCAAGGTCGATCTCAATATGTTCGTTAAGGAATTTTCGGTTTACGGCACGACCGAGATGAACGGCAGCGAGCTTACGATGGGCTCGAAACAAAAGGGCTTTTATTATGTGCTTGTCGCACCCGAAGAATTCACGACCGAGGATGCCGATACGCGCGTCACGCTCCGCAACATCGATGATGCGAATTCGAGTCTCGGATACGGCCTGATATTTCACAGCAATCCGCAGCCGCTTCAGAAGGATTATGCCTTTTTGATCGATACGAAACGCAAAAAATACGAGGTCGTGTATCACGAGCCTCAAAAAGAAACGGTGGTAAAAAAATGGACTGCTTCGTCCGCGATAAACGGCGGAACCGAAGCAAACACGCTCGAGGTTCGCGACCAGAACGACAAGATCGACTTCTATATAAATGGAACTCTGGTAACTTCAATCAAAAATGAACACGGCTACCCAGGCGGAGTAGTTGGATTGTATTCCGGCGACGGCGTAAAGATCGCGTTTAAGGATCTCGAGATTCGAAGATAGTTGATAATGGAAAATTGATAATTGAAAATGAAGAACGGAAACTTCAATTCTTAACTATCAATTATCAATTATCAATTCTCAACTATTTATGAAAGAGTGCCCGCGCTGCCGGTTGACATATGACGACGATCAGCTCAACTTCTGTCTCAACGATGGAGAACTGCTGACTTATGTCGGTCAGACGACACGTTTTGGTGACGATGCGCCGCCGACTGTTTTGCTTGATCAATCGAGGGTTACTAATCCGGCTCAATGGCCGTCATCGCCGCCGCCTGCGCCGATTGCGCCGTGGCAGCGACAAAACATTCCGAACCGGCAATTTGGTGCTCAGCCGTTCATGCGGACACGCGATCAGACGATACCGACGATCGCAATGATCCTCGGCATTTTGAGCATTGCGATGGCATGTTGTTACGGCGGCCTTTGGCTCGGCTTGCCGGCGGCGGTTCTCGGTTTTATCGGAGTGAAGAATGCAGACAGTGACGACGAGCGTTATGGCGGACGCGGAATGGCCTTAGCCGGCATAGTGATGGGCGGTATTACATGCATAATATCGATTATCCACATTCTCTTTGTTATTTTCTCAGTATTAGATAATTGAAATTTAGTTTATTCTAGTTTTTCAGGATGCGCGTTACTTTACATGTCATAGCCGGGCCGCAAACGGGCCGCGTTTTTATTTTTGACGAGCACGATACGTTTACGATCGGGCGGAGCGAGGAGTCCGCGTTTTGCCTGCCGCACGACCGTTTTTTCTCGCGCCATCACTGCCTGATCGAGATCGCGCCGCCGCAGGCTTTTCTTCGTGATCTTGGCTCGACAAACGGCACATACGTCAACGACCTACGCGTCGAAACTGCTCATCTGCAAAGCGGCGACCGAATTCAGGGCGGCGAAACCATCCTTGAGGTAGAGGTTACGACAGTAGCCGGTGCGGCCGATGAGGCGGAAGGGAAATATATGAAGTCGCTGGTCTCTCGTGTCAGCGTCTTATGTCTCAATTGCCGCGCTCCGGCGGCCTTTGACGCGTCGCACGCCGAAGCGCAGCTTTCTTACATCTGCGACAACTGCCGCGAAGAGTTGAAGAAGACCCCGCAGCAAATTCCCAATTATCAAACCATTCGCGTGATCGGCCAGGGCGGAATGGGCAGCGTTGCGCTTGCACGCTCGGAACGCGACGGTCAGCCTGTCGCCATCAAAACGCTTTTACCGGAAGTAGCCGTCAGCGAGCAGGCTCTCAAACGTTTCCTGCGTGAGATCGAAGTGGCGTCCTCGCTGAAGCACCCGAACATCGTAAGGTACATTGAGCACGGAAAACATGAAGGCATTATCTATCTCATTACAGAATTTGTGAACGGCTCAGATGCTGCGCGCCTAGCGAGGAATCGCGGCGGCAAGCTCGGTCACGGGGAAGTCGTTAGGATCGTTGATCAGACTTTGGCGGCGCTCGATTTTGCGCACGAACGCGGTTTCGTTCACCGCGACATCAAGGAACAAAATATTTTGATACAAGGCGAATATCCAAACAGCATTGCCAAGCTCACCGATTTCGGCCTCTCGAAAAGCTTTAAAGAAACCGGAATGAGCGGCGTGACGATGGTTGGCGACGTCGCGGGCACGATAGCCTACATGCCGCCCGAACAGGTGCGCGACTTTAAAGACGTCAAGCCGCCGTCGGATATCTACGCCGTCGGAATGATGGCATATACGCTTTTGACCGGCACGAATGCTCTCGGTATCAGTGCGAAGGCCGGCATTGCCGAGACGGTAAAAGCGATATTCGAGAAGCCGATCATTCCCGTCCGCGAACGCATCCCCGATGTTCCCGAACGTATTGCCAGCGTCATCGAAACCGCCCTCTCAAAACGCGTCGAGGACCGTTGGAAAACTTCCGGTGCAATGCGCGAAGCTCTTTTGGCTGCGGCGTCAAATAATTGACCGACCTACGATTCCGCGTTATTTTTTTTCGACTCTTGAAGTACGGCATTGATCGCTCCGCCGATCATCAATGCGAGTGCAGTGAGATAAAGCCAAAGCATCATAATTATCACGGCACCGAGCGAACCGTAAGCTTTGTTGTATGAGTTGAAATACCCGAGATAAAGACGAAATCCCGTTGTAAAAAGTATCCATAAAAGAATCGCAACTATCGATCCCGGCATGATCCATATCCACTTGAATTTCTTAAAATCGGGCAGCAGATTGTAGATGATCTCGCAGGTGAAGAGCGTGAGAAGAAGTATCGTTATCCATTGGATCGTGACCAGAATGAGCGGCGACGTAATCTCAAGGCCGATGCTTGCCAGAGTATATTGTACAAGCTGCCATCCGTAGAACACGACGACGAGGACAAACGTAATAAGGATCGAAATAATCAATGTGAGGTACAGCGATTGTAATTTTGTCCACCAAAAAGAGCGTGTTTCGCGGAGCTTATAAACTGCGTTCATGGCACTGCGGATCGCATCGACTCCCGCGGACGCCGACCAGAGAGCTATGAGCAATCCGATTGCAGCCTTGCCGCCCGTGCTGTTCGCTACGATCTCATCGACCGTTTTTCGAATGAGATCGAACACCGCGTAGGGCATTAAGCGACGAAGATATTCGAACAATTCAGTTCTGAGGCCGTCGGATGATTCGAGAACGAGCCCGAAAAGACTGACTAAAAAATAAAGAAGCGGAAAAACTGCAAAAGAGAAATAAAAGGCGACCTGTGCAGAGCGGTCGAAAATATCCGCTTCAAACACACGGTTGTAGAGCCGGACAAAAAATTGTTTCCACTCGATTTTTGCTAGCGACTTCATCCTTATTTAAAGATGCGCGGCACACGCGGCGAGATGCCGCAAGTTATCTCATAACCGATGGTGCCGAGCTCGCCCGCAAGATCAGCCGCCTTGATTGAGTGTTCACCGCTGCCGCCGATAAGGAAAACCTCTTCGCCAGTCGAAACATCAATGTCTGTTACGTCGAGAAGCGTCCAGTCCATCGAAATGCATCCGACGACAGGCACGATGTGGTTATTGACAACCGCTTTACCGATATTCGATAAGCCGCGAGGATAACCGTCGGCATAACCGATAGGCAGCAACGCGATCATCGAATCGCGTTTTGTAGTGAACGTGCGGCCATAACCGAGAGTCTCGCCGGACGGCACTTTTTTTAGATGAGCTATACGCGAACTGAGCGAGAGAACAGGTTTTAGATTCGGCCTTTCAGCGTCGGGTGTAAGTATGTCGTCCAAAAGTCCATACAAAGCACCGCCGAGACGAACCATATTTCCTCGTGACTTCGGGTGTCGTATAGCTCCAGGCGAATTGGCAAGATCGAACCATTCCGGTTCGTGCCCGGCAGCCCGAAATACGTCGCAGGCTGTGTTGAATCGCTCGATCTGGAGATTTGTGAATTCGGTTTCGTTAGGATCTTCGGCCGAAGCAAAATGCGTCAGTATGCACGTTACTTTCAGGTTATTGGTTTGCCTAAGCGATGATGCGAAAAGCTCGACATTCTCAAATCGGCAGCCCACGCGGCCCATTCCCGTGTCGATCTTGACATGAACGTCGAGAGTTACACTGTGTACTGCCGCACAGCGGTCAAGTACGAGAGCGGTATTATGATCATAGATAACAGAAGTGAGGTTGTTTTCAATCAGCAGTTTTTCCTGCCCAGGCCAAAACGAACCGAGGCACAAAATCGGACGTTTTATCCCGGCTTGACGAAGCTCAATACCTTCCTCAGGGATCGCGACTCCGAACCAATCGACACCTTCGGCTTCGAGACGCCGGGAGCAAGCGGCAGCGCCATGGCCGTAGGCGTCGGCCTTGACGACGGCCATGTATTTGATGTCCTGACCAATAAACTTTTTAGAAGAGCGAAAATTAGAAGCGAGAGCGTCCAGATCTACGTAGGCTTTTGTAGGACGCTTTTCGCTGTTCAAAATCATTTATGTTCACTTAATAGATGAGGAGATATTTGTAATTCGTTGCAAACACAGCTATTTGACAATTAACTAATGTGCTAAAGCGGAATATTGCCGTGCTTCTTCGGCGGATTTGAGTCTCGCTTATTTCTTAGAAGCGAAAGTGCGCGAATTAGCTTTGGCCGTGTGAATTTCGGCTCGATGACCTCGTCTATGTAACCTCGCTCGGCGGCGACATATGGATTTGCGAATTTTTCGTTGAATTCGTTTACGATCCGTTGGCGATTTTCCTCGGGATTCGTCGTGTCGGCAAGTTCCTTTCTATAGAGAATGCCGACTGCGCCTTCTGCTCCCATGACTGCAATTTCCGCAGTCGGATATGCGAAGTTAATATCGGTGCGTATGTGCTTCGAAGACATAACGCAATACGCGCCACCATACGCTTTGCGTGTAATGACGGTTATCTTTGGCACCGTTGCCTCAGCAAAAGCGTAGAGAAGTTTTGCGCCGTGGCGGATGATTCCGAAATGTTCCTGATTTACTCCAGGCAGGAAACCGGGAACGTCTTCGAAAGTTATCAACGGAATGTTGAAACAATCGCAAAACCGAACAAAACGGGCAGCTTTCACAGACGCGTCGATATCGAGCACACCCGCAAGAAAGGCAGGCTGATTTGCAACGATGCCGACCGAATGGCCGCCCAAACGTGCGAAACCAATAACTATATTTGGAGCGTAATGCTCTTGAATTTCGAAGAAGTAGTTTTCATCAACGACATTATGAATGATGTCACGAATATCGTATGGTTGGTTGGCGGATTCGGGGACGATTGAATTTAGTTTTTCGTCGGAACGGTCATGCGGATCGTCGGTCGCAATGAACGGAGGATCGTCCATATTGTTTGAAGGAATGAACGACAGCAATTCGCGAGTCAGCCTCAGAGCGTGCTCGTCGGAATCAGCCGCAAAATGCGCTACGCCTGATTTGGTGTTGTGTGTCATCGCACCGCCAAGTTCGTCCTTTGTGACATCTTCATGCGTGACGGTTTTGATCACGTCCGGCCCGGTGATGAACATATACGACGTATCTTTCACCATCACGTTAAAATCGGTGATCGCCGGCGAATATACCGCGCCGCCGGCGCAAGGGCCAAGAATGCAGCTTATCTGCGGAATGACACCGCTTGCTAAGGTATTCCGCAGAAAGATATCGGCGTAACCGGCAAGCGAAACGACGCCTTCCTGAATTCGTGCACCGCCCGAGTCATTTAGGCCGATCACGGGTGCGCCGGTTTTCATCGCCATGTCCATTATCTTGCAGATCTTTTCGGCGAAAGTTTCGGAAAGCGAGCCGCCGAAAACCGTAAAGTCCTGCGCGAAAATGAATACGTCCCGTCCATCAACCAAACCATGGCCTGTGATTACGCCATCGCCGGGAAATTTTTGCTCGTCCATCCCGAAGTCTGTCGAGCGGTGAACTACAAACTTGTCAAACTCTTCAAAGCTGCCTTCATCCAGAAAAAACTCAACCCTTTCGCGGGCAGTCATTTTTCCTGCAGCTTTTTGTTTTTCAACACGAGCCTTACCGCCGCCTTCTTCTGCAATGCGTGATCTTTCTTTTAATAATTCGATCTTGCTTTTCGTTTTCGATTCGGGTTTCATCTCGCCTAAGTTTAGCGATTTTACACGCCATTTCAAAACGCCGCGATAAATGATTAAATGATTCAGGCGATGAGGGAAATATCGAAAATAACAAGCCGCGACAATCGACGTTTGGTCCACGCCAGAAAGGTGCGCGACGGCAAAGAGCGTGAACAGATATTTATAGAAGGGCGGCGCCTGGTCAACGAAGCGCTTTCGTCAAGTCTGCTGATCGATGAGTGTTTTGTAACAGATGATTTTAACGACTATGAACTGCTCAAAGCCATCTCGGATCGAACAGAGATAATCGCTCAAATTCCTGCTCGAATATTTGCGTCAATTGCGGACACCGATCAGTCACAGGGGATTATTTTGCTTGCAAAGCGGCCGATAGCCGTAACGGAATTTTCACTTACTGATGCCATTTTGCCAATAGTTGTTTTTCTGAAAGAGATTAACAACCCTTCAAACTTGGGAGCGGTTTTAAGAGCTGCGTTGGCCGCCGGAGTTTCGGGCGTTCTCGTCTCAACAAATTCTGCTGACGTTTACTCGCCAAAAGCTTTGCGCTCCGCAATGGGCGCGACCTTTCGCTTGCCGATTTGGGATAATGCCGATTCTGAAGACGTTCTGAGTTGGGCAAAAACAAAAAAAATGATCACAACCGCCGCAGATGTTTCAGCCCCTAAAAGTTATATTGAGATCGACTGGACAGCGCCAAGGCTATTGATTCTTGGGTCTGAGGCTCACGGTCTAACTGATGAGGAACTGGCTGGCGTCAATGAAAAAATCAATATCCCGATGACGAATCACGTCGAGAGTCTGAATCTCGCCGTTTCGGCAGGCATCATTTTGTTCGAGGCAAAAAGACAGAATGAATTGCGGGCGGAAACGCGAGTGTGAACGAGCGTGCAGATACGTCAGTGCAGATGCAGAATGCACAATGCACAATGCACAATTAGGAAAAGAATTCCTCATTGTGCATTCTGCATTGTGAATTATTATCGTGCACGCTCGTTCACACTCGCGTTTCCGCCCGTATTATTAAAATTATCCCGCTCGCGGTCGATGGCGTTTCTGTGGGAAAACGCCATTAACATTCCGAGCATGATAAAGCTGGTTACGAGGCTAAATCCGCCATGGCTCACAAAGGGAAGCGTGATGCCGGTCATGGGCAATGCCCGCGTTATGCCGCCAATATTTACGAGTGCCTGAAAACCGATAAATGCCGCAAGACCAATCGCGCATAATTTGCTGAACATATCGCGTGAGTCGCGGGCTGTTCTGACACCCGCACCAACGAAAACAATTAACGCTATCGTTACCAACAAACCGCCAAGAAGACCAAGCTCTTCTGCCAACGCAGCGAAGACATAATCCGAGTCGGAGACTGGGATCAACTCAGGATAACCGAGGCCAAGCCCACGACCCGTCGTTCCTCCCGAGACGAGTCCGAATGTTGCTTGAGCAGGCTGAAATGCAAGATCGTCGAACCATGCGTCGATATTTATTGTTTTTTGCAGCTCGGGATTTTCCTCAATCGTCTGCGGCAGTTTCGGGTCTCTTCTTACGAGGTCTGCGTAATAATCGTCGTAATTTTCTTTCCACCAACTAGTCTCGGGCGGCGGCGGATCAAAGCCGTCGAGCCAGAGGTGAAACCGCTGCTGGATTCGGTTGGGCAAAATCGTTCTCACAGGTTTTGCGAGTGTTGGAAGAAGCGGAACTTTTTCCTGTGTTTTGTCGGGCAGCGCTCCGACGATCAGTATTGCCATGACAAACAATACGCTGCCGACAAGAACGAATCTCTGCGAAAAACGACGAACGGCGATCAAATAGAGCGTCGCATAAACCGATCCAAAAACCATCATTTGCCCAAAGTCTTTCAAAACGAAAAATGGAAAGAACGGCAACACGGCCATGAACACAATTGGAACAACATCCTTTGCGCGTGGAATGCCCCAATAGGTCTTTGCAAGGTTTTTGTAAAGCACTGCGAGGATCGCCGCAAAACCGACCAGAAAAGGAATTTTAGCTAATTCCCACGGCGTCATGTTGCCGATCGATTTTCCGCCGCGAGATGTTATTGCTGCAAGAAACAGTGGGCCAAGTGTCAGCACAACGATCAGGAAACCGTTATTTTGCAGAAACTTCAGCGTATCGTCGCGCCGCATCGCTATGAAGACCGCTATCAGGCAAGCAAATCCGAACAGCGGGATCAAGGTCAGGCCTGATGTCGCAACTGCGGTAAAAGTTTCTCTGGCCGGCCTAAACGTTTCCTTTGAAAGATCTACCGGCGCGGCTGCGGTCGCCGGCAATCCCATAATCTGTTTCTTCTCAGGCGAATAATTTTCCTGAATGTAATGCAGCTGCTGTGTCTTGATCTTTGCGTCGCGTTCTTTTGTGATCGCACGCAGTTTTGCGCGAAGCATCTCGCGCGATTTTTCTTTGTCAGTGAGGTCTGAGGTTTGGATCCTCGCTCGTTCTGCCGGATCGATGTCGGCAACGTATTCGCGGTCGGAAAAAAGGCGGTATTGGATTGTCAGTCCAATCGAGAAAAGCAGAACGCAGCTTGTGTAAAGCGTCCAGTTGCCGCTGAATCGCAAAAACTTTTTGATAAATATCGGCAGGACCGCAAGGATAAAAAGAAGCGTTAGATTTCTTAGAGCCGAAATGCCGCTTGTCTCATAGCCGCGTATCATCGCACTGAAGTAGATCGAATAATGCGCGACGGCCGCCAGGAAGACGATGACTAAAAGGATGAAAAAATGTGCTGAGGTTTTGTTAGTCATCCGGCTGCGGCATTTTTATTTTCGCTTCTTTGGGTTTGCCGCTTTTGGTTTGAATCTATCGCCGAGCAAACCAAGATCTCTGGCTTTGAGAATAACTTTAGCAGCGACGGGAGCAGCGGTTTGGCCGCCATAACGATTGCCAATATCTTCGATAACGACGGCAATCGCGAGCTGAGGATTGTCGAGCGGCGCAATGCAGATAAACCAGCCGTCGGTTCTGTTGTAGGTCAGAAGTTCCTTATAATCGACCAACTCGCCGTTCTCGTTTTTTTTCTTTTTTAGAACGAACATCCGCTCGCCGGTTTTCGGATCGTATTTTGGCGTATCATCTTTCTCCGCTGTGCCGGTTTTGCCTCCGGCGGCGATGCCTGTGCCGGCGAGCGCGCTCCGAACTGCTCCTCCGGTACCGCCTGCTTCCTCGGTTACGGTTGACATTATCTCGCGAACGACAGAAGCCTGTTGCGGCGACAAAACCTGTGAGAACATCTGCGGCTGAACGTCATATTCGATCTTCGGCTTCATCAACTGTCCTTTCAAGTTACCGGAAGCCGACGCGATCAATGCCATCTGAAACGGCGTCATTTGCGATGCCAAGCCTTGTCCTATTCCTTCCAGGCCGAAATCGAAAAGTGTAAGTTCTTTGCCGACGACGATAGTCGAGCGGGCCGGGCTGATCGAATTGGCGACGCGTTTATCCGATACGTTCCAAATGTCGGGGAAGTAACCTTGCGTCAGTGCATCCTCTCTTTTATCGACGGCGGCGATTCCGATTTGGCGAGCCGTTTCGCCGAATCGCTCGCGGCCGAGATGGTTGGCAAGCTGAGCAAAATATTGATTGCTTGATACCTTAAATGCCTCGCGGAGAGGCACACCGGTCGCGCAAATGTGGCAACTGCCGCCTGCGTCGCATATAGGCCTTGAACCTTTAAATGGCGTGTAGCATTCGGGCGCAGGCAGATCGGAACCGAGAAAATCCTGCTTGTTGGCGCGAAATGCCGAGATCATCGTGAGCAATTTGAAGGTCGAGCCGGGCACGTAATATTCGCGGGTCGCACGGCTGAGGAGAGGCTTGTTTGCCTGATCGCCCTCGAGTTTCAGATAGCCTTCGACTGTCTGCGCTTCGGAGAGATTGTATGAAGGGTTTGAATACATTGCCAGAACGTCGCCGCTCTGTGGATTCATGACGACGATCGCGCCTTTTTTGCCTTCAAGCTCTTTTGCAACGAACGACTGCAGATTTCGATCTATTGTTATCCGAACATCTTTGTTCTCCGGTTCAGGCTTTTTGTATTTCGTCAGCATTTCCCAAGCCTCGGGCATCGGGTCGGCATTGCGCCTGTAAAGAGTCCGCTCAAGTCCCGGCGTTCCACGCTCGGTCCCGAGAAGATGAGCCATTTCCTTTTCGAGCGGGAACGTTCGGTCGATACTTCCGTCGGATGCAATCTTGTAATAAGCAAGCGCCTGATCGAGCCTGCCGCTGCGGTCGAGCATCCAGCCGCGCAACGCCGCCGCCGTTGTCCGCCGATTGCGAAGATCCTTGTAACTTAAAGCCTGAAATTGTTCGTTGTTGTCGTCGGCGAATTTCGTCCAATAAATCTGAAAACCATAAACAAAGAAAGCAAGCACCACAAAAACGACAAACCAAACGCGAAGGCTTCGGTTGGAGCGTGTTTGGGTAAGCTTTTTGTTCACATCCGGCGACAGTTCGCGCTCAAAAGTAAATTTTGGCCGTCGGAAATTCTCGAAAAAAGCAAGAACCAGAAATACGAGCAAAATTGCGATTCCCAATGAATAAAAAATGGTCAGGCCCGCCGGCGTGCGTTCGAGAACCTGGCCGCCGAACAGATATTCGGGCCGCAATTTTTGCCAATCGATCTGCAGGAAAAGAAGAATATTCATTTACTCACTTTTCTTTTCGTCATCAGGTACTTCGACAGCCTTAGGCGGGACGCGTTCGAGTCTGACTTCGACCTCCCCGAACTTAACGAGATCGTTATCTTCAAGCCGCATAGTCTTTCCGTATTCGATACGCTGGCCTTTGATGAAAGTTCCATTGGTCGAGCCGGTATCGGCAATCGAAAGGCTGCCGTTTTCGTCGGCGACAATCGAGGCGTGAAATTTACTAATGCTGTCGTCGTCCAGTATTAGATCGTTTGCCGCAGTTCGACCTACACCTCTCCGCCGTCCGGCAGGGAATTCAAGGCGCGTTTCTTTTGTCTTTCCAATTATCGTATATCGTGCAATATAAGTTGTGTTCTCTGGAACAGCAGATTCTGAAGTTGCAACAGTTTCAATCATTTCAGGAATTGAATTCCTGAAGGCGTCGTTCTTACCTAAAATCGTCACGTTTTGTTCGACATCGTCATCCTCGCTGCCGAATTTCTCGAAGCTGACATATAGCTTAACGCCCTGGATAAAATAATCGCGTTTTACCTCAAGCGTGACGGGCGCAAACGTGTAATAAAGAGAATCGTTAATGTGATCGACCGCTGCGGTGAGCAAGTCGTCACGCAGGACATTCATCGCATTTTCGGAATCGTCCGAAAATTTGTCCCACTGCATCTTCAATCTGATATTGTGCGGAACGACGATGCCTTTGCCTGCGACTTCTTTTCCTTCTGCGTCGAGAAGTTTTTTAATACGCTCGATTAACTCGCTCGTTGCCAGACTGCTCGACGGCACCCATCGCCTGCCAGTAAACCTGTCTAACGAATCGCCAAGTTTTGTCAAAAGGCCACGCAACAGCCAGTCCGCCGTAAATCGCTTTTTTGGAACCTCTGTTTTTTCAGTCATTTAGCGAAACAATCCGAGAAGGTCGTTGAAGTAAGCTCACTTAATTTTAGCCCAAAAAAGCCCTAAAGAAAACTAAATTGCAGTATTGCCTTTAATGGTTAAACAATGTACAATGATTTTGGAATAGTTTGTTTATTCCATCTTTCCTTAATCTAGCGAGTCGAATCCCTAACACCATGGGAACGGTTAAAAGACTCGGGCATATTTAGAAAACGTATGAGAAACAGACGTCGATCGGCGCGAAATTCCGAGGCGGGGAAATCCTTTGTTGAGATCATTATTGTTTTGGTCATAATAGGTATCCTTGCCGCCGTTTCATTGCCATACATCGCAAACTACAGAAAATTGTACAGGTCGGAAGATCAGGCGTTGAAGATCATGGACCTCTTGCGCGAAGCGGCTCAGCTTTCCGTTACGCAGCGCCGGACGATTCGGTTTGAGATCGATCTTACGGAAAACGCAATATTGTTGATCGACCAGAGTCAAAATTCTCCTGCGGGAAGGCGTATAAAGAAGGTGCCTCTCGATGCAACCGGCTACGTTCGCGTAGACATGATTCCGTCAAATATCCCTGGCACTGCAATTCCTCCTACCAATCCTCCTACCAATTACACCAATATCGCTTTTTCGACCGACGCCGTCGGGCATCTTGCCGGTGCGACGACCGTGACCGGCCATAGTGTTTGGCAGGCGAGATTCCGGCAAGACGGATCGGTTGTCAATATGAATGCTACTCCTGTGCCGATCAACGCGAACATCTACATTTGGCCACCGGTAAGTTCCGGCAGCAACGCGGCCAGGAATAAGAACGAGATCAGAGCTATAACAATGTTCGGAGGGAGCGGAGCAATAAGATATTGGAAATATGCAAATACGGCATTCGTCGCAAACCAGTAACGTCTATAAGGGCAGAGACGGTGACAATATGAAACACAAACAAGAAGCAGGATTTTCTTACATCGACGTAATGATAGCCCTCGTCATTCTGATGGTGGGCATTTTGGCGTTATTGTCCGGCATCACCGGGTCGATACTCCAGACCAGAGGCCAGGAGCAGCAGTTGCAGGCAAAACAGTATGCGACCTCGGCTTTGGAATCGATAATGTCGGTTAAGGAAACCGATCCGACCCGCATGGGCTGGAACGCGGTCGGCAATGTCGGCAGCAATCCGGTCAATAGCGTGCCGCAGGGAATTTTCGTGATCGGTTTTCAGCAGGTTGTGACGGATGCCGGGCCGGACGAAGTGATCGGAACGGGGGATGATAACGGGGACCCAATCGTCGGCCTTCAGCGTCGAATCGTTATCACGGATATATGTGACATTGAGCGGCCGTCGTACAATTGTTCGCCGCCGGGCACTCTCGCAGTAAAGATGCGTTCCGTAGCCATTACCCTCAGGTACAATGTCGGAGCGCTGCAGCGGGACGAGAATATTACGACGGTCTTGACAGACTATGAAAATTAGTAATCAGAGGACAAATATGAAGAGCATGTTGACCGAGGATAATACTGAAAAGATCACAGCCGAGAAAGGGTTCACTATAATGGAACTCATAGTTGCAATGACGATCTTCATGATCGTAACGGGTTCGATTTGGGGCCTGCTAAAAGTTGCTGGCGATAGCCGCGGGGTGGTAAATCAGCAGATTCCGCTGCAAAAGAATGTTCGGCTGGCGTTAAGCGTGATGGGACGTGACACGTATAACGCGGGTTTCGGCTATCCGCTGTCAGCCACGGTTGTCCAACTGCCCGATAACCGCATTGCGACCCTTCTCGGCATCCCGGTCGATTACGATACGGCCATCGATAGAGTCCCGCCGATCATGGCCGGAAACAATGTCAATTCCAACACTTATAATACGACGACCGGTACCATGACCGATCAGGTTACTTTTCTCTTCAAAGACAGCACTTTTAATCCTGTTCCTACTCCACCCAATGCCGCCGGTGTCTCGACTTCTTTGGACATCAATGCCATAACATCACCGACTCCGGGTATCATCGAGATCGCACCGACATCCGGCAGCAATTCCGTTTGCCGCGTAAACGACATTTATTTAATAGTTGGCACCAACGCAGCGGCGCTTGGGCTCTCGACTGCTCTCAACGGCACAACCGGCGTCCGGTTTGCGAATGGCGACCTGTTAGGGTTTAACCAAACGGGTTCTACCGGGGGTTTGAGTTCGATAACAGGCAACCGGAGCATGATGCGTGTCAAGATGATCACTTATTTTGTGACGTCGGGCGGCACTTTGACTCGCAGGGAATTTGCGAACGTGATGCCGGCGGTAGCTTTTCTCGATGAACCGCTCGTCTATAACGTCGATAATTTCCAGATCAAATACATCATGGACAACGGAACTTTGTCGGACAACCCGAGCGCCGGGCCGGACAACATCCCCGGAAACGCGGACGACGTACAGGCAAATCTGGCGGCTGTTCGGCAAGTTCGCTTTACGGTCAGCGTCCGTTCGACTGATTTGAACTCAAACAGACAGCCGTATCGCGAAACCATGACCTCGACATTCAGCACGCGAAACCTGGGCTACGAAGAGAATTGAAAAAAATGGATGGTCAATGTAAAACGATGAATAAGGAAATTGGAAAACAAGGTAATTTGAATATGGCAGAACGCTCGGACGAAAGAGGTTCGGCGATCGTGATCGCGTTATTTGTCCTGGTGCTCATCAGCGTATTTGTAGCATTTGCATTGTCCAGGTCATCTGCCGAGGCATTTGCAATCGGCAATGAAACCAAAGAAGGCCGGGCCTTTTACGCCGCGCAGGGAAGCCTCGAGATGATGACCCGTAACTTTACCAAGGAGTTCGAGGTAAATCTCAGACCGACTACCACAGACTTCGATGATGTTCGGACTGCTGCTGTTCCCGGGCTTTCGACAGGTTCAGGCGGTACTTTCACTTTCAACCAGGAAGTCCTTCAGACATCGAACAATGCTCCCATCGTGCTTCCCAGTGGAGACTTCGCCGGTCTCTATGCGAAAAGGGACACATGGCGGCTGCGAACGACGGCGGAGGACAATGTCGGGGTTCAGGTTCAGCTAACGCGCAATATTTTAAATAATCTTATCCCTATTTTTCAGTTCGGCATTTTTTACGACGACGATCTTGAGTTTCACCCCGGCCCTAGATTCGATTTCGGTGGACGTGTGCACTCGAACGGTTCGCTGTTCCTGCAGGCAAACGACGGTTTGTATTTTTCTTCAAAAGTTACGGCCGCTAACTTCATTTATACCGACGTCTCAAAGAACGGCACAATCTGGTCAAATTGGAATGACGAGGTTTATATAAAGAACGCTTTGGGAACATATGTGCAGGTTCAATACAATATGGGCAGCGTCCTGCAAAATCCCGTAAACGGCGCTCCGGTCTCGACAAATCCGCCTCCGGCGATACCGCTTCCGACCGCCTACAATTCCGCGAACTGGAGCGCCAACGCAGCGTTATTTGACGGCAACCTGTCCGCGAACACTCGCCAGCTAAAACTCCCTTTAAAGCTCAACAGCGACAATACTGCTCAAAATCTCGGCCTTCGCGAAATCGTCAAGCGCGGCAAGACCGTAGGTGATATGTGGAATGCTGCAGCGACTGGCACGCCCAATATAGTCGCCGTTAC
>JBJXHF010000085.1:0-3971 GCA_046160805.1 Pyrinomonadaceae bacterium
TGCCTGTATTTTGCGCCTGACTGTTCGGCAAAAGCGAATGTGTCGTTACGTTGCCGCCATTGTCAGCCAAAGCTGCAAGCATCGGGTCAAGATTAACGGCATCGTTTGCCTGGCTGAAAGTTCCGGCTGGAAATCCATTCGTATTCTGAACTAAATTTCCGCCGACTGATGTAATCACGCCGGAACTGCGCTCGATGTCGGGCGAAACGGCGGCGATGTTGTTGGCGACGATGCTGTTTCCGATGTTGAGCGTTCCGGCGACAAAAATTCCGCCGCCCGTGCCGCCGCTTGTGCGGTTAAAGGCGATGGTCGAATTGCGGATATTCGCTGTTCCCGTGACGTAGATCGCGCCGATCCCTGTTCCGCCGTCCGCGTCTAAATTGCCGCTGACGGTTGTGTTTGCCATATTCAAAGTTCCGCTGACGCTGATGGCGAGACCGGTGTTTGCCGAATTGTTGTTGATGGTCGTATTGATGATACGGTGCGTTCCGCCGCTTAAATGCGCCGCGCCGTAAGCTACCGCGAAATTGTTCCTGACAATCACTTTGTCGAGCGTCAGATTACTGTTGTTTTCCGCCAGAATCGCGCCGCCGAAACCTGCTCCGGCATTGCCGTTTGCCAGCGACAATCCTGAAATATTCGCGGTTGCGTTATTCAGGCGGAAAATACGGTTTGTATTTTCGCCCGAAATGATTCTGTAATTCGCGTTAGGGCTTGGAGTGCCGATGATGTTGACGTTTTGATTTTGGATGACAATCTCGCTTCCGCCGAGCGGAATTATCCCGAAAGCATTATGGGCAAAAGTTATCGTGTCCGTTCCGAAATTCAGCGAAGCCTGATAGACGGCTTCACGAAGCGAACAGTCAGTGTCGCACACCAGATCGTTGCTGTTCGCGTTTTTTGAAACAATCAGCGATGTGTTGCCGCTCTGGTCTTCAAACGCGCCGATGTCAACGGTTGTATCGGTAATTCGCGGAAAGCCTGTGCCGCGTGTGTCGGTGGTCAGCGGAGCATTCGTCAAAGGATCAAATGCATTCGCATTCAAACCGCCGTTTCGAGCCGGACTTCCGGCTTGCAGCGGATGCGAAACAACCGGAAATCCGCCCTGACCGGAATTAGTTGGCGCAAGCAGCGGATTAACGCCCGTGATGTCGTTCGGCTGAGTAAAAGTTCCGACAGGAATTTGAAAAGTAGTTCCGATGAGATTGCCGCCCACTGAAATTATGGTGCTGTTGCTAAAATTGTCGTCAACATCTCCGCCGAAAACTACATTATTTTGAGCAACAATCGTATTACCAATATTAAGTGTCGAATTCGCCGCCGGAAATGTTTCCTGGATAAACATGCCGCTGCGGTAGACGAAGTTATTTGTAATCGTCGAATTTCGTATAGTCGTATTGCTGTTACGCAGGCACACCGCGCCTGCGTCCGCGCCGTCGTTCAGGTCATTATCAAAATTGTCACTTATCGTTACATTTGCGATGTTGGCGTTGCTTTCGTCGAGCGTGAAAGCCGCACAAAGGGTTGCCGAATTGGTCGTGAATGAAGTATTGACGAGGTGAACGTTTGCCTCCCGCGCGTAAAACGAACCGGCGGAGTTTGACGTATTGTTGCGAACGGCAACGCGGACGAGCGATAACATCGAACCTGCTTTGGCGTGAATAGCTCCGCCGAAACCGCTTAAATGAATGGCCGAAACGCCATTGCCAGAGACGATTACCGCGTTTTTCAACTCCAAGCCTCCGCCCGTTTCAATCAAAAAAATGCGGCTCGTGTTTTCGCCTGAAATATGTGCAACACTCGGATTGAGTTGTCCGTCAATCGTGATGCGTCTGGTGATAACGATCTCCGAACCGCCGAGCGTGAATTGCTGCCCGAAGAGATTCGGATCGAAAACCACCGTGTCGCCCGAATCCGCGTTGAAAACGGCTTCGCGCAAACTGCAATCCGAATTGCAAACATTGTCGTTGCTGTTCGTGAATTTTGTAACCGTCCAAGTCGCGGCGTTTGTCGTTGCGACGCTGATCAGAAAGATTGCCAGAATAGATATAATAGTTACTTGTAACCGTCGTGTTTTCATTTTATTTCTCCGTAAATTTATTTGCCGAATTTTGCGGCCTCACTTACTAATGCGGGTCGGAGCGGGGAAAACTATCATTAAAAAGAAATTTCGCATTAAAAAGAGGCCGCCTTTTCAGACAGCCTCCTCCAGGTAGTATTCGTGCGAAGCGGGTTACGACTTTCGCCAAACGGCGACACTCGTACTGCCGCAGGTGTAGGTGGAGGTACGTTTATAGCCCTGATGGGTGTAGTAAGCGTGTTTCTCTGCGGCCACTGCAGCGCTCATGTCGTGGTGCATCGCCCAGACGCCTTTGGCCGGAACCCAGGTCGAGTTGTAGCTTGCTCCGTTTGACTGGCAAGTAACGAGGTTTGCCATTTCCCCCGAATCGTACATGTGTTCGGCCAGCCTTTGGAACTCGTCCGAGGCCATCCCATTGAAAGTGTAGTTCCCGAGGGTGCGCGATGGCCAAAAGAGGATCAGCGATTCCGGCATAATCTTGCCATTGAGACCGGCCCATGGCCCGTTGAGACTCGCTTTGCCGCCGGTGAAGGACGTTGTCAGGCCACTCGCGAACTTCATCTCCACCGGCTTGCCATCCTTTTCCATATGGACATGCAGATGTGGACCGCCCTCGCTCGCTCCCGAATTTCCGATTTGGCCCAGAAACTGTCCAGTCTTGATTTTCGCGCCGTTTACGACGACCGCATCTTTGGCAATGTTCGGGCCCGGGCCGGCCTTGCTTCGATCGACCATTAATGCGTTTGGCTTCCCACAGATCGATGACGGAATACTACCTGTCTTAGCATGTGCGTACAGGGCGATGACGCCGTCATCCTGAAGTATCCAGAGATGGTTGCCGCCGCCGGCGATCCCACCCTTATCGTAATCCGCGTGGTAGCTGCCCGGCGTATTTTCAGGAGCGTTGCGCCAGCAGCCGATGACAGTACCTGACGCCATAGCATAGAACGGCTTTCCGTAGACCAGCCAGTTATCGAGCACCTTGATGTTCGCTCCGTCCGACTTCAACCCCGCCCAACTGCTGTCCGATACGTAGCGGAGCACTCCGATGTCTTTGCCCTCGGCCTGTATTCCGGCTGTGTGCACAAAAGTCCGGTAACGTTCGCCTGAGGCGAGATCATTGCCGCGCAGCGGCAGCTCATAGCCCGACGCGAACGGGGGCGTCGTCAGCGCAATAACAAATAATGCGATTAATAGAATGTAATTGGTTTTCATAAAAATATCTCCTTTCGTTTATTCGGCATTGTTCTGCCGTTCATAGAGGAATGCGTCTGGAAAGTGGGAAAACTATCATTGCGAAAAAGATTTGTTGCAGCGCCGAAGCACTGGCCGCGTATTGCCAGGCCAGAACCACGCACGAAGTAAGGGCACTAACGCATTACCACAGATCGCGGGGATAATCGTCGGTAAATCACACCATGTGATAAAATTGCGCCAAAGTTTTCTAATAGATCAATGCCAGACGAGCCCCAAAAAGAAGTGACGGAGCTTTTGCAGAAATGGAGTGCAGGCGATGTGAACGCTCTTGAGGAATTGACGCCGATCATTCACGCCGAGCTGCACAAGATTGCTCACCGTTATATGAATCGCGAACGCGACGGGCACACTTTGCAGACGACGGCCCTCGTGAATGAGGCGTACATGCGTCTGATCGATTGGAAAGCCGCTAAGTTCGAAAACCGTGCCCATTTCTTCGGAGTATCGGCACATCTGATGCGACGGATTCTGGTAGATTTTGCACGCAAACGGCCCAAGGTCGACGACAAACAGGTCTTTCAAGTGTCGCTGGACGAGGCGTTTGAGGTCACGAGCGGCAAGGACGCCGATCTTGTCGCTCTCGACGACGCCCTTACCGAGTTAGTAAAATTTGACGAGCGAAAGGCCCGGATCG
>JBJXHF010000086.1:0-11072 GCA_046160805.1 Pyrinomonadaceae bacterium
ATCATCACTTCGCGAAATCCTTTTCCGGCGGCCATTACCATCGAGCCGACGGTGAACCCTTCGGGAAACTTATGCAGAAAAACCGCGATGAAGACAAGAAATCCGATCTTTACATCAATTTGAGCCGAAGCAGCTATCGATACACCGTCAAAGAAAGTGTGGATCACCAGGCCGGCAACGGCTGTATATGCGGTTGATGTGCTGATCATTTCGTCGGAATGCATTTCTTCGCCGAGATGGATGTGCGGCGCAATCGTGTGTTCGAAGAATTGTGTCAACAGGTAACCGGCCATGAATAAGGCCATCGGAGGAAAAAGGTCGTTTGCCGTCAACGCGCCGGGCTTTTGCCAGAGAATTATCGATTCTGGAAGAATCTCAAAAATTGTAACGGCCAGCATGAAACCGGCTCCGAGAGCCAATAAGTAACGGAGAAGGCGTTTGTAATTACGGCGAAGCTTGGAAGGAAATAAAATAAGGCCGCCGAGGATGTTTGCTGCCGCCGCGAATACTCCGAAGATCAATAGTTGGAAAAATAAGGGGTCCATTCAATTTATTGAACGATTTATATCCTATATCAGCAGAATACAAACACAAAAACGGCATAAAATTGGAATGAAATGGGCAACTCGATAGTTTAAATTGGTGATTAAGCGTGATTAAGAAATATTCGCTTGACAGGGTTTCAAGAATCGGAATAGAATACTTAAGTATTTGCAAAAACGGGTCGTCATCGTCCGGTTTCCAAAACGTAAATTCTAAAATACATGCTTAACGGATTAAGCGCCATATCTGGAAGATGAATGGCGGCTTAATTAAGGACATCTCTGTTAAATTTGCTATTTGAAAATGTCCGGAATTGAACTAGAAAGCACGCATCTGCCGGTGTTGCTAAGCGAATCGCTGCTTTTCCTACAGCCTGAACGCGGCGGCCTGTTTGTTGATGCCACACTCGGGCTCGGCGGGCACTCCGAGGCGATGCTTGAGGCCTCGAACACAAGTGTTATCGGTATCGATCAGGACAACGAAGCACTCGATTTGGCGAAGGAACGGCTTTCGGGCTTTGGCTCGCGGGTTTCATTCTATCACGGCAATTTTTCCGAGATCGAAAAAGTCGTGAAGGAAGCCAATTTGGGAAATCCTGACGGCATCTTGGCCGATCTTGGCGTTTCCTCGCTGCAATTGGACAGCGAGACACGCGGATTTAGCTTCCGGTTTGACGCACCGCTCGATATGCGGATGAATCCTGAAGCAGGCGTCCAAACGGCGGCGGAATTGCTCGAAACGACGAGCCGGGACGAACTGGCTAACATAATATATAAGTATGGTGAAGAAAGGCATTCGCGAAAGATAGCGAAATTGATTATTGAAAAGCGAGAGAAAGGTGAGCCAATAACGAAGACGGTTGAGCTTGCCGAGTTGGTGAAAAGGGCTGTTCGTACAAGCCCGCGTGAAAAAACTCACCCTGCGACACGAGTGTTCCAGGCTTTGCGGATAGCAGTAAACGGCGAACTTGAAATTTTAGAGCAGTTTATCTCAGATTCGGTAGATATTTTGAAAACTAACGGCGTTCTGGCGATCATAACCTTCCATTCTTTGGAAGATCGCATTGTGAAACAAGCCTTTCAACGTCTGGCCGGTAAATGTCAATGCCCGCCGCGCATGCCGCAATGTATTTGCGGGGCTGTGAAAAAAGTTGAAATCCTGACGCGAAAGCCTGTTGTTCCGGCTGAGAGCGAAAGAAACGAAAACGCACGCTCACGAAGTGCAAAACTCAGAGCGTGCCGCAAATTAGATCAATAATTCACCTTTTGGAGGAATGTCCATGAACAAGAGAACTCAAACGCCGCCCAGACGAACCAAAGCCAAGCAGCAAAAAGGCTCATCAAATCTGCGGACGTATTCGCTTGTATTTGTCTGCGTTCTGATGCTCGTGAGCGGTTTTTTCCTCGCGGCACGGCAGCATTTTTCTTCGATGGACTTCGGCATGAAGAATTCGCGGCTTCGCAAACAGGTTGACGATCTAGAAGCCGAGAAACGCCGCCTTTTATTAGCCCGCGAGATCTCGCTTTCGCCCAACGAGATAAAGAAAGCTGCGAAGAAGACCGGAATCATTGAGCCGTCAGGAAGCAGCGGTGAAATCGCGCAGGTTGTCTCGACGACAAAGGAGAAAGCTCTGCCGCCTCGCGTTTCCGAAACAAAATCGATGGTCATAAAGACCGCAGCGGTTTCGCCTGTCCAAAAGCCAATTGTCGCGAGTTTTACGAAGAAAGAGAAGGCAAAACCAGTCAAACCGAAGGTCGTTGTAGATTAGTCTTTTTTGCCACGAATGCACGAATAAGAATTTTTATTCGTGCATTCGTTGCTAAATTATCGTTGTTGAGTTTGGTTCTAATCAATAAATGAAACGAGTAAGAAAAGCGAAGAAAAAGAACCTCAGACAAGTGGCATTTACTCGCTTTATGTTAATTGTCGCCTTTTTCGTTTTGTGGATCGGCGGCATCAGTGTTCGGCTGGTAAATCTTCAAGTCACGCAGCATGCCTGGTTAAAGGAAAAGGCCGTTGACATCCGACAGGACGTCAAGCAAACGCGAGCGTTGCGAGGGACGATCTTTGACCGTAACGAAAGAACACTAGCGATGAGTTTGCGTGTCAAAACCTTGTATGCCGATCCTTCTGAGATAGAGGACACCAACGCTGCGGCAAAGGTAATCGCGAAAGCACTAAAACTTGATACAAATCAGGTTGCAAATCAACTAAAAAAGGGAAAGGAAGCTAATAAGCGATTCGTTCCGCTCGTTAAAAAACTTGATGAAGAAGTCGTTCAAAAGGTCAACCGGGCGCTTGATTTTCCGGATGTAAAAAAGCCCGATCTGCCTAATTTTACCGGCCTTCATTGGAGAGACGATCAGAAGAGGAGTTATCCGTATTCATCGATGGCCGCGCAGGTTGTTGGGTTTAGCAATGCCGAGGATGACGGCAGAGCGGGCATCGAGCAGTCGCAGGACGATCTTTTGCACGGCGCGATTATTAGAAAACTGCAGGAGCGCGACCGCCTCGGGCGCGTTTACGACGAGACGATCGTTGAACGTGAAACTCCGGGCGATATTGTCCTCACGCTCGATACGGCTTATCAGTATATAACCGAACAGGCTCTTGAAAACGGCGTCCGCGCTTCAGGGGCCAAATCAGGAATGGCCATCGTGATGAATCCGAAAAACGGCGAGATCCTCGCGTTGGCAAATTATCCGACATTTGATCCAAACACGATTTCAGAGTCGGCGGCTGAGACGATAAAAAATAACGCAATTCAATCCGTATATTCGCCTGGTTCAGTTTTCAAGATCATCCCATACAGCTCGGCGCTCGAGAAAAATCTGTTTACTCCGGAAGACAAAATAGATGCGGGCAACGGCAGCCTGAACGTTGCCGGCCATGTTTTTTCGGATCATCATTCGGGGACGATGAGCTATGCGGATGCGATGGGTTTTTCGAGTAATATTTGCGCCATAAAAACAGGAATGCGCGTTGGCCGCGAAGACTTTTTTGGAATGCTCCAAAAGATGGGTTTTGGCAGCAAGACGGGCATCGAACTTCCGGCTGAGACGCAGGGCATCGTCCGCTCGCCGGAAAAGTGGAACGGCGACTCGCTCGCTTCGATGTCGATCGGTTATGAAATTGGCGTGACGGCGTTGCAAATGGTAACCGCTTTTGCGACGATAGCGAATAACGGGATCAGGAACCAGCCGCACGTTATCAAGGAAGTTCGCAGTACAAAACAAGATCCAAAAATAGTGACGCAGCCTCAACAAACGCAGGTGATCACAGCCGAATCAGCAAAACATCTGAAGACAATGCTGCGTCAGGTGGTCACAAGCGGAACCGGACGCCGTGCTCAATTAAACGGCTACACCGTCGCAGGCAAAACCGGTACTGCATGGAAATTTAATCCAAAAACTAAGACTGTCGATTCGTCCAAGTACATTTCATCATTTATCGGCATGGCACCGGCTGATAATCCCGAGATCGTCGTCGGCGTTGTGATGGATGAACCGCGCGGCGGAGCGCGTGACGGCGGAATGGTTTCGGCTCCCGTTTTTCGCGAGATCGCGCAGCAGATTTTGACCGAGATGAATGTTCCGACGGACACGACGGTCAAACAGGAAGAGATAGTTGCGAAAGAAATTCCTGAGGCTCCGAAAGCAAAAACGCCGAGCGACAAGAAAGCAGACAGCAAGCCTGCTGATAGCAAACCCGCCGAAAGCAAAACCGAAACAATTATAAAGCCTAACACCGCTCCGTCGCCGGCTGTAAAAGATAAACCTAAAAAGAAAGCAAACGAGAAGAAATTTCCCGACGCAGACAAGCTGACCGCGTTATTGCTTCGCAGATTTTACCCTGAAGAATTAAGACCGATAAAAAGCAGAGAAATTGAAACTTGAAACCGTAATTCGATATATGAATGCAGCCGCGACCGAACTTGATCCCGCTTTGCGTCAACGCGAAGTGGGTTCTTTTGCTATCGATTCGCGTGAAGTGCAGCTGGGCGATGTGTTCTTTGCGCTTTCGCAGCCCGATTATCAAAACAACGGGTTCAATGGCGACTTCGAAGATGCAACGCGATTTGTAACGGACGCGTTTGAGAAAGGAGCGGCTGCGTGCGTCGTCCGCACCGACAGAATTGAAGAGCATCGTGCGACACTCGAAAAATTCCGTGACCGATTGATCCTTGTCGATGATGCTATCGCTTCGTTCCAACGCCTTGCTCACGGCGTTTATCTCGACTGGAATAAACCGGTGGTTGCGATAACCGGCAGCGCGGGCAAAACGACCGCAAAGGAATTGACGGCGCACGTTCTCGGAGCCAGCGGCCGCAAGGTGCTCCGCAATATCAAGAATTACAACAACGGCCTCGGACATCCGCTGACGGTTTTGCGCCTTGCGGCTGACAAAAGCTACGACATCGCCGTTCTCGAAATGGGAATGTCCACGCCGATGAACGAGATCCAACGTCTTTGCCGCATCACTCCGCCCGACGTGGCTGTCGAACTCAACGTTTTGCCTGTCCACGTTGAACATCTTGGCTCTATAGAGAACGTCGCCAAGGCAAAGGCCGAGCTTGTCGAAGGAATGAAGCCCGGCGGCACGGCGGTTCTCAACGCCGACGATCCGCGTGTGGCAAATATGCACTGGCTGAGCAAAGGCCGAACGATAACTTACGGCATTGAAAATCCAGCCGACGTACGGGCTGAAAACATCAAGTTCGAGCGGTTTGGCGAGACAAAAATTACGCTTGTGTGGGGTGACGAGACGGCAGATGTTTCTTTCCCGTTGAATGGCAAACACAATATTCTCAACGCGCTTGCAGCTTCTGCTGTCGGGATCACTTTTGGGATGACGGTTGAGCAGATCGCCGATAGTTTGAGTTCCGTTGGCGCACCGCCGCAGCGTGGCGAAGTCTTGCATTTTGCGAATGGCTTCACGGTCATAAACGACTCATACAATTCCAATCCGGCGGCGCTGATGTCGATGATCGACACTTTGGTCGAAGGCGGCGGCAAATGCCGGAAAATAGTTGTTGCGGGCGAGATGCTCGAACTTGGCAAAGACGAAGCCGAGATGCACCGCGAAACAGGCAGAAAGATAGCTTCGAGCGGGATAGATAGGTTGATCGGTGTTCGCGGCCTCGCAAAAGAGATGGTCAACGGAGCACTTGAATCCGCTTTCAGCAAAGCGGAATTTGCCGTTGATTCTGATGCGGCAGGCGAACTTATTTTGCAGACAGTAAAACGCGGTGATGTTGTTCTAGTAAAAGGTTCGCGCGGCGTGCGAACTGAAAAGGTGATTGAAAAATTGTTGGAGAAATTTGAATTGGAAAAAGAGTGAAACGGTAAATGGAAAAGGGTAAATCTGGAATCTGGGATTTGGAATCTAGAATCCAAAATCGGAAATCTAAAATCTAAAATCGGAAATGCTCTATTACTTCCTTTATCAATTTCTTTTCCAGCAATACGGGCGTAACAGCGAGTCGTATTTTTTTAAGGGGCTCAACGTAATTCAGTATGTATCGTTCCGCACGGCGCTCGCGGCGATCACCTCGCTTTTGATTTCGCTTCTTCTTGGCCGGGCGGTCATTAGAAAGCTAGGGGATTTGAAATTCGGGCAGGAGATACGCGAGGAAGGGCCGGCTTCGCACCAGGAAAAGCGGGGCACGCCGACGATGGGCGGCATTTTGATAATCGGTTCGGTGTTTCTCTCGACGATACTTTGGGCGCGGACGGACAGTCTTTATTTGTGGATCGCTCTGGGTGCGACGGTTCTGTTCGGGGCAGTCGGTTTTGCAGATGACTGGATCAAGATCGTCAAGAAACGCAGCCTCGGCTTGACCGCGAAACAAAAGTTGGCCGGGCAATTGTTGACGGCATTGTTGGTTTGGGGCGTGTTGTGGGCTTGGGGAAATTATCCCTGGAATCTCAGCATTCCGTTTTTTAAGGCGACGGCTGAAGCTAATGAGGCGTTGAGCGTAAGCTGGGTCGGGCCCGTGATTTACTTCTTTTTTATTGCGTTCATCTTGCTCGGCTCGTCGAACGCGGTAAATCTGACGGACGGTCTCGATGGGCTGGCAATAAGCGTAACGTTTATTGCGATGTCGGCGTTAACCGGATTGACATACCTCGCGAGCGATGCGCGGTGGACTGAGAGGCTCGATATCACGCATAACCCGGCGTCATCTGAATTGACAATTTTTTGCGGGGCGATGGCCGGAGCGAGTCTCGGGTTTCTTTGGTATAACGCGCCGCCGGCTGAGGTTTTTATGGGCGATGTGGGTTCGCTTGCTATTGGAGGCGCATTAGGCACCGTTGCGATTTTGACAAAGCAGGAGTTTTTGCTGCCGTTTATCGGCGGCATATTCATTCTCGAAGCCGCATCGGTGATGCTGCAGGTTTCGATATTCAAACTGACGAAGCGGCACGGCCAACCGGGCCGACGCGTCTTCAAAATGACGCCGCTCCATCACCATTTTGAAATGTCCGGCTGGAAGGAGCCGAAAATTGTCTTTCGGTTTGTCATTGTGGCGGTTTTGTTTGCTTTGGTGAGTCTAGCGACTTTGAAACTGCGATAATTTTGTTCCGTTCCGGAACAGAGGAACAGGTGGAACAAGTGTCATTAGCCCGCACGTCAGTAAGGGCTTAAGTTGATCTAGATGAGCCCTTACTAAGGTGCGGGCTACTGACACGGAAGCCGCGACATGGTTGTAACAATGCAGATTGAAGGGAGAAAAGTTTTAGTTCTGGGTGCAGGGAAGTCCGGCGTCGAATCTGCACGTTTTTTGGCGGAGCGAAAAGCTGTCGTCGGTTTGTATGACAAAAAGTCCGTCGAGGAATGGAGCGAAGCGGCACGACGCTTGAGAACTTTACACAACGTTAGTTTTCTTTCAGGTGAAATTCCTTCTTTGGTTCTTGAGCAGAGCGATCTAATCGTCATTTCGCCGGGAGTTCCGACGAGTACGATTCCGGCAGGATACGGCGGCGAAATTGTCGGTGAAGTAGAACTCGCATATAGATTTTTGAACGGCCGCATCGTCGGCATTACCGGCTCGAACGGCAAGACAACGACGACAGCTCTCATAGGCGAGTTGCTGAAAAATGCCGGGATCAATACGCAGGTCGGCGGCAATATTGGGACACCGTTGCTGAGTTTGACAGAGACTTCGAGCGATGATGGCTGGACGGTTGTTGAGCTTTCGAGTTTTCAGCTTGAAACTATCAAAGATTTCCGGACGAACGTCGGCATTTGCCTGAACGTGACGCCAAATCACCTCGACCGTTACGATTCTTTCCTCGGATATGCGGCCGCGAAGCATCGGTTGTTTATGAATCAGACGGCAGAGGATGTTGCTGTTTTGAATGCCGATGACGAGATCACATATGGTTGGGCAGCCGGATTGAAGGCGAATGTGGTGATGTTCAGCGTAAAAAAAGAACTGGATGAAGGAATGTTCTTGCGGGGAAACGACTTAATTTGCGGAGCGAATGGATCAGAGAAGGTTTTGACAACGCGGGACGAGATATTTTTACGCGGCCTGCACAATGTCGAAAATGTTTTGGCCGCCTTTGCTGCGGGTTTGGCATGCGGTGCGTCGCCGGAATCGATGCGTGAGACGGTAAAAGAATTTAAAGGTGTCGAGCATCGAATCGAATTTGTCGCTGAGATCGACGGCGTGAAGTTCTACAACGACTCGAAGGCGACTTCGGTAGATGCCACTTCAAAAGCCCTCGAAGCGTTAAGCGGCGGCGAAGGCAAGACGGTATTGATTCTCGGCGGGCGTGGCAAAAACGCGCCGTATGCTCCGCTTATCGGCTTGATCGAATCGTCAGTCCGGTCGCTGATATTGATCGGCGAGGATGCAGACAATATCGAGTCGCAATTGTCGAAACATGCTGAGATCATTCGAGCTGGTTCGTTAGCAGATGCAGTTGCGAAAGGTTTTGCAGTTGCGAAAAGCGGCGATGCTGTTTTGCTCGCTCCCGCGTGCGCGAGTTTTGATATGTTTAAGAGTTTTGAGGAGCGCGGGACAGTCTTTAAATCAGCAGTAAAAAAGCTGTCAGAATCCCGACGCGTCGGGACGTTAGCGGGCGGAACTCAATCGGCGAATTGAGAACTTTTGTAATGCAAGAACGTTAGTTGGCAAATGTTGAATCGGGAGCAGCGAACTGGCCGCCCGCTTACGCAGGTGGTTCTGACATGACTAATAGCGAAAAAAATAACATAGATTGGTTTATGTTCGGCGTTGCGGCTGTGCTCGCGCTGTTTGGCGCGATGATGGTTTACAGCGCGTCGGCGATGTTTTCGCTGAAAGAGACCGAGAGCAACAGCCAATATATATATTTTTTCAAGCAGGTTGGTTTTACGCTTGCCGGTTTGGCGGCGATGTATTTCGTGAGCCGGGTTGACTATCACGTCTTCCAAGATCCACGAGTCGTTTACGGCATTGCGGCCGTTACCGTTATATTGCTGCTTGCGGTGTTTGCGTTTCCGCCGATCAATGGTGCACGGCGTTGGATAAGGATGGGCGGTTTTTCGTTTCAGCCGTCGGAGCTTTCGAAGCTGGCGCTGCCGATTTTCCTTGCATACTACTTGACCAAAAAAGAGGAAATGGTTGGCGATCTGCGGGCGGTTGTGCTGCCTTGTCTTCTCGGTTTTTGCGTTTTGGGTGGGCTTGTATTTCTCGAAAAGGATCTCGGGACGACTATTGTTCTTTGTGCGATCTTTTCGGCGGTTTATTTTGCTGCTGGAGCGAGACTCGTTCACATAGCATTCGTCGGTGCTGCAATGATGCTTGTCGGTATCGGCGCGATCGTTTTCGCGCCGTGGCGTGTCGCCAGAATGATGGCGTTTCTCGATCCGTATAAATATGCGAACGACGAAGCGTATCAAGTCGTGCAGTCACTATATGCGATAGGTTCCGGCGGAGTGTTTGGCGAAGGGTTTGCGAAAGGACATCAGAAATTATTTTATTTGCCATATCCTTATTCGGATTTTATTTTTTCGGTGGTCGGTGAAGAATTGGGTTTGGTCGGGACGCTCGCAGTCGTTGTTGCTTTCGGTTTGCTGCTCTGGCGCGGGGCGCGGGCGGCTGTTCTTGCACCGGATAGATTCGGGAACCTGCTCGGCATCGGAATAATTACGGGTATTATTGTTCAGGCGTTGTTCAATATTAGCGTTGTAACCTCGATCTTGCCGGCGAAGGGAATTCCACTGCCGTTTATTTCGTATGGCGGGTCGTCGGTCATGGTGACGTTGATAGGTGTGGGAATTCTGTTGAGCATTTCACGGTTCGCGGTTTCGGAAAACAGCGGCGCAGCCGCCGGGCGAATTAGAAGACGTGACGGAAAAGCGGAGCTTTTCCGCACATAGAGCGGCGAAGCCGCAAGGCAAGTTAATGAAAGTACTGATTGCGGCCGGCGGAACCGGCGGACATATTTATCCTGGGATTGCGGTCGCCAAAGAAGTAATCAGGCGCGACGGCGGGTCTGAGGTTTTATTTGTCGGCACGGCTCGCGGGTTAGAGACGAAGATCGTTCCTGACAGCGGCTTTCAGCTTTCGTTAATAAACAGCGCGGGACTCAAAAATGTCGGGCTTGTAAACAAGATAAAAGGACTCTCCGTTTTGCCGAGAAGTTTTGTGGAGGCGCGGCGCATCATTCGCCAATTCAGGCCGCACGTTGTTGTCGGAGCGGGCGGTTACGTTTCGGGGCCTGTTCTGATGATGGCCGCAATAATGGGTGTTCCCACGCTGGTAATGGACTCGAACGCCATGCCGGGTTTTACAAACCGCAAACTCGCGAAGTTTATTGATAAAGCGGCGCTTACTTTCAATGAAGCGATGCCGTTTTTTGGCAAGAAAGGCGTTGTTACGGGAAATCCGGTTCGTCATGAGTTCTTTGAAATATCTCCCAGAGTGGAAAACGGTGTGTTTCATATTCTCATCTTTGGCGGTTCACAGGGGTCGAGGCCGATCAATAACGCTATGATCGCGGCTTTGCCGATGCTTGATGGCTACAACGGAAATTTGACGATGACCCACCAGACCGGTGAGGCAGACTTTGAAGCTATAAAAACTGCGTATGCCGATTCACACTTTTCAAGCGCGGATGTGCGGCCGTTTATCGCTGACATTTGCGTCGAATTTGGCAAGGCAGATTTGCTTGTTTGCCGTGCAGGAGCAACAACATGTGCGGAGATCGCGGCTGCCGGAAAAGCAGCTTTGATGATCCCGTTTCCAGGAGCTGCAGATAATCATCAGCAAAAAAATGCCGAGGCACTGCAGGATGCCGGTGCTGCGAAAATGATAGTTCAGAAAGATCTAAGCGGCGAGACGTTGGCAAAAGAGATCAAAACGCTGATCGAGTCACCTGCTACGATCAACGAAATGGAATCCGCTGCGAGACACTTAGGGCGCTCCGACGCGGCGGAAAAGACGGTTGATATTATTGAGGAGCTGAAAAGGAATGTATGACTACGGGCAGAAACGCGAGTGTGAACGAGCGTGCGGCCTCATTAGCGTGTGCACG
>JBJXHF010000087.1:0-26491 GCA_046160805.1 Pyrinomonadaceae bacterium
CGACCGAAAGCCCAACCATTGTGAAGATTCTGCAGGTTTCTTAGCGCAGCTTTGACCCGATCGTTTTGATCCAGCCAAGAGGTTTCTTTAAGATCGTCTGTGTTTTTGCAATGAAAGACTTGTTATCGGTACGGGACGCTTCTTTTTGAGTGTTTGCGTCGCCCGCGGGAACTTCGCGGACTTCGGTGGTTCTTATTGCAACGGCCAGTTTACCGGGTTCTGCTCTAGTGCGTAGTTTTGACGGCTTAGTCGCAGCTATCGACGTTAATGCAGGTTTCTTGACCGCATTTTTCGGGCCAACCGCACGATTGCGGAAGCTCTTCGCAACAATGTCGGTGCGAGTATCGCCAAGCAGATCTTCCCCTGAGGAAAGACTGGCGAGCTGAAGTTCCCGATCCGCGTCGATCTGAATCGGTTTTACCGAATCTATCGGCAGAACCAGCGCGCTTAGCGCGGATTGATGCTTGCGTTCAAACGCAACGTAAACCCCGAACCCAACTTCGAGCAAGAGAACTACAAGTGCAAACGAGATCAAGATGCGTTTTTTCATAGATTTATTGTGCGTTTGTCTGAACTCAATCGAACTCCCTGATTATAACTCCGTAAAGACATATCCCAAAAGGTTTTTTGATAAAGAGTGATCATGCTTTATGGAAACAATCCATTGGAATACAATTAACTAAACAGTTTTCAGGGGAGTCCCGACTGTCGGGACTGAGAGTCGCTAAGCATCGGCGAGACCCTTTGAACCTGATGCGGTTAATACCGACGGAGGAAGAAAAACAATGAACGAGAATACAGAAGTCAGTAGACAGAGGTCAGAAGAAAAGATCGGGCAGACAAGCGATACGGTTCGGCTGCCATCCTCACAGAAGATTTACGTCGAGACGAACGGCTCGACGGTCAATCAAAGTAAACACAATTTGCACGTGCCATTTCGCGAGATCGCTCTCAGCCCAAGCAAGGCAATGGATGGAACGCTCGAGGAAAACGCGCCGGTGCGCGTCTACGACACGAGCGGGCCGTGGACCGATCCGATGGCGAAGCTCGACGTTCGCGATGGGCTTCCTGCCCCGCGTCGCGACTGGGTCGTCGCTCGCGGTGACGTTGAGGAGTACGAAAGTGTCAGTAGCCCTTCGTGGGGTAAGGGCGCCGATGTCCAGGGCGCGCCCTCCCTAACGGTCGGGCTGCGGACACCTGCACGCGCGCCATTGAGAGCGAAATCAGGCAGTTGCGTTACGCAAATGCATTACGCGCGTCGCGGGATCATCACGGCTGAGATGGAGTACATTGCGATCCGCGAAAACCTCGGCCGCGAGCGGAACGCGGACGCCCTCGTCCGCCTGTCTGAACGCAGCGACAGGAGTTCGTTAAACCATCAGCACAAAGGCGAATCTTTCGGCGCCTCGATACCCGAATTCGTCACGCCCGAATTTGTCCGCAACGAAGTTGCTCGCGGGCGGGCGATCATCCCCTCGAACATCAATCATCCGGAGAGCGAACCGATGATTATCGGCAGAAATTTCCTTGTGAAAATCAACGCGAATATCGGGAATTCGGCGATCGCGTCTTCGATTGAAGAAGAGGTCGAAAAAATGCGCTGGGCGACTCTGTGGGGCGCCGACACGGTGATGGATCTGTCGACCGGCAAGAACATCCACGCGACGCGCGAATGGATCCTGCGCAATTCACCGGTGCCGATCGGTACAGTTCCGATCTATCAGGCACTCGAAAAAGTGAACGGAAAAGCCGAAGATTTGACCTGGGAAATCTACCGCGACACGTTGATCGAGCAGGCCGAACAAGGCGTTGATTATTTCACGATCCACGCCGGAGTTCGTTTGCCGTATATTCCGCTGACGGCGAAACGGACGACGGGTATCGTCTCACGCGGCGGTTCGATCATGGCGAAATGGTGTCTCGCCCATCACGAAGAAAGTTTTCTCTACACACGGTTCCGCGAGATTTGCGAGATCATGCGCACATACGATGTTAGCTTCTCGCTCGGCGACGGATTGCGTCCCGGTTCGATTGCCGATGCCAACGACGAAGCCCAATTTGCCGAACTCGAAACGCTTGGCGAATTGACGAAAATCGCTTGGGAAATGGATTGCCAAACGATGATCGAAGGTCCCGGTCACGTCCCGATGCACCTCATCAAAGAAAACATGGACAAGCAGCTTGATACTTGCGGCGAAGCGCCGTTTTACACGCTCGGACCGCTGACGACCGACATCGCACCGGGCTACGACCACATCACTTCGGGCATCGGAGCGGCGATGATCGGCTGGTTCGGCTGTGCGATGCTCTGCTATGTCACGCCGAAGGAACACCTCGGTTTGCCAAACAAACAAGATGTCAAGGAAGGCGTCATCACCTACAAACTCGCGGCACACGCGGCGGATCTCGCCAAGGGTCACCCCGGCGCGCAGTATCGCGACAACGCTTTGAGCAAAGCTCGATTCGAATTCCGTTGGGAAGACCAATTCAATCTCGGCCTCGACCCCGAAAAGGCAAAAGAATTCCACGACGAAACGCTACCGGCGGAGGGCGCAAAGCTCGCCCACTTCTGCTCAATGTGCGGGCCGCATTTCTGCTCAATGAAGATCACGCAGGATGTTCGTGAATATGCCGAAAAACAGGGCCTCGAAGCCGAAAAAGCCCTCGCAGTCGGCATGAGCGAAAAGGCCGCGGAGTTCAAGGCCACCGGCTCTGAGATCTATCACGGGAATTTGCCGGAAGGGGTCAAGGAACATCACTGAATCAAATAATGAACAGAATATATTGCTTGACCGCGGTCATATTTCTATTTGTTGCCAATCAAACTATTGCCCAAAGCAAAGATGCCTTGCGGCAGAAGATAGAACAAATCGTTGCGACCAAACGAGCTGTTGTTGGTGTTTCGATCGTCGGTGGAAACGGTAAGGACGAAATCTCGATCAATGTTGAAAAACGATTCCCGATGCAGAGCGTTTTTAAGTTTCACATTGGCCTCAAGATGCTGTCCGAGATTGATAAAGGTAAATTTTCGCTCGGCCAAAAGATCGAGATCAAGAAGAGCGAACTCCTGCCCGGTCTCTACAGCCCCATTAGAGACAAATATCCCGAAGGCACGTCGCTCACGATTGCCGAAATCTTGGAATACACAGTTTCGCAGAGTGATAACGTCGGCTGCGATGTTTTGCTGAAACTGCTCGGCGGGCCGAGCGCGGTTCAGGATTACTTTGTAAAAAACAAGTTCAAAGACATTTCCATAAAGATCAACGAAGAAACGATGCAGGGCAATTGGGATAGACAATTTGAGAATTGGACGACTCCAAAGGCCGCCAACAATGTTCTAAAGACGTTTTATGAGAACCGAAAGAAGCTGCTTTCGAACAAGAGCCATGAATTTATCTGGAAAGTAATGCGGGAAACCTCAACGGGTGTAAATCGTCTGAAAGGACAATTACCTGCGGGAACCGTTGTTGCTCACAAAACAGGATGGTCCGGAACAAATAAGGCAACGGGAATAACTGCGGCCGTCAACGATATCGGGATCGTTTTTATGCCGAACGGGAAACATTTTTTCATCAGCGTTTTTGTCACCGACTCAAAAGAAGATGCCGCAACCAACGAAAAGATAATCGCCGATATTGCCAAAGCAAATTGGGATCATTTTACAGCTAAAGCAAGATAGAACCTGTTCCCAGCCTGAAACTCTGTTCGGCTGGTTAATGCACTGCAAATGAAAGATGACATCAAGGCTTACAACAATTCGCTGATCGCAGACGACAAGGCGATCTGCGATAAGCTGGTTAAGATAATAAATGGGAATTTGCCCGAGGCCGAGAGTAAGATCTGGCACGGGCATCCGGTTTGGTTTTTGGATGGCAATCCGGTCGTCGGCTACAGCAAGCTGAAAGCAGGAATCCGTCTGATGTTTTGGAGCGGCGCAAGTTTTGGCGAAGAAAAATTGCTGCCCGGAACCGGCAAGTTCAAAGACGCTTCGATCGTGTTTGAAAACGCAAGCCAGGTGAACGCGAACGATCTGAAGCGTTGGCTCGAAAAGTCCCGCGAGATTCAATGGGATTACAAAAATATCGTCAAACGCCGGGGTGTGCTCGAACGGCTGAAATAAACCGATGATCTCTTTACTGCTGCGCAATCTGTTCTTTACGATTCTTCAGCCGGGCGTTGTCGTAGGATTGATCCCGTATTTGATCCTCCGATACGCGGGCCGCGAGATCGTGCCATCGAGTTGGGGAACAACCCATTTCGTCGGCGTGTTGTTGATGGTCGTCGGCGCGGCAATTGTCGGCGCGTGCATACTGCGTTTTGCAACCGAGGGAAAAGGCACGCTGTCGCCGCTCGACCCGACAAAACAGCTCGTCATCCGCGGCCTTTACAAATACTCGCGAAACCCGATGTACGTCGGTGCGATGCTGACATTATCGGGCGAAGCGCTGTTCTATTGGTCGCCGGCGCTCGCGATCTATGCCTTGGTCGTTTTTGCCGCCTTTAATCTATTCATCATCCTGCACGAAGAACCTCGCTGCCGACGCGATTTCGGCGATGAGTTTGACGATTACTGCCGACGCGTTGGACGCTGGTTTTGATCTTGCAAACGCTGACCGCCTGGCCGAAACCACAAGGCATTTTGCCAGGGACCACTGGTTCGGCTTCGATCGGCTGTCCAATTTTGTTCCGTAGACAACTTTACTAACCAGCTGACTTTGGATCGATTCCCGTGCTAATCTGGTTTTTTATTCGGTAAACCATTCAAATATGAAAGTTGTAATTTTGGCAGGAGGCCTCGGAACCCGGCTTGCCGAAGAAACTGAGATCAAGCCGAAGCCTATGGTCGAGGTCGGTGGGCGGCCTGTGCTCTGGCACATAATGAAGATCTTCTCACATTACGGCCTGAATGATTTCTATATCGCATTGGGTTACAAGGGCGAGGTCATCAAACGCTTTTTCTACGACTATCGTTCATTGAGCGGTGACCTGTTGATCAATCTCGCCGACGGGACGATCGATGTTCGCGAACGGCAATGCGAAGACTGGAGCGTAAATCTCATAGAAACCGGGCAAAATTCGATGACGGGAGGTCGGGTAAAGAGGCTTGAGTCCTACCTGAACGGCGAGACCTTTATCGTCACCTATGGAGACGGACTCAGTAATGTTGACATTGGCAAACTGATCGACTATCACAGGTCGCACGGAAAGATCGCAACCGTCACGGCCGTTCACCCGCCGGCTCGTTATGGCGAACTGCTCATCAATCCTGATTCGACAGCGGGTTTTAGCGAAAAGCCTCAAACGCATGAGGGCTGGATCAATGGCGGTTTTATCGTATTTGAACCTGCGGTGTTCCGGTATTTGTCGGGTGACAACAGTGTTCTCGAGATCGATGCGCTCGAACGATTGGCAAACGAGGGTCAGCTTGTCGCCTATAAACACGATGACTTTTGGCAATGCATGGACACATTGCGGGACAAACGGCAGTTGGAGGCAGTTTGGGAAAGCGGGAATCCGCCGTGGAAAGTCTGGTAGATGGTCGATTTTTGGAAAGGAAAACGTGTTTTGGTCACCGGTCACACGGGGTTCAAGGGTAGTTGGCTCTCATTTTGGCTAAGTGCCCTCGGCGCAGATGTGTGCGGCTTTGCGCTCAAACCGGACACTCAACCCAGTCTTTTTGAAAATTTGCGAATTGGCGAACAGATTCGTTCGGTGATCGGCGACATTCGCGACCTCAACGCGTTTGAGAAACTGGTGACGGAATTTCGGCCGGATGTTATTTTTCACCTTGCTGCTCAGTCGCTGGTTCGCAGGTCGTATAGAGAGCCGGTGGACACATATTCGACGAATTTGTTGGGCACCGTTCACGTTCTGGAAGCCATTCGAAAGGTCGGAGACGTCGGAGCGGCAGTCATCGTCACGACCGACAAAGTCTACGAGAATGAGGAACGTGAACTTGGGTATGTCGAGAGCGACCGGCTCGGCGGCTTTGACCCGTATGCCAACAGCAAGGCGTGCGCAGAGATGGCGGTCGCGGCATACCGCAGTTCATTTTTTGGCGCCGGCGGCACGTTGGTAGCGACGGCCCGTGCGGGAAACGTTATTGGCGGCGGAGATTGGTCGGAGGATCGTTTGCTGCCGGACGTATTCAGATCGTTGATATTTGGCGAACCTCTGACGATCCGCAATCCGTCCTCGGTTCGGCCGTGGCAGCATGTACTTGACCCGCTTAGTGGCTATGTGATGCTGGCCGAACGCCTGTTCAATGGTGACACAAAGTGCGCGGACGCTTGGAATTTTGGGCCGTCGGATGAAGATGCCAGAGAAGTTAGCTGGATCTTGAATGAGATCAAAGGAATCTGGGACGGCGGGGTTACGTGGACTGTCGCGAACGACGATGAACCGCACGAGTCGCATTTGCTAAAACTCGACAGCTCTAAGGCAAGATCTGAGCTTCAGTGGACGCCTAAGCTCGCATTGTCTGACGCCGTCAGATTGACTGCTGAATGGTACCGCGGGTTTAAGAACGGTGAAGACGCCGCCGATTTAACAAGGCAGCAGATCGAAGTATTTGAGGGAATCGATGCGGCTAAGAGCAACTAAACTGGCCGGCGCATACATTTTTGAGCTCGAGCCGGTAATAGACGCGCGAGGATTTTTTGTCCGCACCTATGATCGCAGGATATTAGCGGAAAACGGGCTCAACACCGCGTGGGAACAGGAGAGTGTTTCTTTCAACAAAACCGCAAACACGTTGCGCGGACTCCATTTTCAGTTACCGCCATTGATCGAAACGAAGATCGTTCGTGTATCGCACGGAGCAATTATCGATGTTTTCGTTGATCTTAGAAAAGAGTCTGAGACATTTGGAGAATGGGAGGCCGTCGAACTTACGGGAACCAATAATCGGGCAGTTTATATTCCGGCTGGCTTTGCTCACGGTTTTTGTACATTGGTAGACGAGACCACTATAGAATATAAGATCGATGTTCCCTACAAGTCTGATCTCGCTGCAGGCATTCGCTGGAACGACACGCGGCTGTCGATCGATTGGAAAGTAGCCGAACCGTTGGTCTCCGAACGCGATGCCAACCTTCAATTTTTCGCAGATTTTGATTCACCTTTTTAAGCGCACAGATCGCCTCATTTGCGGTCCATTATGAATTGCCGATTTTGCCAAAATGCGTTGTCTCATGAGTTTGTCGACCTTGGCAGCAGTCCCCCGTCGAACTCATACTTGAGCAAAGATCAACTTAACGAACCGGAGATCTTTTATCCGTTGCGAGTGTTCGTCTGCGAAGCGTGTTTTCTGGTTCAGATCGAGGAATACAAAAAGGCCGAGGAGATTTTTGATCAGGACTATTTGTATTTTTCATCTTTTTCGCAGTTGTGGCTTGAGCACTCACGGCGATACGTCGAGATGGTGTGCGACCGGTTTGGCCTCGACCGCACTTCGCAGGTCATCGAGATCGCCTCGAACGATGGCTATCTGCTCCAGTATTTTCGTGACAGAGCGATACCGGTTCTCGGCATCGAACCGACACTCAGCACCGCACGGGCAGCCCGCGAAAAAGATATCGAAACATTGACCGAGTTTTTTGGAGTCTCGCTTGCCGAAAGATTGTCCGGGGCGGGGCGCCAAGCCGATCTCTTGATCGGTAATAATGTCCTTGCGCATGTGCCGGACCTTAATGATTTTGTCGCGGGACTGGCATTGGTGCTAAAGCCGACCGGTGTGATCACGCTGGAATTTCCCCATCTCTTGCAGCTTGTTGCTAATAGTCAGTTTGATACGATCTATCACGAGCATTTTTCATATTTATCGCTGTACACCGTAGAGCGGATATTTGCGTCTCACGGTCTCGAAATATTCGATGTCGATGAGATACCGACGCATGGTGGATCGCTTCGGATATACGCCAAGCATTGCAAAGACCTTGCTCGCGAGACGTCACCGCGAGTGGAAGCCTTGCTTTCTAAGGAGACAGCGGCCGGACTGCAGAGCATAGACTATTATCTAAATTTCCAGCCTCGCGTTGAGAGCATCAAATACGACCTGCTATCGTTTCTTATTGAACAAAAGCGAGCGGGTAAACGCGTAGCCGCCTACGGAGCCGCCGCCAAGGGAAACACGTTGTTGAATTATTGCGGTGTCCGGCGGGATCTGGTCGAGTTCGTCGTCGATGCGTCGCCGCACAAGCAGGGCAGATTTATGCCGGCGAGCCATATTCCGATAGTTGACGAAACTTACCTCAAATCGAAAAAGCCAGATTACGTATTGATCTTGCCGTGGAACATCAAGCAAGAAATAGTGGCTCAACTTTTCTACATAGGAGAATGGGGCGGCCGGTTCGTCGTTTCGATTCCTGCGTTGGAGACAATTGATGTATAAATGAAAAAAGTCCTACTTACCGGAGCAAACGGCTTTGTCGGACGCACCACGATCAAACACCTGCTTCAGCGCGAATATGAGGTTCACGGAGTTTTCTCTCGTGATACTCCAGCTGATCCGTCAGGCATTATTACCCATCGCGCCGATCTGCTCGATCGAGCGGCAGCCGAACGGCTAGTGCGATCGATTGGCCCAAGCCACCTTTTACACTTTGCCTGGTATGTAGAACACGGAAAATTTTGGAACGCACCGGGAAATAACGAGTGGGTCAAGGCCAGCGAGAAGTTGTTTGAGACTTTCGTCAATGCGGGCGGAAAGCGGATCGTCGCTGCCGGGACGTGTGCAGAGTACGATTGGAAGTCGGGCGACGGAGTATTTACCGAGACTGGTTCACTCACCGAGCCTGCTACTCTGTATGGTAAGGCAAAGCACGACCTGCATAAGAGCCTTGAGAAGATCGTCCGGCAAACCTCGGCCAGTTATGCTTGGGGAAGACTATTCTTCCTTTTTGGCGAGCACGAACACCCCGTCAGATTTGTTCCATCCGTGATTCAGTCATTACTCAACAATGAGAATGCAAAATGTTCGTCTGGCGAGCAGATCCGGGACCTAATGTATGTCGATGACGCCGGTGCCGCCTTTGCTGCCCTGCTTGATAGCGACGTCGGCGGAGCCGTTAACATAGGTACCGGCACTCCGGTAAAGCTCGGTGAAGTTGCTAAAATGATCGCAGGGATCATTGGTCGACCCGAGATGTTAGACCTAGGTGCGATCCCGACACCCGACGGCGAACCGAGAAAACTGGTGGCAGATATTACCCGATTACTCGACGACGTAAAATTTAAGCCTCAATCGGATCTTCGTTCGGCATTGGCCATGACGATTGATTGGTGGCGAAACCAGAAATGAGAATTACGATCGATACGAACGCAAATAACATTGTCGACGATTCAACCGGCGACACGATTCAGCTTTATTCCGCCGAGGGCTTTGAGACGATCTCTAAACTCTGGCTAAAAGTGGGTTGGAATGAAAAGCACGTTTATACGTTCAGCTGGATGGGGAGGCCGATAATCCAATTGCCCGAGGACATGATAAGGGTGCAGGAGGCGATATTTCAGGTCCGTCCGACGGTAATTATTGAAACGGGTATCGCTCATGGGGGTTCGCTGATCTACAGTGCCAGTCTGTTAAAAATGATGGATATCGACGGACGAGTGATCGGTGTAGATATCGACATTCGCCCGCACAACCGGAAAGCAATCGAAGAGCATCAGCTATTTCAATATATTACTTTGATCGAGGGAAGTTCCGTTGCGTCGGACATTGTCGCTCAGGTCAAAAATCTAGTCGGTCCGGAAGACAATGTCCTGATAATTCTGGATTCAAACCATAGTAGGCAGCATGTTGCCGACGAGTTAGAGGCCTACTCCGACCTCGTGACAAAAGGCTCATATATCGTTGCTACTGATGGGATCATGCAGGACGTTTACGACGTGCCGCGTGGGACGCCATCGTGGCAAGAGGACAATCCGGTCACGGCGGTACGTGAATTTCTCGAACGTCATCCGGAGTTCGTATTGGAAGCGCCGCCCTGGTTATTTAATGAGAGCGAGCTGACCCAAAATATCAACACTCACTATCCTGATGCCTGGCTCAAACGCACGTGAATCAGACAAAGATCAATATCCTATATAATTTTGCCGGACGTTCGTTCATAGCATTATTGAGCATCGTTTTTGTCCCGATCTACTTGCACTACCTTAGCGTAGAAATGTACGGGATCATTGGGTTTTTTGCCAGTGTTCAGGCGTTCTTGTTTCTTCTTGACGGCGGCATTTCGCCGACGCTCAGCCGCGAAGTTGCTCGCCTGTCGACATTTCCGGAAAAAGCCCAAGAGCTTAGAGATCTTTCACGTACGCTCGAGGTTTTGTGCTGGGCGCTCGCCATCGTTGTTTGTTCGCTTGCCCTGATCGCGGCTCCGGCGGCCGCGAGTTATTGGCTCAAATCGGAGACGATTGCGCCCGCCATGATCAGCGAGGCTCTGATGATAATGAGCGTGGCTTTCGCATTTCAATGGTCAGTTGGTTTCTACACCGGCGGCCTGTACGGGCTGCACAAACAGAAGCACCTTAACATTATCAATAGCATTGTCGCAGTTATCCGCTCGGTGGGGTCATTTGTCGTCCTCGCTTTTGTGGCACCAACGATCAAGGCATTTCTTATATGGCAGCTTGTAGCAGCGGTGCTGAATTGTGCTCTTTTGGGGTTGTTCTTTTGGAAAATGCTTCCGCCTTCCGCGGGAAAACCTCGCTTTCGGTCATCACTGCTAATGGGCGTATGGCGATACGCGGCAGGCATGGCGGGAACGAGTGTGGCAGTTTTGGTACTGACACAGACCGACAAGCTTATCCTGAGCAAAATGTTAACGCTTGAGAATTTTGGATATTATTCACTCGCAAATACATTGGCCGGTACGAGTATCGCCTTGATCGTAGGCTCGATCCAAACGACCTATTTCCCGCAGTTTTCGCAGCTTGTCGCTCAGGACAAGCTTGAGGATCTTCGTGAGCTTTACCACCGGGCCTGTCAGGTAATGTCTTTTTTTCTGATCCCGGTCGTGTCGGTCATAGCTTTCTTCTCCTACGAGATACTGCTTGTGTGGACCCGAAAACCGGAGATCGCCGAAAAGACGTGGATTTTGCTTAGTCTGGTCGCGATCGGCACCGGGATCAATGGCCTTATGCACCTGCCGTATTATGCGCAGCTTGCGTTTGGGATAACAAAGATCGGCCTTTGGCAAAACATTATTGCGATCGTCTTTCTCATACCGCTAATGATCTACGGCACCACACACTACGGGGCTATCGGCGGGGCGATGGGTTGGGTTATCCTAAATTTTTCCTATACGATCGTCGGTTTGCAGGTGATGCACAGAATGATATTGAAAGGCGAATTGAAGAAATGGTTATTACAGGATGTCGGTGGTCCCTTGATTGTCGCATTAGGGTTTGGGGCTGCCTTTCGTTTCTTATTTCCTGAGCGTCTATCGCAGATGTACATGTTTGCGGCCCTGACTGCAATTACTGGGATCGTAGTTTTCGGGTGCCTTCTGGTTACTCCTTCGGTTCGACAGTCCATACTTTATTTATTCGAGCGAAAACGGAGCATATAATTAATGAGACAGTTGAGTTTTGAAGATGAGCAATAATCAATCGAATATTAAGTTTTCAGTCATAATTCCGACGCGGGAGCGCCACGATACGCTGAGATGGACTTTGCAGACCTGCGTCTCACAGGATTATTGCGATCTTGAGATAATCGTTAGTGACAATTTCAGCCAGGACGACACCCGCGGAGTTGTTGATTCATTTCACGATAGTCGGATTCGTTATTTCAATTCGGGCAAAAGGTTGAGCATGTCGCATAACTGGGAATTTGGGCTTTCGCATGCTACGGGCGATTACGTGGCTTTCGTAGGCGATGACGATGGATTGATGCCCGATGGCTTGGAATATGCACGGAAATTGATCAATGAAACCAAGACTGCGGCGCTGATCTGTAGGAAGCCCCTGTATTACTGGTCAAATCATCTCATTCCCGAGTATAAGAACAAACTTGCATTTCCACTGAAGGATTTTGTTCAAAGAATCGATTCTCAAGAACTCTTGAACAGGATCACAAATTTTGAAGGGTTAGAAAAGGCACCTTTAATCTATGACGGATTTATAAAAAAAGATGTATTGGACGAGATCAAGAACAAGTCCGGCCAGTTTTTTTATTCGCAAATACCTGATGTCTATTCAGCCATAGCGGTTCTGGGCACGATTTCCGATTATTATTTTTCGACCAAGCCTTTTCTTATTCAAGGAATTTCGGGTCACAGTACCGGAGCGAGTTATCTAGTACAAGGGGGAACCTCAAAACCTGCGAAAGAATTTTATTCAGAAGAAAATATTCCATTCCATCCAAATTTACTTTCATCACCATCCCCATATATTTTGATGGCAGAGTCTTTACTACAGGCCCGAGAACACGTGAGGACTTCATCAAGTTACGACTTCGACATCAAAGTGCTGGTAAATAAGGCTATGGAAAATGCTGTTGGAATGTCTTCTGAAAAATATCGTTCCGTTACTGAATCAGTGAAGTATATCGGGGAGACCTACACGATCCAGGACTATGTGGCAAGAAAGATTGAGCAATACCCTAACAGACCGGGTGAACAACAGCCTTTTCAAAGAGGGTACAACTTCCTAAAAGACACGTTATTGGTCAATTTGAATGAAGATATGGTGGGCGACATTTATCATGCCAGTATAGAGTGTGACAGGATTCGACATAACATATCGTTCGGTGATTACCTTAAGTATTCGACCCAATACATTTTCGAAACGATGAGAAGACCCGGCATACTTGCGAAGGTAAAAAATAAATTATTTTCTAAGGATTTGCGTTATTCCCTATGATCGATTTACCAATAAGTCCGGTGACCGGAAATCCGAATGTTCGCATTAGCGAAAAGTTTGCGGCGGCGGACATTGTCGAACTTTATTTCGCCCAGGAAAACATCAACGTCGAGAGATATTTTGACCACGGAGCCACCATTTATCTTTTGGAGTGTATGGATACCGGCTATCGTTTCTATTACCCATTTAGCGTAGTTGGCGATGCGGAATTTTATAAAGAGCTACAAAACGCTCACGAAAAAAGAGGGGAAGAATATGACCGCGATTGGGAAGGCGACCACCAGGCTGCTTTTGATGAGATTCCTTCTGATAGCACGGTTCTGGAAATCGGATGTAACACGGGGAAATTCTTGAAAAGGGTTAGGGGAAAAACTCCGAATGTCTTCGGGTTGGAATTTAACCCGTTGGCCGCGGAAAAAGCCCGACAAAAGTTGCTTACCGTATTCGATGAAACCGTGGAAATACATTCCACCGAAAACTCTGAAAAATATGATGTTGTGTGTGCGTTCCAAGTGCTCGAACACATCGCCGAAGTCAAATCATTCTTACAATCAATAGCAAAGGCGTTAAAACCAAATGGGAAACTGATACTCAGCGTTCCGAATAATGAGCCGTTTTATCAACGATTTAGTAAATACGATGTTTTGAATTTGCCCCCGCACCATGTCGGACTTTGGAACCTGAGGACTTTTGAGAAATTAGGTGATTTTTATGATTTCAAGCTGGTCAGACATAAGTTCTTACTGCCGAGTCGCCTTTTAGTAGATGTTTATTTGAGAGCAAAATTCTACGCAAACGTAAAATCGCTTCCCAGAAAACATTCTCTTACGGAAAAGATGAAAATCACGGCAATGGCCCCATTCGCTCTACTGCGAAGTTCAATTGAGTATATTGGTACCAATCCCAATTACGCCCATGTAGTCGTGGTTTTTGAGAAGAAGTGAGTCTTGATTTTGTTCTAGATTCTTGTAATTAGATATCGAATGATAAGTCAAAATCTGAAAAAGTCCGTTTCCTCGTTTCATCAAAAGGACATTGCCCTGATGGAAAAGTATTTAGGGGAAACTCCATTTTCCCCGAGTTTTTGGATTCGTAAGCGAGTTCGCGATGCGATAATCGCCAATTCTCATGTCGCGCATGGCACTTTAGTCGATGTGGGATGCGGTCTGAAACAATATGAAATTTATTTGAGGCCGTTTGTCGATAGCTATTATGGTACTGAATTTTCACCCGAAAGTGGATTTAACGGCAATTGCGCCGATGTCGCAGGTAATGCGGCAGCAATGCCATTTGCTGACGAAAGCATCGATACGATTATTTGCACAGAAGTTTTGGAACACGTTTCTGACCCTGAAAGAGCGATCTCCGAATTTGCCCGAGTAATGCGTCCCGATGGTGTGATAATTACCACCGCGCCGTTTTTTTTTCCCATACACGACAAATTCGATTTTTATAGATATAGCGACAAGGGTTTAGCGGAAATGATGCAAAGACACGGGCTTATTATCGAAAGAATCGAACCGCTCTCAGGTACCGGAATGACGTTGGCGTTACTGATCAACATATATTGGTTTGATATCGGATTTCTGTGGACAAAATGGCTTTACCCGATCGGGCTGGCTCTACGCCCCCTTTTGCTCTTAGTTGTTTCCATCATAAATATTCTGGGTTGGATCGCGGATAGAGTATTGCGTTCGAATCATATGTCTTTTGATCATTTAACAATTGCTAGAAAACCGAAAGATGCGAAGAGCGTTGGAATGCTGGTCGCTTAGTTTCATCAAAATGTTCGATTGAGATTATTTGGTTAATTTACGATGAAACGGATACTGCATATTATTCCATCGCTAGAAAGCGGCGGAGCCGAGAAGCAACTTGCTAATTTGGTCACAAATACCTCGGAGCAAAAGTTCAGCCACCATATTTGTACTTTTCGAAATTCCGAGTTCTTCGCTCCCGAGATTCAGAAAGCCGGGTATGTTGTACAAGAACTCGATATCGCGGGGAAGCATCCGTGGCTGGCAGGGGCGATCAGGCTTTTGCCCGTCATCCGTAAATATAAGCCGGATTTGATATGCAGTTGGCTCTTCGATGCAGGAATAGTCAGCCGTCTGACTTGGCTGCGGCATTTTCGCATCCCGATAATAAATACCCTTCATTTGACTCAATACGATCGCGAGACGATAGATGGCGGGAATTGGTCGCCCACAAAGGTTGAAGTTTTGCGATTAGTCGATAAGTTGACTGCCAAGATCACTCAACCATATTTTGCAGCGTGTTCCGAAGAAGTGAAAAGATCCTATTGCCGTCATCTCCGCATCGACGAATCCCGCATAACGACAATTTATAATGGAATTGACCCGACAAATTTGGTATGTGACGTCTACGAATCGGAACGTATTCGTGATGAATTAGGATTCTCCAGAGATACATTTGTTTATTTGAGTGTAGGAAGACTCGCTCCACAAAAAAATTACGCGCTTTTGCTTAGGGTTTTTTCCCAATTACTCACTACGATTCCTCAAGCCCGCTTGGTGATCGTAGGCGTGGGTCCTATTGAGGCGGAACTAACTAAGTTAGCCAACTCACTTCAGATTACGTCGAAAGTTCATTTCTTGGGTGAACGCAAAGATATCGGAGCATGCTTGGAAATGGCGGATGTTTTTGTAATGCCTTCATTATTTGAAGGGATGCCCCTGGCATTACTCGAAGCGATGTTTAAGGAGCTTCCATGTATAGTTTCGAGAATCGAGGTTTTGAAGGAAGTAATTGAAGACAATAAAAACGGCTTGTTGATAGATCCGAATACGCCGAATGAACTACTTGAGGCTATGATAAAACTTTATGAGGATCCGGAATTGAAGGCAAGACTGGGACAACGTGCAAAAAACGACGCCGAACGACGATTTCACATTAGTAAGATCGCTTCGCAGTGGGAGAGTTATTTCACTAACGTTCTCGACGCAAAAAATGATAGCTAGAAACTGCATCTGCAAAACTCTATCCAAACACTTTGGCTCTGATGTTTCGGATAGCGAGTACCTTTCCCGCAAAGACATGCCTCGCTGTAACTGTTGGCGAACCATCGGTGACGTAAGAATTTCCCCTCCGATTGCCGTGCTGTATCTAAATGGGAAGCGTCGGACAAATTAAACGATCAATGCGCACCAGCCTATATCTTTGTTACTTCGGTGTCCGCGAACCGCTTGTCCAGACTCAGGTAGTTCCATATCTTGTCGAGATCGGTAAATATGACGTCAGGTTGCACCTTTTGACTTTTGAACCCGATCCGATCGACCGGGCCGACGCGGACAGGCTGCGTGAAGAACTTAGCGCAAAAGGGATCATGTGGACCTGGCTCCGCTATCATAAACGGCCATCGGCTCTGGCAACCGCCTATGACGTGTTATGCGGGGCGCTGGTGATTTACCGAATGATCCGCCGCGAGCAGATCGATGTTTTGCATGGACGGGTCCATATACCGACTTTGATGGGAGCTTTGGCCAGAAAGCTCTCGAGCCGGAAGCCAAAACTGCTATTCGACATCCGCGGTTTTTTTCCCGAAGAATATACCGACGCAGGTATTTGGCCAGAGGGCGGATGGCTGTATCGATCGGCAAAGCGAGTAGAGAGGTGGCTGTTGAATGAGGCAGACGGTTTTGTCGTCTTGACCGAAAAGGCACGCGACATACTTTTCCCCGAGTCGAATGAGACCGGTCTTGACAAACGCGGCCGTCCGGTCGAGGTGATTCCGTGCTGCGTTGATCTCAAACGATTCGAGGTGATCTCAGACGAGTCGCGTGATGAAATGCGCCGTGAACTAAAGATAGGTAACAGGTTCGTGGTCGCATATGTCGGTTCGTTTGGCGGATGGTATTTGACGCGGGAGATGTTCGATTTTTTTGCCGCTGCACGCGAGGCGGACCCGTCCGTTTTTATTATGGTTCTGACGCAACGCGACAAAGCGATGGTGATCGACAAACTGAGAGCCGCCGGTTTTGCTGATGGTGATTTTCTTGTCGACAGTGTGTTGCCGGAAGATTTGCCTCGTTATCTGAACGCGGCCGATGCGGGTGTTTCTTTTATTAAGCGATGTTATTCAAAACAAGCCTCGTCCCCGACAAAAAATGCGGAATACCTTGCGAGTGGCTTGCCTATAATCGCTAATTCGGGCGTCGGCGACGTTGATGCTCTGATAAGCGAGCATGGTATCGGCGTGATCGTCGAGCGGTTTAACCTCGAATGTTATCTCGACTCGCTGACGGCTGCGAGAGCACTCGGGAACATTCGTCAGCAATGCCGCGAGGCTGCAGAAACCGTCTTTGATCTTGAAACCGTCGGTGGAGGCCGGTATCGCAGGCTTTACAGGAGGCTATTGGGCAACATTGACTGGGGATCTTAGGTAAACCGCAGTATTGTGTTAGATTATTGAATTCGAATTGATGAGTGTGGAGGTATTATGAAAGTTCTTTTAACTGGCGGCAATGGATTTGCCGGTCATCACGTGGCTGAGGCCATCTTAAAAAACACGGACTGGGACATCGACATCATGGATCGCCTGTCTTACGCGTCGACCGGCTATTCGCGATTGCGCGACGTCAACTGTTACGATGACAAGCGAATCCGGCATTTCTCGCACGACTTTACGCTGCCGATCGTCGAAGGGCTTTATGACGAACTCGCAGATGTAAATTACATCATCCATATGGGCGCCGAGACGCACGTCGATAACAGCATCGAGAACCCCGAACCGTTCGTCCGCTGCAACGTGCTTGGCACGATGCAGATCCTCGAATTTGCACGCAAATGCCCAGATCTGAAGAAAGTTTTTTACATGGGCACGGACGAAGTGTTCGGACCCGCGGACGCGCAATTGGTGCCAAACGGCTTTAAGGAATGGGATCGCTACAATTCAACAAATCCGTATTCTGCCTCGAAAGCGGGTGGCGAAGAGCTGTGCCTCGCCTGGGCAAACACGTACGGCACACCGGTGATCATTGGCCACACAATGAACATATTCGGCGAGCGTCAGCATCCTGAAAAGTTTATTCCAAAAGTTATCAGCGCCGCGCTTACGGGCGCAAAGATCTATATCCACGCCGACAGCAGTCTCACGGTTTCGGGAAGCCGCTTTTGGATACACGCGCGCAACGTTGCACAGGCGATCCTGTTTCTGCTCGAAAAGGGCGAGAACCGTGATAAGTACAACATCGTCGGTGAAAAAGAAGTATCGAACCTCGAAATGGCAAAGTTCATCGCCGACGTACTGGGCAAACATCTCAATTACGAAATGGTTGATTTCCACTCGAGTCGCCCCGGCCATGACCTGCGTTACGGCCTCGACGGAACGAAGCTAAAAGAGATGGGATTCAGTTATGCGAAATCGTTCGAGGAGAGTCTGACAAAGACCATTCAGTGGACGCTCGATAATCCTAAGTGGCTCGAAATGGAGGGCGCTGCGGTCGCCTGAACGGCTGAACGTCACATTTATGAAAGTTCTCGGACTTTCATCCTACCCGATCGAATCGGCGGCAACGCGCTTTCGGCTGGCTCAGTTCGTCGAACCGCTTCGCGAGCATAACATTGAGATTTCGCTGAACACGTTCCTCAGTTCGAAACAATTTCGCGAACTCTATTCCGCCAAAGGCTTGCCACGCAAGGCCCTCGCTATGTTGCCCTCGGTCTTTCGGAGAATTACCGAAACATTCAGACTGCAAAAATATGACTTAATACTTGTCCAGCGAGAGGCGATGTTGTTCGGGCCCGCAATATTCGAGTGGCTTTACCAGACGGTAGGTAAGCTTCCGCTCGTGCTCGATCTTGACGACGCGACCTATATCAGTTATGTCAGTCCCAGTTACGGAAAAGTGGGAAGCTTTTTGAAGGCATTTGGCAAGACCGACGAACTGATAAAGCGAGCTGATCTGGTAGTTTGCGGAAATCGATTCATTGCCGAGCATGTTGCCGAGATCGGCTCCGAAGCGGTTATCATACCGACGATAGCTGACCCTAAACAATTTACGCCGGCTGAAAAGAAAAATGATAAAACGGTAATCGGTTGGATCGGGACGCACTCGACTTTTCCTTTTCTTACCAGCCTAGTCCCGGTGTTCGAACGGCTTGCGGCGAAGCATTCATTCACATTGAAGATTGTCGGCGCGGAAACCGACCCTCCGGCGATTAATGGACTCGAGATCGTTAATTTGGACTGGTCGCTCGAACGCGAGATAAAAGATTTTAGATCACTTGATATCGGGGTTTACCCGATCACCGTCACCGACTCGGCGAGCGAGGGCTGGCTAAAGGGAAAATCAGGCTTTAAGGCAATACAATATCTCGCTGTCGGCGTGCCATTTGTTATGTCGCCGGTTGGCATTTGTGCAGAGGTTGGTGTTCCGGGCAAAACGCATTTTAATGCTTCGAATGATGACGAGTGGTATCATTCACTAGATAAGTTGTTGTCCGATGCTAAGTTACGCGAAACGATGGGTTCGCACGGTCGCCAACATTCGGTCGAGAATTACAGCGTTACTCCGCATGCCGCAACATTGGCCGAAGCTTTGAAGAGAGTGGGCGATAAGTAAGTGAATGAGTATTTTGGTAACTGGCGGTGCAGGCCTTATCGGTTCAAGCAATACGGGAGCCCTTATTGATGCGGGTCATCGCTTATGTATTATCGACGGTTGGCCCGGGAAGTTCATGAAGGGCGGTTCATGGCCGTTGAGGCGGCGACTGCTCAGCCTAAGGCAAGAAGTTTAGTAAAATAGTCTTGGTTTTTTTAGATGTATATTCTGGGTTTGACTACGCTCGGTGATTCTGCGGCCGCGCTTATTAAGGACGGCGAGTTGATCGCGGCGGCCGAGGAAGAGCGCTTTTCGCGGGTAAAACACCACAGCGGTTTTCCTTATAAAGCGATCGAGTTTTGCCTCGATCAGGCAGGCATTACGCTGAAGGATGTCGAGCACGTCGGGCATTATTGGAAGCCATGGATATTGCGGCGCAAAGCGATGCAAGCGGCGAAATCGGCGTTTATCTCACGCGATATGTTCAAGGCACGCGCCGATCGTGGAATAGCGCAGGTCAGCAACAGCTATTTAGGCATGTTTCGTCATCCAAAGCGTCTGCGCGAGCATTTCGGGCCAAGCGATTTTAAGTTTCACTATATTGAGCATCATCAATCTCATGCGGCGAGCGCATTCTTTGTTTCGCCGTTTGATTCGGCGGCGATCCTCACATGGGACGGCACCGGGGAAGACACTACCACACTTTTCTCGCGCGGTCGCGACAACAAACTCGAGGTCTTAAAACGCATCAGATTACCGCACTCGCTCGGCCAGTTTTACTCGGCGGTAACGAACTACATCGGCTTTGATATGTTTTCGGGCGACGAGTGGAAGGTCATGGGTCTCGCCGCCTACGGCAAACCGAAGTATGTAGACTTTTTTCGCGAAAAGGTGTTGACGACGAACGGAAGCGGTGATTTTCGGTTCAATATCAAGGTGCTCGATCATCACCTCGCAAAGCATTACCAGTTTCCCGATGCGATCGTCCGCGAGCTCGGCCCGGCTCGGATACCCGGCGAAGAGCTGAGAGAACATCATTGGGACGTTGCCTGTTCTGCGCAAAAGGCGCTTGAGGAAACCGCTCTCTACCTCGTAAAGAAAATTCACGAGATGACAGGTGAAGAAAATTTGTGTATGGCCGGCGGCGTGGCCTTCAACTCGGTAATGAACGGTCGCATCTTTCACGAGACGCCGTTCAAGCGATTCTTTGTACAGCCGGCCGCAGGCGACGCGGGCTGCAGCTTAGGTGCGGCCTATTACGTCTGGCATCAAATTTTGGCTCGGCCGCGCAAGTTCGTGATGAAACACGCGTATTGGGGCCCGGGATTTACAAACGATGAGTGTCGCGCGGCCCTTGATGATGCTCGATTGAAGTATGAAACCCTCGAAGACGATGTTCTGTTGCCGCGGCTTGCACGAATGATCGCGGACGGAGCGATCATTGGCTGGTTCAACGGCCGTATGGAGTTAGGTCCGCGTGCACTCGGTGCTCGCAGCTTCCTCGCAGACCCGCGTCGCGCAGACATGCGTGAGATCCTGAATCATAAAGTCAAACTGCGCGAATGGTTTCGCCCGCTCGCTCCGTCAATGCACGAAGAATCGGGCCGCGAGGTTTTCGGCGTCGAGCATCACGACCCGTTTATGATCACCGTTATTGGCGTTGACGATGCGTACAAATCAAAGATTCCGGCGGTTGTCCACGTCGACGGCACGGCGCGTCCGCAGATGGTCAGTCGCGAAGCAAATCCGCGTTACTGGAACCTGATCAACGAATTTAAGATGATCACCGGAATTCCGCTCCTTCTCAACACATCGTTCAACGTGCAGGAGCCTATTGTGTGCACTCCGCAGGATGCGATTAATACGTTTCGCAATGCAAATTTTGATGCCCTTGTCATGGAGAATAATCTGGCGGTGAGATAGCTTGTTTGTATGCTCGATAAGTTTATAGCTACGGCTCTTATCACGGTCATCGGACTGAGCTTCGTTATCGGATTTCCCGAAGGGCCGATCGCGATCGCATTCGCGAGCGTCCTGGCAGGAGGTTGTTTATTCCTTTTTAGACGAGCCACGGACGAGAGCGGTACGGTCACGAGGATATTCCTGCTCGCGCTTGCTCTAAGGATGTTGTTCGGCATCTTTGTTTACATGAACAACTTCCAGGACTTCTTCGGCGGCGACGCGAACACTTATCATTCCAATGGATCAGGATGGGTCGACGTATGGGTCGAAGGCGTGACACCGAGCCAGAGACTACTCTATCAAAATCGGGCAGAGAGCGGCGCCGGGTGGGGAATGAACTACCTGGTAGCCGGGATTTATATGATGACCGGGAAGAGCATGTTTGCGGGTCAGTCATTTTGCGCGGTTTTTGGTGCGGCGACCGCTGCGTTAGTTTTTTTCTGTTCGCGAATGATCTACAACAACCTTAGAGTTGCCAAGATCGCCGCCTTTGCGGTTGCGATTTTCCCGTCGTTTATCATCTGGTCCGGTCAGTTGATGAAGGACGGCCTAATTATTTTTCTACTCGTTTCCACGATGATCTTGACGATGCGGTTAAGCGCGAAGTTTAATCCCATTATGCTGATCCTTATGGTTCTGTGCCTTTTCGGGATCTTCTCGTTGCGTTTTTATATTTTCTACATGGTTCTAGTTGCCGTCGTGGGAAGTTATGTCGTCGGTCTGGCGAAATCGAATACATCGATTGTGTTTCGTTTGTTGCTGATCGCTGCAATGGGAATTGGTCTCACATATTTTGGGCCGGGCGAGATCATAACCGCCCAGCTGACCACTTTTGGCAACTTGGAACGAATGCAGCTGAGCCGTTCCGATCTGGCAAAAAGGGCGAACTCAGGTTTCAATGAGGAAAGAGACATCTCAACTGTCGAAGGTGCGCTCACAGCCGCCCCCATTGGATTTTCTTATCTCATGCTTGCTCCTTTTCCGTGGGAGGCACAGAATCTGCGACAGGCGATCACAATTCCCGAGGTCCTCATTTGGTGGACGATGATTCCCTTCATTTTGATCGGACTCGGGTACACGATAAAGAATCGCACTCGAAGTGCGCTTCCGATCCTCATCTTCAGCCTTTTGTTGACGATCGCATATTCAATTTTCCAGGGCAATGTGGGTACTGCCTACCGCCAGCGGACGCAAATTCAGGTATTTCTTTTCATCTTTGTCGCCGTTGGCTGGACCGTCTATAAAGAACGCAAAGAAAATAAACGGATGATAATGGCAGCGAGGCAGCGAGAGATCGATAGTCGACTGAAACACGGCTTTCAACCAAGGCAGACATAGATGTGCGGAATTACGGGATTTGTAAACGCTGACGGCTCGGCCGTCGTGTCCGACGTTCTGACGCGGATGAACGCGGCGATCATTCACCGCGGTCCGGACGAAGATGGTTATTACGTTAACGAAAACGTCGGCCTCGCGATGCGTCGGCTGTCGATCATCGATCTCGCGAGCGGCCGGCAGCCGATACACAACGCTGATAAAACAAAGTGGCTGGTCTTTAATGGCGAGATCTATAACTACCAGTCTCTGCGCGCAGAGTTGATCGCACGCGGTCATAAGCTCTACACGGAATCGGACACTGAGGCGGTGCTGCATCTTTACGACGAATTCGGCGCCGATTGTTTGCAGCACCTCCGCGGAATGTTTGCGTTTGCTATCTGGGACGAACGCGAAAAATCGCTCTTTCTCGCACGCGACCGCGTCGGCAAAAAGCCGCTGCTCTATTCGCATACGCGACAAGGCGACCTCGTTTTCGGCTCGGAATTTCAGGCTCTCTTGCAGCATCCGTCCGTTTCACGCGAGGTCGACTATGAGGCGATCGACAGTTATCTCTCGTACTTGTGCGTGCCGGCTCCGCAGACGGCATTCAAACAGATTCGCAAACTCGAGCCCGGTCACTGGCTGAAGTGGAAAGCTGGCGAGATCACAACGCAGCGTTACTGGCTGCCCGATTTTTCTAGAAAAATAAAGATCACTGAAGAAGAAGCGATCGAAGAAACAACGCGCATCTTGCGCGAGTCGACTCGCCTTAGGATGATCTCCGAAGTTCCACTCGGCGCGTTCCTATCGGGCGGCGTCGATTCGTCGACCGTCGTTGCGCTGATGGCTCAGGAGAGTTCGACGCCCGTAAAGACATTTTCAATCGGTTTTGAGGAAGAAGATTTTAGTGAACTCAAATATGCACGCCGCGTTGCTGAACACGTCGGAGCCGAGTATCGCGAATTTATCGTCCGCCCGAACGCACTCGAAATTTTGCCCACGCTCGTCGAACACTACGGCGAACCTTACGCCGACTCGTCGGCTATCCCAACTTACTATGTCTCTAAAGAAACCCGCAAACACGTGACTGTCGCTCTCAACGGAGATGGCGGCGACGAAAGTTTCGCCGGTTATGAGCGATACATGGCGATGGAAGTCGCCGAAGTTTTTCGCCGGATTCCCCGCGTGTTGCGCGTCGCGTTTATCGAAGGGCCGGTAAATCTGCTTCCGACTTCGGAACTGAAGAAAACACGTGTTCGCGACGTCCAGCGATTCATCGCATCCGCAAACGAGAATCGTAACGAGCGCTACTTCCGCTGGATGTCTACTTTCAAACCGGCACTCAAGCCCGAGCTTTATACAACCGATTTTGCTAATGCCGTCGCTGACGCGGACGCGTCCGATTTCCTCGATCGCTGGTTCGAGCGCGCGAACGGTTCGGGCATACTCGACGCAACGTTGCTGACCGATCAGATGACTTACTTGCCAAACGATCTGCTTGTAAAAGTCGATATCGCGTCGATGGCAAACTCGCTCGAAGCGCGTTCGCCGTTTCTCGATCATAACGTGATCGAGTTTGCCGCGAGTTTGCCCGAAAGTCTGAAAATGAACCGCTTCCGCACAAAATCATTGCTTAAGAAGGTCGCCGCCCGGCTTGTTCCGCGTGACGTCGTTTATCGCCGCAAAATGGGATTCGGCGTGCCTGTAGGGCGGTGGCTTCGTGGCGAGATGAAAGATTTTTTGCGCGACGTGCTGCTCTCGGACAGGGCTTTGAATCGCGGCGTGATCCGGCCCGAAAAGATCCGCCAATACGTCGACGAACACATCGACGGCAAATTCGATCACTCGTTCCAGGTCTGGACACTGCTGATGCTTGAACTTTGGTTTCAACGTTTTATCGATCGGCAATGACGACAAACATCGACGAAAAGGTCGTCGCCGGTTTTGGTGACGAATGGTCACGCTTTGACCAAACCGCGCTTTCGACCGAAGAGATCGATCGGATGTTTGACAATTACTTCAACATCTTTCCGTGGGACAAGTTGCCGTCTGGCTCCGTGGGCTTTGATCTTGGCTGCGGATCAGGCCGCTGGGCAAAGCTCGTAGCGCCGCGCGTCGGCAAGCTTTATCTTTTTGACCCGAGCGAAGATGCGCTTGCCGTCGCAAGACGTATCCTGGATGGACATGAGAACTGCGAATTCGCTCTGGCCGGCGCCGGCAATATTCCGCTCGAGGACGAATCGTGCGATTTCGGCTACTCTCTTGGCGTGTTGCATCACGTACCTGACACCGAAGCCGGTTTGCGAACGTGCGTAAGCAAACTGAAACGCGGCGCCCCGTTTCTCCTTTATCTGTATTACAGCTTTGACAATCGCCCGCCGTGGTTTCGCCTTATCTGGCGAATGAGCAACCTTTTCCGAGGGCTTATATGCCGTCTGCCACACTCGCTGCGATATGCGGTTAGTCAGGTCCTGGCGGCGCTGATATATCTTCCGCTCGCCCGCACGGCGCTGATTTTGGAAAAGATCGGCATCGATGTTGCCGCTTTTCCGCTCTCGCAATACCGAAATAATAGTTTTTACGTTATGCGGACCGACGCTCTCGATCGCTTTGGCACGCGGCTCGAAAAACGCTTTTCGAAAGAGGAAATTCGAGCAATGATGGAGCGGGTCGGGCTCGAAAATATCACATTCAGTACGACTTCGTTTTGGACAGCCGTTGGTTATAAGTCATAATTTGGTAAAATGTCCCCAACAGCTTGGTAACCGGCAGCGATATGCCCGCACTATTGCACGATTGGGCGCCGCTCGGCGAGAGTCGAGGCGCGGTCAATCTGCCGGTTGCCATTCAAGATCATGTGATTGATCGAGATGAAAATACTTCGCATAATCGCTCGTCTAAACGTCGGCGGTCCTGCCCGACATGTCGTTTGGCTAAACAAAAATCTTCAAGACAATGAGTTTCAAAGTGTCCTGATTGCAGGCCGCATTCCTGAGGGTGAAAGCAATATGGACTACTTTGCGACAAAAAACGAGGTGACGCCGATATATATAGAAGAGTTGAGCAGAGAATTGTCTTTGAAGGATCTCCTGGCTATTCGGCGCATTTACTCTCAGATAAGGTCGCATCGGCCCGACATTATTCATACGCATACGGCTAAGGCGGGCACGCTCGGCCGCCTTGCAGCTTTTGCATACAAGTGGCTTACATGGGGAACTCTGGTCGGCAACCCGCGTCCCATTAAGGTCGCTCACACTTTTCACGGGCATGTCTTTCACAGCTATTACGGAAAACTAAAGACGCGACTTTACTTGACCATCGAAAAAGTGCTTGCCAAATTTGCCACAGATAAGATAGTCGTGATTTCACCGCAACAACTACGCGAGATCAATCAGGACTTTCACCTCGGCACGCGTCCTCAATTCAGAGTGATTCCTTTGGGTATCGATGTTGAGAATATTCCCCACGCTAACGACGTCCACAAAAGCGAGCTGCGCAAAACAATCGGCGCCCGCAATGATGAAACGATCGTCGGGTTCGTCGGGCGCCTGACGGAAATAAAGAACGTATCCCTTCTGTTAAAGGCCGCCGCATTGGCCACTCCGACCGATGTGAAGCTTAGATTTGTAATTGTCGGTGACGGCCATCTGCGCGAGCAGCTCGAAATGGAGAGCAGAACGCTGGGGCTAAGCGAGAGAGTGTCATTCCTTGGGCATCGACCGGACGTTCTGGAGTTAATTGCGGGGATGGACATAGTTGCCTTATCATCGCTGAATGAAGGGACGCCT
>JBJXHF010000088.1:0-6693 GCA_046160805.1 Pyrinomonadaceae bacterium
TAGTCGTCAGCCTGTCAAAGTCCAGGTTGCGTAAGTCAACCGCATAGATCGTGCTTCCACCGCCCGGCGTTGCCGTTGCCGTCGCCGTCGCCGTATTAGTAAATGTCGGCGTAGGTGACTGCGATCCAGTAGATGTGGACGTCGCCGTACCAATCGGACCGGACGTGTTAAGCCGCAGTGTCCATCCACCGCTGATCGAACCAAGGTCGATTCCTAAGTCGTCTCTCACATAGAGCGACCAAGTGCCGTTCGGCGTCGTGCCGTTGAATACGGACAACGCAACCGTCGCTCCCGCAGGCGGTGCAGGTGCCGGCAAGACATCGGTCGTCGTGTCGAAGTTCGACGGCCGGAATGTTCCCGCCGCGATCTGCGTCGCGTCGGGCAGCGTCGCTGCTGCTAGGTCATCGAATGTAAGGTTAACGCCCGTTATGTCGAGGCCTCCGCCCGCGTCGGACATGAGCAGAGTATTCTGCCCGCCCGGGCCGACGAGCATTACGTCAATGTCATCCGGGAATGTATGGCTCACGCCCGTCAGGTCAACCGTTACCTTTGTAACCGTTCCGGTCAATCCTGCGACCGTGATGTTCGACGGATACGGCGCTCCGGCCGCGTTGTCGTTGATCGTTATCGGTGCCGGGTTTGTAAAAGTGGTTGACGGAGGAGGCGTTCCGGTCGCAGTGGCAGTTGCCGTCGATGTTGCGCTTCCTGTATTTGTGGGGCTCGGAGATGCGGTCGGTGTGTTACCAGTTCCGATTGTTCCCGTTCCCGTTACCGCCAAAGTGTAAGGACCGCTCGATCCCGGAGGTGTCGTTCCGTAACCGTCAACGACGATATTATATGTGCCCGCTGGCATGTTTGAGATAGTTACGGTCTCAGAAATACCAGGAAGGCCGTCATCATCAACGACGATAGCATCAGCCAAGTTGCTGCTACATACATCCGTGTAAACGATCAGCGCCAAATCCGCGCTTGTCGGCGACATGGTTACGTTGAGACTGTTGTTTGCGCTCGTGAACGTTACGCTGTAAGCAACGTCTGGCCCTGTGCCTGTGCCGGTATAAACGCCGCCTCGCGGTGCCGCTCCGGCCGGGCCTCCGCCCGTCGCAGTACAAGTCGGACATCCCGTAACAGTAGGTGCAACGGTGTCGGGCGGAAGATCGTAGGTGTCTAACGCTCCGACGGTCGTGCCGCTATCATTGAATGGCAAAGCCGTGATCACGCTGGCCGTGCCGCACGTGTCACCTCCGCCTGAAGGCGCATCTAAAATATAGGACGCATCTGTCGGATCGATGCGTTTGCCTGTTCTCTTATCAATGAGAATTCTGGGAGAGTCTTGCCAGTTTGCGGATTGTCTTTTATCCGCGACAACTACCTCCTTGCTCGTCTTTAGTATCGCGGCCGACTTATAATAATCGGCTCCCAACACAAAACAAACCGCCAGAAGCACGCACGCAATTGCGATCGTCTGACGGCGAATCAGGCCTTTTAGGCCTCTTTTTACCACAGGTAATTGTGGTCTGATTTTTTTTGAATATAATCTTCGTAAATTCCGTGACTGGCTCATATTGTTCCCTCCCCAAATTGAAAACGCGCGTCCGCTGGCGGTAATAAGTAACTACCGCAAGCGACCGCGCGAGAATGTAAAGTTTCCGATCAAATGCATATTGCCTATGCGGATACTGACCTAAAAAGACATTAAAACTCTGACGAATCTACTAACTTTGAGATTAGTCTATCTCAAAAAAATATAATTGCAAAGCGGGAACGAGCAAATTTATAGCCCGAGACAGCTAAAATCTGCATTTGGGAAATGCCTGGCGAGCGCAATGACGGATTCTTTTTGTTTCTGCGACAATCCGGCCTTTCCGCGACCCGCGACGCCTTTGTTAAAACGGTTTTTATCCTTGTCCGATTCGGTGAGAGCGATGTGCTTTTCGATTTCCTCTCGCGGAGCCATAATCTCGTAAAAATCGAGCACTCTCTCGACGGTCGCGGGCTTGTCCCTGATCATCTCGTCGTAAGTCAGCCAATAAACCCTGACACGCTGCTCGCTTTCCGCCCGCTGCCAGGAAGCGACGAACTGAAAATACCAGGGAATGGCATATTCGATCAGCAGGTCTATCTGCTGCTGTTCGTCAAAGGCGAGAAATTCCTCGCGGTCGAAAAATGTGCTAAACGTAAATCCTTGCCGGTAAAAATCGAGAAGACTGATCACCGTGTCAAAAATATTTCTCACAAGCACCACTGGCTTTATTCCGAAAGCTTGCATCAACTGTATGTTCGCCTCCGACGCGCGAACGTGCTGCTGCGTAACAGTATTTACATTGCCAAACTTTGCAAGCTGCGGCATGTCGAGTTCATGCTCATTCTGGAGCGCCGCATAGACACTGAAAAGATCGCGAAAGCCTGTAACGCCGACAAGGACATTTTTTAAGAATGTCGAGCCGCTTTTTGGACTGCAAGTTATAAAAATGTGGCGGCCAAGTTCAGCCGGTTTGTAGGCACGCGTATAGTCATTCAACTGTGCCTGCTTTTTTGTGAACGCCAACGCATTTGTCAGATCGACATAATATGACGGACAAGGCTGAACAGCAATTGCCCGCCGAAAACACGCAAGGGCAGCTTCATACTGTCTCTTTTCGTAAAACACCATGCCGAGCGCCCTGAAAACATCCGCAAATCCGCCTCGGAATTTTGGATCCTTCGAAAGCGAGCCGCTGAGTTTCAACGCAAAAACTTCAGGTAAATAGCGGTTTACGGGAGTTACATCCTCCAGTTTTAGAATCTGCTCGATTCGCTGCTTATAGGCTGTAAGCAAATTATGCTGGAGCAGATCGTATGTCGGCGAAGTGGCATCAACTTTGGGCACGAGCTGTTTGAAAATAACGAGCGCGCGATCCTGCTGACCGTCGTTCATAAAGCCGATGCCGCGATCGACTTCTTCTTTAATATATTCGAGAAACTTCTGCTCCTTTGGCGCGACTTTAAAATTGATCGTTTGTGCTTTCGACATATTATTTGTAGATCGATTTTATCAGGAATCGCTTTTCAAGTCTGCCGCTACAAAGCCTCGTTTGATCAAGTGAGCCAATACGTCGCGCGCATTTTCTTCAGGCTGATGGTTTACGGTATCGAGAATGATGTCAGCATTTTCCGGCGCCTCATAAGGGTCGTCGATTCCGGTAAACGCTGTGATCTCGCCACTGCGCGCCTTTTTATACATTCCTTTAACGTCACGCTCTTCGCAAACCGATAGCGGCGTGTCAACAAAGACCTCTACAAATCGCCCTTCATCAAACATATTGCGAACCTCGTTGCGGGCCGCTTTATAAGGACTAACGGCCGCGCAAATAGCTAAACCTCTATGCCGCACAATCTCTGCGGCAACAAAACCTATGCGCAAAATGTTCGTATCGCGATCTTCCCTGCTGAAACCCAAGCCTTTTGAAAGATGTGTTCTGACAACATCACCATCAAGCAACGTGACGTTTCGCCCGTACTCATTTAAGAGAATGGTCAAGATTTCGGCAATTGTTGATTTGCCAGCACCGCTCAAACCAGTAAACCAAACACATACGCCATCGCTGTGCAGCGGTGGATATGTTTGCATCAAAATGTCGGCAACTTCGGCGCGCGCGAACCAAGCAGGCAATTTTTCGCCGGCGTGCAGGAAATCAGCGCGCATTTTTGTGCCGGACATTGAAAAATATGTTGCTGACTTCTTTAATTTTGAAATTTCCCAATAGTTGTCTTCTTCCGGCACATAAACCATTTCATCATAAACAAGCGGTTTTAAACCGATTTCGTCACTGTATTGCAACGCCAGCTCTTGTGCGGCGGCGGGCGCGTAAAATGGATTGCCGTTTGAATCTACTCCGGGACTTGCATGATCGCGCCCGACGATAAAATGACTTGCTCCGTAATTTCTTCTTATAAGCATGTGCCACAAAGCCTCGCGCGGACCGGCCATGCGCATTGCCAGCGGAATCAATGCAAGTAAGGAATTTGCGTTGTCGAAATAGTTTTCGATCAAAGCTTTATATGTCCTGACGCGGGTAACAAAATCAACATCGCCAGGCTTTGTCATTCCGATCGCCGGATGCAAAAGCAGCGTGCCGTCAATCGCCTCGGCAGCATTCCTGCACATTTCTTCGTGACCGCGATGGAGCGGATTCCGTGTCTGGAAAGCAACGACATTTGTATTGCCGAGAGATTCTAGTTTTGAGCGCACCTGACCCGGGGTTAGCCGCAAATTTTGGAAATCAAAATGTTTAGGCAGTGAAAGAACACGAATTTTTCCGGAAATGTTGAAGTTTCCCCAACGATGCATTTCGGCATTCAGCGGATGTCGCAGATCGTCTGTCCTCAGGACCGATCGAGCGAATTCGGAATGATCCCAATCATAAATTTCTTCGACCGTCATAACCGCCAGAATATTGTTTCGCGAATCGCGTAACGCGATTTCGGAATCGAGTTTTACATCGAAGTCATTCTGGATCGGCAGAGAAACCGGGACAGGAAAAACAGTTCCGTCGCCCAACCGCATTTCGGAAACCGAACTTTCAAAATCCTGTTTCCCCATAAACCTATCCATGGGCGAAAATGCTCCCGTCGCTAGCAGTTCCAGATCGCAAAGAGCGCGTTCGGAAAGCTGCAGCGAAGAGAGTCTGCCGGCGTATTCATGCAGATCAGTCCGCTGGTCTTCATCAATGATTAAATCGACAAACTTATCACCGTAAGGTGAGATCAAATGTGATTTTGGGGACGCATCCATAATGCTCATAGGATAGCAACAATCTTAAAGTGTTAAACAGCCCGCCCTCAAAACGAGAGCGGGCTGAGTTGCAAAGCGATGCCGCGGCCATCATTCCTGCGGATCGGCAATGAAGTCGGCATCGGCGACATTATCGACGAGGCTGATCACGCGGCTCGGCAGGCTGAAGGTGTAACGCCTAGAGTTGACCGTTACAACGTAAGTCTCGCCGGCTACAAGACCGTCGAACATGTAATATCCGAACGATCCGGTCGTGGCGACGCGCGGCTGCATGAGTGAATTGCCGCTGATAACGACGCTGGCATTGCGAATGCCTTGTCCGTCGGCAGTCGTCACGCGTCCGGAAATGCCAAGGCCTGCTGCCGTTGAAGGAATGAACTGTAACTGCCACCCGCCGTTTACGCAGCCTGTTATCGCCTGCGGCCTCGTGAGCAAGCCGTTGTCGTCACGCATGTATAGACTCCACACGCCGTTCGAATTGCTGAGGCGGAAGTTGCCGGTTAGCGTCTGCGTTCCGGTGCCGCCGACTGTGCTGCCCGGTTCGTTATATGGTCCGGGCGGCGCGGGCGCCGGGAAATTGCTGACGGGCGTTTCCCAATTCGTCGGCTCGAACGTTCCGGTCGTCAATGCTCCCGAATCAGGCAAAACCGCTCCTGCCGCGTCGCTGAACGTCAGCGTAACTCCAGGCGTCGCGAGCGGCAGCGGCCCTCCGGCGTCACCCATCAGTACAAACTCCGCGCCGTTCGGCCCGACAAGAAGGAAATCCATGTTATCAGGCAACTGGTGCACAATGTCGAACAAAACAACCCGCAGAGTATCGATCTGTACCGGTCCGTTGGAGACGGTGATCGTCGAAGGATAAGGCGCTCCTGGCTGACCTAGCGTCGTACAGATCGCCGTCCGGTTTTCAAACACAGACTGCGCCGTCGGAGTCGGCGTCGCCGTATTCGTCGCCGTGCCTGACGGAGTAAACGTCGGCGTATTTGTGGCGGTGCGCGTCGGCGTATTGGTTGCCGTGTTTGTCGGCGTACTTGTCGGTGTAGGAGTGTGAGTCGACGTGCTGGTCGCAGTATTGGTGGGTGTCGAAATTGGAGTCCCGGGCGTGGGTGTGTTTGTTGACGTAGAGCTTGCAGTTACCGTATTTGTCGGCGTATTTGTAGCCGTCAACGTAGGCGTGAACGTCGCCGTATTCGTGGGTGTCACTATCGGCGTATTGGTCGGCGTCACAGTCGGCGTAGGAGTTGTACACGGCGGCGGCAATATCTGGCCGCGGATCTCGCCGGCGGTGAAGGTTGTCGAGTGAAGGTTCCAATAAAGCAAGCCGGACTGGAATTGCCCGCGCTGCGTCGCATTGATCGGGAACGATTGCTGCGGAATCGCTCCGGCGGTGGCTGTAGGAACACCGGCCATGCCGAATATAATTCCCGCATTGACGCCAGGGCCGGCCGGGCCGTGAATATGCGCCGAGATCGCGTTGCTGCTCAAGCCTGACCAGCTGAGATTTACCGTGATCGTATTCTGGTCGGCGGAAAGCGATACCGAGCCGGTTGCCGTCGCCGTCGAATTATTCGGCGGCACTTCCTGTGCGGCCGTCAACGCCGTCTGCGTGAAACACGTAGGAGTGACAGCCGGAGTTGCCGTTGCAGTCGGCGTTGCCGTCCCGGCGCATTGTGCTGGTGTGGTTGCGGTGTTGCGTGGGACTGGTGGAGTTACTACATCGAAGTCGGCGTTGTTGTTGTTTGTGTCCTGGCAGCCGGTTTGTTTTCTGACTGCACCATCGACGTTTGTTATTGCTACGCCGTTGTTGACGGCCGTGCCGCCTTCGCCGTTGCCGGCGGTGCCGTTTCCGGCGGCTCCGTAGGCGACCCAATCGACGATAAACGAGAGCTGCTCTGTGGTGCAGGCCGTCGCTCCTCCGC
>JBJXHF010000089.1:0-115345 GCA_046160805.1 Pyrinomonadaceae bacterium
CCATGCAAATAATCGGTGCATCCATGCGAAAGTTGCTCCATATTGCCTACGGTGTCATAAAAAACAACCGCCCTTTCGACTCAAACACGGCATCTGCATTTGACTGTTAAGACAGTATCTTTCCGACCGGAGAAACAATTATTCTGTTTACCAACAGCCACGAGTCCGATTCTTCGGGCTTTGCCCACTGATGAGCGGAAAGGCTGTGCCTTGCCGTCGCCGAAATAAAAACAAATGCGGCTATGCCGCCGAACGGAGGCATAGCCTCAACAGAAAAGTGGAGCGTGACCGGTGAAGCGCAGCTTCACCACTCATCGGGCGGCCAAGCCGCAAAAAATGTCCGTAGCCAGCACTCAACTGATCTCTACGCCGCGTTGATCCCTTACTAAAGTGCGGGCTACGGACACCAGCCGACGTTCGGACAAAGCCGCGACCGCACTGCAATGCGGCAAGCCGCATGTTTTCGTTATTGCCCGAAAAAATCCTTCGCCGAAACGATAACGAGTTGTTTCATGTCTTTTTTGATTATCTCAAAATTGTCGGTATCGACAGTTACGATAAAGTTTTTGCTTTTGAGGGCTAGGCGGGCCAGCAGGCAATCCATTCGCAGGGTTTTTAGTTTTGACTGCGGAGCGATTTTGTTGAGATACATTCGGTTGATGACCTTACCGGTTTCCCAAATGTCGTTTTCTGTGGGCGATAAAATGCGGTCGTCTTTTTTCAATGCATCCCGCCAACGCGAATATTTCTGCAACGTGCTGCTGTCGGTGGATGTTGCGATCAGTTCAAAAAATACGATAGACGCAAAAACAGCGGAGTAGTAAAGACTCTCCACTGCTTCGCTGTATCCAATGACAGTGCTAGTGTCGAAAATCGGGCGGCTTGCCATGTTTCTTTATCCTCTCCCGAAGCGCCTGCATCGCCTCCCGCGTAGCGTCACGTAATTCCTTCATTTCCGGCGTCAATTTTTTGGGCGGCGGAAAATCCTTCGCCGTCGGCAGCGTGCCGTTTGAGCTGGATTTGATTTTCTTGATCGGCATAAAACTTCACCTCTAGGAGCGATTATACAACACTCCCGTGCTGAACGCTCAGAATGCTGAATGCTGAATGTTAAATGCTGAAATTTCACTTGCAAAAGTCGCGCGGGGGGGGGGGTACAATGTTTCCAAATTTACGTTTCAGACCAATCTTCTTTGCTCTCGATAGCGACCCATTCAAGGTTTTTCTGTCGAGCGTGAATTGTGCAATTACAAAAACACATAAGGAGATCAGTCTAATGCACCACCCATCACCATCACGCATTTTTGTTGTCACGTTAATTCTGCTCGCTCTAACAGCCATCACCGTTACCGCCAGTTGGGGCGGCGGTTTTGGTTTTAGCCTGTTTACGGCTAAAGGGGCGGAGAGCGGCATCACGGAGGTCGCGGGCGATCACGTACCGGACGGGCTGTCGGCGTCGGACTGGGACGGCATTCGCGCGGCTTACGAGGCGAACCGCCCTCTCAACATTACAGCCATTAGCCAGGAGGCATATCTCAAGCCCGGCGCCGTCGGCACCACGCAGGCGAATGACCAGTTCGGCTGGTCGGTGGCTGTCTCGGGCGACACGGTGGTGGTCGGAGCTTTCCGTGAAGACAGCAGCACGACTGGCGTCAACAGCACTCCCAACGAGAGCGCCACCGATTCCGGCGCGGCCTACATCTTCACCCGCAGCGCAGGAGTATGGACGCAGCAGGCCTATCTGAAGCCCGCCGCCGTCGGCACCACGCAGTTGGGTGACCTGTTCGGCTACTCGGTGGCCGTCTCGGGCGACACGGTGGTGGTCGGGGCACCCGGAGAGGACAGCAGCACGACGGGCGTGAACAGCACGCCTGACGAAAGCGCCGCCACCTCCGGCGCGGCCTACGTCTTCACCCGCAGCGCAGGCGTGTGGACGCAGCAGGCATATCTCAAGCCCGCCGCCGTCGGCACCACGCAGGCGGGTGACGGTTTCGGCGCCTCGGTGGCCGTCGCGGGCGACACGGTGGCCGTCGGGGCTTACCTTGAGGACAGCAGCACGACGGGCGTGGACAGCACGGCCGATGAGCTCTCCTCAGAATCCGGTGCGGCATACGTCTTCACCCGCAGCGCAGGCGTGTGGACGCAGCAGGCCTATCTAAAGCCTGCCGCCATCGGCACCACGCAGGCTGCAGACCAGTTCGGCTACTCGGTGGCCGTCTCGGGCGACACGGTGGTCGTCGGGGCACGCTCGGAAGGAAGCAGCACGACGGGCGTGAACAGCATGCCGGACGAGCTCGCCAACTCTTCCGGTGCGGCATATGTCTTCACCCGCAGCGCAGGCGTGTGGACGCAGCAGGCATATCTCAAGCCCGCCGCCGTCGGCACCACGCAGGTGGGTGACCGGTTCGGCGAATCGGTGGCCGTCGCGGGCGACACGGTGGTCGTCGGGGCTATTGATGAGGACAGCAGCACGACGGGCGTGAACAGCACGCCGGACGAGCTCGCCAACTCTTCCGGTGCGGCATATGTCTTCACCCGCAGCGCAGGCGTTTGGACGCAGGAGGCCTATCTCAAACCCGCCGCCGTCGGGACCACGCAGTCGGCTGACATTTTCGGCAACTCGGTGGCCGTCTCGGGCGACACGGTTGTTGTCGGAGCTCCTTTTGAGGACAGCAGCACGACGGGCGTGAACAGCACGCCCAACGAGAGCGCCGCCACCTCCGGCGCGGCCTACGTCTTCACCCGCAGCGCAGGCGTGTGGACGCAGCAGGCCTATCTCAAGCCCGCCGCCGTCGGCACCACGCAGGCGAGTGACCGGTTCGGCTGGTCGGTGGCCGTTTCGGGCGACACGGTGGTCGTCGGGGCTTACCTCGAGGACAGCAGCACGACGGGCGTGAACAGCACGCCCAACGAGGCTTCCATCGGTTCCGGCGCGGCCTACGTCTTCGCCGGCCTTGGGCCAGCATCACCGACGCCGACGGATACACCAACGAATACGCCAACAAACACGCCGACACCGGCGGCCACGGCGACGGAAACATTCACTCCAACGGCAACTGCAACGAATACGGCAACAAATACGCCGACAGCGACGAATACGCCGACGGGAACGCCAACACCGTCGCTCGGCAATTATCCGGATACCACGCTTGTTCTGAGCGGTAATACCACGATCACGCCCGATGCGCCGCCGGGAAACACTACGAGCATGAGTGTTTCCACCTCAACCGGCTTTGTTGGCAAACTCACTGCGGACCCGGTGACCGGCGTCGTTCGCGTAACCAATGCTCATCACGCGAATATTTCTCCCGGAACCTATACGATCACAGTCAGAGCATTTGGCCCGGGCGGGACGAACACAAGGACATTTTTACTGACAGTAACGAGCGGCACGGCTTGTAATATTAATGTTGCATTCGCAAATGCACCGGACGTCGGAACTGGGACGAGTCCTTATTCAGTGGCCGTCGGCGATTTCAATAATGACGGCAATCAGGATCTCGCTTCCACCAACGCAAATAGCGTCGCGATCCGGCTTGGCGACGGCTCAGGTGGTTTTACCGGCACGACAACCGCCGGTATTGGCGGCCTGCCGTTGTCAGTTGCCATAGGCGATCTTAACAATGACGGAAACCAGGATTTTGCCACCGCGAACTGGAACACAAGTAATGTTTCCATACGGTTAGGCAACGGTTTGGGCGGTTTTTCCGGCACGACGGAGATTGGAGCAGGAGATTATCCGTATGCTGTAGCAATCGGCGATTTTAACAATGATGGGAAGAAAGATCTTGCCGTGGCAAACAATTTTGGGAACACAGTCTCGATTCGGCTCGGAGACGGTTTGGGCGGTTTCGGCGGGACTACTGAACTCAATGTGAATAGTCCGTATAAATTAGCAATAGGTGATTTCAACAGCGATGGAAATCAGGATCTCGCCGTTCCCAGTTCGGGATCAAATACGGTCTCGATCCGATTAGGTGACGGAGGTGGAAATTTCAGCGGCACGACCGCGATCACGGTCGGCAGTAATCCTTATGGAGTGACAATTGGCGATTTTGACAATGACGGTAAACAGGACATGTCTTCGGCAAACTACGGCACAGATAACGTGTCGATCCGCCTCGGGGACGGTTTAGGCGGTTTCACTGGAACAACCGAGATTGCCGTGAATGATGGCCCATACGCGGTAGCCGTTGCCGATTTTAACAATGACACCAATCAGGACATAGCTGTCGCTCATGGCGACGCAAGCAGGATCTCGATCCGTTTTGGAAACGGATCGGGCGGTTTTATTGGGACTAGTGAGATCATTGTCGGGACCAGTGCACTATCGGTGGCCATTGGCGATTTCAACAGCGACGGCATTCACGATTTTGCTACTGCCAACAATGTCTCAAACACGATGTCGATCCGGTTGGGTGCCTGCTCCTATGCGATCGAAGGAACCGTTACATACGGCAACGCATCCGAGCCTCCAAAGTACATCTCGAACGCGACTCTCACCGCGACTGGTTCGCCGAATATTACGACGACGACTTTATTCTCTGGGCCGAGTGCGGGCCGTTATGCATTGACCGGATTTGGGGCGGGTTCTTACACTGTCTCGTTATCCAAGACGACCGGCCAGAACGGCATCACTTCAAACGATGCGGCGAGGATCGCACAACATGTGACCGGCAACCTTCTGTTTACGAATGATAACCAGAGGGTCACAGCGGATGTCAGCGGCAATGGGGTTGTTTCGTCGAATGACGCGGCACTGATAGCCCGCTTTGTCACCGGATTGGGAGCACCGTTTGGAAACACGGGTCAATGGCGATTCTATGTTTCGCCGGGGCCGACGTTTCCGGTTGGTGCGTCACCGACGAGCCGGACGTATTCGTCGGTTACAAGCAACATCACAGGCGATGATTACATCGGCCTGCTGATAGGCGAGACGACAGGTAATTGGAACAACACCGGCGCGAGGCCGGTTGGCGGCAGACAGGAGACGGGAGACGGGAGACTGGAGGCGGAGATCGCGGTTGAACTGCCTAAAGTAACTGTGGCCGATAATAACGAGATTACCGTTCCTGTTTCTGTTCGGGGGGTGGCGGATAAGGGGATCATTTCTTATGAGTTTGATTTGAGATATGATCCTGCGGTTATTCAGCCTCAGTCAGTACCGGTCGATGTGAAAGGAACAGTTAGTCGCGCTCTTTCAGTTGTGACCAATGCGAATGAACCGGGACTTCTGAGAGTCGTGGTTTATGGGGCGTTTCCGATTGATAGTGACGGAATGCTTTTGAATTTGAGATTTACTTCGGTTGTTTCTAGTGGTGCTGTTTCGCCGTTGGTGTTTGAGCGGATAATGTTCAACGAAGGAGAGTCGGGTGTTGTGTTGACGGATGGGCGGGTAGAGATTTTGGCGAGAAGCGAGTAATTACGGGCGGAAACGCGACTGTTAAGGAGCGTGCACGCGGTGATGAAGCCGCACGCTCGTTCACACTCGCGTTTCCGCCCGGAGAACGTTGAGCCCTTACTTACGTGCGGGCTACGGACACGGCTGGGCTTGTGCGAGTGCTGTTAAAACCTGTTGACCCAGCCTGGTTTATGCAGTAAAATTGTATAGGCTTGTTTCCCAACAGGCCGTTCCCCTCATGCCTGCGGAAAAACAGAAGATCAGCCTTATTTATTTTGTAATTGTTACGCTCCTGCTTGTCGGGCTGGTTCCGCTTGTCTTGACGGGGTGGTTTTTGTCCGACAAAAGCGGGCGCGAGCTGCGGGCGGCGGAGAATCGGTATCAGATACAGCTTGTGCACGAAAAAGCCAGGCAGATCGAGATGTTCGGTAAACGGTTTAGTGATCTTGTTTCGAGTATTTCCATCGCTCTCGAATTGTCTAACGATGTTTCGCTGGTTTCGTCTGCGCAGACAGAGCAAAAACTCGGATCGATTTTGAAAGAAAATCCGGAACTCCTGGCATTGAATGTGAAACCGGCAACGGGCGAATCCCTGTCTGTCTTTCGTTCCGAAACCATCAGCAAGATGGATGTCGAAACGATCTCTGACGAAGTTGGCCGGCTTTCGGTTGACGACAAACCTACGAGCGGGAGCCCACAAAAAATACGTTCGAACGGCGAGCTTGTAATGGCGTTTGGTTCCAACGTGAAGATCGAAGGCGTGGATGCCGCCGAAGTTGTGGCTGTTGTGTCTTTGCGAGATATTCAGCGAAGCGTTGTCGGCGTGGCGCCGACGAAAGAGGAAGAGCTTTGGAAGTCCGGGCTTCCGATCATCTTTGTAGTCGATCAAACAGGATCGGCCGTTTTTCATCCCGATCCGTCGCTCGTCTCTTCTCGTAAACCGCTTGGCTATCTCAAGATCGTCGGCGAATGGCTTGAAGCAGGTAATAATGTTCAGTCGGCGCTCGTTCCGTTTTCCGCGGAATTTCACGACATGAAGCACGACATGATCGGTGCCTATTCGACTGTGAGTTTTGGCGGACAAACTCGGTTCGGCGTGATAACGATGCAGGACGAAAGCAAGGCTTTGGCATCGGTCAGCGAGATGCGTTTGCAGACCTGGTTGATAAGTATGATCTTCGCCGTGCTCGCGTTGGCGGTTGGCTTTGTCGGAGCGCGTTACATGACGGCGCCGCTGATGCGGCTTGTCATCGCGGCGAAGAAGATCGGGGCGGGCGAGTTTTCGACGCGGGTCGAGACCGGGAATCGAACCGAGATCGGAACGCTCGGCGAGACATTCAATGTCATGACCGACAAGATTGAAGAGCAGATCACAGGGCTCGCGAAAGCCGCTGAAGACAATCGCGAGCTGTTTGTCGGAACAGTAAAAGCTTTGGCCGCTGCTATCGACGGGAAAGATAAATACACGCGTGGCCATTCTGAACGCGTAGCACGTATTTCCGTCACAATCGGTAAACGCCTCAACATGGATGAGAAGGAACTTGAGACTTTGCGAATAAGCGCGTTGTTGCACGATATCGGCAAGATCGCGATAGACGATGCCATTCTTAAAAAACCTGCTGCGTTGACCGACGAAGAGTACGAGATCATGAAGACGCATCCTCAACGCGGCTACAAGATCATGTCGCAGATTCCTGCGATGAAGGACTTTTTGCCTGGAATGTATATGCATCACGAAATGATCAACGGTAAAGGCTATCCGCAAGGACTGACGGGCGATCAAATTCCGCTGCAGGCAAAGATAGTTTCGGTCGCGGACACGTTCGACGCGATGACGATCGACCGGCCTTATTCGAAAGGCATGGAGCTTCCGGCCGCACTCGCTCGGCTGCGTGAACTTGTCGGAACGCGTTATCAATCCGATGTGGTCGAGGCACTTGTCGATGCGTGCGATGCCGGCGAAGTTGCGAACGGCATCGTCCGTCAGATGGCTGAAAAGCGAGCCGCCGACCAAGCCGAAAAACATGAAGAGGAAGTTTTGGAATTACAAGTTGCATAATTTTTATCTTCTCCTGCACGACTTTGAATGAACGCTGAACAGACAACGGAAAACTGGCAGATCGAATTCAACGGCCAGATCATCGAATCCAGCTTCGAGGACATCACCGCGATGATCGACAAGGGCGATCTGCTGCGCATGGATCGCGTCCGCAAGGAAGAAGATCGCTGGATCGAAGCCGGCAAGGTGCCTTCGCTGTTGGCGGTCTTTAATGCCAAGGACGGCGATGAGCCTCCGAAGCCTGTTATCACATTGACTAAGCTTGGGCCTACGTCGGTGCCGGGCAGTAAGTCGGTCGTTCCTGCTTCAGCAGCAGGCCAGAACGTCGCTTACAACTCGACGTCTTTGCCGCCCGCTGACGTCCCGACTGGTCGGGATTCTGACACACCGGTTTGTGCGATGCATTCGGACGTTTTGGCCGATTTCGTTTGCGGCACTTGTTATAGCAATTTCTGCCGGACGTGCCCGAAATCTTACGGCGGTTCGGTCAAGATTTGTCCTTATTGCGGAGCGATGTGCGAATCGCTCGCGAAGATGGCCGCCGCTCAAACCCACGCCGCAACATACTCCGCCGCGATGGTCAAGGGTTTTGGCTTCAGCGATTTCGGCCAGGCTCTCGCGTATCCTTTCAAATTCCGAACGAGCCTCATCATCGGAGCGGTGATGTACATGTTCTTCTCGATCGGCACCGGCGCGATGGGCTTCGGCGGCATATTCAGGATGGGTGCCGCACTCGGCTGCTACCTGCTCGTCAACACTCTGACCTTCGGCATTCTGTCCCACACGATCGAAAACTTTGCTCAGGGCAAGATCGGCGAAGATTTTATGCCGTCGTTCGACGAATTTTCGCTCTGGGATGATGTTGTGCATCCGTTCTTCCTCAGCATCGGAGCGTGGCTCGTTTCTTTTGGGCCGCTGGTCTTGTTGATGATCGTGGCATTCTTCTTTCTCACCAGCTCGATAAAGAACGAGATGAACGCCATGCAGTCCGACGCCGCTCAGACCGTCGCTCCGCAACTGCCTTACGCACAGAAAGCCGCGAACCAAAGCATCGCAGTTCAGGAACTGCTTAACAAAACGAAAGAAAAACAGAAACAACGCATCGAAGAGATCGAGAGAGAAGCAGCCGCTGCCGAATCATACGAATCGTTCGAGGGTGGATTGGCTCCTCAGTTCGATGAAGATTCGGCTCCACGTTCTATCGCCCCCGAAGCCGAAACTTTCAACCGGCAAAACGAGGCCGCCAAGAACCCTCAAAATCAAAACGCAAATACGATGAGCAGCGAAGTGGTGGCCGCCAATTCCGAAGAAGAAGAGTTTGCGAAGCTGAATCAGTTGATCCAGGATACGCGTAAAGCACAACTCGAAGGCGTCGTCGGCAAAGCGCCTGACACCAAAGCCGACGAACGCTGGCAGATGCTTTCGACGATTGTCGGCTACGGCATGATCTTTGTGCTGATCGGCGGAGTTTTCCTGCTCTGGGGCCTGTTCTATTTCCCGGCAGCGTGCGCGGTCGCGGGCTACACTAAATCATTCGCCGCGACGCTCAACCCAACCGTCGGCCTCGACACCATACGAAGACTCGGCGTCGATTACATCAAGATATTGCTGATGGCTCTCGTGCTAGTAATTGTGTCCGGCGTCATCGGAGCCTTCTTCGGCATAATCTTCTTCGCGTTCAATATGCCCGGCCTCGGCAATATCCCGGCAAACGCCTTCAGCAGCCTTTTTGGATTCTACCTCTGGATAGTATTCTCGTGCGTCTTGGGCTTCGCTCTTTTTAAGGCCGGTGACCGGCTCAAACTGCCGTCATAAGATTAACCACGAAAATACACGAAAGGACACGAAATTAAGAAACTCTCTTGTTTTCGTGTCTTTTCGTGTATTTTCGTGGTTGCTTCTTACGCTGTTGGGAAACGAGTTTGTCCGAATTTACATATTTGCCTATACTCTTTAGTTTGCGGAGCGGTATCTACGGGCGGAAACGCGACTGTTAAGGAGCGTGCACACGCTCGTGAGGCTGCACGCTCGTTCACACTCGCGTTTCTGCCCGTAGTTAGCATTTTTATGGCGTTTTTTTGGCGTAGGAAGAAGGAAGATAAGTTTTCGACATCGGTGCTTGGGCTGGATAAGTCGGTCGAGGAGTTGAAGGCCCAGGAAGAGGCTGTCGAGCGCGAGATCGGCGTGCGCTTTACTAAGGCGATTGAGAAAACACGTGTTTCGATCAACAACCGGCTCGACACGATCTTCGAGGGACGCAAGCAGATCGATGACGCTTTTCTTGACGAGCTTGAGGAAATGCTCATCTCGACCGACATCGGCGTGGCGACCACGATGCAGGTGCTCGATTCGGTGAGACGCGGCGTTTCGCGGGCTGAGATCAGCGATCTTATCGCACTCAAAGCCGCGATGAAAAGGGAACTGCTTGACATTCTTCATCATTCGACCGAGCGAGGCGTTGCCGACGAACGCTCGATTGACGAATCGATCAAGCCTTATGTGCTGATGGTTGTCGGCGTGAACGGCGTCGGCAAAACGACGACGATCGGCAAGCTCGCGCAACGCATAAAGGACGAAGGCAACGACGTTCTCATCTGCGCCGCCGACACATTCCGCGCCGCGGCAAACGATCAGCTTGAGATCTGGGCAACGCGCGCAGGCGTCCAATTGATCCAGCAAAAACAGGGAACTGATCCGGCCGCAGTATTGTTTGACGCACTCGCGGCGGCAAAAGCCCGGAACAGCGATGTTTTGATAGTCGATACTGCCGGGCGCCTCCACAACAAAGCGCATTTAATGGCCGAGCTTGAAAAGATGAAACGCATCTCTTCACGCGAAGTTGCGGGAGCACCTCACGAAACATTATTAGTGATCGACGCCGTCACTGGCCAGAACGGCCTCGAACAGGCGCGTCAATTCATGAAAACCGCCGACGTCACCGGCATCGTGTTAACCAAACTCGACGGCACCGCCAAAGGCGGCATCGCCGTCGCCATCGCTAAGGAGCTAAACTTGCCCATCCGCTACGTCGGCATCGGCGAACAGGTCAACGATCTAATGGTTTTCGATGCGGAAAGTTATGTGAATGGGTTATTTAATTGAGAGAGGACGGTTTTGATAAATAGCTGATAGCTTTTAGCTAACAGCTATCAGCTATTAGGAAGAATTTTTGACGAATCAACATTCCATTGATATTGAGCTGGGTCGAAAGGCTTTGAGTTTAGCGGCGGATGGAATCGGCCTTGTTTCGCCGAATCCTCTGGTCGGCTGCGTCATCTTTTCTGCGGATGGCGAGATCGTCGGGGAAGGCGGTTACGTTTACGATAACGTTACGCATGCCGAGGTTATTGCACTTGAACAAGCCGGCGAAAAAGCGAATGGCGGCACGGCGTATGTTTCGCTTGAGCCGCATTCGCATTATGGTAAGACGGCGCCTTGTACGGAGGCTTTGATAAATGCAGAGATAAAGCGGGTTGTTGCGCCTATAGAAGATCCTAATCCGCTTGTTTCGGGAAGCGGTTTTGAGGCATTGAGAAATGCCGGTGTTGAAGTCGTCACCGGAATTCTTGCTCATGAAGCGACCAAGCAAAACGAAAAATTTATCTGCTGGCATAAGAAGCAAAAGCCGTTTGTTCATCTAAAACTCGCGATGTCGCTCGACGGGCGCATTTCGTTGAACAAAAGCGTTTCAACCGCCTTGTCAGGCGACGACGCTATTAAACGTGTTCACGATCTTCGACATGAATACGACGCAATTCTCATCGGCGGCAACACTGCGATTGTCGATAATCCGATCCTCACAGATCGCAGCGGCAAGCCGCGTCGCCGTCCGCTCGTGCGTGTCGTGCTCAACAATCAACTGCGGCTGTCGGCGGTTTCTAATTTGATCTCAACCGCCAGCGAAAGTCCGACCATTATTTTTACTAACAGCGATGACGCAGGCAAGCTTTCCGTTTTGCGTGCCTTGGGAGCGGAAGTCGTCGTATCGCCAATGGGCGGACGCGATCTTAAAGGCGTTTTAGACGAACTGAAAAATCGTGATATACAAAGCGTGCTTGTCGAAGGCGGCAGCGAGATCGCGGGAGCATTTTGTGATGCAAAGCTTGTCGATAAGATCACTTTCATCGCCGCTCCGCTCATTATCGGCGGACTTAAGGCTCCGAATGCCATTGGCGGTCCGGGAGCTGATTCGCTCTCAGATACGATGCGGCTAACCGACATTTCTATCACGCGTCTCGGCGACGACATCGAGATAACAGGCTATCCAACCGCCTGAGGCCAGGGCTTATGCGGGCGAAAAAATCACTTGGACAAAATTTTCTCCGCGATCAAAACTTAATTGATCGGATCGTCGATGCATTGGAACTCACCGGCGATGAAACAGTGATCGAGATCGGTCCCGGACACGGAGCACTGACGGAGCGATTGGTCGAGAAAGCCGCACAGGTTATCGCAATCGAATTCGACCGCGATCTTATACAAGTTCTAAAATATAAATTCTCGCACCATGCGAATTTCACGGTTATTAATGAGGATGCACTGAAAGTTGATTTTTCACGTTTGATCTCACAAAATTTCAAATCTGAGATTTCAAATTTGAAATTAGCTGCTAACCTGCCTTATAACATTTCGACGCCGATACTACAGCGGTTGATAGATCAACGCCATCTATTTAACAGAATTGTCTTGATGTTCCAACGCGAGGTTGTCGAGAGAATTACAGCAAAGCCCGGCAGCAGCAATCGCGGTTATTTGAGCGTTCTGGTCGAAAAAGCATTCGAGACGGAATATCTCTTCGAAGTGCCGCCACAGGCATTTTTTCCGGTTCCAAAAGTGTGGAGTGCGGTCGTTAGTCTGAGACCGAAAGAATCTGCTGTTTTAGATGAAGCTGCGTTTCGGAAGGTCGTAAGCGTTTCCTTTTCGCAAAAGCGAAAAACTCTTTTTAATAATTTGAAAACGGAATTTGAAAATGCTGCGGCTCTGCTGGAGAGTTCTAACATAGACGGTAATCGGCGAGCTGAGACCTTAACGATTGCTGAGTGGGTAAATTTGACCAAGGCTACGGCCGAATGTCGGGATGACATCCGGCCATGCAAATAGGCTTAGTCCAATTGGATTTGATCGTAGCTTGCAAATATATTCTCGCCGAAGACGGTAAACTTAACGGCTTGCGACACGGAGAATCCGGCGGGAGCTCCGGGATCTTGAATATACCAACGGGCGTAAAATGTCTGTCCCAGAGTTTGAACACCGCCGCCGAGCAGGAAACTTACGGAAACCCAGCCGTTGCCCGCTCCCGAGTTTTGTGTCGTTGTCGTGATTCGCGCAAGAGAGCCGGTGGCCGGAATTGAACGGCTTACGCCGGGATCGGACGAGCTTATCACCAGCACGGCATCCGAGCGTCCAAGAGCGCCTGAAACTGAAATAGTGAAATTCGGATTTCCTGCAATCGGCGGCGAGATAGCCTGAATCTGAGGAATAATGCCTCCTGAACCTGCTCGTCCGGTTCCGGTGATCTGCGGCACTCGATTTGAATCCATATAAAGAGTCGGCCTGTCGAAGGGCGGCAACTCAGCTGCGACACGCGGGTCGGTAAGCGGCCTTCTTAAGAAAGCGACGAGATCAGCCTGCTGTTGAGTGTTCAACCCAAGCGGCGTGACGAGATTCGGTTTATTGTTCGCATCAAAATCGCCGCCTCGGTTGTAAAATGCAACCACATCTTGCAGCGTCGTGAATCTTCCGTTGTGAAAAAACGTTCCTCTAAGTTCGACGTTTCTAAGGCTGGGAACGCGGAACGTGCCGCGATCGTTTGGAAAACCGGTCACTGCTTCGCGGGAAATATCTTCCGTGTCGGGACGAACCCCGATGTAGAAGAACGCATTGTTGGTCGTCTGAGAGCCACCGTGGCAAACGGCGCAATTGTTAGCGGGTGATGCAAAAACATTTCGTCCTCTCTGTTCCTGTTGAGTCAGAGGCGTAATTCCTGCATTTGCCAGATCGACCGGTGCCTGATCGGTGTAAAGCGTTCGCTCGTAGGTCGCGATTGCAAGAGCGATTCGCGCAGGCGTCACGTCCGGCGTGCCGAAAACTTCATTGAATATGTCGCTGTAATTGCGTCCGCTGATCCAGGTTTCAAGCGCGGTCGGAATGTTTGTTGCCAAAGCCAGAGGCCTTGAAGCGTTGATGCGGGCGGCAACGTCGTTCCAGTCGCGTCCCGAATGAGCCATCTCGACTCCGCTGAGCGGCGGCCCGAGCACTTGGCTTTCAAGAGCAGCTCCGTTGTTGATGATAACTGCATTTGTGATCGGGTCGCGGAAGGTTCCATCTGCACGGCCGTCCCAAAACAATGTGGGCGAGTAAGCTGCGTTCAGAAAAGACTGTGAATTGCGGCCGGTCACTTGTTCGTTTAGGCCGTATGAGGAAACTGACAAATATGTTCCGTCCAGATTAGTCGCCGGTATTCCTCGCGAAGCAAAGATATCATCGGCGTCACCGAATAACTGGTTTGGCCCCGGGTTACTCGATGTCGATTGTGTAGTGGCTGCGCGCAGATCGTCGCCGCCAGCGGCTGGCTTGTGACATGTGCCGCACGCAACAGTTCGCGTGGACGACAGTTGCTCGTCCCAAAAAAGAGCTTTTCCGAGATAAACTTTAGCCGCCGTGATCGGATTTCCGGCCGGAACAGGTGGTGGCCCGAGCGGCGCGACTGGCCCTTGTTGAGTCGTATTAGATCGAGTGCCCTGATCGCTCAAGCTATAACGCGCTGACTGTCGAGGCGTTTTCGGCTCTGACCCAATAAAAAAAAGTCTGGCCGGGCGTTGCCGTTGTGTCGAGAAAGGTATTCGCCGCCGTGGTGGCGATGTCGGTTGCTAACTGCGAATTCGAGGTTGTTCCGCGAAATATCCGGTAAGACGTCGCCCCGCGAATTGCGTCCCATTCAACCCGAACTTTGTTGTTGTACTTTGTATCCGAAGCCATTACTCCGGTCGGAGCAGACAGAGTGCCTGACTGGCCTTTGACAGGATCAGACGTGAATAACGCAAACGCGCCTAAAGAAACAACAAATACAAAGCAAACCGCTAGTTTGATTATGTTCATAGAGTTTTCTCTCATTCAAAAAGATGTTTAAATCGTTCTCTAATATGATTGCGGCAACGGAATAATCTTGATTTTAAATTACTTGCGCTAATACCAATAACGTCCGCTGCGTCGTTTAAGGAATAATCTTCAGTATATACGAGCATCATAGCTATTCGGTCTTTCGGGTCAAGCGAGGACAATATTTTTTCAGCCATCTGCGCGGCAGCCAAGTTTGTTTCCGCAGATCCTGTGTTGCCGTCCGAGATAGACTCGATAAACAACGTCTCGTCACCATCCATTTCGGCAAAGCGGCTTTCCGGCCTGCGTTGACGACGGCGAAATTCGTCGTAACAAACGTTCACCGCAATTCGCGTTAGCCACGACGGGAATGAACGTCCAAGTCCGCCGCGAAAACTTTTGAGTGAAAAATACGTCTTTGTAAAACTAAGCTGGACGCATTCTTCGATCTCAGACCGGTCGCGAAAAAATCGGCCGACGACCCGCGTGACCAATAACCGATGCCTGTCAAATATCTCCGCAAACGCCTGCTCGTCACCATCGAGCACCGCACGGACGAGATCGTCATCCGTAATGCTCGACGATTCCAAAAACTCGATCGCCGGTAATTGAGCCTCTTCCTGCAAGCTGGTGATTAACCTCATCGAGCATTTTCTTCAATTCATTTCAATTAAACAAACCGTGATTCACCGCTCAGGTTTGCCTTCGATCCGAAAGCCGGCCGGAACCGTGAACAGATCAGCGGCAGGCTCACTGCGTTTAATGTTCAGGAGCCTAAAAATATGTTCGCCCGAAAGCGGATCGAGATGCCGCGACATCACTATCATCTGTAGCTCCGGCGAGTACCAATTCTCGGTCACAACCTGTATAGGTTTGTCGTTTCCGATGTGGCCTGCCGGCAGGTCATAGGTGATCCGCGTTCCCTCGACAGAAATTCCTTCGATCGTTTTTGCCCCAAGCGCTTCCGACTTCGCTCCTGGTTTTTCGGGTTCGTCACGCGGCGGTCCTTGACCGATCCGGTTTTTTCGGGCGATTCGTTGATTCAGATCTAAAAAATATTGTGTATTGGCCGCAAAATCGTTGATAAAAACGAGCATTTGCGGCTTGTTGTTTTCCGTAACTATGTTGAATCCGCCGAACATTTCCAGCGGCTGCTCGCGTCTTGTCCGCCCCGACGCATCGCGATATATCGCTCCTTGTATCTTTTTGGTAACGGTCGTTCCGTCAAATAGTCGGCGAGTATCTTCGATCAAAATCTCGGCGGAGAACGGTTGATTTTTGACAAGCTTGTCACCGAACCTAAGCTCGGCGGCAATGAACATGGCATTGGGCGGCGGCCGATGACCTTCGCGTCCGCGATTTGGCGGTTTCGATTCTACAGGCCCGAGCACTCCGTCATTATTTGAGTCCATTGAAGTAAAAACTTCTTTGGCTACTCTTTCGAATTCCGCCTTGTTCAGTGATCCGCTGTCATGCAACTTGTGCATGAAAAAGAACGGCGGCAGCTTATCGAAAGCTTCGCCCGGCAGGCGGTGTCGGCCGCCTGGTGGTTGTCCGTTCATCCTGTCGCCGCGTCCGACCGGCGGCGGGCCGGTAAGTTCACGCCTAGGCCCTTTCGGAAGTTCGTCAAGTTCAATCACGCCGTCGCCATCTTCATCGAGATCGGCAAATGTCCGTTCGATCGCCGACTGGAACTCGATTGCCTCAATTAATCCGTCTCTATCCGTGTCTATGCCGCGAACCCAGTCTTTATGTCTGCCTTCACCCGGCGGCGGTCCGTCGGGACGCCTTTGCGAGAATGCGTTTGGAATCAGAACAACACTGAAAATAAAAATAAATAATAACTTCATAGAAATCCTGACGACCAAATCAGCGTATAAATCGTATCGCCCGCGTCAAACCGTCATCGCCGACAAGCACTTCTGCATCAACAAGATCGGACGGCTGTTTGACATTTGCCACAACGCCAAGCGAAACCAACATCGAACTCGGCACCTTTACGCGAACGATCTGCCCGCTCTCGGGATCACGAGCATACGAGAGCGCGATAAACTCAGTCTTGATCTCAGCTGATTTCGCAGAACGTGTTTTCGACGTTGTGGTCGTTACCGGCTTAACAATCGCGCGTTTTATTTCATGACTAAATTTTGCGACTACAGGCCGAGGCTTTTCGATTTTTGTCGGTGGCTGATCAATTTCCGCGTTCGTAGATTGCGACATGGTAATTTGCTCGGTTGACGGTGTAATTTCAGCGATCGGTGTTACGGGCGGAATGACAGATTTAGTGATACTGTTACCCGTTCCAGCCGGACGAAAAACAAAGAACGACAATATCAAAACCGCAGCCACGGCCGGAGCACCGATCATTAGCCATCGGAGAACCTTTGCAATCGGCGGCCAAGCGGACAGCGTTGTCGCCTTTTGCTCATTGATCTGTCGCTGAACACCCCACCAAGTCGCCGGAGAATCGGCGATCTCATTGATCGTCTCTTCGTCGGCTGCGGCAACGTTCGCCAGCGTTCGCATCAATTGGTCGATTTGTTCTTCTGAAAGCTGTCTTTTCATCTTTTGGCACCGAAAATCGTGCCGTTACGGAAAAGACGCGCGAGTCTGCACAACGGTTTCAATTATTTTATTTCCCCAATATTAAACTGGGAACTGTAGACAGTAGATTAGTTTTTTTTATTGTATGCACTAAGAATCTATTGTATATATGTAACATGAGTGTGCGAGGCAAATTTGAGCACAACATTTGAACGTATTAGGCACCTTGTTGCGGAAGGCTCCGTGAGGGTTTCTGAACACGGTTATGACGAGTTGTCTGCCGATACAATTTTTGCCCGTGAAGCGATAGTAGCAATTGCGGGTGCTATCCTGGTAGAGGATTATCCAGACTATCCCAAAGGACCGTGCGTTCTTGTATTAGAGAAAGACACCGAGAATAAACCAATACATGTTGTTTGGGGAATACCAAAAGGTCATACGAGTCCTGCCGTACTAGTAACGGCCTATAGGCCAGACCCCGAATTGTGGGAAAAGGATTTCTTAAGGAGAAAACGATGAAAAAACGACTTCGAACCAAGTTGGTATATGAAGGGGCGTATGCAGCCGAAGTTGATGTTGAACTATTGGAAACTGAAGATGAATGGTCACCATATCTCACTCTGGACGACGCTTACAAACTTGATGAAGTCAGGGATGCGCTGCGTCGGGGTGACGTTAAATTTGCGTCACAACACGGCCGGGTATTTTCACTCACGCCCATAGCCGCATAAACTTCAATTTGAGCGATTATGTATGGTTATCAATGCGAGTATTGTAAAGGAACGGTTCGGTCTAAGAAAATCGCCCGTGAAGCGTTCAAGCATAAAAATGGTTTTGTCATTTTGGAGGATTTGACGGTTGGCATTTGTGATGTGTGCGGAAACCGCTACTACAGCGCGGACATAATTCATACCGTTCACGAGATCGCCGCCGGTCAGAAGTTGCCTGAGCGCACAGACATGATTCCAGTCGCCATTTGGTGTAAGCCGCCTCCGAATTTTATTTTCTCCGCGGACTGGAAGGACAAAAACAAAAACGGGTTTTAAAGCTAGAATTTAGTGAAGAACACTCGGTCGATCTCAATTTCCTCGACTACTTTTGTAGATACACCAAGAGAAAACTCCTTAAGCTTTTCGCACAGTAGTTCGCCATCAATAAGGTCAATCGGAGGCGCTCCGTCACGAGTAGCCTCCTTCCGTGCATCGCGCGTGAAACTGCCCGTTGTAATGAAAATACCCTTATCGGCTCGTCCTTGCATCGCCCCACGAAAATCCCTTATCTGGCTCGGCGTAATCGAACCTTTATATCGTTTGCACTGGAAAATAACGTGAAAGCTTAAGAGACCACTCATTCGAGCAATGCCTTTGCCATCAATTCCACCGTCGCCGCTTCTGCCAGTAACTTCGACCTCGACGAATCCACTTTCCCGAAGCAGACGCTGAACCAACTTTTCAAAGCCAGCGGGAGAAATTGCAAGCAGTGTTTCAATCAATTCGTCCTGCCATCCCGCATTTGCCCCATCAGTTTCCTCTATAAATCCAACATCTATATTTTCAGCTCCGTCGCTTACTCTTTGTTTTGCACGTATCTGATCTTTTACGGTTTTTACAATTTCGCTGGGATTAATGTGCGAAATCGACATATTCGGATCAATAAGAGTCCATACCTTCCGAACAGAGTTTTCAATCAATCCAACCTTTTTTAGATACGTTCTTGACCAAGCTAATCTGTAATCAATGGCACTTTGTGAACCTTTTGAGTTATGCGTTATCTGAAGAACGTCCTGAGAGAGTTTCATAATTTCATAAACCCTTTCATTAATTTCACCGACGGTTCCTGATCCACCAAGGTCGACAAGAGCTTGGAGTACTGGAATCATCATTTTGTCGTATGAAGGAACTCCTGCAAGACTTTTCTTATTAGTTGCCATAACGCGCACGGAAAATGTAACACTTACCGTTTGGCTTAGCAAGAAAACTCTCCAAATGAGAATTAAGATGTGAGGAAAGAGAGCCTGTGCTATCATCTAACTTCGATTCTTTGGGGTATTTGTGAATAAGATTGAAATAATTCCGCTTGGCGGCATTGGCGAATTTGGGATGAACTGCATGGGCATCCGGTATGCCGATGAGATGATCGTCATCGACGCCGGGATGGGCTTTCCGGAAGAGACGCCGTATGGCGTGGATATTTCCATACCGAATTTTGACTTTCTCGAAGAATACCGCGACGACCTGACGGCGATAATTCTCACGCACGGTCACGAAGACCACATCGGTGCTCTTTCGTACATTCTGAGGAAATTTAATTTGCCGGTTTACTCGTCGCGATTCACGCTCGCCCTCGCCGAAAAGCGCCTTGAGGAGTCAGGCCTGCTTAATGACGTTCTGCTGCATCGTGTTAAAGCAGGTGATCGTCTGAAGCTCGGTGTTTTTGAGATCGAGTTTATTCACGCATCGCATTCGTTAGTCGAGTGTTTCTCGCTTGCGATACACACGCCCGTCGGAACGCTTATTCACACCGGCGATTACAAGATCGACGACACGCCTGTGATCGGCAAGCCTTACGATCTAAAAATGCTGAAACGCATCGGCGACGAAGGCGTTCTTGCATTGTTATGCGATTCGACTAACGCGACCGTGCCGGGCCGCACTCCGTCCGAGCAGGCTGTCATTCCGGCGTTCGAAGAAATTTTTGAGGAAGTTCCGGGAAGACTCTTCGTATCGACATTCTCGTCCTCACTCCATCGCTTGCAGATAATCTTTGATGTCGCTCATGAATTTGGACGAAAGGTGTGCGTATGCGGGCGTTCGATGCAAAAGAATGTTGAGATCGCCGTGGAGCAGGGCTTATTGAAAATCGCGCACGGAACTATGATCGATCTCGGCGCTTCAAGGGCATTGGACGACGACGAGATTTGTTATCTCGTTACCGGGTCGCAGGGCGAAAGCCGCGCGGCGTTGTGGAATCTCGCAACTTCGACCTACAAGGGAATGGAGATCGAAAAAGGCGACACCGTGGTTCTGTCTGCGCGAATTATTCCCGGTAACGACAAAAGTATCAGCCGACTGATAGGCCATTTGTATAAACGCGGCGCTAACATCATCGAGGAAAAACGACGTCTCGTGCACGTGTCCGGCCACGCTTCACAGGAAGATATCAGGATCATGGTCGAGACTTCACGCCCCAAATATGTCGTCCCGATCCACGGCGAGTATCGAATGCTCTTCCGCCAAAAGGAATTCATCAAGAACCACATCGCCGGCTATGACGACAACGACATCATTCTTATCGAAAACGGCAACGTGCTTGAGATCGACCAATATGCCGCGCGCGTCGTCGATAAACACGAGCTTTTCAAAACGTTTGTTGATGAAGAATCAATGGAAGAGATCGAATACGACATCGTCCGCGAACGAAAGAAACTCGCCTATGGCGGAGCTATCTCGCTCGTAGTCACGGTAGATAAGAAAACACACGAACTCGCCGCCGAGCCGCAAGTTACCTTTCAAGGCGTCGCGGGCGCCGAAGCCGGCAACGGCTTCGCATCGAATGCACGAACAGCCGTCGCCGATGCCATCTCCGAAATGAAACGCGACCAAATCGCCGACCGCACAGTTTTCAAGGAAAATCTTCGCATCCATCTGAAACGCTACGTGCAGCAAAAGCTCAGCTCAAAGCCTGTGATCGTGACTACCATCGTAGAAGTGTAGGCTGCGGAGAGTATTCAAGTCTAATACAATGTGAATACATACTGAATCGGAACCCAATATTCCACGTGCTGTCCCAAATCCTTCCCAGGTTCGACCGTAAGTTTTTTGACGGCTTTTGTGGCTGACTCCGTCAAACCACGAGGCAAACCAGTAACCAAGAGTATCTTCTTTATCTTTCCATCAGTTCCAACCAAAACACGGAAGCGTACAACACCCTGTACTCCATCACGTCTTGCCTCCATAGGATAGTCCGATTTCGCCTCTGTAGCTATGTTTAGCGGTTTCGGAAGCACGTCTATTGGACTTAATCTACCTGGCAAGGCGGACTTCTCGACTTCAATACCTTTGCCTCCAGCCGTCTCTAGCAACTTTATTGTCTCTTTATCTCCATTGGCCTTCGCGTAACTGAATGCGGAATAGCCTTTTTGATCCATTGCGTCTACTTTTGCCCCTTTTTTTAGTAACAACCCAACAAACGCGACTCGACCTCGAAACGCAGCAATCATTAATGGCGTGATACCTCTTCTGTCGTTCACATTTGGATCGGCTCCGGCTTCGAGAAGTAACTTTAAGCTTTCTAAATTCAATTCTTCTTTTACCGGTGACCTCGTAGTGCCCAGAGCTAACCCTCGGGACGCAAAATTTGGGATGCGCTTAGGTGCATCAGCGGCATACATAAGAGATGTCCAACCATACTGGTCTTTAATATCGACTTTTGGCTTGTCTTTTAATATCTTTTTTACTTCGTCCGATGTGCCATCCTTCGCGGCTTCCATCAATGGCGTTGCGCCTGTTTCATAAAACGCATTGATATCCTTTTGTTGACCATATCCATGTTGCCAACTACAAAAAAGCAAAGTAAGCCCCAAAACAACCAATTTCTGATTTCGTAATAAGTCATTCATATCGGTGTTTGAAAACGGATTCTCGCGATTATTATATTATAAGTCTGGCAATGAACTGGAAAGGCAAGGCAGTATTTCTAACGGGCGCATCGAGCGGTATCGGCGAGGCGTTGGCTATTGAAATGGCTAAGAAAGGCGCAACGCTCGGTCTGCTCGCGCGACGGGGTGAGTTGCTTACTGAAATTGCTGCTAAATGCGATGCCGCAGGCGGGAGATCGAGGGTTTTTCCATGCAATGTTGTAGATAGTGACAGCGTCCACAGTGCGACAAATAAGTTTCATGATGAATTTGGCCACATCGACATAATGATCGCCAACGCTGGTATCGGCGGGAACAATAACGAGTACGAGCCGGACGCAGTCAAGAAACTTATCGACATTAATTTACTCGGGGCGGTAAATGCGGTTCACGCTGTGCTACCGCAGATGCTTGAACGTGGTTCAGGGCATCTAGTCGCAATATCCAGCCTTGCAGGTTTTCGCGGGCTGCCAAAATCCGCCGCTTATTCGGCGAGTAAAGCGGGAATGACTGCGTTTTTTGAGAGTGTTCGACTCGATGTCGCGCGAAAGGGAATCGACGTGACGATCATCCAACCTGGGTTCATCCGAACGCCGCTCACCGCCGGTCGTGAAAACAAAATGCCGTTCATAATGGACCTTGAAGACGCTGTTCCGCATTTTATCAAAGCTATTGAAAAGAAAAAGAAATTCGCCGCCTTCCCGTGGCAGCTTGCTACTATTGTTCGGTTAGGCAAGATAATGCCCACATGGCTTTATGACCGAATCGCAAGCAAAGCGAATTACCGGTCGTAGTGGAAAATTCATTATCGATAACTGATAATGGAATCGACCAAGATTTCTCTGCATGAATCTTTTACAAGCCATCATCCTCGGCATCGTTCAGGGTCTGACCGAGTTTATTCCTGTCAGTTCGACCGCTCACCTGGTTTTTGCGAGCCGTTTTACAAATCTTTATGACGGAAATGCCGAACAGATAACAGCTACGATGGCTGTTATCCAATTGGGAACGCTGGCGGCGGTTTTTGTTTATTTTGCGAGTGATATTTTGGGGATTTCAGTTGCGTTTGTGCGCGATCACTTTGCATTGTTGACCGGAAAACGCGGCATGAGATTTTCGGGCACGGACGGCGTTCGTCCGATCTGGCTTTCGGAAGAGGCATGGCTTGGCTGGCTTGTGATACTTGGCTCGATACCGATTGGAGTAGTTGGTTTTTTGTTCAAAGACTTCATTGAGGGCAGCGGCACCAAAAATCTCTGGATCATCGCAACGATGCTGATCGTAGTCGGCCTCATGCTTGCTTTTGCAGAGTATGTCGGCAAGCAGCGAAAGGAAATGCGGCACCTCGGATTGACCGATGCAATAGTGGTTGGTTTTTTTCAAGTGTTGGCATTGATGCCAGGCGCGAGTCGTTCAGGTTCGACGATTACTGGAGGCCTCCTGGCCGGACAAAAACGCGAAACGGCCGCACGGTTTTCATTTTTGCTCTCCATTCCCGCAATAACTGCAAGCGGCCTGCTTGAGCTTAGCGAAGCTTTAAAAATATTACCGGCAGATAGCTTTATTCCACTCATCGTCGCCACGGTCGCGTCGGGTATTGTCGGTTATTTATCCATTTGGTTTCTGCTTGCCTATTTACGACGCAATTCGACCGCCTTCTTCGTGATCTACCGCCTAATTCTCGGCGTCGTGCTCTTGGTTTTGTTGTCGCAAGGAGTAATAAATCCTGTAGTAAACTGATTTTTTACCGCAAAGACGCAAAGCCCGCAAAGCAGCCAATTTTTCCTTTCTTTACGTCTTTACTTCTTTGCGACTTCGTTAAGTTTTTTTCTTATGCAGAAACGGTGGACCATACGAAAGCATGACCAAGAAACGGTTCGCAGGCTGGCAACTGAATTACAAGTCAAGCCGCTGATAGCAGCTCTGCTGATTTCGCGCGGGCATGAGACGCCGGAAAAAGCAGTGCAATTTCTGAATCCGTCGCCGGAGCATCTTCATGAGCCGCTACTGCTAAAGGGAATGCGTGAGGCGGTTGATCGAATAAAGAAGGCGATTGCCGATCGCGAGAAAATACTCATTTGGGGCGATTACGATGTTGACGGCACGACCGGGACGGTGCTGCTGCGCAAGATGCTTTCGATGCTGGGATCGGGATCTGTATTTCATGTTCCGAACAGATTTACCGAAGGCTACGGCATCAATATTCCTGCTCTCGAACAGGCTCATAACAACGGCGTTACGCTTGTCATCAGCGTCGATACCGGGACAACCAGTATTAAAGAGGTCGAATTTGCCAACAGCATCGGGCTTGACGTGATAATTACCGATCATCATTTGCCGAAAACAGGCGAGCAGCTTCCCCCGGCCATCGCAATCGTAAATCCAAATCAGCCCGGCTGTGTTTATCCGGATAAACATCTCGCCGGTGTGGGTGTTGCGTTCAAACTCGCGCACGCACTTTTGCGTGAGAATGATCTTGAACACGAAGTTCCGGGTTTAATGAAAATCGCTGCTCTGGGAACCGTCGCCGACATGATGGAACTGACCGGCGAGAACCGCGCCATCGTCGCTCTCGGTTTGATCGACCTGCCGAAGACCGACAGTTACGGTCTCAAAGCTTTGATGGAAGTCGCCGATTGCCGTTCTGATATGACGAGCTATCATATCGGCTTTCGCATCGCTCCGCGTATCAATGCTGCGGGGCGAATGGATGTGGCGAAACACGTTGTCGAGCTTTTCGAGGAGCAGGATTTTGGAAAGGCTCGGCAGCTTGCGTCGCTGCTCGACAGCCGGAACCGCGAGAGACAACAAATGCAGCAGAAGATCACCGAGCTTGCATTGAACGAAACCGAAGATCACGACGGCAAGCATTTCGTCGTCGTCGCCGGCGAAGGCTGGCATCAGGGCGTGATCGGCCTCGCTGCTTCGCGTATTGCCGAAAAGCTTTATCGTCCCACAATCGTGTTGTCTTTAAAAGACGGCGTCGGTCACGGAAGTGCGCGAGGCATCGCGGGCTTTCATTTATTGAATGCACTCGAATCCTGCGGCGAGCTTTTTGAAAAATTCGGCGGCCATGCCGGGGCAGCAGGGATGACGATCAAATTTGAGAACGTTCAGGAGTTGCGGAAACGCCTAAACACCTATGCCGCTGATCTCCTCACGCCTGACGAACTTATTCCAGAACTTAAGATCGATGCCGTAGTCACTTCGGAAACGCTTAGCCTGTCATTAGTTGAGGATCTATGCGGCTTCGAGCCTTTCGGTATCGGCAATCCAAAGCCTATATTCCTGACTAAAAATCTCATCCTTCGAGAAGAACCTTATGTGATGAAGGACAAGCATTTGAAATTAAAGCTGGTTGGCGATAATAACAAACCATTTGAGGCTGTCTGGTGGGACGGCGTTGAGCGTTCAAAGGGGCAAACTCTCAAACCCAATTCACGCATCGAATTAGCCTACGTCGCAGAGGCGAATACATGGCAGGGAAACACCCGTTTGCAGCTTGTCGTCGAGGATTTAAGAGCGGATAATTAGGTTAAGTGCCGGAAAAGGAACTCCACAATCAAAACGAATACAGGTTGCGGGCAAAATTGCCGCAGTATTTCCGCATCGGCGCCATCGGCGTTATTGCGGTTACGATTTTTGTCGTCGTGGTCGGTTTTTATCGCGAGCATTCAAAATCTCCGTTCAAATTAAAGAGCGAGCACACGCAGCTTTCGACCGATGTGGTGGCCGATGTGAGCGGCTACGAAAGGCTTGAATCCGACGGCGGCATCTCTAAATATTACATCAAAGCCGACTCTGCCAAAACATTTTCCGACAATCACCAAGAGCTAGAGAACGTCTATCTTGAAACCTACGACAGCGACGGAATCTTAAACAATAAAATGACCGCCGAATCGGCGCTCTATATTCCTGAAGACGATAAAAATTTCACGACCTATTTGAAAGGCAATGTGCAGATCGAAACAAGCGAAGCGTTAAAGGTCAAAACCAACAACGTCACTTACACCAAAAAGAACGAGACCGCCGAAGCAGACGAGTTGGTTGAATTCGAGCGCAATAATGTTCGCGGCAAATCCTTCGGGGCAATGGTTAAGATTGGCGAAAAGGTCATCGAATTACTCAAGGACGTCGAGGTCGAAACTTTTGACTCGCCTGAGCTTGCGAAATCGAATATTCGCTATGCAAAGATCAACTCAGCTTCGGCCTCATTCGATCAGGCCAATAACAAGATTCATTTCCGCGATAACGTAGCAATCAATATCGAATCCAAAGCAAAATCAACAGGGAACCTGCAAACGACTAATATCAACGCCGGCCGAGTCTCAGTTTCTTTTGACGGAGTCGATGCAAAATCGTCAAAGTTAAAGACGTTTGAGCTTTTTGATAATGTTCACATCGTTTCCTCTGAGTCAGGCGCCGCTGCGACAACTATAGATTCGGGCTATGCTCTCTATGACAAAGAGGCTGATCGCTTCGAGTTAAAAAATGGTGCTCATATTGTAACGACGGCTAATGATAAACCTACGGACATCAAGGCGACCGAAGCAATCTATGAGCAAACTGTCGGCAAGATTGTGTTAAACGGCAACGGCGAGATCGTACAGGGAACTGATTACCTAAAAGGTGATTTTTTATATGCCGATTTGTTTCCAGATAGAAAGATTAAGAACGCCGTGATTCGCGGCAACGCGTATGCTCGTCAAATGACGGCCGAACGGACGACGACAATCGCTGCGCCGGAATTGAATGCATCATTCAACGAATCGCGACAACTCCGCGACGCAAATGCTATAGGACAAAGCAACGCCGAGATCATTCCGAATGAGAGCAAGGAATATTCGCGTGTCACGATTTCCGCCGGGCGGGGAATTGGCGTTTCATTTAAGGGCCAAGGCTTGATCGATGCTTTGCGAACCGATGGACGAACGACCATCAACCTTAATGCTCCTGAAGGCACCTCGGATGCGGCCAATAAACGAGTTACAGCCGATGTCGTGAAAACCATTTTCAATACGAACGGCAAAGACATCAGCCGCGCCGAAGCAGTTGGCAACGCCGAGCTATATATTGAGCCGTTAATTGCGGCTATCAAAAATTATAAAACAACGATCAATGCTCCGCGTTTCGATTGCGAGTTTTATCCAACCGGAAATAACGCCAAAACCTGCGACGGCGGACGGAAAACAAAGACCGTTCGGGTTCCGACTGTTTCGGAACCTGGACGTGGAAACCAGATATTGCTTGCCGACAAATTGACCGCCCAATTCAGCGAGCGGTCAAAGGACGTAGAGCAACTGACCGCGACCGGAAACGCCAAATTTACCGAACTCGACCGCAATGCAGTCGCGGCAGAAATGACCTTTACTCAATCGGACGAAACTGTCAGGCTAAGAGGCGGCGAACCGACGGTCTGGGATTTAAAATACCGGGCAAAGGCAAGGGAAATCGATTGGGACACACGAGCGATGCATTCCTATCTTCGCGGCAAGGTTAGCACGACATTTTACAATCTCAAACAAATGGGAAACGCTGCTCCATTTGCCGAGTCGGACAAGCCGGTTTTTATGACATCTGAAACTGCGGAATTCGACCAACCGACTGAAACAGCAGTTTACATAGGTAATGCGCGCGGCTGGCAGGAAGATAATTATGTTCGCGGCGACAAGTTTACGATTAAACAAAAAGAAGGCCAGTTCATGGCCGAAGGCCACGTTCAGAGCGTTGCTTATAATGCCAGGATAGATAAGAAGAATTCCGGCGCAACTGTTCCTGTCTTTGCATCCGCCGGCATGATGACATATTTTCGCGACGCAAGGCTTATTCAATTTCGTACAAATACCGACATCCGACAAGGAACCGACCGGATAACTGCTAACTCAGCCGATGTTCATCTAAACGAGAATAACGAGGTTGCAAAAACGGTTGCCGAAACAAATGTTGTAGTAACTCAGCCGGGCCGTCGCGGTTCGGGCGACTGGCTGCAATACACTGCCGATAATGAGACTGCGGTTCTTCGCGGCAGTCCGGCGACCGTCGATGATGACGTAAATGGCTCATCACAGGCTGCTCAACTAACCGTTTACATGCGTGAAAAGCGTGTTGTCAGCGAAGGCCGATCGAAGCAGTCAGCCACTGTCCGAAACAAATCCATTTACAAGGTGCAGGGTAAATAGACCGAACAAATGAAACCTGACGCCTCAAATGGAAGCTCGCCGCCATTCGACACGGAGTCGCTCTCGGCTCGGCATCTTCAGAAAACTTACGGAGCTCGAAGAGTTGTTGACGATGTAAGTCTCTCAGTCGCACCGGGCGAAGTCATCGGATTGCTGGGAGCCAACGGAGCAGGAAAGACGACGACGTTCTACATGATGGTCGGCCTCGAACGGTCCGAAACTGGCTCGATCTCGTTAGATGGCCGCGATGTGTCCACCCTTCCGATGTATCTCAGGGCGCGGCTCGGACTTGGCTATCTTCCGCAGGAGTCTTCGGTTTTTCGCAAGCTCACGGCCGAACAGAATATTTTAGCCGTTCTCGAAACAATGAAAATGAGACGCGACAAACGCTTTTCGCGCCTGGAAGAATTGCTCGCAGAATTTGGCATCACGCATGTTCGAAAAACTCGCGGCGATTCGCTGTCCGGCGGAGAGCGGCGTCGTGTCGAGATCGCACGGTGCCTTGCGACCGATCCGCGCTACATTCTTCTCGATGAACCATTTGCAGGAATAGATCCGCTCGCCATTGACGACATTCGCGAGATTATTTTATATCTCAAGCGACAAGGTATAGGCATATTGATAACCGACCATAACGTCCGCGAAACGCTGGGCATTACCGACCGAGCTTACATTCTTTCCGAAGGCAAAATTCTCCGAACAGGCGATCCCGCCACGCTCATAGACGACCCAGACGTGCGGCGGTTATATCTAGGTGAAAGGTTCACCTTGTAACATAAAAGTCTTTTCCATTTTCCAGTCAAACTCGGTTATAATTGAACTGGCATCACTATTGCTCGGATAGGTGACGCCGTCGAACTAGCTGTTAGCTCCACCCGGATTATGTCTTCTTTGCGACTCACACACCAACTTCAGCAAAGGATGGTTTTGACGCCTCAGCTGCGTCAGCGTATCGAAATGCTGCAGATGAACTCGCTCGAGCTAAATGACCTGATCGAACAGGAAATGGTCGCAAATCCGCTACTCGAAGAAGTCCAGCCTGGCGAAGAAGTTCAGGAAATATCCGACAACATCCTCGACCAAAATTCCGACGGCCGCGACACCGATTTTGAAAATGGCGCCGACTCGGATGCAAACGCTCTCGTTGACCCAATCGTCGATTATGCCGATGCCGAACCTTACATGCCCGAAACACAGTCGTTGAACGGGAACAACGAAACACCGGCCGCAGAAAACACTGACGAAGATTTTCATACCGAAACTTCCGACTCCTTTGACGAGATCGATTACGGGCGCGAGTTTCAGGATTATCTCGACCCAGGCTATAGAACCCAAGAGATCGAATACAAAGACGACTCGCCAAGTTTCGAACAGTTTTTGACCCACGCGCCGTCGCTCAGCGAGCAACTCGAATGGCAGTTGCATCTTCTCAGCCTGAACAGCGAGACCGAAGAAGCCGCAACTCTTGTAATAGGAAATCTTGACGAGGACGGTCGTTTGTCGGCGAGTATCGAAGAGATTGCTGAAATGTGCAATGCGTCGCTCGAAACCGTCGAGCGAGCCAGGCAAGCTGTTATGAAGCTCGACCCGGTTGGCTGTGCGGCTTTTGATGTCAACGAATGTCTTCTGGCTCAATTGGAATCTGCCGGCGAAGGTGAGAGCTTGGCGGCTGATCTGGTTCGAAATCACTTGGAAGATCTTCAGCCACACAGGCTGCAGCATCTTGCAAAAACAACCGGTGTCGATCTTAACGTGCTTGATAAAGAGCTAGAGAAAGTGCGGCAGTTAGACCCTTATCCAGGCAGGCGATATTCGACCAAAGACGCGGTTTACGTCTCGCCCGAAATTTATGTAGAAAAACTTGAAGAGGATTACGTAATCTTCTTTGTTGACGACGGGAGTCCGCGGCTTCGCATCAGCCAGACTTACAACAAACTGCTCGATCAAACCGATACAACGAAGGAGACCAAAGATTTTATTAAAGAAAAAGTTAGGTCGGCAGTTGATCTGCTTAGAAACATCGAGCACCGACGGCAGACGATCTATCGTGTAGTCGAGTGTATTGTTTCACGCCAACGTGATTTCCTTGATAAAGGCGTCGAGCATATTAAACCGATGATGCTCAAAGATGTCGCGGCCGACATTGGAATGCATCTTTCGACGATCTCGCGTGTCGTTAACCGTAAATATGCGCACACTCCGCAGGGTGTGATTGAGTTAAGGCGTTTCTTTAGCGAAGGGATGCTAAATGAAGAAGGAGAAGAAGTTTCAACCCGCATCCTAAAATTAAGGATCAAGAAAATGGTCGAAGATGAAGACACAAAAAAACCGTTGACCGATGACCAGATCGCCCGCGTTCTTAGCAACGAGGGCGTCAAGCTTTCGAGACGAACGGTCGCGAAATACCGCGACCAGATGAATATTCCCGGCTCTCGGGAGCGTAAGACAGTTGTTTAATTTCGCGTTACTAAACATAGAGAGATAAAAACATGAACTTTGAATTTACCGGACGACATATCGAGGTAACACCCGCATTAAAATCACACGTTGAAGAACATTTTAAGAAGATCGATCATATTTTTGACGGCAAACCCGCAAAGGCTCACGTCATCATCGAAGTCGAACGCGGCATGCACCGCTCCGAGATCGTGATCAATTGGCGAAGCGAAGTTCTCACCGCCGAATCGAGCATCTCGGATATGTATCAGTCGCTGTCGCAGACCATCGAAAAGATCGAGAAACAGGCCCGGAAATTGAAGGACAAGGTTATCAGTAAATCGCATCGCGCGACCAAGGCTTCTATAATTCCAACGCTTGATGACGAGGCGGCGTAATTGTTTATGCCTTCAAAGCAGCGGAAAAGTTCGGACCTTCCGAAATTCGTGATTCTAACCGGACTCAGCGGGTCAGGAATGAGCTCGGCGACAGATGCTTTTGAGGACCTCGGATATTTTTGCGTTGATAATCTGCCTTTGACGATGCTCTCTACGTTTAGCCGGTTGCTTGTTCAGGGCGAAGACGGCTCGCCTGCGATAGAAAAAGCTGCTCTGGTGATCGACATTCGGGAGCGTCATTTTCTTTCTGAATTTCAGAACGAACTGGCAAGATTAACGAAAAAGAAACTTGCTCCTTTTGTCGTGTTTTTTGAAGCATCGGACGAAGTCTTACTTCGCAGATTTTCCGAAACCCGTCGGCCGCATCCGGCGGACAAAGACAAGGGTTTGCTCGCCTCCATTCAAACCGAACGCCGAGCGCTCAAAGACGTTCGCAAGCTCGCCGATCTGATCATCGACACTTCGGATCATACAGTTCACACTCTGCGGCACCGAATCGTGCAGGAGTTTAGCGGCTCCGACGAAGGCGTGCCGTTAAAGGTCGAAGTCGTGAGTTTCGGCCATAAATACGGCAGCCCAAACGGCCTCGATCTGCTGTTTGATGTTCGTCATTTGCCAAATCCTTATTTCGAAAAGGACTTAAAACATCTTTCGGGTGAAGAGAAGAAAATTGTCAAATATCTAATGGCCAAACCGGAAGTTAATGAAACGATCGAGCGGTTCATCGATCTCTTGTTGTATCTGCTGCCGCGCTATAGACGCGAAGGGAAATCTTATTTGACGATTGGTGTCGGCTGCACCGGCGGCCGACATCGTTCCGTTATGGTCGCGAACAGCTTGCGCAACGCACTTAAGAATGAGAACTTTGATGCGTCGGTTACACATCGGGATATTCAGAAGTGATTTCAAATTCCAAATTTCAGACTTCAAATTAAGCTATTTTCCTAATATCTTAAAGTTAATCTTCTATGAACGAAATAAAACGAATCGGTGGTGTTGTCGTATCTCACGGCCAGGTTGCAAACGAGCTTCTCGCGGCTGCTGAAGCTGTCGTCGGCGATGTAAGCCATATAATCGCTGTCTCAATCGGCTGGCATGACGATGTCGAGATGGCAAAGGCCGAGATCGAACGCGCGATCTCTCAGGTCAATCAGGGCAGCGGCGTTCTTGTTTTGACCGACATGTTTGGCGGCACGCCAACAAATATCTCTGCTATGTTTCTCAAAGAGAACGAGGTCGAGATCGTCACCGGCGTAAATCTTCCGATGGTGATAAAGCTTGCGTCGTTCAATAAAGAAAACGTGTCGCTGCACGAGTTGGCAAAAGAAGTTGAAAATCAGGGCAAGGAAGCAATCTGCCGAACAAGCACGCTGCTTGAGCCGCAGAAGATGAAGAAGGATGCTTGAGCGAAGCCTGCGCATCACAAACGAGCTCGGCCTGCACGCCAGAGCGGCGGCTAAACTCGTGCGGCTCGCGAACACATTCAGCAGCAGCATAACGCTCACTCGCGAAGACACAAGTGTAAGCGCGGATGGCAAAGATATATTGAGCGTTTTGCAACTTGCGGCGGGCTTTGGCGCGAAACTATCTATCGCGACAGACGGCGTTGACGAGCAGGCGGCATTGGAACACATCACCAAACTCTTTGCAAACAAGTTCGGCGAGGAATAAGATTTTAGCCACAGGTGGACACAGATAAACACAGATGGAATTCTTATCTGTGTTCATCCGTGTTAATCTGTGGTTCAAAGAACTATGACGGATAAGAACGTAGGTATATTAGGAATTCCACTCGGCTTTGCCGCCGGGAAGATGGGAAGCGAATTGGGCGTCAACGCCATGCGGCTGACGCAATTTCGCGGAATGAATCTTGCGGATCATATTCGTTCGGGATATGGCGTAGTCGATCACGGCGATGTTGTTGTTGTCCAACCAAAACCGGGATCGAACGGCGATAATCCTAAACATCTCGCCGAAATGCTCGCGTCTAGCGAGAACATCATCAACACAGTCGGCAAAATGCTCGATAACGACGAACTGCCGATCTTACTCGGCGGCGATCATTCGATTGCCATAGCGACCTTCTCTGCGATTGCCAATCACTACAAGCAAAAGGGAACCGAGATCGGGCTGATCTGGTTTGACGCGCATGCAGACATCAATACGCCGGATACTTCGCCGTCGGGGAACATTCACGGTATGCCGCTGGCGACGCTACTCGGACATGGCAACGACAAGCTGGTCAATCTATGCGGTTACTCGCCAAAGCTAAATCCTAAATATTTTGCTCATGTCGGAGCACGCGACATCGACCCCGGTGAACGCCGTCAGATCGAGGGCCTCGGCCTGCGTGATAATTTCTTCACAATGAGCGACATCGATAAACGCGGTATGGCCGTGTGTGTCGAAGAAGCTATCAAGATCGCTTCAAAAGCTCCGGGCGGTTACGCGGTGACGTTCGACATCGACATGATCGACCCGCGATTCGCCCCAGGCTCGGGAACTCTGGTTCGCGGCGGCACCACCTACCGCGAAGCCCATCTTGCCTTAGAGATCATCGCCGCCCACGGCGGCATGCGCTCCTTCGAGATCGTCGAAGTCAACCCGCTCCTCGACCAAAGCAACATCACCGTCGAACTCGCCTGCGAACTTATCCTGTCGGCATTGGGAAAGACGATACTGTAACACCGCCGTTCCTTATCGTTCCAACCGTTCCAACCGTTCCATCGCGTTCCAGCCGTTCCACAGCGTTCCAAACCTGAGTGCGTTGTTATCAACTTTGGAAAAGGTCATCATTTTTCAGTTGTCAAAAATCCAGATGATATGAATAGGTATATCATATTGTTTTGTCTGTGTCAAGAGATTTTATTCATGCAACAGTTGCACAGATAAAAGACTGTTGCATTTATTACGAATATGTGTTAGCATCTTCTGAAAAAGCGATTAACAAACCACGAGAGAAAAAACTATGAACACGGAATACGAAACAATCACACAACAAGAAACAATCACTACAACAGACACAGTAAGAGTCAAAACGGTTAACGAATGGATACAGGAAGCAAAGAAGCGGCCAATCCCAAAGATGCTTTTTGGTGAATTATGGCATGAGGGCGAGCTGGCGATACTCTTTGGCGATACGGGCCATGGAAAGACGGTGCTTGCGACGCAGATCGCTGAGTCCATTGCCACGGGACGCCTGTTCGAGCCGTTTGAGATGAACGCGGAACCTCAAAAAGTGCTGCTGATCGACCTCGAAATGAGCGACAAGCAATTCGAGATGCGATATGCCGAGGATCACGCGGGCGGCAAAGCGAAATTCCTGCACAAGCATTACCGGTTTTCGCGAAATTTCGACCGCGTAGAAATTGACATCGATGAGGTGTCTAATACGAGCGGAGCAGCTTTTGCGGAAAACTTGCGCAAGGTGATTGAAGATATTGTCGCGCAAAGAGGTTCGAGCGTTCTTATCCTTGACAACATCACATTCATAAAACGCTCCTATTACGGAGCGCGTGAAACGCTGCCGATGATAAAGATGCTCACCCTGCTCAAAAAACGTCTCGGCCTTTCGATCCTTGTGCTCGCTCACACGCATCGGCGTGAGTTTCCAAAAGCGATTGAGATCACAGACCTTCAGGAATCGCGTTTACTCGGGCGCTACGCAGACAGCATTTTTGCCATTGGGCCGAATCGAGTTGAGATGTCGAGCTACTATTTAAAGCATTTGAAAAAGCGCAGTAATATCCTGTTTTACACGGCGTCGCATGTGCCGATTTTTCATTTGAAGAAAATCGGGGGCAACTATTTGGGATTGGAATTTGTCGGTTATTCCGCGGAGTTCGATCTTCTTGGCGATATTCGTCGAACGCGCGGCTGGGACTCTATACATGCCGTCAAACAGCGCTCAGATAATGGAATGAGCCTCAGCGAGATCGCCGCCGATCTCGGCATTCCGAAAACGAGCGTTCACCGTCTGTTGAAAATGTGGCGGCCGCCTGTGGATGACGGAAATGCTTTGCCAACGCCGGTGGCGAACGATGTAACCAAATCCGCATTCTATTTTCCGGGTCGCGAAGAATACGACGAAGCAAAGCGACAGGCGAAATTCGACGAGCTTTCAAACCCGTATGTGGACGAGAACACTTATGAGCACAGGCTTTTATGGCGCGAATACTGCATTATCGAAAATGCCTGCGCCCGGGCAAATAAGGCATATAAAAAGACCGGCGTCACTCCACAACTAGGCGATGACCCGCAGTATGCTGAGTTTACTAAGGCGGTGGAAGCAGGCGACAATCCGATTGACGCAATTCCACCGCCTCCGAACAGCGGCGAGCAGGAACACAGCCAAATTGATTTTGCAGAATCGGAACTAAGCGAATCGGATCTTATCGACGACACAGTAAAAGGTCTCAAACGAGCACTCAACGCCGACGGCCGCGAGATATTTATCGAAGAAGAAGACACAATCGGCCGACCGGCAATCTGGTACGCCTTCGATGCTCAAGGCAACAAAATGAAATTCGTGCGCGACTGCAACGGCATTTCCGTGACACGCTGAGAGGAATGTCGGTTCTGAACGGTGTTCTTGTGTTAACACTTTCATATTTCGTGATAGAATTTCGAGAGGTGATTTTATGACACCAGCAGAAGTATTAAAAGAAATTCAAGGTATGCCGCTAACCGAGAAACGTCAGATCATTCGCGAGCTTTCCAGAGAACTTGCGGACGAGGATGTAAATGGCTACAGCGAAAAGCAAAAGAAATTCATCGCGTCTATGAAACGAAAAGGCCTCATTTCGCAGGTTCCCCTCCGACAACCTGATCCCGAGTGGCGGCGCAATTTCAAACCGGTAATCGTAACCGGTGAGTCTTTTTCCGAAACCGTTATCAGGGAGCGTCGATAAGTGCCTTCATTTTTCTTTGATACTAGCGCAATCGTCAAGCGCTATGGCAGAGAAGCCGGCTCGGATTTTGTCGAAGAGCTCACCCAGGCAGAAAACGATAATATAATTATTTTGGCCGCTATAACGCGAGTCGAAGTCGCCGCGACAATTGCAAGAAAGTTGAAAGGTGAAGACATCTCGAAAAGCTACGCCGCAGACTCACTGGCGGCTTTCAATCATGACCTGACAAACCGCTATCTGACAGTCGATATTTCACCTGAGCTTTTATCTGTCGCCATGAAGATGGCGACAAAGCATGCATTACGAGGTTACGACGCAGTTCAATTAGCGGCAGCTCTCGACGCGAACGACGAATTGCTAGCGAATGACTTGCCGCCTCTTACTGTTGTTTCGGCTGACGGCGAATTGAATTTGGCCGCAGAAGCTGAAGGTCTTTTGTTTGAAAATCCTAATGACCATTAATCTGAAGAAATTAATTATTTCGTTAGCATTGCACACAAAGCATGAATAAAACTTATCGAAAAGGCGCGGTCGGCGCGATGATGGATGAGTATGAGCGGGCGGCGGCGGAATTTCGTGCGCTGATCGGCGGGCTGTCGGAGGAGCAATACTCGCGTGTCGTCGATGCGGAGACGGCGGATGAGAATTGCCGTTCGGTGCGGACGGTGATGTCGCATGTGGTCGCGGCGGGTTATGGTTATGCGGATTATATTCGCGACGCGTTTTCGATGACGAGGGCCTCGCCGCAAAAGCGACAACTTGCTCACGGTGAGTCGCTGGCGGAGTTCGATGCGATGATGGCCTACACCGAGACGACGCTCGCCGACAAGTGGGAGTTGAGCGAAGACGAAATTACCGCCGTCTCGATGACCGTCCATTGGGGCCCGACCTACGACCTCGAACAGCTTCTCGAACACGCCATCGTCCACATCCTCCGCCACCGGCGGCAGATCGAGAAATGGGGACTGGCGAACGAACACGAAATTGGCAAGTAACACAAAATCTGATATTTTGGTTTCATGATCGCTGAGGATATTTTGATACAAAAGATCAACGCTTTACCCCCGGATAAAATCGGAGAGGTGATTGATTTTGTCGATTTTTTGGCAAACCGCGGAACTGCCGGATGGCGGGCAGAAAGAACTGCTGAGATCGCAGCATACGCGTCTGAATTTGGCGGTACCGAGTTTGATCTTGACGAAGATTTAGAAGCTGCCGCCGGCGAGTGTTTGCTTGCGATTGATGAGGCTTCGCAATGAAGCGCGGCGACATTTATGTTGCCGATCTGATCCCACGATCCGGCTCAGAACAAACCGGCAGGCGACCCGTAGTCGTCATCTCTAACGACGGTTTTAATCTGACACCAAATTGGCGCAGCATTATCGTCGTCCCCATATCCACGTCGGTAAACCAAGCACGACGGCCACGTACTGCGGTGATGTTGAAGGCGGGCGACGGCGGTCTTTCGCAAAACAGCGTCGCTCTTTGTCATCAAGTAACCACGCTCGACCGCAGTAAACTCAAACAAAAGCTCGGCGAATTGTCGGCTGAAATAATGACGGAAATCGAAAATGGCTTGAAGGCTTCGATGGATTTGGCCTGAATTCACTTATGAAAACACGCATTGGAGTTATCTTTGGCGGGCGTTCGGGCGAGCATGAGATCTCGATCCGCTCGGCGAAGACCGTTATCGAGCAGGCCGATCGGGAGAAATATGAGATCGTGCCTATCGCAATCACGCCCGAAGGTGTGTGGCTTGATGCCGAGGAGTCGTTGTCACTTTTGAAACAAGAGACAGGAGACAAGAGACAAGAGACGAAAGAACTCCTGTCTCCTGTCTCCCGTCTCTTGTCTCCCGTCTCTTTAGACGTCGTCTTTCCCGTTCTGCACGGCACGTTCGGCGAGGACGGCACGATTCAGGGTTTGTTCGAGATGGCCGATCTGCCGTATATCGGCTGCGGTGTGCTGGCGAGCTCGACGGGGATGGATAAGGCGTTTATGAAGACGCTGTTTCGCGATGCTGGTTTGCCGATTTGCGATTACGTTTGGTTCCTGCGTGACGAGTGGGAAACTAACCGTGAAGAAACACTCGCGCTGGTCGAATCGAAGCTCGGTTTTCCGTGTTTTGTGAAGCCCGCGAATCTTGGCTCGTCAGTCGGCGTTTCACAAGCTGTCGACAGGGAATCGCTCGGCGTTGCTATTAGCCTCGCCGCCGGATACGACCGCAAGATCATCGTCGAAGAAGCACTGGAAATGCGCGAGATCGAATGCGCTGTGATCGGCAACGACCAGCCTCAAGCGAGCCTGCCCGGCGAATACATCATCCGCGACGCTTCGAAAGCATTCCTCGATTACACCGAGAAATATTCCGGCACTGGCAATAACGAATTCGTCGTGCCTTCGCCGGTTTCCGATGAGCTTTCAAACAAGATCCGGCAAATGGCTGTCACGGCTTTTAAAGCCATCGACGGCTCAGGCCTCGCACGCGTCGATTTCTTTCTGCGAAACGACAACGGTGCTCTTCTTGTAAACGAGATCAACACAATGCCAGGCCTCACCGACGCTTCCGGTTTTCCAAAAATGTGGGCCGGAAGCGGTAAAGCATTTCCGCAAGTTATTGATGAATTAATTCAACTCGCTTTCGATCGTCACGAGGACAAGAAGAAGAACAAGACGAGTCGGGAGACCTGAGACTGGAGACTGGAGACTAGAGACTTGAGACGGGAGACAAGAGAGGTCTAAGTCTCCTGTCTCCTGTCTATCGCTTAGGTGCGTTGTAGCCTTTGCGGGTGCGAATTGTGAGATTTGGTTTTGAGACTCGTAATTCTATTGAGTGCCATTTGCCGTCCTTTTTTGTATTTGATGGTTGATACGCCAAAGTGTATTGAGTGCCAAGTTCCTCGACGATCTTTGTAAACGCATCACGCATTGCGAGGCCGCCCGGTGTTGTGATGTATTTGCCGCCGGTCTTTTCGGCGAAGTTTGTCAACGCGGAACGGTTTTGCGTTCGTTCGTTAGGCTTGAGAGCGGGTGAAGACATATCGACGGAATAGATCGTCGCGTTGACTGCAAGTGCGGCTTTCAAAACTTTGCCATCCGAGGCTTTGCTGAAAGTGTCGGCTCCATCAGAGAGTACGACGATCGCGCGCCGCTTTTCGGGGCGTTTTGAGAGAATCTCGGCGGCTTTGTAGATCGCGTCGTTGAGGGCAGTCATGCCGTCGGCCTTTAGATCGAACACCTGCTCGCGCATGTTGCGGCTGTTGGAGAAATCCTGAACCATTTCGACTTTTGAGTTGAAATTGAAGATCGCCGCATTATCTCGCGTCCGCAATTTTTCAAGGAACTGAATCGTAGCCGAACGTGCGAGCGACACCCGGTTTTCCATGCTGCCGGAAGTGTCGAGAAGAATTACCGCCGCGAACGGCGTTTCTTCGGCCTCAAAAGATTCGATCTTTTGTTCGACGCCGTCTTCGTAGATGCGAAATAGTTTTCGATCCAGGCCGCCGACGGTTTTTCCAGTTGCATCCGTTATGGAAGCGTTCAAAACAACGATGGATGTATCGACGCTGATGACGTGATCGTCGCCAGTTTGCGCATAAGTCGGAAGGACAACGGCTAAAAGCAAAACAACAAAGCCGCAGAAAATCTTCATAAAGCGAACAAATCCGAATTATTTTTTGATGCGCAGAAATCGTGCCACCGTGATCATGGTGTTAGAGGTTTTTATCGCCGTAGCGGAAATCGTGAATCTCGTTGTCTTTTTTAATTCGTCAGCGAGATTTGTGGCAGCAGTTTTGAGAGTTTTGACGGCATTGGCGAACGAGAGAGTTTTTTCTGATCCGAGAACTTCTTCAATTTTCTCGTCATCGCCGTCGCCGCCCAAATCTTCTCTGATTTTTTTAACGTCTTTCTCAAGCGAAGCCAATAAGCTGAGGTCTTCGTCCGAGAAACTCCCGTTTTGCGCAAATGATTTTTCCAGACGCTCGGAAAGACTACGTACTTCTTCGGCTCGCCGCAGCATTTCTTCATGCTCCTTTTTTTCCTTTTCTATGCGCATTTTTACGTAGGTTTCTTTAACGCCTTTTGGCATGTCTTCGCCGGGATAAAACGCCGGCCTGTTGTCCGCGCCAGTTTGGGCATTCGCACCAATGGCCGCAAGCGTCACAAAAGAAAAGGCAAACAAAATGTAAAAGAGTCTCGAAAACATAAAATGACAACTTAACTATCCTGAACCGGTTCGGGCGAATTGCCCGTAACGCGTTCGATTAATTTGGAAATAAACTCGTCCTCTGCCGTGCCGGAACTTCTCAGGGTCAGCCATTCGGACATGAGGCCGTTGCCGGCGCGCCCTTCAACCTTTGCGATGACCGAAACGTTGTTTTGGATGCCGTCGATCGGCTGAATTTCGATCGTCAAAGTATAACGCGCCCGCGTCCAGGCCGAATCGGACGATTCGAGAATGGCGTATCGAGTCAACTCGCTCTGCGTGATGACCGCGCCTTTTGCAAACACGTAAGGCTGCGTGACGATGATACCGTCCTTAATTCTGGAAGAAGCGTCATCCACGACAATATTCCTTTCACGCAAAACGTCGATCACACTCTCGATCAAAATGTTGCGCCGCGAGGCCAGTTTGTAAGGATTCGGCAAACGGTCGCGAACCTTTGTCTTTCCCTTGCCCCAATCAAAAGAGCGAGTCGCGTCGCTGCTGCGGGTCGTCACCTTGTTGCCGTCGTCCTTGATCTTTTGCGTCTGCGTATCGACGCCTTTCTGGGCAAACGCTCCGACGCAGCCAAGCAGAACAGCAACGAACACTGTGAAAACGTATCTTATTGGATTCGACAAGGCCATATAAAAAATATAACGCAAATTCAAGTAACTTAAAAGAGTTTGATGAGACGAAAGACTGAATAGTTGTAATATTCGCCGTTGCGCGGCTAACCAGAACACGGCAAATCTGCACGCTCGTTCACACTCGCGTTTCCGCCCGGTTTTGCAACTCCCATAAATATAAATGCTTTAGAAAGGCATGGTGGCTAGCAAAGCGTGCTATGCAAAAGCCCGGCACTCCGTCGAGAAAGCCCAGTTTCAACACATACGCAGAAAAAAAGGCAATGAAACCGGCGGTTGCAATGCGGAGCGGAGAAGTTCGCTTGCCATCCGCTAACATCTGTCGCGCCGCAAGTGGTGCGTATCGCGTGCCGATCATTTCGTGATGGTGAAGCGCACCGTTTGCCGTGAAATGGAGAATATCGCCTGAAAGTTTCTCTATCTTCGCGTCCGGTAACATTCCAACCGATTCGTGGACTAAAACGTCCTTCCATTTTCCTTTTCGGCGATCAAACAAACGAAGCTGCCAGTCAGGATACCATCCGCTATGTCGAATAGGCCGACCCATATAATGAGTGAGTCTCGGTATTCTGTAACCGTCTGTACTTTGATTGTCAGATCGTTGCTGAATGCTTTGAATTTCTTCTCGCAGCCCTGGCGAGATTCGTTCATCCGCATCGAGGCTTAAAATCCAGTCAAACGAAGCTGCCTCTGTCCCAAACTGCTTCTGCGCCGAAAATCCCGGCCACAATCTTATTATGACTCGCGCTCCTAAACTTTCTGCGATTTCGCATGTCCGGTCGGTGCTTTCCGAATCGATTACCAGAACCTCGTCGGCCCACTCAACCGAACGAATTGCATCTGCGATCTTCTCTTCTTCATTTCCGGCGATGATCACCGCTGAAATTTTCATTGCAAGGATTTTCGCAGAGTTGCCGGTAAATACAAAGACGGGCCGATTTCTTCTTTGCGATCTTAGCGTCTTTGCGTGAAATAAAGCCGATCTCACGCAAAGCCGCAAAGTCCGCAAAGTCTTGGTTACATTAGCACCACAGCTTTAGGACAACGCCCAAACATAAATCCTTTTATTTCTAAAACTTTATATGACACAATGAGTTCTGACCACAATTTTTTTCTTGGAGGATAATAAGAATGTCAAAGGTATTGGCCATCGCGTTCCTGGTTTTGGCTTTCGTTGTCTGTTCTGCGCTGGAAAGCCGCGCCCAGACGACGGAGTTTACTTACCACAGGGCAGCATGAAAGACGGAGCAAGTGCCGCCAACGGCAGTTACGATTTCGAGTTCCTGCTTTACGACAGCATTTCCGGCGGCGTGCAGATCGGCTCGGTTATTTCGCGAAATGCAGTTGCTGTTGCAAACGGAGTATTTTCAGTCACGCTTGATTTTGGAAGCGGCTTTCCCGGAGCCGACCGTTTTTTAGAGATCCGTGTTCGTAACGCGGGTGTTGGCGGCCACACGATCTTGGATCCGAGACAAAAAGTTAGCAGTTCACCATATTCCGTAAAAAGTCTCAATTCCGAAAACGCTGCCTTCGCCAACATTGCAACCACCGCTGGCAACGCCCTTCAGCTCGGCGGCGTTGCGGCGAATCAATTTGTTCTCACGACCGATCCGCGAATGACGAATGAACGGCCACCGACAGCCGGAAGTGGAAACTATATTCAAAATAATGTGTTGGGGCAAGGATTTGCGAATTTTGGAATTGTCGGAAATGGTACCGTCGCCGGCACACTGACGGGAAACACCGTAAACGCGGTGAATCAATACAATCTAAATAACAGTCGCATTCTTAGCAATGCCGGGACAAACAATCTTTTTGTTGGAAATCTCGTAGGTCAGCTTAATACTGGAAGTTTCAATTCCTTCTTCGGCAGGTCTGCTGGGCAAAACAACGGTTCTGGCGGTGGAAATTCATTTTTTGGCGAGAGTTCAGGCTTGTCAAACACTACGGGCAATTCGAATTCGTTTTTTGGCCGTGAGTCAGGCGAGTCAAACACAACTGGCGGAGACAATTCATTCTTCGGAGTAGCATCGGGAGCGGGGAACACCACAGGCACCTCGAATTCATTCTTCGGTCGCAACGCTGGGTTAGATAACACTACCGGAAGTGAGAATTCATTCTTCGGGCGTGAAGCGGGGGCTTCAAACACGGAAGGCCTCCAGAACGCTTTTTTTGGACGATCCGCCGGAACCGCAAACACTACGGGAGCGTTCAACTCACTTTTTGGCTACAGGGCTGGAACGTCAAATACAACGGGTAGTAGCAACTCGTTTTTTGGACTGAACGCAGGGCTTGATACTACGAGCGGCGGAAGCAATGCGTTCGTAGGACGCTCTGCGGGAGAAAACAACACCACGGGCGGGTTTAACTCGTTTTTCGGGCGGCGTGCCGGTGATGCCAATATCACAGGCAGCAACAATACCATGATCGGTAACGATGCGAACCCAGCAGCCAGCAACCTAACTTTTGCTACTGCAATTGGGGCGGGGACCATAGCTGTGGCAAGCAATGCGATAAATATCGGTCGAACCTCAGATACTGTAATTACAGGGCATTTATTAGAGATCGGCACATTTGAACCTGGAGGAACTACCAACGTTTGTCGAAATATTAACACAATCGCGACTTGTTCATCTTCGCTTCGATACAAAACCAACATCAACGGTTTTGGCCTCGGGATTAACCTCATCAACCAACTAAAACCCATCACGTTCAACTGGAAAAATGGCGGAATGCACGATCTTGGCCTCGGCGCTGAAGATGTCGCCGCGATCGAACCTTTGCTTGTCACATATAACGCAAATGGCGAGGTCGAAGGCGTCAAATACGACCGTTTGAGCCTGGCTTTTGTCAACGCCTTCAAGGAACAGCAGGTTCAGATAGAAGCTTTGGAGCAGCAGATCAAGGAACAGAAAGCAGAGATCGATGCCTTCAAAGAATTAGTGTGTTCGCAGAATCCGACGGCGAGAATTTGTTTGCCTAAGAATTAGTTGATCTGACTGGAGGGCAAGCATCCTGCTTGCCAGAAAGCAGCGAGACCGGGCGGAAACGTGAGTGTGAACGAGTGTGCATGCGCTGAAGAGTCAGCACGCTCGTTCACACTCGCGTTTCCGCCCGTAGGCACATGGCAAGCAGGATGCTTGCGCTCCAGTCGAGCGACTCCACTCGTTACTTAATATTGGGGACCGGTGAATCGATAGTGATGTTGTTTGCGCTGAAGGCGGTTGACGTGACGCGCTGGAGGTCGGCGAGTGACTTGTTGTAATCGGTTTCGGCGCGGATCTCGGCGTTGCGGGCGTTGTTTAGGGAGTTCTCGCGTTGGAAAAGCAAGAAGGTTGTGGATCGACCCACGTCGTAGAGTTTTTGCTCGCCGGCGAGTTGTATTTCGGCGCTTTCGCGGGCACGGCGGGCGGTTAGAACACGCTGCCGCGCGGTTTCGACGGCCTGGACGGCGTTTCTGACCTCGACGATAACGATTTGTTCCTGGCCGCGCGTTTGGGCTTCGAGCTGCTGTTCCTGGACGCGGGCGCCGTCGAGATTTGCCTTTGCCGTCCGGTTGCGGAATGGAAACGAGATCGTCACACCGACAGAGAAATTCGGAGCATCTCGACGAAATATATTTGCCAGTGAACGATTAAATCCCCCAAAGAAAAACGACGGCGACGCAGGTATTGTAACCGGCGGATTTTCCAGTATCGGCAGGCCAAGCGTCGCCCGCGTCATGTTAAGCGAATTGAAAAGAAAAATATCAGTCCCACTGGTCAGCAGATTGGTGTTGAATTCTGTATTCGTCCCGCTACGCGAAAGGCCGTCAAGTGAAAATGTCGTGTTCAGATCGATCTGCGGCTTGGTTTGGTTCTTGAAAAATCTTATATCGGCGGCATTGATCTCTTTTTGGAGTTTCAGCCGCCGCAGCTCGAAACGATTATCCATCGCATCCTTTAAGGCGTCATCAAGCCTCGGCGCGTCGAGACTGAATTTCGGCGCATCGGTCGGTACGATCGAGAGCGACCATTCGTTCGAGAGCGGGTCTCGAAGAATCAATTGCTTGAGCGCATTTTCGGCAACTCCGACCTGTTGGGTGGCCAGTAGAAGGTCGCCTTCGCGGTTTGCCAACTCGGTTTCGACCTCGGCTTTTTCAAGCGGTGCGGCAGCGCCGGCGTTGATCCTTGCTTCGATCTGTCGCAGATTTTCTCGTGCCAGATTTACATTCGCTACCTGATTCTGTTGGTTGCGCAACGCAAAGACATAATCCCAATAGGAGCGCTGTACCTGCGTGATCGTTTCGGTCGTCCTGAGACGAAAATCGGCGTCGGTTTGCTCAAGCCGCTTTCTTGCAACGATAATCTGTTGCCGTTTGCTGTCGATGCGAAAATTTCTGAGCAGCGGCTGCGTGTAGGAAACGCCGAGGCTCGAAGAGAAGATCGCGCTTCCCACGCCGCTCGAAACAGAGCCGGAACTTACCTGAGCCTGAGCAAAGGCATTCTCAGTCCGTTGATTGTTAAAAAACAACTGATAGTTTCCGCCGCCACGTTGGATGAACTGGCTGAAATCGGAACTTATTCGGAAATCGTTTGTGGCGTCAGAGCCGGTCGTCCTGCTCCGCGTATAATTGGGCGTGATGGAAAAAATCGGATCGTAAATCCCAAGCAGCGAGCGCACCTGCGTTTCCTGAAACCGAACGTCGCCGCGCGAAACTTCGATGTCGTTATTACTTTCCAATGCTCTGCGAATCGCGTCCTGCAACGAAAGTGGCAACGGCTGCGCAGTCTGCACGCCGACGCGGGTGAGGCTTAATGCCGGTGTATCGGACTTTGATTTGGTAGCATTTTCGGACGAGATGGGCAGCGATCTGTCAGCTCCGACATTTTGCGCAACTTGCGGAGCATCTTGTGCTTTCGCCGATACACCTAGCGCACAAACCAACATTATCAATACAAAATTAATGCCTAATCGCGAAATTTTCATTATGGGTCAATAAATATGCACTAAATTAACGTTGGAATCAGAAATCAACAAACCGTTACTACGTCCGCAAAATTCCGTTTGTTTCAACATTCTGGCGTCGGCTTCGCTTAAGCCGACATTGAATTCTATCAGTATTTGCGGTATCTTCAACATTTTAATATACGCACTTTTTATGGAGGAATCTAAATCACAATGGCTATTAAAGTAGGTATAAACGGTTTTGGACGCATCGGCCGGGCGGTCGTCCGGACGTGGCTCGGCGACCCGGACATCGATCTGGTGGCGGTAAATGACCTGACCGACACCAAAACGCTTGCCCATTTGTTCAAGTACGATTCGGTAATGGGCAATCTGGAGCAGAAGATCAGCTCCGCCGACGGCACGATCACCGTCGATCACGACAGTTTTCGCGTATTTTCTGAAAAAGATCCGGCACAGATTCCTTGGGAAGATGTTGGTGCCGACATAGTTATAGAATCGACGGGCCGTTTTACCAAAGCTGAGGATGCGGGTAAGCACATTCGCGGCAGCGTAAAGAAGGTTGTGATTTCCGCGCCCGCAAAAGGCGAAGACATCACCATAGTTCTCGGCGTTAATGAAAATATGTATGACGCCGGCAAGCATCACATTATTTCAAACGCTTCGTGCACGACGAATTGCCTCGCTCCGGTCGCCAAAGTCATTCACGAAAAATTCGGCATCAAGAGCGCTTTGATGAACACGATCCACAGCTATACGAACGACCAGCAGCTTCTCGATCTTCCGCACAAAGACCTTCGCCGCGCACGCGCCGCAGCTCTGTCAATGATCCCGACTTCGACTGGCGCCGCCAAAGCGATCGCTCTTGTCATTCCCGAATTGAAAGGCAAGTTCGACGGCATTTCCGTCCGCGTCCCGACGCCGAACGTTTCGCTAGTCGATGTGGTTATGAACGTCGAGAAAGAAACTTCGACAGAGGAAGTCAATCGTGTTTTAAAAGATGCCGCAAATGAAGAATTAGCAGGAATTCTCGCATTTTCCGAAGAGCCACTTGTCTCGATAGACTTTAAAGGAAATTCAAACTCCTCAATCGTCGATGCCGAAAATACAAAGGTCATCGACGGCACGTGCATAAAAATTCTTTCATGGTACGACAACGAATGGGGCTACTCATGCCGCATCCGCGATCTTGTTAAATTTATCGCGTCTAAAGGTACATGGACATTTGATCAATAGGAGATCGATTCGTGAAAAACTCGTTAAACTTATGCCTTGCGATTCTCTTTCTCGTCGTTTTGGGTTGCTCCTGCCCAAAGCTTAGCGAGCTTGCAAAACAGGTAGGTAATTCGCCGGCAGAGCAAGCCACGCCGTCAAGCGCTGACACGGACGAGGAAGTTCCAAAGCCAGCACCAAAAAGCGAAGTCGAACTGACGATGGCGAAGTATCAGCAACTTTCGATCGGCATGCCCCGCTCCGAGGTTGAAAATATCCTGGGCAGCAAAGGCACCGAGATGAGCAGCTCCTCAGGCGGCGGAATGCGGTTCTCTGTCAATAAATGGGACGGAGAGAATTTCAAAGCCATTATTCTCACGTTTAAAAACGACAAAATAATGTCAAAATCGCAGGTCGGCCTCGAAAAATAGTCGCTGGTATGAACAAGAAAACGATAAAGGATGTCGATATTCGAGGAAAACGTGTCTTTATCCGCGTCGATTTCAACGTCCCGATAAAAGACGGCGAAATTGCCGACGATACTCGCATACGCGGAGCAATGCCGACGATTATATATGCTGTCGAACAAGGAGCAAAGGTCATTTTGGCATCGCATCTAGGCAGGCCTTTGAAGGACAAAAACAAAGCTGAAGAGAAAGGAATGCCGTATGATGCAGCGAAATACAGCTTGCGGCCGGTATTCGAGTATTTGTCGAAGTTAGACGGTCTAAGTGTTGCATTTGCTGATGATTGCATCGGCGATGAAGTGGCTTCTAAGGTCGCCGGAATGAAGGACGGCGATGTTCTTCTGCTCGAAAACCTTCGGCTTCACGCCGAAGAAGAAAAGAACGATCCCGAGTTTGCAAAACAGCTCGCATCGCTGTGTGACGTTTATGTCAATGATGCTTTCGGCACTGCTCATCGGGCACACGCCTCAACCGAAGGCATCACGCATCATGTCGATGACTGCGTCGCCGGGCTGTTGATGGAAAAGGAACTCAACTTTCTAGGAAAAGCTCTCCATGAACCTGAACGGCCGTTTGTCGCTATTCTTGGCGGAGCAAAGGTTTCAGACAAAATTCCGGTCATCGAATCGCTCATCGAACGCAAAGTTGACAAACTCCTAATCGGCGGAGCGATGGCATATACTTTTTTTAAAGCGCAAGGCTTCACTATCGGCAAATCGCTTGTCGAAGACGAGATGATGCCGAAGGCTCTTGAGATCGAACAATTGGCAAAGGATGCAGGCGTCGAACTGCTCTTGCCTACCGATCATCAGGTTGTCGATTCTTACAATCCTTTGAACTCGCGAAAAGTAATTCCAATCGCTTTTACAAATGCCGGGTTGGTCGGACTCGACATAGGTATTGAAACGATCGAGATATTCAAAAACGCTCTCGATGGCGCGAAAACAATAGTCTGGAACGGCCCGATGGGAATGTTCGAGGAAAAGCCTTTTGACGAAGGCACGACGGCAATCGCCAAAGCCGTTGCGGGAGCTACTGAAAATGGCGCAACGTCAATAGTAGGCGGCGGCGATTCAGTTTCTGCCGTCAATCAGGCCGGCTTGGATGATAAAATATCGCACATCTCAACCGGCGGTGGCGCGACTCTTGAATTTTTGGCCGGTGACGTTCTGCCCGGCGTCGCAGCGTTAGATGATAAATGATACGGGCAGAAACGTGAGTGCGAACGAGCGTGCGGCCTCATCAGCGCATGCTCGCTTCTTATCAGTCGCGTTTCCGCTCCAATGACTATGAGAAAACCAGTAATTGCCGGAAATTGGAAAATGTATAAGCTGCTTGGCGAAGCGGTTGATACTGCTTTGGCTTTGAAGCCGTTGGTGGCGAATGCGAACCATTGCGAAGTTGTGATCGCTCCGGTGTTTACAACACTGAAGACGGTTGCTTCGCGGCTCGAAGGTTCGAATATTCAGCTTGCGGCGCAGGATTGTGGGGTGCAGAACGATTTTGGCGCACATACCGGTGAAGTTGCTCCAGTGATGCTGAAAGACGTCGGCTGCTCGCATGTGATTATCGGCCACAGCGAGCGGCGACAGTTTTATGGCGAGACTGATTCGTCGGTTAATCAAAAGACGAAAGCAGCTTTGGCGTCAGGACTGACGGCGATAGTTTGCGTCGGCGAAAGCCTGGCTGAAAGGGAAGCGGGAAGTGCGGAATCGGTTGTGAAAGGCCAGTTAGTCAACGGGCTGTCGGGTTTGACAGTTGCGGACATGGAACGTATCATTATCGCTTACGAGCCTGTCTGGGCGATAGGAACGGGTAAAACCGCGACGCCCGAACAGGCTCAAGAAATGCATGGCTTTATCCGCAAGATCATTACCGAAATACACGGCAAAGAGATCGCGGATAAGACACGCATTCTATACGGAGGCTCGGTCAAGCCGGACAACATCGCGACCCTGATGTCGCAGCCGGATGTTGACGGAGCACTAGTCGGCGGCGCAAGCCTCGAAGCGGAAAGCTTCGCAAAGATCGTGAATTTTGAAAGACAGTGAATAGTGAATAGTGAATAGTGAACAGTGAACAGGCATTAGCTTTATTCACTCTAAACTATTCACTGTTCACTGTTCACTATTCACTAAAAAGATGGTTTATTTTTTGTACGGATTATTTTTTCTCTCTTGCCTGATGCTTGTCGCGGCTGTATTGCTTCAGCCTGGAAAGACGGATGCGGGCGCGTTGTTTACGAGTAATGTTTCAAGCTCGGCGTTGGCTCCGCGTGGGACGGCGACGGTTTTGTCTAAGATCACGATCTGCGCCGCTACTCTGTTTATGTTGTCGGCGCTATTGCTTTCCATGCCTGCGTTGACGGGAAACGTTTCGGTTTTGAGCAGCAATCCTGATACTGTGACCGAAGCAGCGATTTCGTCCGATGCAAATACATCGGATGCGAACTCGAACACGGCTGCACCGGCTGATGCGAACTCTAATACCGCGGCTCCAGCCGATGCCAATTCAAGCACGGCTGCACCGGCGGAAGGTGAGGAAGCTTTGGCCGACGAAGGCGAGCCCGTGAATAAGTAAAGAATTTGAAATCTCAAATTTCAGATCTGAAATCTCAGGTCTGACAACCTACTGCTCAGGTGGCGTAATTGGTAGCCGCGCACGTTTGAGGGGCGTGTGGAGCAATCCGTGCGAGTTCGAGTCTCGCCCTGAGCACCATTCCTAAAATTGTTAATTGTAAATTGGAAGAGATATTTCTTACCAATTGACAATTATTCAATTTACAATTAACTATCAAAACAGTTCTAATTTTATTGTCAGATATTTCTTCGGATTTTTGCGGAAATCGTCGAGGAGTTTTGTGCCTTCGCCGGTGAAGGTGGCGACGTTCGTGGCGGTTTGGTTGACGCTGTTGTAGAGGGTTTCGTCGGTGACGAGGCGGCCTAAGGTGCCTTTGCCGGCCTGGACGTCGGCGAGGATCGCTTCGATGCGTGCAGTGGTCGAATTAAAACGGGCGAGCGCAACTTTTGCGTCCTCATACAATTTTTCGTCGCGAAGCAGCTTTCCGGCTGAGCCTTTGCCCGCATTGAGATCGGCGGTTATAGATTTTACGTCATCGGCGATTGCCGAGATTTTTCCGGCAGAGATCCTTAGCTCGGAGACGGCATCGCGGGTATTGTTATACAGCGCATCATCGTTGACAAATTTTCCGGCGCTGCCTTTGCCTGCTCTTATGTCGGTTGAAATGGCTTCTAATTGAGCGACCGTTTTATTCAAACTGTTATACAACTCGGGATCGTTGATGAGCTTTCCGGCGCTCCCTTGGCCTTTGTTTATTTTGTCAATCGTGATTTGCAAACGGGTCATCGTTGAACGCGTCTCAGCGACGGCGGTGTCGAGGTTGTCATACAGAGCCTCGTCGTTGATAATGCGGCCGAGCGTGCCTTCGCCTTGATTGGCTTTGTCGAGAATCTCGTTGGCGGGAACTGAGATTTTTTTGATCTGTTTTAAAAGGTCGTTGCCCGTTTCCGTTAATTGTGTCAGCGAGTTGCCGGCGGCCGATTCGAGCAACTGGTTCTCATCAACCGGCGCGCCCTTCGATGTTCCCGGGACGATGTTTATCATCTTGTCGTTTCCAAGAATGGAAGTTGCGACCAACTGCGCTGTTGAATCGCTGCGTATGAGGTCGGAGATCGGTTTGTTGTCGAGCGTTGCGACAACGTTCAAGGTCGCTTCGATCCGCTGGCCTTCGGGCGAGTCGGGCGGAAGGAATTTGACGTCTTCGACCTTGCCGATGGAGACACCGGCCAATTGAACGTCGGCTCCGGGATGCAGACCGTCGGCACTTTGAAAACGTGTTTTGAGATTTAGCTTCTTCTCGAACGGATTAAAATTGCCGCTCGAATTCAGTATCAAAAATCCGGTCACGAGCAGCGCGGCCAGCATAAATATGCCGACGCGAAGCTCGCTCAATGTAACTTTTTGATTGCGTCTCGGCATCTAATTACTTTCCTCGGATAAATCTTTGAATATACGGATCGTCTGTGTGGCGAAGCTGTTCATCTTTCCCGCTAAAAAGTATCTTCCCCTGCCGCAACATCATAACCTCCGTATTGACGAGACACAATCGGTCGCCCTCAAGTTCAAAATTGACGCCGCCCGTTCGGTCGAGCGTCGCGTATTCGGACGAGAGATATTCAAGGTTGTTCATCTCATGCGTTACGAATATAGATGATACATCTTCGAGGTCGCGAAGTTTAATCGCCAGCTCGCAGATGGTTCTTGCAGTAGGCGGATCAAGGCCGGCGGTCGGCTCGTCAAAAAGAACAATTCCCGGATTGCCGACTAGTGCACGAGCAATACCAACGCGTCTTCGCATGCCGCCGGAAAGCTCGATGGGCATCTTGTCAATGGCGTCTTCGAGACCGACGAATTGCAGCATTCGAACGACCTCGTGCTCGACCTCTTCCTCGTCAAGATTTTCTTCGTGCAGACGGTAGGCAACGTTGTCGTAAACGGAGAGGGAATCGAACAATGCGCCCTCCTGAAATACCATTCCGATATTTTCGCGGATGCGCATCATTTGGACATCGTCGAAATCTGTAACATCTTCGCCCTCAATAAACACCTGCCCGGCGTCAGGTTTGACCAGCCCGAGAATCAGTTTGATGATCGTCGACTTACCGCTGCCCGAACCGCCGAGAACGATCTTCGTCCCGCCGCGACGAACCGAAAAGCTAATCTTGTCGAGAATGACCTGATCGTCGAAAGCCAACTCGACATCGCGAAACTCTATCGCCGGGATAAGACGGTCGTGGTGAATTTCCGAAATTATATCCACAGTCGGATCGAACAACTCGGCGTCACTTATTCTTGAATCATCAAACGTCATAATCAAAACAACGTGCTTTCTAATGCGGACTGCAATATTTTGGACAAAAAGAAATCTGCGATAATTATATTTATCGACGATGCTACCACGGCTTCCGTAGTTGACGTTCCGACGCCGACGGTGCCGCCGGTTGTTGTCAGACCTTTATAGCACGAAATAAGCCCGATAATCAGGCCAAAAACAATTGGTTTCGCAATGCCTGAAACGATGTCGCCGATATTCGTTCCGGTCCGAACGGACGAGATATAAATATTCAAATCAAGTCCGTGAAGCTGGTACGCGACTACACCGCCGCCGATCAGTCCGAACATATCGGCAGCTATCGTCAAAAGCGGCAGCGAAACGAGCAGCGCTAAAACGCGAGGCGTAACAAGCTTGCGCACCGGCGACGTTCCAAGAGCCCGCATCGCGTCGATCTGCTGCGACACAACCATTGAGCCGAGTTCAGCGGATATAGCCGAACCGACGCGGCCCGCGACCATCAACGCAGTCAGCACGGGGCCTAATTCACGGATCAAACCGGTCGCGACGCCTTGCCCCAAATTGCTCTGTGCCCCGTAATACTCCAGCGTCGGATACGACTGCAAAACCAGGACGCCGCCGGTAAAAAAACCCGTAAGCACGACGATCGCCAGTGACCCGACGCCGATCCTGTCCATCTGATTGACGATATCTTCAAAATACCGAGGCCTTTTGCCCAGCCCTTTGATCGAATCCCACAAAAGATTTGTTATCGCCTGCAGGTCGAATAAGAATTTTGTGATTGGATTCATCAGGTAAGAAATATTCGTCAAGAATATAACGAACCCCGAATATGCACAAGGCGCGCACGTTAGTAAAGGCGATACATTCAACGTTGAGTGTATCGCCCTTGCCAACGTGCGCGCCTTGTGCAATCTACCCACCTCTACAAAACCGGCTTTTCTCTGACGGGCCGAACGAAGGTTTGGGGTAATGGAGTCACCTGCCTGCGGGGTAGTTTACGCTTGAACTCGTCGAGTCTTTGTTTTACACGCTCTTTTTGCATCTCGTCGTAACGCTGCCGCAGCTCACGAAATCGGATAAGCTGCTCCTGCGTCAAAAGGCGGCGCACCGCAAGCTCATTCATGTATTTGAGCCTTGCGACCTCGGCCTGTGCCTCGTGCAGCTTCTGCAGCTTGTTCTGAATGTCAGCCTCGTCAGCATAGTCGGCATAGATCGCTTCATCAAGGAGCCGCGTGGCCTCGCGCAACCTTTTGGAGGCTTCAAGGCGCAATGTCAGATTTTTAAGTTTGCGTATCTGCTGCATTTGCTCGTCGGTGAGCCCAAGCTGTTTTAGCGTGCTCGGTCCCAGATTACGAGGCGGAAGAATGAGCGGAAGCCGCTCAACGGCTGGCGGCGGCGGTTCGGCAGGCTTGGTGTCCTGAGCTATTACCGGAACGACAAAAACAAGCGCTGCCGAGATTAGAAAAAGTAGTTTGAAATGTTTGATCGTCTTCATAATTTTTTTGATTGAATTTAGTTAACCATCCACTTCCGAAAAAAGGTCGGAAAGCCTGAGCGACGCATCATCGCTCTCTTCATAATTCTCACTCAAGGTCGGTGCCTCGGGAACTTTCGCATTCAAGTTTCGATTTGCTTGATTACGAACCGCTATTTCGTTATTGGTTTTCGGTTTTCGGTTTTCGGCAGCTTTGACAGGGCGAACCTCGCGACTCGTTTGAACGTTAGGCGTCTCTGTAATAACTGTAGTTTCCGGTTTTTTTGGTTCAACTGTCGGCTTTATCACAGGCTTATCCGTTGGTTCAATTTTCGGCATGCCGCTGTTCGAAGCAATTTGGTCATCGCCTCGGCCAACATAATTCAGCATCAGAAATCCCAGTCCTAAGCACAACAGCAAGACGGCCGCGACGGCGACGGGGAAATTGGCGAAAGAAAGCCAACCGCGAACTCCGGCGAACAAGCCTGCTGAAACTTCTTCATTCGTTGAACTTTTCGCCTTGTATGGAATAACGATTTGCGGCGTCGGGAGATCTGCAAAGTCATTGCTTCGCCATTCAAACAGCGAAAGACGGGCATTCGAGATGCCGGCAAATTCATTCGTGCATTCGTGGCAACCGGCCAGATGCGTCTCGAATTTTGCGCGTTCAGATGCACTGATCTCGTCGTAGATATAAGCGACGATATCGCTCGTGAATTCGCAATTTGTTTTGTTACCGTTGTTCAACATTACTTTTAAACTACCTCGACGGGCGTTCGTTCGAGTTTCATTTTCAACTGCTTCAGTGCCGTATAGAGACGGCTTTTTACCGTGCTGAGCGGCAGTTCGAGCGTTTCGGATATTTCCTGAAAGGTCATTTCTTCGAATTCCTTCATTACGATTACTTGCCGCAGATCGGTTGGCAACGCACCGACCGCTTGTCTGACCAACGTCAATCGCTCGGACTGTTCGGTCGTTCTTGCGGGCGACAAATGCGGCGACGCGACGAATGTTCGCTCTTGCGTTCCGTCTTCGTCGTCGAGGAAATCCTCGGCACGAGACTTTTGACGCCGTTTGGTTGTCAAACACTGGTTGACCGCTATGCGGTGCAGCCATGACGAGACTTTTGCCTCGCCGCGAAAGTTCTTGAGGTTGCGATACGCTGCGATAAAGGCTTCCTGACAGGCATCGCGTGCGTCGTCCTCGCGTCCGAGCATACCAAAGCAGAGAGCGAAAATTTTTCGTTCCCAACGCCTAACGATTTCGCCGAATGCTTCGGAGTCGTCCGAAACTGCCATTTCGACAAGCTGCTCATCGGTTAAATTTATCAACATCAACTCGTGTTAACAACACCCGCTTTTCCACGAGAATAATAGCTCAAAAACCTCGAAAAATGCGAAACCTATTCGCATTCAAACACTTGGACGCGATCCACGACAAAATAGTCTGAAATTACGTAATGTTTTTGGTGACTGTCCCACTGTCCCACTGTTTTTTCTCAGCATTTTCACCTTTACATCGCATCCTGTGCATGATACAAACAACTATATAGCATACATCGTCTTTTGTAAAGAAACATTTTTGCGAGGAAAACACATGAACGCGAAACACACACTTAGATACGCAGAAGAACCTGGACTTGACGAATGTTTTGTTGTCAGGAAATTCAACGACTGGATGCGCGAGACACGTTCGGCGCCTGTGCCGAAGATGCTTTTGGGCTCGCTTTGGCTCGAGGGCGAGATAGCCGTGATGACGGCTGTCGGCGGCGTGGGAAAGAGCCTTTTGGCGGTGCAGATCGCCGAAGCGATCGCGGGCGGGCGCAAGATCGCGCCGTTCGAGGTTACAGCAGAACCGCAAAAAGTTCTTTACCTGAACCTAAAGCTTTCGCCGAAGCAATTTGCGATGCGCTATGCCGAGGAGCATAACGCCGAAGACGGAGAGTTTCTCAAAAACCGCTACAAATTTTCGTCAAACCTGCACCGCGTCGATATAGATATTCACCGCAAGCCGCCCGAAGGCTATCGCACGTTTGACGAAGTTTTGCCGCCGCTCGTCGAACGCCTCGTCGCCAAAACAAAAGCCAAGGTCGTCGTAATCGACAGCATAACTTATTTGCAGCGTTCGGTTTACGGGTATCGCGAGACTTACACTTTGATGCGCGAGCTGCACAGGATAAAGACGCGGCTCGGCATCTCGATACTCGTGCTTGCACGCAATTCGCGACGCGGCAGCGACGCCGGAAGCTGTCCGTCGCTCTACAGCCGCTTTGCCGACAGCGTTTTTATGATCGGCGAGAGCCGGCTCGATCCGTCGGCACGATATATCAAACAGTTGATGGTTCGCAGCAGCGCAAAAGTTTATGACGAATCACACGTCGCGTCGTTTGTCGTCAAAAGGCTTCACGGAAATTTTCTCGGCTTCGAGCATCACGGTTTTTCTGCGGAAAACGAACATCATCAGCCGATCCGTGAAAACACGCTCTGGCCGACGATAGACAAAATAAAAACGCTGTCGGAGATGGGAAAAAGCATTCGCGAGATCGCGGCGGAATTGGACTTACCAAAATCTAACGTTCATCGCTATCTGCAAATGTGGAATGAGCAGATCGGAGCCGCGATGAAACAGCACACACGAGGCGCGGAGCCTTACGACAAGACAAAAGACAAGTATTATTTTCCCGGACGTGAAGAATACGACGAAGCCAAGAACGACCCGAAGTTCAGGCTGCTTGCCGATCCGAACATTCCCGACGACGATCCTCGATACGCGTTATTGATGCGCGAATATTGCATCATCGACAACGCCAGCTATCGGGCAAGCCAGGCCTACAAAAAGACAGGCATTACACCAAAGCTCAATGAGGACAAGCAATATGCGGAATTCAAACGGAGTGAGGACACTCTTGTTCTCATGAACGCCGCTTCGGCGTTCAGAAATAGCGTTGGCGGACAGATGACCGACAGTAAGATCAGTTTAATTGAAGACGATCTCGCCGGAGGAACCGGCGATGAGGACAAGAGCGTCCTCGCCCCGAATCTAAAACGCTCGCAAAACGCCTACGGTGATGAAATCTGGGTCGAAGAAGAAGACTACCGAGGCAAACCCATGATCTGGTATTCCTTCGACTCCAAAGGCATACGATACAAACACACGCGCGACTGCAACGGCGTGAGCGTTACCCGCGATGACGAATATATATCAGCAACGATCAAGTCTGCGGAGCAGACGGAATAACTTTAGCTACACATGAAGCCGAAGGCGGAATGTGTAGATAGAGTTAACACGAACAAATCCAGCATGTGAAACATGCGTTCACGATTCGGGTTCCTATCTCGCGTGTTTCACACGCTATTGATTTATGGCACTCATCATCTACAGGTTCCGCTCTGCTCCACCTGTAGCTAAAGTTATTTGGCGTGCTCCGCACGCTGGCATCCTCGCTCAATGTCTGCGGAGCAGACTAAATAACTTTAGCTACACATGAAGCCGAAGGCGGAATGTGTAGCTAGAGTTAACGCAACCACACCCAGCATGTGAAACATGCGTCACGATTCGCGGTCTCCTATCTCGCGTGTTTCACACGCTATTGATTTGTGGCACTCATCATCTACAGGTTCCGCTCTGCTCCACCTGTAGCTAAAGTTATTTGGCGTGCTCCGCACGCAAAGCAAACCCTCATCTGAAATCCCTCGATTTCGCATTCATAGATAGAGCCGGGCTGCACGCGTTTTAACCGAAAGTTCTTGACATCCCACGGCCGAGCAGGCGGTTGTATTCGTTGTTGACCACCGCGTAACATTCGCAGACCTGCCTTTCCAGACCCTGACGATCGACAACGGTGATGCTGCCGCGAACATTTTTTATCAGGCCTTTTTTGGCAAGGCTCTGGGCGGAGAGGGTAATGCCCTCGCGCCGGACGCCGAGCATGTTTGAGATGAGGTCGTGCGTCATCACCAGCTTGTCCGTGTCGAGACGGTCGTGACTGAGCAGCAGCCAGCGGCACAATTGCTGTTCGAGTGAATGGAGACGATTACAAACGGCGGTTTGCGCGATCTGCGACATCAGAGCCTGCGTGTAACGCAGCAGAATGTTCTGAAACGTGCCGCCGAGCTTAAATGCCGATTTAAAATCGGCTAACTTTATCCTGTGGGCCTCCCCCGCGCTTTGTATGACCGCCCTGTTCGGCATCGAATCGCCGCCCAGAAATGCCGCGATGCCGAGCACGCCTTCGTTGCCGACCACGCCGATCTCGGCCGTCGCGCCGTTCTCCATCACATAGAGCAGAGATATTATCGTCGTCGTAGGAAAATAGGCGTGGGTCATCTTATCCCCGGACTCGTAGATCGCCTGGCCGAGCTTGAGTGTGACGGGTTCGAGGACGGATGCTAGCAGTTTGAATTCTAATTCGGGCAGTGCGGCAAGTATGTGGTTTTTTAGCGGACTTTGCCCTTTGGCACTATCTGGCATCTTTTGTCTTTATCTCTCCAATAATTTTATGTGAATATCAAACCTCATGGACATTCATCGTTAGAGAAATTACCACAAACAAAATCGATTGTTTGTGCGAAAACACACAAAGCGGCAAATTTCTTTAAAGATGCCCGAGGCCATATCAACACTCACTATTTAGCGCCAAAAAAAAACTTTGTCAAGCGTGCGAACGCCCACAGACAAGTCTTTTTCTTTCATCTAAACTCGCTAAAGTTAGTAACTTTACAAAAATATAAAATTTAGCGGAGAACATAGTCAGTTCATCGATCACCTCCGCACTTCCCGACATTTTTGACTGGCCGTGGGGACAATATGTTTGGTTTTGATAGCGAAGAGCTATCAATGGGAAGGGCAGCTTTAGAGAACACGGGGAAAAAGGGTAGCTGCCCTTCATTTTTTTCAAAGGGGTTGTGAGGGGAAGGACACGGCCTATGGTTCAAGAAAATAAATCAGATAAAAATTGTCAGTGGCATGATTGTAAGTCTTCGGCGATGAGGCACGTGGACTTTGGTCGGCGGATTTTTTCACCGCAGGTGGCCGAATCCGTCACCCATCTTAACCTCTGTAACGTCCATGGGGACGAGATCCGCAGCACTTACCAGCAAGTCACCCAGCAAGATATTTCGACCATTAGCTCTCGCAACTAAAAAACTTTGTAGCGCCATCCAAGATTGGACGGCCAATACTAAAATTTTTGGGGGAGGTAAAGTTGAACTAAATTGCGACTAGTAGGAACGCGCAAATATCACCCGTCTATTCGAAGCCTCGCCTGAATAAACACATTTTCCGGCTTCGTTTTCAGCGTCGAGCGGGATGCAGCGGACCGTGGCTTTTGTCTCGTCTTTTATCTTTTCTTCGGTCTCGGCAGTGCCGTCCCAGTGGGCGTGAATGAAACCGCCTTTTTCGATTTGCTCTTTGAATTCATCCCATGTCTCAACGCTGTAAGTATTTTCTTCTCTGAATTTAAGAGCTTTCTGATAAACCGATACCTGAATTTCGTCGAGCAAGTTTTTGACATGTTCGGTGATGCCTTCGAAAGGCTGCGATTCCTTTGTCAACGTATCTCGGCGCGCAACTTCGACTGTGCCGTTTTCGAGATCGCGCATACCGATCCCAAGCCGCACAGGCACGCCCTTTAGTTCGTACTCGGCAAACTTCCAGCCTGAACGCTGGTGGTCGCTGTCGTCGTATTTGACGGAAATGCCTGCGGCCTTCAGGTCGGCGACGAGCGGATCGACCTTGGCGGAAATTGTGGCGAGGTCTTCGGGCGATTTGTAGATCGGGACTATCACGACCTGAATCGGCGCGAGCTTTGGCGGCAGGACGAGGCCGTTGTCATCCGAGTGAGCCATTATCAACGCGCCCATCATCCGCGTCGAAAGTCCCCAACTCGTCGCCCACGCATACTCAAGCTGATTTTCCTTATTAACAAATTGCACATCAAAAGAACGCGCAAAGTTCTGTCCTAGAAAATGCGACGTGCCGGATTGCAGAGCTTTGCCGTCCTGCATCATTGCTTCGATGCAATAAGTTTCGACAGCGCCGGCGAAACGCTCGCTCGCGGTCTTTAGGCCTTTGATTACAGGCATTGCCATCCATTCTTCTGCAAAAGTCGCATACACACCGAGCATTCTCTCTGTTTCTTCTATCGCTTCCTGTTCGGTTGCATGCGCGGTGTGGCCTTCTTGCCAGAGAAACTCAGCAGTGCGCAAAAAAAGCCGCGTGCGCATTTCCCAGCGAACGACATTGCACCATTGATTGATCAGCAACGGCAAATCGCGCCAAGATTGGATCCAGTTCTTGTATGTGTTCCAGATGATTGTTTCGGATGTCGGCCTGATGATTAGCTCTTCCTCAAGCTTCGCACTCGGATCGACGATCAAACCCTTGCCGTCAGGATTTGCTTTTAAACGGTAATGCGTAACGACAGCACATTCTTTTGCAAAACCTTCGGCGTGTTCCTCTTCTTTTTCAAGAAACGATTTGGGCACGAAAAGTGGGAAATATGCGTTGACATGACCGGTCGCTTTAAACATATCGTCCAGCGCCCGTTGCATCTTTTCCCAGATCGCAAAGCCGTAAGGTTTGATAACCATGCAGCCGCGAACGGCGGAATTCTCGGCGAGGTCAGCACGTTTGACGATCTCGTTATACCACTCGGAATAGTTTTCCGATCTTTTTGGAAGCGACTTGCTCATAAAATCAATTCACCACAAAGGCACAAAGAACACAAAGTAAAAGTAAAGATGATACGGCAAAACGTTGCGTCAGACAATTTGCTCTCTGTGTTCTTTGTGTCTTTGTGGTAGAATCGCGTCTTTATGAGCGAATTCCGGTTGGATTTTCAGGACACCGCGACGGCCTTTGCGGACAAATCCGATTCACAGCTAAACGAAAAATTCAGGCTTTTCAAAATGCTGAATTCGCCGTTCTTGAATGCTCTCGGTTCGACCGCCGCGAGGTTTGCGTTGTCGCTTGGCCTGCCGGTCGAGGGTTTGATAAAAGCGACGATCTTTGAACAGTTCTGCGGCGGAGAAACTATCGAAGAATGCGAGAGAACAATTCGAGAACTTGGAAATTCAGGCATCGGCACGATCCTCGATTATTCGGTCGAAGGAAAGACGACCGAGGAAGATTTTGATAATACAAAGGACGAGATCATTCGCACGATTGAGCGTGCAAAGGATGATCCGAATATTCCTTTTGCTGTTTTCAAAGTAACGGGCATCGCTCCGCTGGGAACGCTGGAGCGTTTGAGCGCAAAGAAGAAACTTGACGCAAAGAGCCAGGCAAAAAGCGAGCGTATCCACAATCGCGTCAACGATATTTGCGAATACGCATACTCTGTCGGCCAACCGGTTTTTATCGACGCTGAAGATTCGTGGATACAGGACGCAATCGACAGGCTTGCCATCGAGATGATGGAGAAGTACAACCGCGAACAGCCGATCATTTTTAATACGCTTCAGCTTTACCGAACTGACCGGCTGCAATATCTAAAGGACACCCGGCGGCAGGCGAGATTGGACGGATATATAATGGCCGTCAAACTTGTTCGCGGAGCATATATGGAAAAGGAACGCGAGCGGGCGAAGTCAATGGGCTATCCGTCGCCGATCCACAGCACAAAAGCAGACACCGACGCAGACTATGATGCGGCGATTGAATACTGTACGCGGCACTTCAATAGCATGTCTTTTGTGGCCGCCACCCATAACGAAAATAGCACCCAACTCCTGGCGTCGCTAATGCACGAGAGCGGCATCGCGCCAAACCATCCCAACATATTTTTCTCTCAACTATACGGAATGGGCGATAATATTTCCTATGCATTGTCGAAGCACGGATATAACGTTTCGAAATACGTGCCTTACGGCCCGGTCGCCGAATCGATCCCATATCTGATCCGACGCGCACAGGAAAATTCGTCAGCAGCCGGACAAGTCAGCCGCGAATTGGAAATGATTGCAAAAGAATTGCGCCGCCGCAGGCTCACTTGAACTCTATCTTAATCCAAGCATCAATCTGACCGAGCGGTCGGAAATTTCATGATTGGAATTGTTTCTCCACGCCGCGAGCGGTGCTGATTCTCGTTCTGTTAACGGAATATTTGCGATCCTTGCAACTTGTGTGCTTTCAAATGCGCGATTCGTAAGCGCAATGTGTGGATTGGAAACTTTCAGATCATCAGGATTAGCTGCCGCAATTTCACAGCTGTCAACATCTGCGAAAAAATCACCATAAGCAGCCAGATGCCATGTCTTTTCACCATTCGTCTCGTCCACAGCCAGCAGACGCAGCAAAGCAAAGCCGGCTTCGAGCTGAAAAACAAGAAAATCACCGGGCTGAAAATTTTGTGGCATACTTTCAGATTAACCTAGATCATTTGTAAGATAAAAGCTGCCTCTTATGTGCAAAGGAGAAAGTATGCCAAAAAAACGCAAAAGGATAATAGTTGGGAAGATAACACAGGTAGAAATAAAGGGTATTCAAGGCGTTTCCGCTCAGTTGGTTTTAGTGGTCGAAAATAGACGTGAACAGTTGCCTTTACAGGTCAGGTCTTTGCCTGCACACGAACCTCAAATATTTGTGTCGATAGCAAATTTTGTTACAACCGCATATTGGAACGGTAGGACGATACGCGTCGAGTATGTGCCTCCGTCGGATAAGGGCGGCGTTGCGGATGTCGTCGGGGTCTATGTACCCGCGGAAGGTTATGGAAACTAATTTATGGATTTTAAAATGATGCTTGATGTCGCCATCGAGGAAGCCCGATTAGGGATCTCGGAAGGCGGCATTCCTATCGGTGCTGCTCTGTTCGATGGCGAAGGGAATCTGCTCGGACGCGGCCATAACCGACGCGTGCAGGAAAGCGATCCTTCGATTCACGGCGAGACTGACGCTTTTCGGAAAGCAGGTCGGCAGCGAAGCTATAAAAATACGATCATGGTCACGACGCTCGCACCATGCTGGTATTGCAGCGGCCTCGTTCGGCAATTCGGCATCGGAACTGTCATCGTCGGCGAATCGCAAACATTCAAGGGCGGAATAGAATGGCTGCGCGAAAACGGCGTTGAGGTAATAGATATAGACTCTCAGGAATGCATCGACATACTCGGCGGATTCATTGCCGAATATCCTGAAATCTGGAACGAAGATGTAGGAGAGTAGCAAAAATATTGCTGAAATGACAGAATAACAACAATGGACGAGGCCTTTCGAGCGAAATGCCCTGAACACCTAGCGATGGTGTGACCGAGCGAATCAGGCGCGGCTTTATCCGTGTCAACCCTATTCCTGGACTCAGAGACGGACCTAACTCGTTTAAAAACATGAACGAATATCGCAAGTGGGCTCACGAAAATGTGCCGCGTGAATATGGTTTCAGAGTCATTGATCCACCTGCTGATTGGAAACAATTCGATGATGAAGATGAGGACTATTATATTATTCCGACATAACTAATTTAATTTATGAAAAATGCAGTAATTATAAGTGCGGCGAGGACGCCGACGGGAAAGTTTCAGGGATTGTTAAAAGGTTTTTCGGCTCCGGAATTGGGCGCGATTGCGATTAAGGAAGCGGTCAAAAGAGCGGGAATCAGCGGCGAGCAGGTGAACGAGGTCATTATGGGCTGCGTTGTCCAGGCGGGCATCGGACAAGCGCCGGCACGGCAGGCAGCTATTAAGGCCGGTTTGCCGCCTGAAGTTTCGGCACTGACGATAAACATGGTTTGTGGCTCAGGTTTAAGGGCCGTTGCTTTGGCGTCTCAGGCGGTTCAGTTGGGTGATGCCGAATATGTCGTTGCTGGCGGTATGGAATCGATGTCGAATATTCCTTATGCTCTCCAAACGGCGCGTGACGGTTTTCGCATGGGAAATCAAGTGGCGACCGATCTGATGATACACGACGGTCTTTGGTGCCCGTTCGAGAATTGGCACATGGGCAACACGGGCGAAGTCGTGGCTGAAAAATATCAAATCTCGCGCGAACAGCAAGACGATTTCGCGTTTAATTCACACCGCAAAGCTAACGAAGCTCAGCAGGCCGGACGATTCAGAGATGAACTCGTCTCTATCGAGATTCCGCAAAAGAAAGGTGATCCGATAGTCCTGGATTATGATGAGACGGTTAGGCCGGAAACCACGGTCGAGAGTTTAGGTAAATTGAAACCTGCCTTCAAAAAGGACGGAGGAACCGTCACGGCGGGCAATGCTCCCGGCGTCAACGACGGAGCATCGGCTTTGGTTGTTACATCGGCAGATAATGCGTCGAGTCTTGGAATTGAACCGCTTGGGCGCGTGGTCGCCTCGGCAACATCAGGCATCGAGCCGAAATTCATAATGATGGCACCGGTTAAAGGCGTCCAAAACGTCCTCGCAAAGGCTGGCTGGGATATGAAGGATGTTGACCTTTTCGAGCTGAATGAAGCGTTTTCGGTCCAGGCTCTCGGCGTGATGAAGGAACTCGGCCTCGATATGGACCGCGTCAACGTCAACGGCGGCGCCGTCGCTCTCGGCCACGCCATCGGCAACTCGGGCGGACGAGTTTTGACCACTCTGCTCTATGAAATGAAACGCCGAGATGCGAAACGCGGCGTTGCGGCTTTATGTCTTGGCGGAGGAAACTCGGTCGCGATGGCTGTCGAGCGGAATTGACGTTTTTGCAACATTCAAGACTGCTTTTCGTATCTGGTTATTGATGAGGAGGGCTTATGACACCTAGAGACAAAGCCAGGCTTTTAGGATTATTTTTTTGGCTGTTTACGCTTTTTAACATTTTCATCGTGGCGGTTATAGCCATTATCTACATTGCACTGTTCGGGTTCGTGATATCAGCGGCACCTCAAAAAGCTGGCGATCCACCGCCCGAGCTGATCATGACAATTTTGATCGTGATTTTCGTGTTTGCTTTCGTCTTTGTTATTTTATTTTCGATTCCAAAGATTGTCGCCGGATACGGCCTGCGAAATGATAAGTCATGGGCGAGGATTTGGGCGATCATCGCGTCGATCATGGCGTGTATGTCGTTCCCGTTCGGCACGGCGATCGGTATTTTTGGCCTTGTCTTTCTTTTTAGCGAGGACGGTAAGCACTATTTCGACAATCCTCAGTACGGCCGTTTGCCGGGGATAGCAAACCCGCCGCCGAATAGTTGGCAATAAAAGAAGGGCAAAAGTAAAAAGTCAAAGTTAGGCGACGAACCGGAGAAGTTTCGTCGCCCGTTTTGTTTCAGCTTGAAGCGTGGTTTATCCTTAACCTCGTAATAAATTTATTCCAAAAAGGAAAATAAGAAATAAGCAATGAGTAAAATTATTGGAGTTATAGGTGCGGGCACGATGGGCAACGGTATTGCTCAAACGGCGGCAGGAGTTGGTTTTGACGTTGTCATATGTGACGTAAATGAAGAATCTGTCGCGAAGGGAATCGCAAATATCGGCAAGAGTCTTGATCGTTTTGTAAAAAAAGAAACGATGACGGAGGCACAAAAAACAGAAATACTTGACCGAATTACGCCGACAACAAATCTCGAAGATGTGAAAGATTGTTCGCTGATCGTCGAAGCTGCCTCGGAAAATTTTGAAGTGAAAAAATATATATTTGAACAGCTCGACTCGTTAACCTCGGCTGACGCAATTCTTGCTTCAAATACGTCTTCAATTTCAATAACCAAGATCGCCGCAACAACCGGCAGGCCGGACAAAGTTATCGGAATGCACTTTTTCAATCCGGTTCCGCTCATGAAACTCGTCGAGGTAATACGCGGAATCGCAACATCTGACGACACTTATAAAAAAGTAAAAGGGCTTTCCGAAAAGCTCGGCAAGATTCCGGTCGAGTGCAACGATTATCCCGGATTTGTCTCCAACCGCGTCCTAATGCCGATGATAAACGAGGCTGTTTTTGCTTTGCACGAAGGCGTAGCGACAAAAGAATCAATAGACGAAATAATGAAGCTCGGAATGAACCACCCAATGGGCCCGCTGGCTCTGGCAGATTTCATTGGCTTAGATGTTTGCCTTGCAATACTTAATGTATTACATGAAGGCCTCGGCGATCCAAAATACCGTCCGTGCCCGCTGCTAAAAAAATACGTCGATGCCGGGTGGCTCGGCCGCAAAAGCGGTAAAGGATTTTACGATTATAATTAGTTTTTTTTCGCCACAGAGGACACAGAGATCACAGAGAAACAATTTTGCTTTTAATCTCTGTAGCCTCTGTGTTCTCTGTGGCTAATTTTTTTTCTACGAATGCACAAGAACTTACATTCATTTATTGATTCGCTTCTCCGCGAAAAGGAAATCATCGAAATTACAGCCCAAGTCAATCCTTATCTTGAGATCGCTGAGATACATCGACGCGTGATCGAGAGTCAGGGAAAAGCTTTGCTTTTTAAGAATGTAAAAGGTTCGGAGTTTCCGGTTGTTACAAATTTATTTGGTTCAAACAAACGCATTGATCTCGCTTTTGGAAAAAAGCCGTTAGAATTCGTGAGGCGTGCCGTCGAGGCCGCCGAAAATCTCCTGCCGCCGAAGCTGAACAAGCTCTGGGAATACCGCGACCTTGCTCTCTCGGCATTAAAACTCGGGACCAAAAATACACAGACTGCACCTGTGCTCGAAAGCAGACAGGCGAGCGTCGATCTTGAAAAGCTGCCTTTTCTGCAGCTTTGGCATGAGGACGGCGGACATTTTAATACGCTTGGCCTTGTTTACACGGAAAGCCCGATAACGAAAAAACACAACCTCGGCATCTACCGGATGCAGCGTTACGACCAGACCTCGACGGGCATGCACTGGCAGATAGGCAAGGGCGGAGGATTTCATTATTTCGAGGCTGAACAGCAAAACAAGTCGCTGCCGGTGACGGTTTTTCTCGGCGGTGCGCCGGCCATGATTCTTGCGGCAGTCGCGCCTCTACCCGAAGACGTGCCGGAACTGATGCTTGCTTCGCTACTTGCCGACAGCAAGATCAAGACTACTGCAAATCCACTTGGCTCCGAAAGGCATCGATTGATCGCCGAGTCTGAATTCGCGATCTGCGGCCACGTTCCGCCGCACGAGCGCAAACTTGAAGGTCCGTTCGGCGATCATTACGGCTACTATTCTTTGACGCATGACTTTCCCGTATTTCATGCCGATGCCGTTTTTCACCGCAAGGACGCGATCTTTCCCGCGACAGTGGTCGGCAAGCCGCGTCAGGAAGATTTTTTTATCGGCGACTATCTGCAGGAATTGCTATCGCCACTGTTCCCGCTTGTCATGCCGGCGGTTCGCGATCTGTGGAGCTTTGGCGAGACTGGTTTTCATTCGCTGGCGGCGGCCGTGGTTAAAGAACGATATGCCCGCGAAGCATTGTCCACAGGATTTCGTATTCTCGGAGAAGGCCAACTTACGCTAACGAAATTTCTGATGCTTACGGACACGCCGCAGGATCTTCGTGATTTTAAATCGCTTTTTGAACATATTCTCGCCCGCGTTGAATGGCAGCGAGATTTGTTTATCTTTAGCCAAACCGCATTCGACACGCTCGATTACGCAAGCGGCAAAATCAATCACGGCAGTAAGGCAATTTTGATGGGATTGGGCGAGGCGAAAAAGGACTTGACGCGCGAATTTCACGGCGAACTGCCATCTTTCATCAAACGAGCCGAATCATTTTGCGGCGGTTGTCTTGTTGTCGAAGGCGAGTCATATGAAAGCGACAAGGAAATGGCTGATCATATTGCAAAGTCCGGTAAGTTCGACGATTGGGAGATTGTCATCATTCACGACGACGCGGATGTTGCAACATCGACCGAGAAATTCCTGTGGGCGACCTGGACGCGATTTAACCCGGCAACCGATATTTTTGCGAAGGAAATTGTGACGAAAAATAATCATATCGGTTACGCTTCGCCGATCGTTATCGATGCACGAATGAAACCATGGTATCCGAAAGAAGTCGAGCCGCGAGAAGACATCGTACGGCTGGTCGATTCGCGTTGGGGCGAGTATTTTCAATTCTAAATTCACCACAAAGACGCAGAAAACACAGAGTTATGAAAGGTGGCAAGGCGAGATTTTTATACGCAATCGCATTCGCGGGCTTGATCTTTTTTGTGTGTTTAGCTTACGCATATTTCATCGAACCTAACCGCCTTGTCGTCGTTTCCAAAACGTTAAAGATCAAAAAATGGAATCCCGCGTTCGATGGTTTGAAAATCGTGATGATAGGCGACATTCATGGCGGGTCGAATGGAGTGACGGAAGAAAAACTGAGAGAAATCGTCGTAAGAATGAACGAACAGAACGCGGACGTTGTCGTCATGCTTGGCGATTACGTTTCGCAGGTTCGCGAGATGGAGCCAGGCCACTGGCGTAATCTCAACATGCCCGCAGAAGTTATCGCCGCCAATCTTGCAGGTATAAAATCGACTCACGGCGTATTTATAGTCTTGGGAAATCACGATGGTTACTATGGGGATGAAACCGTCGTCGATGCTTTTACCGGCGTCGGCTACAAAGTGCTGCAGGATGAAGTTGCGGCGATAGAGAAGGACGGCCAGCGTTTGAGGATATACGGAATGAAGGATCATCTCAAACTGACCGGCGGTTGGTATGGGATTTCGTCCGATGCAAGAAGACATTTGAATAATTCTGGTTCCGGCGACATCATCGTTCTGCAACACAGCCCCGACATTCTGCCTGTGATCGCCGGAGGACTTTCGATCTCACCCGACCAGCGCCTTATTCTCGCTGCTCACACTCACGGCGGGCAAGTTCGATTTCCGATTCTCGGCAGCTTGATCGTGCCGTCGGCTTACGGTCAGAAATATGCCTATGGTCATGTCGTTGACAAAGGCGTTGATATGTTCGTAACCAGCGGCATCGGAACCAGCTTGCTGCCATTCAGATTTATGGTCCCGCCCGAGATCGTCGTGCTTACAATTCGGTCCGAATAGATTTTCACCACAAAGGCACAAAGGACACAAAGTAAATAATTTAATCTTTGTGTTCTTTGTGCCTTTGTGGTGAAAACTACTTAAGCATTCCGCGAACACGATTAAGATCGCCGTCATTTTTTGCAGGCTTCAGATTCAGAATCTTGCACATCAGGTTATAGACTTCGACGTTTTCAAACGGCTCAGCGACAAAGCCTTTCTTGAAGGCCTCGCCATGCGCGATGAAAGTCGCCATCATCGATTGATACTTATTGTCGTAACCATGCGCGCCGCGCGGCCTGTCATGATCGTCCTGATCTTTGTACCAGTCGTTGTATCGTTTGTGACTTGTCGTCAACCAGCCTTCTTCACTTGAACAGACTACAGGTGCGATACGCCTACCCTCATTGTAATGAAGGCGCGCTGGAATATTCTCTTTCTTCCAGCACGTCGTATGGGCAAGATTTTTAATCTTGTCAAATATCGCGTCGGTTTTGCCTTTGAGTGGAAATATCTGCACGATCTCGTTCGTCCACAAGATCTTTTCCGCCAGATCGAAATCAAAATAGTCATCGAGAAAAGTCGTGTTTCGAATATTCACATTGGCCATGCCGTGATCCGAGACGATTATGACATTTACTTTTTTGTCGATCTTTCGCTCCTTAAGGCCACGTATCAATCTTTCGATGTAACCGTCCACTTCCCAGACGGCGAACTTCGTTTCTTCAGAATCCGGACCGAACTCGTGGCCAACGTCGTCTGTCGTGCTGAAATACATCGAGAGCATCGTCGGCCTCTCAGACGCCGGTTTGTCGAGATAGCTAAGGATCTTGTCCACGCGCATGATGTTCGGCACGCGGCCGTTATAGGTTCGCCAATGTGTCGGAGCTTCGCCCTGAATCATCGTTTCGGTTCCGACAAAAAAATAACTCGCGGCGATCTGGCCTTGCTTTTCAGCCGTAACCCAAATCGGCTCGCCCCACCACCAACGCGGATTCTGCACCTCACTTCGATTCGACATCGAAAGTATAGCGCCGAAATCATAGACGCTGTTTTCGACAATCCCGTGATTCTGCGGATAAAGCCCAGTCGCGATTGTGTAGTGATTTGGAAACGTCTTGGTCGGAAACGACGGAATCATCCACTTCGCCCTCACACCGTTCTTTGCAAGCGTATTTAACGTTGGCGGTGAGTATTTATCGAGATAATCGTATCGAAAGCCGTCAAGCGAGATGAGAATAACCGTCGGTTTTAGGTCCTTGATCGGTTGCTGCGCGGAAATTTCAACGGCGTTTACAAGCGCCATTAACAAGAGAACCAGATAGCAACGTGATCGCCGAAAGAACATAAATCTAAATCTGAAATTCCAAATTTAAAATTTCAAATTGGTTTGACTCTAATAAATGTCCGTCAATCAATTCAAATCCGCGTTGTAACATTACTCAAAGCCATTCACAATAATTTCGGATTTAATAGAGTTGGCGATGTAGCAAATCTCGTGTGCTTCGTGATGCATTGCCGCAATCTCTTCGGCGTTGGGCTGCGTCTCGCCGGACCAAACGATCTGCGGATCGAGCGTGATCTTTGCGAGCCATTGTTTGCCTTGCTCGTTCGCGGCCATCTCGCCGACGGCATTGTCTTCATACGAATCAACAACAAATCCTTTCTTCGACGCCACCCACAAAAACGAAAGCATATGACACGACGAAGCCGACGCCACTAACGCCTCCTCAGGATCGACCGCCGCCTCAACCGAAAAAGGAACCCGCACCGCATGAGGCGAAGACGACGCCGGAACACTTATCCCGCCGTCAAACTCCCAAGTATGTCCGCGTGTATATTGGTTTTTTGCGAACGATTCAGGCGAATCGCTTTTCCACATAACCTTTGCTGTATAAGTTGACATAAAATTCTAGAAAGGAAACTCTATCGTTCGAACGGTAGGTTCATTCACAACCATAATTTTGGGTTCGTTTTTCGTAACAACCTGTAAGAAGTCGTCTCCACCAAAGATCACAAAATGTGATAACTTCTCGCTGTGACCACCGTCGATGTTGAACAGAAAATACTCCCCGTTATTATAAGATTCTAGCCAAGGTGAATCGAGAATTCGATAGGCACAGAGCCTTTCTTCAGTGATTTTTGCATCACGAAAGTCGTGATCGGGAAAATGCATCTCCTCCATGGATGAAAAGCCAACTACCTCGCCAAATTCGACCAGATACTTGGGGTATTTATTTATTCCTGTGGGCGCAACCACAGCTTCTACCAGATATTCACCCTTTTCTCCGCGTGTCGTCATTACTACGACAGATGGGTATTCGGTTTCAGTAAAGGGAGTTTCCCATCTGACAAATTCACTCATTTACGGTCTCAACCTGTAAAGCATCCTCGGAAACGGAATATTCTCACAGACTGGTTCGATGCCGGCCATCAGTCAACTTCAATCTCGTCAGGTTGAATATAAACAATCTTTCCATCCTTTTCGACCACCATGGGAACTCCAGCCTCTCTGTGTTTTCGACGAACCTCTTTCATCGCTTCTTTTATTGCTTCCTCAGTAAGCTCTCTTGCCTCAGGACTACAGAAATCAAATTTCTTTGGGCCTAAGACGTAGATCGCGGAGAGATCGAAATCTTCGTCTGCAAGAATGCTTTCAATTTCTTCATCCGACCAAATCATATTAAGGCTTCAATCTATACAACATCCTCGGAAAAGGAATTGTCTCTCTCACGTGTTCGATCCGCACATCCAGGCTACGGTGCGTTCGACGCCGGAAACTTTCGCTATTTCACATCCCCAGCCAAAACCGAAGCGAGCGTGCCAACTCCTCAACATCTATTTGGGTGAGGGAACCAATCGATCTGAGTATCAAGTCTTCGCGAATAGTAAAAATGCCTCGCTTTACGGCAGTTTCGACATTTAAGCCGGCGCTTGCCCAGTCAGAAAGTACGAATTCGCCGGCCATCAAGCCAGAAGTCTTGGTTGTTAAAGAGACAAGGAATAGATCGCGAGAAGCATGCGTCGGATTCGCCACAACGGCCGGGCGTATTTTAGATTTCGTTAAGTCTGAGAACGGGAAACGAACCAGCACGATCTCATTTCGTGAGTAATTCGGCATAGACGTCGTCTTCCTCATTATCCCAGATCGCTCTGAGTGTATCTTCCGTTGCGGCCATCCAAAAATCACGGTCATTGCCTTCCGAGACGGTTATTAGAACGCGGGAGCCTTCTTCCAACGATACGTCTTCGACCGGGACAATTTGACCGTCCTTAACTATAGCCTCGATAGTATGCATAACTTATCTCTCCATTCTATACGTATTAGCATGAAACACAAGAACTTTCACGGCTTCAGCCTATACAACATCCTCGGGAACGGAATTGTTTCGCGGACGTGTTCGATGCCACACATCCAGGCGACGGTGCGTTCGATGCCCATGCCGAAGCCGGCGTGGGGGACGCTGCCGAAGCGGCGGAGGTCGAGATACCAGTTGAACGTTTCTTCAGACAGGCCGTGGCTTTTTAGTTGAGACTGCATGTATTCGAGCGACGAAGAGCGCTCGCCGCCGCCGATGATCTCGCCGTAGCCTTCGGGCGCGAGCAGATCTATGCCGAGAGCGCATTCGGGCCGGTCCTTGTCCACCTCAAAATAAAATCCCTTGATCGCGGCAGGGAAGTGATGAACGAAAACCGGCTTGCCGTGTTGAGTGGAAAGATATGTTTCATCGGGCGCTCCAAAATCACCGCCCCATTCAAAATTGTTCTCAAGCTCGCCTTTCGCATGACCTTCCTGCAGCAGCTTGACCGCATCATCGTAATGCAGACGCGGGAACGGAGAATTGATGGCTTCGAGAATCGTGGTGTCACGTTCGAGCGTTTTGAGTTCTTCCGGCCGGTCGGCGAGGACGCGTTCGACGATGGTGAGGATTAGGCCTTCGCCGAGGTCCATCATGTCCTCGTAACCAGCGTAAGCGACTTCAGGCTCGACCATCCAGAACTCGGTCAGGTGACGGCGCGTTTTCGATTTTTCGGCGCGAAATGTCGGGCCAAAAGCATAGGATTTGCCGAACGCTGCGGCGGTCGCTTCGTTGTAAAGCTGGCCGGATTGCGTTAAATATGCTTTGTCATTTTCAAAATAATCGACCTCGAATAGCGTTGTCGTGCCTTCGCACGCGGCCGGCGTAAAGATCGGCGTGTCGGCGAGCGTAAATCCGTTGTTGTCAAAGAAATCACGTACTGCTTTGATAACCGTATGCCGAACCTTCAACACCGCGTGCTGCTTTTTCGAGCGTATCCAAAGGTGCCGATTGTCCATCAGGAACTCAGTGCCGTGCTCTTTTGGCGTGATCGGATAGTCGTGGACATTCTGCAGGACTTCGAGACCCGTGACGTCAAGCTCAACGCCCAGCGACGAACGCGTGTCTTCTTTGACGGTGCCGTTCACAATGATCGAGCTTTCCTGCCCGAGCGCATCAGCGAGATCATACAAAGCCTCGTCATTCGGCTTAAACACAACGCATTGCACAATGCCGGTGCCGTCACGCAGCTGCAAAAAAACCAGCTTGCCGCTCGAACGCTTGTTATAAAGCCAACCCTTGAGCGTGACAGTCTGGCCGATGTGATCTTTTAGTTGATTAATATATGTTTGCGTCATCTAAATTTTATTTTGTTCGCAAGCGGTTTAGTGTAGTCAAAATTTCAGGTTCTTCCTTGAGTTCGACGAGTTGCGATAGATATTTGTCAATGTATCTCCAATCGAGGTCAGTTTGAACCGACAGAACACTCTCAACGTCAGCCCAATCTTTAAGGCGGTTAGCAAAAGCCTTGAACACGATCAAATCTTCGGGCGAGCATACTCGAAGTCTGATACCCGGAAGAAAATCGTGATAAGTTGAGCGTTTAACCGCCGATTCTTCAAATTCCAGTGCGCCGAGAGAAATATCTATGCCAACGCCGCCGATGTTTATTAACACAACCCTTCGCTGTAAAAAGAACTCTAGCTGATCATCGTTTATTCGAGAGGTAAATCGCTCCAGTAGAGTCTCTATAAACTGCTCTTCGGAACCGATGCCGGTCAGCAGAGTAATATCCGCGTCGTTCGTATTTCTCGGAATCGCCCAGGCCTGCAGCGAAATTCCGCCGATAAAGCAAAATTTCCAGCGTTGTTCCTCGAGAAATGTTTGAATTTCCTTTGCAGCTTCAAGGACTTGTTTCATCTTTTCATTTTAGAAAAAAGCCGCTGCATTTCAATCAAGCCTGAGTACGGTTTGGGCGGATGCGCCAACAAAGAAGAACGCGTGACATCGCTTAAAGAAAGCAGTATGTCGGCCAAATTTGAGTTTCGATATTCTTCGATTTTGAGCCGCTCAAGAATCGGCCCCGTTATACTCCAATTCGCAACGAGTTCCTTTGATTTTTTGCCGCCTATTCTAGCCATTTAGTAATTCTAACATAAGACAACATCAGCTCATCTATGCCTTTCAAGACATTTACGCTTTCCGATTGGTCCACCCTAACCAACATACGATTGACTTGCATTGTAAAACGTGATATTGAAAAGGTGCATTATCGAATTTTGTGAAGTTCAGTTTTTTGCGTTAGAAATTTTGTAGGGAGGGCTTTAATTATGACAACGAGAATTCTTCGAATGTTAAGCGGTTTATTTCCCATGCTTCTATTATTGATTCTATTTTGCGGTTTAGTTTCGATCGCGGTGGCGTCTCCACGCAACAGCGGCAGGATCGCTTTTGCCAGCAACCGTGACGGGAACACAGAGATTTACTCGATGAGAAGTGACGGCACTAATCAGATTCGACTGACAAATAATACCGGCGTGGATTATCACCCCGTATGGTCACCTGACGGAACGAGCATTGCGTATCTGAGCCAGAATGGGTTCGGGCCTTTCTCGATAAAGGTGATGAACGCTGACGGAAGTAATCAGACCGTCGTTACGTCGGTTTTCTACGGTGTTTGCGTATGGCCCTGGCGTGACGATTGGTCGATGAGCTGGTCGCCTAACGGCAAGAAAATAGCTTTTCAGGAGAACGGCGATATTTTTACGGTTGATATAGACGGAACCAATCGGATCAATCTTACAAATCACTTTGCTTCGGATGCTGAGCCAACATGGTCGGCAGATGGCACCAGGATCATCTTTACGAGTTCTCGACTTTTCTTCAGTACGATGTACTCGATGAACGCCAACGGCACTAATGTACAAGCTCTGCCGAGCGACGGCGAATTTTGGGACACGGCACCAATGTACTCACCAACTGGAGACAGGATCGCTTTTGTCGTTAATTCGAATGTCAACGGCCCTATTCTCTATACAGCTAACGCTGACGGCACAAATCGACTACCCTTCGACGGTCTCGGATCAGTTTCGCAATACAGAAACAATCCAAGGTGGTCGCCCAACGGGACAAGAATCGTCTTTCACCTCTGGGAAGGTTTTGACGATAATGCTGAGATCTATGTAAAAAATGTTAGCGGAGGACAAATGGTTCAGTTGACCAACTCGGCCGGCTCGAATTTTCACCCGTCCTGGCAGCAAGTCGCCACGAAAACGATCACCGTAGTTTCAGGAGACTGATAAGTTCTTAACAACGAAAGAGGGAAAGAGCTGCGTGGGAACGCGGCTCTTTTTATTTGACATCCGATAGAGTGAAAATCAGACTAGACACTCTGTGAAGGAAAACAACCAAAAGAAAAAAACAAACTACGCCGGTGCTTGGGCTGAGGCTCGCAAAATAATCTGGAACGCTCGCTGGCGTTTGGCGCTGGGAAGCATTTTGCTGCTTATCTCGCGGCTCTCTGGAATGGTTCTGCCGGCGTCGATGAAATACGTCGGCGACGAAGTGTTTACGAATCGCAATTATTCGCTGCTCAAATGGATTGCTCTTGCGATCGGAATTTCGACGCTTATTCAAGGCGTTACTTCATTCGCGCTGTCGCAGATTCTCGGCGTCGCCGCGCAGCGTGCAATCACCGAGATGCGAAAAAATGTGCAGAAGCACATTGAGCGTCTCCCAATCTCATATTTCGATTCGACGCAGAGCGGCCAGCTCATCTCGCGCATAATGAACGATGCGGAAGGCATCCGAAATCTCGTCGGCACCGGTCTCGGGCAAATTTTCGGCAGTCTCGTGACGGCGACAATTGCCGTCGGAGTGTTGTTTTACATAAATTGGCAACTGACGACGGCGACACTAGTCGTGCTCGGCATCTTTGGCGGCGCGTTGATGTATGCGTTTAAGGTACTTCGGCCGGTCTTCCGCGAACGTGGAGAGATCACGGCTCAGGTGACAGGCCGTTTGGGTGAATCTCTTGGCGGAATTCGCATCGTCAAAGCCTACACGGCCGAGAAACGAGAGGAATTGTCTTTTGCACGCGGAGCTCACAAATTGTTTCGCAACGTCGCAAAAACAGTCACGGGCGTTTCGGCGATCTCGTCGTTCTCGTCAATTATCATCGGCGCTATCGCCGTTGTGATGATCGTCATCGGGGGCAATGCTATTCAGGCCGAGACTATGACGCTCGGTGATTTTCTGATGTATATTTCGTTCACGTTCCTACTCGCGATGCCGGTGATCGAGCTAACCTCGATCGGCACCCAGATCACCGAGGCACTCGCCGGCCTCGACCGAATCCGCGAGATAATGTCGATGACGACCGAGGACGACGAAGATGCTCAAAAAGAGCCGCTGGAGGATGTAAAAGGAACTATAGATTTTGAAGATGTTCATTTCGAGTACGACGAAGGCGTGCCTGTCCTAAAGGCTGTTTCTTTTCACGCTAAAGCCGGAGCCACGACCGCTCTAGTCGGTTCCAGCGGTTCAGGAAAATCGACGATTCTGAGTCTGGTGTTAAATTTTATTCAGCCGACAAATGGCGGGATAAGGATCGACGGAAAAGACCTGCAGGCAGTGCGGCTTCGTGATTATCGAAGGCATTTGGGAGTTGTGCTGCAGGACAACTTTCTGTTTGACGGAACAATACTAGACAACATACGTTTTTCAAATCCTGAGGCAAATCTCGAAAAGATAAAGGAAGTTTGTAAGATCGCAAACGCTGACGAATTTATCGAGAAATTCCCGGACGGTTACGAAACAATTGTCGGCGAGCGCGGCGTTAAGCTTTCAGGAGGCCAGCGTCAGCGGATTGCTATCGCACGCGCGTTGCTTGCAAATCCGCGCATCCTGATACTCGACGAAGCGACCTCAAGCCTCGACAGCGAATCCGAGTCGTTGATACAGGAAGGCCTTCAGCGATTGCGCGAGGGACGAACAACGTTTGTTATCGCTCACCGCCTTTCAACGATTCGCAGCGCCGATCAGATTCTTGTCGTCGAAGCCGGCGAGATTCTTGAACGCGGCACGCATGAACAATTGATCGCTCTCAACGGACGATACAAACAGCTTTACGACAAGCAGTATCGCTTTGAGCAGAATCTTTTCGTCAACCCGGGCGAAGATTTTACCGGTAAACCGCCGGAAGCAATGGCACAGACCAAACTTTAATGTAAGGAGAATTTCCCCAATGTCCGAACAAAATTATTCCAATCACAGACGGTGGTACCCGCTGTTTCATTTTGTCGTGATGCCTCTGCTTGCTCTCAATTTTTTGTCGCATCTGATTCGGTTCTTCATGGCGCCGAGCTGGGCATTGGCATTTTGGACGCTGCTTGGCATCACGCTGATACTGCTCGCTCTCGTATCGCGTTTGCAGTCTCTGAAAGCGCAGGATCGCGTAATCCGGCTTGAGGAAAGGCTGCGTTATCGTGATGTACTTTCACCCGAGTTGGCAGAACGTGCGAAAGGTCTTCGCACAGGCCAGGTAATCGCACTTCGTTTTGCTTCGGATGAGGAACTGCCTCAACTGATCGAGCGGACTCTCAATGGTGAGTTTGCAAAACCGAAAGAGATCAAACAGGCGATCAAGAATTGGCGCGGTGATCATCTTCGAGTGTGATCAGGCCGTTTCGCGACTGAGGATTTCTCGAATCACCGGAAAGCGTCCGAGATTTGTAGCTCCTCGAATCGAAATACCGAACATTGGTTTTATGAAAGGGATGAAATGCGTTTTGCCGCGCACGGCGGCTTGAAAAGAAAACGTGCCGGCGGCTTTGAGGCAACGTTGAATTGTCTGCAGGCGGAATTCATAGGCAAATTCATCCTCATCAATCTTTGACAATCCGAGCCGCCGCCTGACGTCGAGGAAATATGTCCGTTTATCCGCGAGCCATTCTGGGGAGGGAAGCTCGGTTATCCTGTCGAGCAGAAGCGACACAAGGTCGTATGCAGGCGACCCGATTCGCGCGTCCTGGTGGTCGATGATCCGCATTTGATCTTTACCATCAATCATCAGGTTTGCAAGATGAAAATCGCGGTGGCACAAAACCGATGCATACGACTCAAGCTCGACGGCAAGCTCGTGAAACTCGGCTGAAAGCCGCGCGTCGTCTCCGTCGGAAAGCGGTTTGTTCAAAAATGTGCCGAAGTAATGCTCTTTGAAATAATTCAGCTCCCACTCGAGCTTTTCCGTGTCGAATTTGAGCCGCGACGCGATCGAATTTGTTTCATAAGCCGTATCGGTTAATAGCTGAATTCGAGCGATGAGCGAGATCGCTTCGCCGCGAAGCCGTTTTCGCTGCGCGGCGTCCGATTTGCCGATTTCGTCTCTTAGAATCATGTCGCCCAAGTCTTCCTGAATTATCACGCCAAGTTCGCCCTCGAAATCGAGAACTTTAGCAACCGGCAAACCGCCGGCGAGAAAGAGTTTGGTGACATCAAGATAAGTCTGCTCGGCAGGCTCGAAGGGCTCGGGATACATGCAGGCAACGGCTGTATTGCCCTTCCAATCAATGCGAAAATACTCGCGTGTCGAGGCGTCGGCCGTCAGCGATTTAACCTCGCCCGACAGATTTCTCGAACGTAAAAATTCCCTGAGTTTTTCTATCGCCTGAATCATCGAGGTAATAAGCGACGGGCGGAAACGCGAGTGTGAACGAGCGTGCCCTTTCGCCACGTGCACGCTCGTTCACACTCGCGTTTCTGCCCGTAGTGGAACGATATAATTTTTGCCCTGATAAAAACCTTTCAGCGCCTTTTCAGGTATTTCTTTGCAATTTCGCACGCTGTCGGCGCGAACTATTGCAGCGTTTTCAAAATGTTCGCCATCTTTGATATTGACGCCGTCTGCAATGACTGTTCGATATAGCTCTGCTCCTTCACTAACCGTTACGTTATCCCAGATGATCGAATCCTGAATCTTTGCCCCTGCGGACAGATCGCAATCCTGGCCGGCGTGAACATTTCCGTTCTTCATCATCGCAAGGGAAATATCGAGATATCGTGGAATAGTTGATAACTCAAACCAATTCGCATCAGTTACGTGAGCCGCGATCTTTTCACCTTTTTTCAACGCCGGCTCGTAAAACGTTGGGACGATATCTGAATATACTCCACGTGGAATGTAGTCGAAGACTTGCGGTTCGAGAATGTGAATTCCGGTGAACATCAATGGAGTGCGGAGTGCGGAGTGCGGAGTGCGGAGTTCTTCGGCGAGAGGCATTGCAAGACTGCCGAAGCCGGTCACAAACCCATCGTCGGTTTCCACCACGGTAAATTTTTCTCGTTTGGAATTCGGTTTGAGAATCATTGTCGCTATTGCGCCGGAATCTTTATGAGTTTTAAGAGCGGCCCCGATATCAATGTCGGTGATGATCTTGCCGTTTACTATTAGAAACGTGTCGTCCTCAAGCAGATGTCGCGCATTATCAAGTGCGCCAGCGGTGCCTAAGATGTTTGGAAGCTCACGTGTGTATTCGATGTGAACACCGAATTCACTGCCGTCGCCGAGTGCATCGATCACGGAGTCAGGTTGGTGATGCAAATTTACTACAACTTCCTTAATGCCAAATCCGGCAATGTACTCGGCGACATATCCGACAAGCGGTTTGCCCAAAAAGGGAATCGCCGGTTTTGTACGGTCAATTGTTAAAGGAAAGAGCCGCGTTCCAAAACCGGCGGCGAGTATCATTGCTTTCATAAAGCGAAATATCAATAAATTATCTTAACCTAACCGATAACGCGGCACGAATGGAGCAGTGATAGACAATTTTGCCCATCTGCTTTATTGTGAACAAATACTAATGAACGAAAGCAAACTTCAAAAAAATAACCGAACCGAGATTTTCGGCTGGATGATGTATGACTGGGCGAACTCGGCATTTTTTACGACAGTCGTTGGCGTTCTCATCGGGCCCTATTTGCTCGATCTCGCGCAGCGAGCCGTCGGCGAAGACGGCGTCATTCTCGACTTATTCCTATTCAAAGTAACGCCCAAGGGGTTACCCGCGTTTTGTACGGCAATCTCGGTGATTTCGATGGTTGTTTTTTTGCCGATACTCGGAGCAATCGCAGATTACACGAATTTAAAGAAAATCTTTATGGCAATTTTTTGCTATCTAGGTGTTCTTGCAGGTGCGTTGTTGTTCTTTGTCACGGACAGCTATGTAGCTTGCTCTCTGCTCTTCATTGTCGCAAATATGAGCTTCGCCGCGGCGAATGTTTTTTATAACGCTTTTCTCATCGACATCACAACCGAGGACCAAAGGGACAAAGTGTCGAGCTACGGCTACGGCCTCGGCTACATCAGCGGTTTTCTGGTGCTGATCCTGAATCTTATTTTTATCAAGCAAGCGGCAAATCTGGGCATCACGACCGGTATGGCAGTAAGAATCTCTTTTCTTGTGGCTGCACTGTGGTGGGGCTTTTTCGCCATAATCACTTTCCGCCTCGTCAAACAACGCAGTCCCGAGAAGAGTGTTCCGTCAAACAAAAATTTGATTCGCGTGGGCTTTAGCGAGCTGCGGCAAACGCTCGGAGAACTGCGTCGCCTTCGCCACACGATGCGTTTTCTGATTGCTTATCTCTTTTACAACGACGGCATACAGACGGTCATTCTTCAGTCGTCGGTTTTTATTTCATACGAGCTGTTTACATCGAAAGGCCTTGAGGCCGACAACTCGTTTCTAATCATTATCTTCTGCATCGCTCAGTTTTCAGCCTTTGCAGGTGCTTTGATCTTCGAGCGGATCTCACGATTTCTCGGAGCAAAGGGAACGATCATGTTAGCGTTAGGCGTTTGGTGCGGCATAGTGATTTATGCTTACGCTCTCTTTTCAAATGAATTTCAAGCATATGTGATGGGCGGAGCGATCGGTATGGTGCTCGGAGCGGCACAAGCCTTGTCGCGTTCGCTTTACTCTCAAATGATTCCGAGGGGTCGTGAATCATCGTTCTTCGGCCTTTACGAAATCTCCGAAAAAGGAACGTCGTGGATGGGCCAATTGATGTTTACGATCATAGTTGGAGCGACGGGATCTTTCCGACAGGCCATTCTGGGGCTGATAGTTTTCTTCATTGTCGGCACAATAATTCTGGCGTACACAGACACGACAAAAGCGATACACGAGGCAAACACACATGCAGAAAATTCATGAACTTCTTCTTTGCGATCTTAGCGTCTTTGCGTGAAAAAAACCGATCTCACGCAAGCCGCAAAGTCCTGGTTACATTAACACCACAACTTTAGTACACCGCCCAACACAATTTCCTTTAGTTAATAGTTAGTAGTGGATAGTGGATAGTAATATAATGAAATTGTACTCCAGAAACGGAGAAAACGAAGTGGCAAAAAAATCTGATGACAAGATCATAACTATTTTTGGCGGGTCGAAATGTGCCAAAAACTCGCCTGAATACCGCGAAGCGATGGAGCTTGGAGGCCGTCTTGCCGAGGCTGGTTTTACTATATGCACCGGCGGCTATCTGGGAATAATGGAAGCGGCTTCACGCGGCGCGCGCGAAAAAGGCGGCCGCGTATTTGGGATTGTGCTCAATCAATTTAAACACGAGCCTAACAGGTATCTGACGGACAAGGTAGCGACAAATCATTTTTACGAGCGTTTGCAAAATCTTATAACGCGTTCTGTCGGTTTCGTCGCTCTTCGCGGCGGCATGGGAACGGTTACTGAAATCTCGCTCGTGTGGAATAAATTACAAACCGGCGTCCTTGCAAAGCGTCCGCTCGTTTTGATCGGCGAATGCTGGAAACCTGTTGTCGAAGCCTGGAAGGCAAATCTCGCCGTTTCCGAATCTGATGTAAACTTTCTTGATTTTGCCGCGAATGCCGAGGGCGCGGCTGATATAATTATCCGGAAATCAAAAGGAGTTACTCTGTGAACTGCCCACAATGCAACACACAACTTATGGATGGGGCGAAGTTTTGCGGTTCATGCGGCATGGTTATGCAGCCTGCGAATGCCTCAACTCCTCCACCGGCAAATTCTGGCGGCGCGTTTCACTTCGACGCTGACGGACGCGGCCAGGGTCGCGGTTACACTTGGGAGATCGAGCATCAGGGTGCGTTTGCTCTCGCTGTCGTTAAATTACAGGCTGAGCAAGCGATATGCGCCGAGGCCGGCGCAATGGTCTCGATGTCGGCGAATGTCGATCTTCATTCAGAGCTGAAAGGCGGCGTTTTTGGAGCGTTAAAACGGGCCGTCGGCGGAGAATCTGCGTTCGTTTCAACTTTTACGGCGAAAGGCGGTTCGGGTGAAGTGACTTTTGCTCCCGGAACTCCAGGTGACGTCGCCGCAATCGAAATTAAGAACCAGACATTCATGGTTCAGTCGAGCTCCTATCTAGCGGGCGACACGTCGCTGGTGGTCGATACAAAATTCGGCGGTGCTAAATCGTTCTTTGGCGGCGAAGGCCTTTTTGTTTTGCAGATTTCAGGCACCGGCCTGCTGCTTGTTTCCTCGTTCGGCGCGATTCACCGGCGAACCCTTAGGCCCGGCGAGCAGTATGTCGTCGATACCGGCCATCTCGTCGCTTGGGAAGGACATATGCAATACAATCTTCGCAAGGCCGCAAAAAGCGGCTACTTGCGAAGTTTGCTGAGCGGTGAAGGCATGGTCGCAGAATTTAGCGGTCCCGGCGAAATATTGATACAGACGAGGAATCTTGCGGCTTTTGCCGGTTTACTAAAACCGTTCTTCCCGTCACAAGGCGGCGGAAGCGGTTTTAGCTTAGGAAATTAAGCGCGACGTTCTTTTCAATATTCGAGGAGCGTTTTGACTGAGACAAAACAAGTAACTCATTCAACTCCTGCCAAACCCGAGCAGCGGCTTCCTGCTCTCGCCGTATCTCGCGGCATCGGCATCGGCCGCATCAAGTTTTTTCAAGGCGAAAGACGGCGATTCTTTCGGCTTAATCTAAGCGCCGAGCAAATCGAGGACGAGCTTGGCCGTTTTAAATCTGCGCTCAATAAATCCATCCTTCAACTTCGCGAACTGTCTTCAAACGGCGAAGCGTCCTCCGGCCAACCGGTGTCGGACATATTCGGGGTGCATCTCTTGATGCTCGAATCGTCGCTTGTTAAAAAAATAGAGGCCGTGATCTCGGCTCAAAGGGTCAACACGGAATGGGCAATTCGAACGGTGCTGGACGAATACGCGCAAAAACAAGAATCGGTTTCCGACACGCAGTTCAAGGACAAGTCTCTGGATATCGAGGATGTAGCAAACCGGCTGATCGCGGCGCTCACTAACGCCGCCTCAGCCACTGAGATGTCTGCCGACTCAGTGATCGTAGCTCGCGATCTGACGCCTTCGATGATACTGGAACTTGTTGCAAGCACGCCTGCCGCTCTCATAACCGAACAAGGCGGCTGGACGTCGCATTCATCCATCCTCGCACGTGAGTTTAATCTGCCGATGGTCTCAGGCGTACGGGATTTAGAGCATCGCGCATCGATGAACGACCTTGTTATTGTCAATGGTTTCAACGGCGAAGTCATATTAAATCCCGACGATAAAACTCTACTTGAATTTAGGACGCTCAACGGCTTAGCCAAAGTCAAAGGTGCTGACTTTCAATTATCAAATAACATTGCAACTCTTGACGGAACGGAAATCGTCGTCCGGGCTAATGTCGATCAACCCGCCGCCTACGCTACGGCCAGAGAAAACGGGGCGCAGGGTATAGGTCTTTATCGGTCGGAATCATTGATGCGTCAACCCGGCTCAGTGCCAAGCGAAGATGAGCAGGTCGCGGCATACCGTCAAATCGCTGATGCAGTCGGAGAGGATGGCGTAAACATCCGCACTTTTGATGTTGTTGGCGACCAATTCGCCGGGAATTCGCGCGTCGAACGCAATCCGTCACTTGGTCTGCGTTCGATTCGCTTGAGCCTGACCGAGTTGACTCATTTTCGCACTCAGGTGAGAGCACTTCTTCGCGCATCGCTTGACAGAAAGATCGACCTCATTCTGCCGATGGCCTCCGGTCTGGGCGAGATTTTGCTCGCTAAAGAGGTTATTGATGAAGAACGCCAAAAGCTCACCGAAAACGGACTCGAAATCGGCACTCCAAAGATCGGTGCGATGATCGAAACGCCTTCGTCGGTTATTACTGCCAATGAGATCGCAAAAAATGTTGATTTTTTGTGTATTGGAACTAACGATCTTGTCCAATATCTTTTGGCTGTCGATCGTGACAACGATGCCGTCGCCGATTGGTATCAAACGCTGCATCCCGCCGTCATCAAGGCAATAGGCGACGTCCTTTCGGCAAGCCTGGATGCTGGAATTCGCGTTATCGTTTGCGGCGAAATGGCTGGTTCGCCCTTTTATGTACCTGTTCTGATTGGGCTCGGTGCCCGCGAACTTAGCATGAATGTAAACTCCATTCAGCCTGTTCGCCAACTCCTTTCCGGCATCTCAGTAAATGACACAATTGCACTCGTCGAGAAGATAAAAACCTTTCACACTGCAGATGAGATCGAAACGTGCCTCCGCGAACATTACCTGAAAAATTGGAAAGACCTTTTTCCAACAGGTTTGCTAAACGTTCGCCATCGTTAAAAATTTCCCGGAAAAATAGAATCCTCACTGTTTTGCGTGTTTCTTAATCTGTGTTCTTTCATGCCTTAAGATCACAGGAGTGCAAATGATTTATCGCAATTCGATCAAATATTGTCTAGTTGTTTTCGTGCTTTCCTTATCGATAAGCGTTTTCGGCCAAACAAACATTAGCCGAAACAAAAATAATCCTTATTCACCAAGTCCAGTTGGAAAGATCAAGGAAAAACCAGCCGTCGAGGCACCAATAAATTCGGGTCCAATTGATGCCGAATTTATAATGCAAGGTGAAGGAACCTTTAATAATTATGAAAGGCCGACCATCGCTCAAAGAACATTCAAGATCGCAAAAAATGGCGAATCGCATTCGATTCAACCAACCGAGATTTACAAGGTTGGTGTGGGCGACGTTCTTTTTGTAAATCTCAAAAACTCGGCTCAAGGTTCACGCTATTGCACCGTCCAGCCTGACGGCACGATCGACTTTCCGCTCACAGGCGAGAATTTGATTGTTGCCAATCAAACAGTTGACGCCATCGAGGAAATGCTCGCATCGGGCATTACCTTATTTTCCGACCCGCAAGTCGAAGTAAAAGTCCGCGAATACAGCAGCCATAAGATCACCGTTTCGGGAATGGTCGAGCATCCAGGTGAAAAAAGCCTTCAGCGCGAAGCAATGCCGCTGTTTGTTATTCGTTCGGAAGCGGTTGCGAATCCGGCTGCAACAAAAGTCGTTATCAAACGAGCACCGCTATTAAAACTCGAAACCTATAACCTCAACACGCCTGATACCGACAATATTCTTATCTATCCCGGCAACGCCGTTGAATTTACGGGCGACGGAAATTCACTCTCAATCATTGGCTCTTACTATATCGCCGGCGAAGTCGAAATAGTCGGACAAAAGCAACTCACAGCGGGCCTCACACTTTATCAGGCAATGATCGTCTCAGGCGGTGCAAAAGATAAAGCAAAGAAGGCTACAATTCGCCGGAAGAATGAGAAAGGCGTGTTTGCGAACACTGAATACAATCTTCGCTCAATCAAAGACGGCAAAAAAGTCGATCCTTTGCTGGAAGCGGGCGACGTAATCGAGATTAGAAAATAACAATTTGTAGAAAACCCGTATTTGAATGTTCAACATTTTTTGTTATACTTTACCAGCCTTGTTAGTGAAGCGCGTCGGGTGATCGCCCCGATACATCGGGGAGGAAAGTCCGAACACCACAGGGCAGCGAGCCGGATAACGTCCGGGCATTTTCATGATTTGAAATTTCAAATTTGAGATTTCAGATTTGATGGGTGACGACAAGTGCAACAGAAAGTATTCCAGTCCCGATAATATCGGGATAATGGGTGAAATGGTGAGGTAAGAGCTCACCGGCGCGGTTGGTAACAATCGCGGCCAGGCAAACTCCTCGCGGTGCAAGGCCAAATAGGGAAACGTGATTGAGCTGCCCGCTCAGCGTCGAAGCGATTCGGCGGCGTTTCCGGGTAGGCTGCTCGATCCCGATGGCAACATCGGGACTAGATGAATGATCGCCGTCCCGACTCGTCGGGAAACAAAATTCGGCTTACAGACGCGCTTCACTGCATGGCAAACAAACGCTTTTTAGATTAACGACAGGAGACGTTTCTTTTTATGGCAAACAGGAAAGGTGTATTTATCGGTGCGTATGTTCCGAATGAACTCAAAGAGTCGCTGCGCCGACGCGCCGCTGGCGAGCACCGCACGCTTTCGCAGGAGATAACACGCATCCTCGTCGAAGCCGTACACGGCAAAGGGTTGCCCGCAGGAAGCGTTGACCGCCGTGGCAATACAGTAGTCCCGCGCCGCCGGGCGACCGATCCTCCGATCCGCCGCCGCGCCGAGGACCTGCCGTATATCGGTTCGCCAGGCAAGAAAAAATAGTTTAGTTTTCAAATAACCATGAGCGTTGCCGAATTTTGTTTTCGGCGACGCCTTTTTCGTTTTTCACAGGTTTGCTAACATCGTTGAAGATGCACAAAAATACAATCCTTTTTGTAATCGCCGCTCTCTTAGCCGGATTCGTCGGCGGTTTTTGGCTTGCTAATTCAATTAACCGTTCTGCTATGAAGTCCGGTGGTTCTGTGCCGGCGTCTTCAAATTCAAACAGCAAACAAACTAAAGACGAATCCGATCTTAGCGACGACGAGATAAAGGCCAAGATCGCCGAAGGCGACAAAAATCCGACTAATTTCGCGTTTCAAAAAGAACTCGGCGTTGCTCTTTACCATTACTCTGTGATGAAAAAAGATGCACGCCTTTTTCCTGAAGCTGTTCGAATTCTGAATCGCGCCAATTCGCTAAATGCCAAAGACTTTGATGTCCTTGTCACGCTCGGCAATGCTCATTTCGATATCGGCTTTGCCGAAAAGAGCACCGCAGAATTTCAAAAAGCACGCGAAATATATTCGAAGGCACTTGATATAAAACCCGGCGACGCCGACGTTCAAACCGATCTCGGAATTTCGTACTTTGTCCAGGAACCTCCGAACTATGATAAAGCCGCCGCCGAGCTGCAAAAGGTGTCGGATGCGAATCCAAAACATGAACGCTCGCTGCAATTTCTCGTTCAGGCTTTGGTCAAGCAAAACAAAATAGCCGACGCCGAAAAAGCTCTCGCAAAACTAAAAAGCATCGACCCAGGCAACCGCGCAATTCCTGAATTGACAACTCTAATATCCGACGCTCGAAGCGGTGCTGAATAATATGAGAGAAGCTCTTTTCATTCTCGTCATATTGTTTGTCATCGCGGCGCTGACCGCTATCCGTTACCGCAAACAGATCGCCGGAATGATCGGTTTCGCGCGAATGCTAAAGGAAGCAAAACATAACATCAATATTGGCTCGAACAACGTCAAGCGAACGCCCGAAAAAAGCATCCCGCTCGTCAACTGTTCAAAATGCGGCGTCTGGGTGCCGCAGACCAAAGCAATAAAAGTCGGCGATATTTACTTTTGTTCAAACCATCGGGCGGAAACGCGAGTGTAAACGAGCGTGCACGCGCTGATGAAGCCGCACACTCGTTCACACTCGCGTTTCCGCCCGTATCCCAATGATGCGCAAGCCCGCACGTTAGTAAGGGCGGAACACTCAACGTTACATAAAACGGTCCAGATACCAGGCAATCATACGATCACCAAAAAGCAAAGCCACAATAGAACCTATCCCCAAAAATATCCCAAACGGTATTTGCGTCTGAAGATCCTTGTCCTTTTGTCTTGAAAGAACAAGGACGCCTGCCAAAGCGCCGGTAAACGCACCGATAAATATCGTGAAAACAGTCAACCGCCAACCGAGCAAAGCTCCGATGCCAAAAAGCAGTTTCACATCGCCCAAACCCATCGCTTCGACGCCGCGAAGGGCTTTCCAAATCGCCCCGACTAGCCACAATGAGCCGCCGCCTATCAATGCTCCAAACAATGCGCCGGCTAGCGAAATAAGCCACGGCGGACAGCCTTCCAAATAAACTATCGGAGCAAAAGTCGTGTCCGAAAAAACAAAGTCGGGAAAAACTATCGGATAAACAACCCGAACGATCAACGCGATCGCAAACATCGGATACGTGATCACGTTCGGCAGGATCATATGCCCGGCGTCGATAAAAATCAGCGCGATCATCGCCGAAACAAACGCCAAAGCGACTGGCAAAAAAACCGTCAGCCCTATCTGCCAATACACAAGACAAAAAACCAACGCCGTCAGCAATTCAATCGCCGGATAACGCCACGCTATCGGCTCTTTACAGTTAGCGCATTTGCCGCCGAGCATCAGCCAGCCGAATATCGGTATGTTGTGATACGGCTTGATGGCGTTTTCGCAGTTCGGGCATTTCGAGTTGCCCAACAACGACATCTCGTTCGGCACACGATAGATAACAACATTCAAAAAACTGCCGATACACGCGCCCAGCACAAAGAAAAACAAATATGCAAGGAACTCGGGCAGTCCTGTTAGGGCTTCGAACGAAATTGCTGTTTGCATGGAACGTTTTTACACTGCCGATGTTACAAGCAGAAGTGAAGGGAATTAGTGTCGGACAATCTCGTCTATTTCAACCGGAGCAGGCTTTCGACCGATATATCTTCATCCACATCTTCCCAGTGAATGCCGATCCCGCCGCCGATCAGTCGCCAGTTGTTTCTCTGTTCGGGCGTCGCCTTTTGCAGCCTCGGCGACCATACAAGCGGAACGGAGATTTCCCGGCCATCCGCGAGCACCAGACGAATGCTGTCGTCTGTAACGCTGACATCGACTGCTGTTGGCTCAACTTCTATCGCCAAAATGCTCATTCCACTTCTCCAATAACGTATCGAGATTATCTTCCACGATCCGTTCGATCTCCGAAAGCTCACCGCTCCGAAAACCGCGTGACTTAACTAAAGATATAGGTTTTAACCAAAACTTTGCAAATCTTTCTGCCTGCTCAACATGAATATGCGGCGGCTCATTTCCCTCAAGACTGAAGAAAAAGAACCTGTATCCTTTGATCCTCAAAGCAACCGGCATAGTCGATTAAACGAGCCATTTGCTCAAACGTTTCTCAACCTGCTCATGCGTAAGCCCGCCGTCCCGCTCAACAGATTCCAAACCCTTCCTGACCTTGTCGATCACATAAAGGTGATACTGCACATCCTCGATAGATGCGTCTTCCGGCAGCCTTTCCAGCAGTGAAGTGACTTCGTCTTTTATTATGCTCATAACCAAATCTATTTTATCCTAACGAACTGAGTTTGAGAAAGAAAAAGTAATCGTTCCAAACGTTCCAACCGTTTCAAGCGGTCCAGCCGTTTCAAATCGTTCCAAACTTGAGTGCGTTGTTATCAACTTTGACTTTTGGGTTTGATTTTCAAAGAACACAACCGCTGAATTTACAACGATCCCGCTTCATGCTGGCATTTCACAGGACAAATTGAAATACCAACTTTCCGAATATGACGCAACTTTCTCGATTTGACGTAACTTTCCGACTGGAGGCACCGAATCCATGATAATAAGGACGTTGAAACGCCCTTTCAAAATCTATCGACAACTGAACTACGCCCTAAAGGACGTGGCTATAAAAGAAAAGCCTCGTCAACGAGGCTCGTGTTGCGATCTGCTCTCATCGTATTTCGTGAGTCTTTCTAAAGTCTCTGAAGCCCATGTTTCCTTTGAGCCATACACCGCGTAGTGTTGACAGGCAACAAAATATGGATAATGGCCTGCAAGATATTTCTTAAATAATTCAGCAACAAGGCCGCCAAACAAAATAAAAAGAGAACCTTGATCGGCTCCTATATCGTTCATTTCCGTTACAAAATCGCGAGTATGCCGTAGTATGTCTAGTTCACCGTTCCGAATACGTTTTTGGATGTTCGCGGAATTTACCTCAATCTCGCCTTTAAAAAGATCAGTCATGTATGCACCGCGAAAACGTCCTTCGTTAAATGCATGAATTAACTTTCTGTCATTTCGTCCAATGCGAAAATTTGACCACGGATGCTGCAAAGGTGCGGAAATGTTCAAGCCAACCATGACAACGGATGGATTTAGGCTCTCTATATTGTTCCGAATGATTTCTGAATTCGTTGGATCAGATAAGTCCCAAATAGCCCAGCTAGCAAAACCACCATATTTATCTTCTAGTTCTCGAAAATCAGTTTTTGTTATAACCATCTCAGCTTCAAGTTTAATCTGTCGCTGTTCAATTTCAGTGCCGCGTTTAAAGTATTTTCGTCAAGCCCCGAACTAAGTCGCTTCAAGAAACAGTAATTTAGATGATAAAATACTGGTGGAGAAAACTATGATCGTAGAAATTGATTCCTTGTTGCTCCGCACGCCGAACATTCGGGATGGCAGGCCTTTAATTGCGGGCACCGGAATTACCGTTCATCGCATCGCGACGTGGTATAAACTTGGTCACAGCGCTGAGGAGATCACCCGGCGTTACGGGCATTTGACTGTCGCTCAGGTTTACGCCGCCTTAGCATATTATCACGCCAATCAGACCGCTATCGAAGCCGACCTCGCTTCAGATGAAGCTCAAGCAGAACATCTTGAGGCTGAATATAACGATCAACTTCAAGCGGCCTGATGCGTATAAAACTCTACCTAGACGAAGACGCAATGGACAGAGACCTTGCGGATGCCCTGCGACAGCGGGGCGTCGATGTTTTATCAGCGCTTGAGGCCGGAATGATCGCTCGTCCGGATAAAGAACATCTGGAATTTGCTGTTTCACAAGATCGAGTTTTGTATTCTTTCAATGTTGGCGATTTCGCCGCTTTACACTTAGAATTTGTGTCTGCGGGGATGCAGCACACGGGAATTATTCTTGCCCGCCAGCAACGGTTCGGTCCCGGCGAACAGATGCGGCGGCTATTGCGTTTGATCGCAAAGCGAAATGCAAAAGAAATGCAGAGCAAAATTGAATTTCTTAGTTCATGGTAGTTTCGGTATGAATGGCCTGAAGGCGCCACCTCTATCGGTTCTGACAAAAGATTATCCGCTAAGGATTTATCTTGTAATTCACGATGGTCATTATCTCAGCTTCAAATTGAACAGCTTGCGTTTCTAGATCGGCTCCGCGTTTGACGATATCGTCGGCAAATGCATTGTCCTTCAAACCGGCGGCGTTTATTTTTACGTTTAAGTAGGCGCCGAGGACGGCGGAGCGGGTGCAGAGGGCGGCGACGCCGGCGTCGGAGGCGGAGTTGGGGTTGCCTTGTTCGGCCATGGCTTTTATTATTTCGAAGGCGTCCGAGGCGCGCTGCATTGTGCGGAAGGGGACTTCGGTGGCGTATTTTGTCGCTGTTTGGATGGCGGTGGTGCGGGTGGTTTTTTCTTCTTCGGTGGTTTTGGGGAGGGCGAAGGCGTCCATGACTTTGTTGAAGGCGTCGGTGTCTTCATCGACCAGAGCGAGCAGGTCGTTCTTGATCTGCTGGCCGCGCACGGCCCAGTCGGAAAATTCCTGCCAGCGGTCATCCCAGCCGGCTTTGTGCGATGAGAGGTTTGCGACCATTGCCGCGAGCGCGGCGCCGAGCGCTCCGAGATAGGCCGAGATCGAACCGCCGCCGGGAGCGGGCGATTCGGAAGCGGTCTCGTCGGCGAATTCGGCGCAAGTCATGTCGATAAGTCTTTTCATTTTTCCCTCCGCTGCAAGGACGTATTCGATAATTTTTTCGTTCGGGTCGAAAGGTTTTAAATCGTCGAGGCCCATCGATTTGATAGCGATCTTGACGATCTCAGCTTCGGTGACACCGTGCGAGCGATGCTGCTGTGTCAGGTAGTGCAGACCGGCGTCAATAATCGCTTTTTTTGGCACAAGGCCGACGATCTCAAGACCCGTGACACGCAGCCCGCGTTTTCGCGCCGCTTCGCTGACCTCGTCAAAGGCGGTATGCAGCGGCGTCTGCGATAGGTTTGTAATATTCATCGAAACCTGCGCGATGCCGTATTCTTCGATAAACCAGCCGATAGCTTTTGTCCCTTTGAGCGTTCCGGGAATCATCACAGACTCACCGTTTTCATCTTTTATAATTTTACCTGTGATTGGATTGCCTTCGCGTTTCGTACGCCCTTTTTCGCGAACGTCAAAAGCGATCGCATTGGCACGTCTGGTCGAGGTCGTGTTTAGATTAAAATTCACCGCGATAAGAAAATCTCTCGCACCAACTGCGACCGCTCCCGAACGCGCGACGCTCTCATTAAACTCACTCGGGCCGAAGTCGGGCTTCCACGACGGCACGCAGATCTTTTCGGTAAGGCCTTCATATTCGCCCTCGCGGCAGTTGGCGAGGTTTCGGCGCTTTTCTTCGGTAGCGGTGTTTTCGTAAAGGTAAACGGGAATGCCAAGCTCGTCACCGATGCGTTTCCCAAGCTTACGAGCATATTCCGCGACCTCTTCCATCGTGACGCCCGATATCGGGACAAGCGGGCAAACGTCGGTCGCTCCAAAACGCGGGTGATCGCCTTTGTGCCGCCGCATGTCGATCAATTCCTGCGCCTTTTTGACTGCCTGGAACGCCGCCTCGACAACTTCATCGGGAGTTCCGACAAAAGTCACCACCGTTCGATGGGTCGAGTAGCCGGGATCGACATTGAGCAGCTTTACACCGTCGATCTTTTCGATCTCGTCAGTGATCTGTTTGATCACCGCCATATCGCGGCCTTCGCTAAAATTTGGAACACATTCGATCAGTTTTTTCATAGCTTGAAAGTAGTTTATTATTAACGATTGGATTTGCACCTGTCCACAAGAGACATTTCGGAATAACTGAAAACTGATAACTTATAACTGAAAACGGCGGAATCTTTTTCGTCTAGTTATTAGTTTTCAGCTATTAGTTTTTAGTTATTCCGCAAAGTTAATCGTCATTGCCACAATCTTTCCTAGCAAAGATCGGGCACATATTTTATTATTTTGTTGTAGGCAAGGGAATTAACCAATTTGAAACCGACAAACATAAAAGATCCTGAATACTTCCACAAGGTTGTGGACTGCCAGTACGCCTGTCCCGCGCACACGCCGGTGCCGGAGTATATTCGTCTAATCGCCGAAGGCAAATACACCGAGGCATACATGATCAACTGGGACTCGAATGTATTTCCGGGTATCTTAGGCCGCACATGCGACCGGCCATGCGAGCCCGCATGCCGCCGCGGACGCATCGACGAAGAGCCTGTCGCGATCTGCCGTCTTAAGCGTGTGGCTGCAGACAACCGCGACGACCCGACTCCTTTCATGCCGCAGGGCCCTTTTGCTCCGAACGGTAAAAAGGTGGCGTTGATCGGAGCCGGGCCAGCTTCGTTGACCGTCGCTCGTGATCTCGCTCCCTTGGGCTATGAGATACATTTGTTTGACGAACAGTTCAAAGGCGGCGGATTTATGCTAAGCCAGATACCGGCGTTTCGGCTGCCCGAACGCGTTCTCGACGAGGAAGTCGATTACATCCTTCGGTTAGGTATCCATACTCATTTCAAGACTTACGTGTCCTCACTAAAAGAAGTACTCGAACAAGATTACGACGCCGTCTTCGTCGGAACCGGAGCACCGCGCGGCAGGGAATTGAAGATTCCCGGCCGCGAAGAAGGCGACGCCAATATCCACATCGGCATCAACTGGCTCGGCAGCGTGGCGTTTGAGCATACGAGTAAAATCGGCAAAACCGTTATCGTGCTCGGCGGCGGCAACACCGCGATGGACTGCTGCCGAACGGCACGTCGGCTCGGCGGCGAAGACGTGAAAGTCATTGTTCGCTCGCCTTTCGCGACGATGAAGGCTTCGCCGTGGGAAAAAGAAGATGCCCAACACGAAGACATCCCGATCATCGATAATCATGTGCCGAAATCGTTTGTCATCGAGGAGGGCAAGCTAAAAGGCGTTATGTTTGAGAAGGTTGAAGCGAAATACGACGAAGCCGGCAAACGCTCGCTCGTTCCCACAGGCGAGCCGGAGGTTTTCTATCCTGCCGATGACGTCCTTGTTGCTATCGGACAGGAGAACGCCTTTCCGTGGATCGAACGCAACATCGGCCTCGACTTCGACAAATGGGAAATGCCCGTTGTTGATAAGACGACTTTCCAATCTACGAATCCAAAAGTCTTCTTCGGAGGCGACGCGGCGTTCGGCCCGGAGAATGTCATCACCGCCGTCGCTCACGGCCATCAGGCAGCGGTGTCGATAGATCTCTTTTGCAACAAAAAGAATCTGCTCACCGAACGGCTTCATCCGATGGTCAATCTGGTCTCGCAGAAGATGGGCATACACGAATGGGCGTATGACAGCGAGATCGACGAATACGACCGCCTCATCGTGCCGCAGGCGCCGAAGACAAAGACGCTGGTCAACCGCAAGCAGGAGGTCGAACTCGGCTTCGACCCGCTCGCCGGCTACGAAGAAGCGAAACGCTGCCTCAACTGCGACGTGCAGACGGTCTTTGACGCGCCCAAATGCATCGAGTGCGACGCCTGTGTCGATATCTGCCCGACGGCCTGCATCACGTTCACGGCCAACGATGAAGAACCGAGCTTGCGGGAAAACCTAAAGGTACCTGCGCTAAATTTGACACAAGACATTTACGTCGCCGACGGCCTGAAAACCGGCCGCATCATGGCCAAAGACGAAGACGTCTGCCTCCACTGCGGCCTCTGCGCCGAACGCTGCCCCACCGCCGCCTGGGACATGCAAAAATTCTGGTACAACGTCACCAAAGCCGGCGAGGTCAAGTACGGTGCGAATGGTGCAGGCTCGATGGTCCAGATCACAAGGAGCGGAAATGGCGCAGTGTGATGGATAAGGAGCTGAAAGAGCGGGCGATTGGCGTCCAAGAAAAGATTCGCGAAGTCCTGTTCAACGAATGGGATCCGATCGGCGTTAAAGACACTGCGCCGAGCGATGAGTACGACGCATACATTGGCAGTATCTATCGACTTCTTGCAACTGGAACGACCTCCGAAGTTCTTGCCGCGCATCTCCAGAAACTCGAAATCGAGCAGATGGAATGTCCAACGTCGCCGGAACATCGAAAAAAGATTGCAGAGCGGCTTCTCACACTCAATATTTCGCTCGGCTAATAATGCAAGGACGATATTAATGCCAAACGATAGAGTTTTCGCGATGAGTTTTGCGGGCGTTTATCCGCATTATGTGACGAAAGCCGAAAAGAAAGGCCGCACGAAGGAAGAGGTCGACGAATGTATTCGCTGGCTGACGGGATATACGAAGGCCGGGCTCGCGAAACAGATCGAGAAGCGGACGACTCTTAGGGACTTTTACGAAAAGGCCCCGAAGTGGAATGCCAACGCCAACCTCATCACCGGCACCGTCTGCGGCATCCGCGTAGAAAACATCGAAGACCCGCTAATGCAAAAGATCCGCTACCTCGACAAACTCATCGACGAGCTCGCCAAAGGCAAAAAGATGGAAAAGATACTGAGAACGGCGGAATAGCGATATAATCGAAAGCGAATGCAAGAGAGTAAGATAAACGATTTCGTAGTCAGATTCGCAAACGTCAATGGCACGGGTTCGGCGTCGGCGAACGCGCTGTTTACCAAGGCGGTGTTTCGCATGGGCGTGCCGGTGACGCCAAAGAATATCTTTCCGTCGAATATCCAGGGCCTGCCGACCTGGTACGAGGTGCGTGTCTCGGAAAAAGGCCATCTCGGCCGCCGCGAAGGCGTCGATCTGATGATCGCCGTCAATCCGCAGTCGATGAAAAAGGATTATGCCGATGTCGCAAGCGGCGGGTATTTCGTGTACGACTCTTCTAAGCCTTTACCGCATGGTTACGACCGCGACGACATTACGCACATCGGCATTCCGCTGATGGCGATGTGCAACGCGGAATTCACCGACGCACGGCAGCGGCAGCTATTCAAGAACATCGTTTACATCGGGGCGCTTGTGTCGCTATTTAATATTGAGTTTGCGGTTATCGATCAGCTCATCGGCGAGCAGTTCAAAGGCAAGGAAAAGCTAATCGAGCCAAACATCAAAGCCCTTAAGATGGGTGAGAATTGGGTGCTCGAAAATTTTGCTGCCGGAACGCAGGCTGCTAGCCTGCCCGACGAGCGAAACGAAGTCGGTGAATTTAATTTGCGCGTCGAGCGGCGCGATCTGCTTGGCGACAAAATACTTTACAGCGGTAATTCGGCTTGCGGTCTCGGAGCGATCTACGCCGGAGCGACCGTGGCCGCGTGGTATCCGATCACGCCTTCGACATCCGTCGTCGATGCGTTTGCGAAGTATTGCACTAAATACCGCGTCGATCTGGAGTCCGGCAAAAACAACTACGCAATCGTCCAGGCCGAAGACGAGCTCGCCGCTATCGGCATGGTCATGGGCGCTAGTTGGAACGGCGCGCGTGCATTCACAGCCACAAGCGGCCCGGGTGTCAGTTTGATGAATGAGTTCCTTGGCCTCGGCTACTTTGCCGAGGTGCCGACCGTCCTCATCGACGTCCAACGCACCGGCCCCTCGACCGGTATGCCGACGCGCACGCAGCAATCGGACATTTTGCTCGCGGCTTATGCGTCGCATGGTGATACGAAGCATCCGTTGTTATTCCCAGCGACGCCGAAGGAGTGCTTCGAGATGACGGCTCAAGCATTCGACTTGGCTGAGCGCCTCCAGACGCCTATCATCGTCATGACCGATCTCGACCTCGGCATGAATGATCATGTCACCGAACCTCTCGAATGGGACGACAGTCGCGAGTGGGATCGAGGGAAAGTTTTGACGACGGAGCAACTTGAAAGCATCTACGCCGGAACACGGGTATCCTTGCCCGCAATTGGCGATGCTTCATCTGCGGCGAATGGTAACGGTAACCGCAATTTTGCCGGAGGAACCGACGATGCGGGCAAGGATGCCCGCGTTCCGGGAGAAGAGAATCTTGAAACTCAACCCGACCCTGAAGCCGAATCAGCCGGCTCTTTCCTCGAACAGTTCAACGCCAAATGGGGCCGCTATCTCGACATCGATAACGACGGCATTCCGTATCGCACCATCCCAGGCACACATCAAACCGCCGGTGCGTTTGTCACACGCGGCTCATCGCGCGACGAATACGCCGTCTATACAGAAGATGGCTCGGTCTATCAGCGAAACATGGACCGCTTAATGCGCAAATGGGACACGGCAAAGGAGTTGGTTCCACAACCCGTATTCTACGGAAGTGATGAGGGACAAGTGACGAGTGACAAGAAAGGTTCTTCTGTCTCGTCACTCGTCACTCGTCATTCGTCACTAAATGACGGCGTCATCTATTTTGGAACCTCAACCTACGCTGCCGAAGAAGCCCTAGAATTTCTCGCCGAAGAGGGAATTCATCTCGACGCCATGCGCCCGCGTGCGTTCCCTTTCGGCAAGTTGTTCCGCGACTTCGTCGATGCGCACGAACGCATCTTCGTCATCGAACAAAACCGCGACGCCCAATTCCGCAGCCTCATGATGATCGAACTCGGCACCGACGCGTCAAAACTGATCTCCATCCTCAACTACGACGGCATGCCGATCACAGCGGATAATATTTATAAGCAGATTAAGCGGACTATTGGTTCGTGAACGCTATGTCCTCGATCATGATAAAGTGCAGAACTGGCGTTCATCAACTTCGGTTGCGTGAAGATCGTTTCTGAAAGCGAACTGTCTGTCCAAAATGCAAGGAAGTTGCTGATCCGCTTCGTATTAGAAGATTAACCGCAAGGATAAAAGGGCTATTCTTTCATCGGAGCAGCCACGAGATACCGGACGAGATTCGGTACGCCAACCGGAGATGGCGAATCGACAAGCTGGTCGATGCAGCCTGGCGAAACAACAAATTAAAAGTGGCGCTCAATTTGAGTCCGACGTCAGTCATAAACATCTCAGTGGAAGATTCTATTAAGCTTTTTCTAAACCATATGAGGCTTGTCGCACCGGGTTTCAATGTTCCTGTGCACATTCCCAGAGTGAAGCGGGAGCGCTTAGCGAGTGAAGCAGGCAAGTTTGTAGTGGCAGATGGTTTCGTTTCCATCGCATTATCGGAAGAGTTATTAACTAACAGCAAAGCGTTGAGATCGATTCTGGCTCACGAGGTTTGTCACTACGTTCTAAACAACTCTGGAATCCGTGAAAGCGACACCGAGAATAACGAAAAACTTACCGATCTTTGTATGTTCGTATCGGGACTTGGAGATATATTTCTCGATGGTTACAAAACCGAGAATTCAAAGGAGGAGTATCGTGTTGGGCATCGTCTCGGATACTTGGCAGATACTGAATATCAGTTCGCTCGTCGGTATGTGAAAAGAAAACGCGAATATTTTCGACCGAATGAACTTGATAGTTTACGGCGAGAGATCGCGGCTCGCATAACGGATGGGAAAGTAATGGATAGGTTGTTGACGGATCATAGAAATCGTTTTCCAGAAAGAAATGAGATAGAGATTCATCAAGGAATTCTTGAAAGTCTAGACAAACGCTGAGGGAAGTTTCAAGGCGTGCTAGAATGTTAATATGTCGGTAAAATATAATTTAAGTTATTGCGTCGAGTTGGCTTTGCAAGAGGCCGAGTATGACAAACTTGAGGACGACACGTTCTCAGGACGCATTCCGTCGTGTAAAGGAGTGGTCGCTTTTGCGAAAACGTTGCGCGAGTGTGAACTTCACTCGACACTGGAAGACTGGGTTTTAGTCGGGCTGAAGCTTAGGCATGAAGTGCCCATTTATTTGAAATGAAGAATAACTATACTGCTGTGGTAAAACAAGATGGCGACTGGTGGATCGGTTGGATTGAAGAAGTGCCGGGCGTGAACTGCCAAGAGGCTACGCGTGAAGAATTGATGGAAACTCTGCGCGTAACGTTGAATGAAGCATTAGAGTTCAATCGTGAAGACGCCCGGCGAATGGCCGGTGTTGGGTTTGAAGAGGCTCTCATTGCCGCGTGAAAAGGCGCACATTCATAAGGCATCTGCGAGAGCATGGTTGCGAACTACTTCGTGAAGGCGGCAGCCATTCTTGGTGGCATAATCCATCGCAGAATCGACGTTCTGCCGTTCCTCGACATTCGGAAGTAAACGACAAACTCATCATTAAGATCTGTAAAGACCTCGGGATACCCAAACCATAAAATGACCTGCATCAGATCAACATTTCGACATCCGATTGTTGCTCGAGCTAATTCTGCGCGTCCGCTAGTTTTAGTTTTGCGACAAAATGCAGTGACCGGCCGAAGATGAGGTCGGCGGGGTTTGGATATAGCTTTAGATCTTTCTCCCAGAACTCGGTTTTGAGATTGAGTTCTCGGATTGCTATCTCCCAGGTTTCCTTTTTCCAGTAGTTATATGGCAGGACGACGCCGTGTGGTTTGTTGCCGATCCAGTCCATGAAACGTAGCGTGAAATTTGAGAGAAAGCCGTTGTCGGTGTGGTCTTTGAGGATGATGTTTTTGCGCGACACGCGGACGGCTTCGCGTAACATCACCATCGGGTCGTCGGTGTGGTGCAGTACATCGACGAACATGACCGCGTCAAAACTCTTGTCGGGAAACGGGATGGTCTTCCCGTCGAACTCCGTCACCGGGACATGCGTCTCTCCGCGCACAAGTACGTCGATGCCCTGAATTTCGACATCGGGCCGTTTCGACTTGATGAGCTTCGGAATCAATCCGTCGCCGCATCCCACGTCAAGGATTTGTGCGTTCGGAGAGAAAAGTCTACTCAACTCCTCCGAAATTCTTTCGACGCGGCGGCTATGGACCAACTTTCCGTGTGTTTTCCCCAGCAGGCTCATCTTCGTTTTAACCCCAAAATGCTTGCAAAAAATCCGAACAGAACGGTCTGAAAACCGATTACGACCAGCGTCGATCCCGGAATGACGAGCCGCATCGTGTCAGAATAATTCAGATTGCCAAATCCGACGGCACGCCACTGATTGATCGCGGCAAGCAGCAAGAAAATGCCTACTAATAACGCCCCAGCCGCGACAATTAGCCCGCGTTCAAGATTCACTATCTCAAAGAACTTTAGCATTCTCGCATCCGCAGGCATTAAGTTCTCGGTGATCGCAAAGGTCTTCGTTAAGATCGCGAAAAGAACCGATTGATAACCGCACAGGACTGCGAGGCTGCCGAACAAAAGCGTGTGCACGTCGAGCACCGCTCCGCCGATGTTGGCACCGATCAAGCCGAGGAAACCAAGCAGCACTCCCAAAAGCACCAGGAACATCCCCGGGAACAGAAAGAGCCAGCGTGGAGAAAACAGAAGGTAATGACGCAAATGCCGCCAACCGTCACGGAATGTTTTCAGATGCGGCGCCTTTCCGATCCGGCCGTCGGGATGCAGCGTAATCGGCACCTCGGTAATGCGGCACGGATGAAACGTCGCATTAATTAACATCTCAGTCGCGAACTCCATGCCGGTGCATTTCTGGTTGAGTGTTTCGTAGAACGACTTCGTGAAGGCTCTCATTCCGCAGTGAACATCGTGCACCGGAGTCGTGAACCAAAGGCGAGCGAGGTAAGAGAACATCGGATTGCCCACCCAACGGTGCAGAAACGGCATTGCGCCCGGAAGCACCTTGCCGCCGCCGCTGGGGAGGCGACACCCTTGCACGAGATCGTAGCCTTCGTTTAGCTTGTTTACGAATTTCGGAATTTCGAGCCAGTCATAGCTGTCGTCGGCATCGCCCATGATAACGTAGCGGCCCCTCGCGGCTTCAATTCCGCCCATCAGAGCGCTTCCATATCCTTTTTGCTCAACATTTACAACGCGTGAGCCAAGTGAGTGCGCGATCTCGACGGATTTGTCGGTGCTTCCGTTGTCGGCGATCACGATCTCGCCGGCAATCCCCGCGTCACGGAAAGCCGTCTGAGCCTTGCGGATGCACACTTCGAGCGTGTCCGCCTCGTTAAGACAAGGCATCACGACGGAGACTTCAACGATATCAACCTGCGCGGCAGTCATGGATGATCCTTCCTCTCCCATGCTTGCGGACTGCGGTTGTTGTTTGGCGTGAACTGTTTTCTCATCACGTAATTTTCGTTCAGGTACTTGTGCAACGGTTTCAGCCTTTCGCCGTCCGCCATCGTCTGCACCTCGGCGTCCCAGTTGCCGTCCCAGATAATATATCTAGCCTTCTTCTCCTCAAGGCTGTCAATCGCACCCGCAACTTGCCACGGCGGACTGTAGCCGGTGTTAAGCAGATGCGTCGCCTCGGTCGGATTCGGCAGAAGGAGTGGAAAATTGACGGTGCAATTATAAACCTCGAAAACGTTGTCACCCGTTGCTGCGTTTTCATTTAGCCACGCATACTTTTCCATCGTGATCGGCGACAGGAAGGCGATGCGACCGGTAGGCGCTTCGAGAAAGTTCGGCTCCCAATGCGTCTGAACTCTAACGGCCAAGGCAATGCCGAAAACGATCAGACCGATCACGGCAAACCGCACTGCAAGTCTTGCTTTCGGCCAAAATTGGAATGCGAGCCAGCCGAACACAATGACGGCCGGAGCCGCGATCTGATAGAGCCGATTCGGACTCGGCCCGAACGTGCCCAATGAAAGTGCAAGTCCGACAAGCGAGACGAGCAGAATTCCCTGGCGGCCGATGTCATTACTAATTGCCTTGCGTGTAAACCAAAGATACACAAAACACAATATATAGACGAAGGGTATCAATATGTAATAAAAGAGCGAAACCGCGGCGATCAGGTATCCCGTCGAAAAGACCGTTCTAATTCCTAAGAGATAAGCATTATAATTCGCGGATGAATCCTGAAGGTAGCTTGAGACGAAGAACAAAGTGTATTTGAAGAACTTCTCCGGCCCAGCGGCCACAATAAACGGAGCGATCAGGACAGCCAGCGTCGTTGCATAAGCTGCCCCGGCAGCCACAATCTTTTTCGCTATCTCGCCTGCGGACGCGCGTTGCGAAAAACCTTCTACGATCAGGAAGGCTGCGATGCCTGCGATTGATAGTAAACCGCGCTGCTGGGTAAAAAAACTCGCAACACCGCAGAGAGCACCTGCCAATACGATTCTCTTATAGCCGCGCCCCTTCAACAGCACGTACACCGCAAGCATCGCGAAGATCGGGCTGAACACCCGATGGTGACCGTCTATGCCTAACCAGCGAAAGCCAAAGAACAGATAAAGAACCGGCGGCAAATACGCGTACCAGAAGTCGCCGATGAGTTTTCGTGAGATCCCGAGGCAAAGCATTACCGACACCGTCGCCTGGATCAGAATGATCACATCCACGATCCAAAAACGAAGCCCGAACACGTAGAAAAACGCGAGGTATAGAAGCTGTGTTCCCGGATACATTATTTGAAAAAAATCGCGGTAAATCATTTCACCTCCGTACATCCGCCATGCGTCATGCATGATGTAGAGATGATCTTCTTCGTAAAAGATCGGCGTGAAGAGAAAGATGAACAGGTGAAAATAAATGAACGCAACGCAGATCAGAAAAAAAATCGCTGCATCGGGCCGCACGAAATAGCCGCCGATCTGCAAACCATTATTTACTTGTGCTTGATCGACAAGGCTTGATGCCATAACGGAAGCGTGTTCTTATACGTGAAACTTCAAAAGATTTTAACCCGTGTGAGATCTATTCTACCCTAAGCAGTTTTCCGGTCAAAGTGTCTTATAAATCTCCGCCTGCCTGAGAGCTATTTACATTCAACAACGTGCTATAATTTCAGGCAAATGACCTGCGTCAGATCAACATTTCGACATGCTACGTGGGCTTGATTCGATCAATGGGGTGGTTGTGTTAAAATGTTGATATGTCAGCTATAACAAACATTGAAGAACTCGCATTTAGCTTACCGATCGCTGATCGGGCTAAGCTAGCTGAACGGCTTTGGCAGTCTATCCCGGAAGATTATATCGGTGAGGAAGAGCTTGAGGAAGTCCTTCGGCGAGACCGTGAGATGGATGAAAACCCGGAATCGGTGATGACTCACGAAGAGTTTTTCGGTTCATTGCGGGAACACATCAAGTAATGCGTATAGCCTATAGTTCCGCAGCTAACCGTGATGTAAAGAGCGCGTTGGATTATTATAAGCGGAAAGCCGGAGCGAAGGTTGCGGGCGATTTTATTGATCAACTCGAATCTAAGGCTGCAAAGATTCAAAAGAGTCCCGAATCTTATCGAATGGTTGTTAAAGACTTGAGATGTGCTAATCTTGATCGTTTTCCATATCAAATTTTGTACAGAATTGCTGGCCCATCGCTGATTAAGATTATTTCGGTTCGTCACCACAAACAACGTCTTGATTTCGGGCTTAATCGCTAATTATGACCTACGTCAGATCAACATTTCGACATCCTGCTTTGCCTAAGAATGAGCTTGGGTACACGGTGGATTATTATGAGGGCTCGCTTTCGACGCTTTGTGCGGGATGTGGGCATGATTCGATCAATGCGGCGATCGTGGAGGCTTGTTGGGAGATGAACATCGAGCCGCACAAGTTGGCGAAGCTTTCGGGCATTGGGTGCTCGTCAAAATCGCCGGCGTACTTTTTGGCAAACTCGCATGGGTTCAATTCTGTGCACGGGCGAATGCCGTCAGTTGCGACGGGTGCGAATTTGGCGAACCGCGACCTGATATATTTCGGTGTTTCGGGCGACGGCGATACGGCATCGATCGGGATGGGGCAGTTCGTGCATGTCGTGAGGCGGAACCTGAACATGGTTTACCTCGTGATGAACAACGGCTGCTATGGACTGACCAAAGGACAGGACTCCGCGACCGCCGACGCCGGTTCGAAAAGCAAAGCGGGAAGCGTCAATTTGTTTGAGGCGATTGATTTAGCCAGTTTGGCTATTGAATTGGGTGCGACTTTTGTGGCTCAAAGTTTTTCGGGCGATAAAGAGCAATTGACGCCGTTGTTGAAAGCCGCGATGAAGCACAAAGGTTTTGCGTTTCTGAACGTCATCTCGCCGTGTGTGACGTTTAACAACAATGCCGGTTCGACAAAATCGTATGACTATGTCCGCGAGCATGTAGAGATTACCGGCACGATGGACTTCGCACCGATGATGAAAGAAATCACGACGAGTTACGAGGCTGGCAGCGTCAACGATCTCCTTATGCACGACGGCACGACCATTAGGCTGCACAAGCTTGCAAAGGACTGGGATCCGTTTGACCGATATTCAGCGGCCAACGCCATGCAGCGGGCGAAACAAACCGGCGAGATTCTCACGGGTCTTCTCTACATAGACAGGGAATCGGGTGAGCTTCACGAGACGCTTAACACGAGCGAGACGCCGCTCAATGCACTAACGCAGGACATTCTGTGTCCCGGTAGTGATACTTTGGCAAAACTTAACGCCTCATTTAGATAACTTTGATACCAAGTCCGATCTTCTTACTTGCTCCCTTCCTGCTCGGCATTTCCGGCGGCCTTCGCTCTCTCGTTCCGGGTGCGGTCCTGATGATCGCGATCTTTCTGGATACAATAAGCATCGCCGGGACGTGGTTTGAGTTTCTGGATTCGCATCTGCTGCTAATCGCAGCGATCGTACTCTCATTCGGCGAACTGATCGGTGACAAGCTGTCAATCGCGCCTGCTCGGACGGCGTGGCTTGGACTGTCTGGCCGAATTGTTACAGGCGCGCTATGCGGCGTAATATTGAACGCAAGCTTGGCTGGGAATTCGATACCGGGAATGACGGCCGGAGCAGTTCTGGGAGTTATTGGAGCACTCGTTGGGACTTTCGGAGGCTTCTTCGTTCGAACGCATGCCGTTGAGCGGCTGAAAACTCGAGACTTGTTTGTCGCAATTCCTGAAGACCTCGTCTCAATAACTCTGGCGATCTGCGCAATATATCTGTCGGTTTAGACAGCTTCCGACTGCGACGTAAAGTTAAACTCTTTAAGTTTCAACGCGGGCAAGAGCGATCCGCCGCCGCCTTCGCTTGAGCCGACGCGCTCGGGTTTGCCGACAGCTAAAACGTTGCCCGGTGCGAGCATTCGAATCGTAGATTGATTGAACCGGAAATTTTTGAGCGGATATGCGATCTTGCCGTTTTCGATCATCCAAACGCCGTCGCGGGTGAGTCCGGTTGAGCTGGCTGTTCGCGGATCGGTTTGGCGGATGTACCAAAGACGGCTGACGAGAATGCCTCGCTCGGTGGAGGCAATCATTTGTTCGAGAGTCTGCGTCGGGCCGCTTGTTTCGAAGATCGTGTTAACCGGTCCCGGCGTCGGTTCGACATTTTTTTGCTTTGCCCAGAAACGGTTATATTGCAGGTTTTTGAGAACGCCGTCTTCGACCATAACGATACGCTGAGCGGGCAACCCGCCCTGAGCGCTTTGGGAGCCGGGCAATTCTGGGTGCCACGGGTCGCTGTAGATCGTTACCTTCTCGTCAAAGATCTTTTCGTTGAGCTTTGTCTTTCCGCCGGGTGCTGAAAATGCACTGCGACCCTCATCGGCCGACCTTGCGTTAAATCCGAAGCCAAAGCCTCCGAGCAGATCGGCAACCGCCTGCGGCTCCAGAATAACAGGGTAAACACCGGGATCGATGGCGCGGGCATTTTTACCCTCGAGGGCTTTGCGGATAGATTCGCGAGCGATGCGAAGCGTATCGAGTTTGGCGATGTCATTGTGGCTGCGGAGAAAATAGCCTGAGCTTTGACCGTCGGGCGTCCTCGCAGTAACCGAAAGGCCGACGCCGGTCGAACGTTCAAATTCAAAATTGCCGTTCTTCGTCGCGGCGCCGCCAGACTGCGCATTAGCATTGTGAAAACCGGCGCCGATCACCTTGTTCTTTTCAAATGCCGTCAGGATCGCGCCGACTTCTTTCGCTCGATCGGTTAGCGAAAGATTTGCTGTCGCCTCGACATAACCGTTGACCGGTTTGTATGTTTGTTTGCCGAGCGTCGGAACATATTCGCGGTCGGGCGGTGCGTTACGGGCGATTTTTTCGGCTTGAGCGACCATTGCGCGAAGACTCGCGTCGTCGAGGTCGTTTGTCGAGGCCGAGCCGCGTTTGCCGGCTATCCATAACATTACGCCAGCGCTGCGGCCTTCGCGAGTTCCGCTGGTGAGAACATTGTTGGCGGCAAATCGCAAGTGCGACTGCTTATTGCTGCCGACGCTCGCCACAGAATCGTCGGCTTTCGCCATCGAGAGGATCTTTTCGGTTAACGATTTTACTTCCGCTTCGGTTAATAACATTATTCGTTATCCTCCGTTGCGCCCGCAGTCGTGCCCGATGCTGTATTCAGAACGGTGACATTCCTGAATCTCGCCGCTGGGCAGCCGTGCGAGACGGCGTTCGACTGGCCTGGCTGGCCTTTGCCGTCGTTTGGCGAACCGGGAATCTCGTAAGTGCTTTGTCCGCCCAGGCCGTCGAGCGAGTTCCAGAAATCGGTCGTCCGCGATTGATACGCCACGTCTCGAAGCATTCCCGCGACTTCACCATTCTTGATCTCCCAAAAAGTCTGGCCGCCGAACTGGAAATTGTAGCGCTGCTGGTCGATCGAATAGCTGCCGCGTCCGTATATCAAAATACCGCGTTCAACACCGGCGACAAGATCGTCCTGAGTGACGTTTTCCTTCGACGGAGTGAGTGACACATTCGGCATTCGCGGAAAGGGAACGCTGCCCCAGCTATCGGCGTGGAGGCAGCCGTACGATTTCGATTTGCCCACAAGTTTTGCCGTGTCGCGCGTAGTTTGCCAATCGACGAACACGCCGTCTTTTACAAGATGCCAACTCTGGCCGGGAACGCCCTCGTCGTCATAACCGACGGTCGCCATTCCCAACGGCTGAGTTCGGTCGGCAACGAAATTCACCATCTTCGAGCCATACTGCAGCTTGCCCGTTTTGTCCGGCGTGAGGAAGCTCGTTCCCGCATAGTTTGCTTCCCATAACAGAGCACGATCAAGCTCGGTCGGGTGGCCGACGCTTTCGTGGATCGTCAGCCATAAATGCGACGGGTGAAGCACAAGATCGTATTTGCCCGAAACAACCGTCGGCGCTGAGAGCTTCATAACGGCGTGCTCGGCGGCGGTTTTGGCCTCGGCTGCCCAATCATGCTTTGTCATGTACTCAAAACCGATCTGCTGTGGTTCACGCAAAGTCTCGACCGATTGAAAATCGCCGGCCGCACGGTTTGTTGCCGTCGCGGTAAAGCTGGGATCCGTCCGGATAATGTACTGTTCGATGCGCGAACCGTCGGATGTGGCGAGATATTTTTGCTCGTTGACCGACCCTATGGACGAATTGACAAAGCTGATTCCTTTCACGCCGAGCGCTGCCTCGTTCATCTTGAGCAGGATCGCGATCTTTTCTTCAGCGGGAACATCAAATGGGTCTCGCTCGAACGAACTCTTCCAACTCGTGACGACCTTTGGAGTCGGCACAAGCTCGAACTTCTTACCGGTGATCGCCGAGTTCGCCTTGGCGATGGCGGCTGCCTCGGTCGTTACCCGTTTGACTTCATCAAGTGTGACGATCGGGCTCGCGGCAAATCCCCACGTGCCCTTAATCAAAACCCTGACGCCAAATCCGAAATTCTGCCCGGATGAGACGTTCTGCACTTGCCGCTCGCGTGTGTTAACGGCCTCAACCCGATAGCGGTTTATGCGAATATCCGCGTAACTGGCGCCAAGCTTCTTCGCCGTGGCAAGAGCGGCATCTGCGAGTGCATTCTTGTCAAGAGACAAGTACGCAATGGTTTGAGCTTCATAAGCCCAAGCCGGAAGCGCCGCAACGCCGAGGCTCAAGCCGGCGGTTTTAATAAAATCACGTCGAGAAAATGACATTTTTGTTTACCTTAATTTGCGGGTGCATTTACGACGATCCACGGATCATTCAGGATTTTGGCCAACGCGAGCATTCTTGATGCGTCCGCAGTGTTTTTTGTTATGGAGGCAGTCTTCTTGATAGACGGAGCCAGTTTCTTGAGTTGTCCAAATTTGTCCGGCGATCCCTGATACTTTTCAATGGCAGACCTCAACGATCCGATCTTGCTCGCAGGCATCGCTTTTGAACGCTCGAGTTGGTCGAGATATGCCTTTGCGACGACCAGGAAGTTTGGCCACTCCATCTTTTCTTGGTTCTGCACATTCAATTCTTTCACTTGAACCGATTTTGCTGCGTCGATCTCATTTTGGGTAAGGTTTTTTGTCGGCGTCAGTTCAAAGATGTCGAGGCCGCGGGCGATCTCGGACGAGTAAATATGGCCGTTATACCAGTATGCCGACCACGAGCCGCCGAGGATGAGCATGTTTGGGTAGATCGGGCCGCGATCGAAATAGGCGATCTCGACCGGACGATCCGCAATGGTAAAATCCATCACCGAGATGCCGCCCTGATACCAGGCCTGAACTTTGATGTCGCGTCCCGGCACAGGGACAAGAGAACCGTTGTGAGCGACGCAGTTTTCGGTGTCGCCTTGCGCGGCAGGCAGTTTGTAATAGCTGGCAAAACTCAGCTTGTTATTCCTTAAGTGAAAGATCGAGTTGGCTCCCCACTTGTTCGGGTCGGTCTCGCGACAACGCGCTCCCATTCCGCCGCCCCATTCGTCAGTGAACACTACTTTTTTGCCGTCGTTTGAAAATGACGCCGAGTGCCAATAAGAATAGTTTGGATCGTTTACGGCATCGATTCGTTTCGGGTTGGCCGGGTCTTTGATGTCGAGCAAGATGCCGTTACCCGAGCAGGCACCAGCGGCCAGGCCGATTGCGGAATACACAGTTATGTCGTGGCACTGGTCGGTATCAACCGGCTCGGGTGCATCGTGTGATTTGGCGCTTTTGAGAGCGTTGATAACGCCCGTTCGCGAATCCATAAAAAGACGTGGGCTGGAGACGATCTTTGCATTCTGCGGCGCATTCACCGGCACTTTGATTACATCAATGCTGAAAAGCGCAGTCTTCGGATTCACTTTAGGCATTTCGTCCGAGCATCCAGCCAGCTCTTCGGCCGGACGAACACCTGCTGCGCCCGAATTATAAATATAAACATTGTTCTTATCATTCGGATCGGTCACCAGCGTATGCGTGTGCGAGCCTCGGCAAGTTTGCACTGCGGCCACCTGTTTTGGCTTCGCAATATCAGAAATGTCGAAGATTCGGATGCCGCGAAAACGATCCTTCTCGGCAGCCTCTGCTTGGCCATCGGTCGTAGGTGGAAAGGACTGTGTGCCGCAATCGAGACGGCCATTTAGCTGTTCGACGGACATAAACATTAGATTTTTATAAACCGAAACGTCGCCCTGTCCGCCGGGACATAGCATCGATGTCACAAGTTTAGTTTTTGCCGGGTCTGAAATATCGAAAATATTCATCCCGTAGAAGTTACCCAAAAACAGATGATTGCCCTGGAACGCAAGATCGGAATTAGCAAAAGCAAGCTGAGCAAAAATCAACTGCATCGCCGGCGAAATTTTCGAAGCGTCAGTCCCAGTTGCGCTGAGTATATCTTTTACTTTCTGATTGGCCAGATCGTCCGAACCGAGATTAAAGGCGTCCGGCTTTTTTAACAGCAACAGATGTTTGATCCCAAAAGCCGTCTCCCCCGCGTCGTAAAGCCCGGGTGAGAGTTTAGCCCGCGGATCATTGGCATTCGAACCGGTCATCCCCGCAGGTAGCGGCGGCGCAGGTTCAGGAGCGAATGGGTTTCCGCTTTCCTGCGCTGTGACGGATAAAAACAAAAATAATGAAGCAATAATTAAACTAAACTTGTGTACTCGGTTCATCTTTTCTCCTCTTGAGATTTTTCACCCAACATATTTTGCATAATACGAATCTCAGCTCTCTGGCCGCTATCAACGTCGGTTGCAAAAGTGAATAATTCGGCATCCTGTCCCGCACCTGCCGTATCGAAAAGCTCCTCAACCATAACAAGCGCACCGCTGTGATGCTGGATCATGCCGGTCAAAAACAAGCGGTCGAATTCCGCGCCTTTTGCTTTTTTCAAAGCGTCCATCTGCTCCGCGCTCAACATTCCGGGCATGAGCTTATGATGATGGCTCGACATATCCATGCCGGGCATATAATGCATGCCCGACATTGCGGGCATCGAAGTAGATTCCCCGCGCATCTTTAGCCATCGCTCGATAAACCGCATCTCTTCAGCCTGCGAATGACTGATGCGCGCGCCCAGCAACAAAAGTTTCTTGTTCCGGGTTCGTGTCTCCATCAACGCAACCATCTCGACCGCCTGCGCGTGGTGCATTATCATGCCCTGCATAAATTCAACATCTTTCGTTGAACTTGGCGGCAATACCGCCCGCGTATCTGCAGGCAAAACGCGAGTCGATTGACCAGGAGCGCCGGGCTGAACAATGATTGCTGATTTTTGCGAATCGGATTGCGCAAAAATCTGTAGCGACATAAAAATAGTGAGAAATGCAGGAAAGAAAAACGGGGGCATTGAAATCACTTTGAAAAAGTCAGTCATTTTCGACAGATTAACACAGATCGCGCACGAGCACTATTTTATACGGCGCAGCCTATAAAAGGTTTAGAATGTGATCCGAAAAAAGGAGTGGAAATTACTGGAGGCGGCGATCGGAATCGAACCGATGAATAAAGCTTTTGCAGAGCTCTGCCTTACCACTTGGCTACGCCGCCTTGCTAAACAGCAAAGGCAAAAGTAAAACGGTAAAAGTAAAAAACAAGAACGTTTTTGCCTTTTGCCTTTTAACTTTTGCCTTTGCAAGAACTGGAGCGGGAGACGAGGGTCGAACTCGCGACTTCGACCTTGGCAAGGTCGCGCTCTACCACTGAGCTACTCCCGCTTGTGGCAAATGATAATTTTAGCGTCTGTGACGCGATTGTCAAGTAAATGTCTATTGAAGTGTTACGTCTTTTAGAAAAACCCAATCGCCGCTTCCACTCATTTTGATATTGCCGATACGCTTGTTGGAAACAACGATATTGGCCGGGTACCAAAGCGGGAACATCGGCATATCGGCGCTGATCATGTTCCAGGATTTTATGTAAAGGTCCTTTGCCGCAGCCTTGTCCATTGCATTGACGGCGTCCTCTAAAACTTTATCGACTTCAGGGTTCGTATATCGGCTTCGATTACAGCACGGTACGGTGTCGCTTGGAATTTTAGTTGAATGAAAAAGGTCACGCAGAAAGATCGGATCCGTGTTTCCGCCGATCCAGGCACCGGTTCCCATTTGAAATTGACCTTGAGCCTGCTGTTGTCGCGATACGTTCGGCTCCAGGGTTTCGATCTGGATGTTAAAGCCGACGTCGTTCAGAACGCTCTGGATAACCTGCGAATACTGGTTGATCATCGCGTTGCCGGCGCCATATTTGAAAACGATCGGCTCACCTTTGTAGCCGGCCTCCGCCAGAAGTTGTTTCGCTTTTTCAGCATCGAATTTATAGTCCTGTCCAGGAGCGTAAGCCCATGACTGCGCCGGCAATATTGAACTCGCCATCGTGGCCTGACCCTGTAGCAAATCCTTTACAATTCGTTCGCGATTGATCGCGTAGCCTATCGCTTGCCTTACTTTAGGATTATTCAGCGGCGGAGCCTGCGTATTAAAGACCACATACTGAATATTCGAGCCGTCGAACTTTTCGACCTTCAGCGTTCCGCTGCTGTTGAGCAAACCGATCATGTCAGGCGGCATATTGGATGGGTTCGGGGCAATATCAATGCCGCCGGACTGCAATTCGGCTTGAAGGGAAGTGGCGTCCGTGACCGTCTTTAACCGCAGTTTTTGAACGACAGGAGCAGTGTCCCAGTAGTCAGCATTTCCCGCTAATTCGAGAATATTCTGAGACGCGTCGAAACTCACAAATTTAAATGGGCCCGAACCGATTGGCGAGTCTTTTTGCTGACTGATCGTGCCTTCGGGAATGATCGGGATCGCAACCAGATTGGACAGCATTGTGCTTCTTAGCGAGGGCCGAGTGAGTTTTATGACTACCGTTTTCGCATCGGGCGTCTCGATCTGCCCGTCGATATGCGGGACGCGTTTCGTTTTCGCAGGAGCGTTTGCATTCGTTGAATTCGATTCTGTCTTGGCCGGGGCGTCAGATTTTGCCGCCGAGTCGGGAACTGTGTCGAAGAACGCCCCGGCCTTATAGCCGTTCGCCTGCAATAATTGGTCGATGGTGTATTTTACATCTGCCGAAGTAAAGATTTTGCCGTTGTGAAATTTTACGCCGTCTCTAAGAGTGAAGGTAAGCGTTTTGCCGTCATCGGAAGTCTTTATGTCGCCGGCAAGCTCACCTACATAATCAAAGTTCGCATCTTTCCTTACCAGTGAGTTGAATATCAAAGTTCTCACGCGTTCCGCGGCGGCGTCGGACTTGGCGGTAGTAACTGTGTCGAGACTCGTAAAAGGTTCTGGCATGGCCACAGTCACAGCGTCTGTGTTACGCTGGCGGCAATTGAGGGCAGCCGCAAACAAAGAGACCACTAATAAGAGCAAAATTAATTTACGCAAAATGTCGTTCCTCCTTAGCTGGGGTTCAACTGTTTGTTGAAGATGGCAATTTCGTCGGATATTGTTTCAAGGCGGTCGGGATCGAATGGCGGCGGATCGAGCAGCATGGTTTTTATGCTCGCTATGCGAATGATAGATTCCTCGACGCGATCCATGGTGATTTCGCCGCTGTTTACGGCTTGCAAAACGGCAGCGTAGCCTTCTCTGACAGCTTCAGGTTTAGCGCAAATGGCGAGCATGTCAACGCCTGCCGCGACAGCCATTTTGCATGCGTCGCCGATGCCGTAATTCTTTACAATTGCTCCCATTTCAAGATCGTCGGTGATCACGAGGCCGTCAAACTGAAGTTCTTCGCGAAGCAGGGTCGTTACAAAATTGTAACTCAATGAAGACGGTAAAAGTTTGCCACTTTGATCCTGTTCCTGCAAGCGATGCTTCGGAAAGGCCGCGTGGGCGGCCATTATTGCCTGCACGTTTGTCGATTCAAGAAGTTCCCGATAGGGAAACAGGTCGATTGAATTCAGCTCGTCTTCCGATACCTCGACCATCGGTAATTCTTCGTGAGAATCGACTTTAGATGCACCCAAACCCGGAAAATGTTTCAGGCAGCCGACAATGCCTTTTGCCTGCAATGTCCGCAAAAAATTACCGGCGAAGTCGGCCACGTCTTCCTTCGAATGTCCGAAGGTTCGAGAAACTAGCCCGTTGTTAAATGTTGATCTTTCCTCATCAATGACATCAACAACCGGCGCAAAATCCATATTGAATCCAAGAATTCTCAGACTTTCGCCGACGAACGAAGCCAACTGCGAAGCATCCATTTCTCTGCCGATCTTGCTCGCCGCAGGCATCGGCGTCATAACTCGTCGCAGCCTGTCAACCAGTCCGCCTTCCTGATCGATGCTCAAAAACGGCACGACCGAAAGGGTCGAACGAAATTCATCAAGCAAATCTCTCGTCTGCGAAAGCTCTTTAATATTTCGAGCAAATAAACAAATACCGCCCGGCGAAACTTCATCCAAAAGCTCACGCGTCGCCGCGTCGATCTCCGGTCCAGCGATCCCGATAAAAAACAACTGGCCGATCTTTTGTTCAAGAGAAAGGGAATTGAGGTGTTCGATCATCTTGAAACATGCGAAAAGTCTGTTTGGTACGATTATTTTACCGAAAGGCGGATATTTACCAATAACGCTTCTTCTGGACGCGCAATAACCCTGTAATATGTTTGCGGGAAGGGATCGTTTCGGGTTAATTGTACTGTACTTTTGATGCCGGCGGCTTCTTCGGCTCTGGTGTATGTTTTGCCAACTGTTGCGATTTGTTCGTATTCTTCTGTGACTTTGAGGTATTTATTTTCAATACCAACAACCAAATCCTGCGATACCGCAACTGGTCGGTCGGGCAACGAGAAGTCGGAGAGCGGTTCGGGTGAGACGATCACCGTCAGTAATACGCCGCCATAATTTTTAGCGCCTGTTTTCTGAAAAGTAAAATACGGAATGTGATCTGACAGCGCTGGAATATCAACTACCGAATTTGCCAAAACGCGATTGTCGCCGCCGCGTGTTGAGCGAGTCGGGAACATTTGGTAAGGCTCGCCTATCTTGTCGCCCTCTAATATTTCGCTGTTAAAAATATATAAGTATCCTGCCGTCGGAGATTCGAATGAAAGTCGAACTTTATCCCCGAGCTTGAAAACAGTGTCGACTGAAACGCGCTCAGGCGTGTATTCCAGACCCTTGTCGCCTTCTTGCTGAACCAATATTTTGGCAGTTTCGTCGTCAGCTTTTCTAGTAGATTTGGTTTCTAATCTCCAAATTGTTACACCGAGCCGCTTAAAGACCTCAGGCGACTCATCATCAAGGTCAAGCTTTAACTTTAAATCGTTACCGATACTTGGTCCAGGGGTAGTTTGAGTTGCAGAACGCCCAAAAGGATACGTTGAGCGGGTCCGTCGATAATCCGGTTTTTTTTGAAAAGTAAAACCGATAGCAGCGTTCGGCAGCAGTCTTCTTACAGGACGCGGCTGTCGCGGAAACTCCTCGACTATCGGCAGGCTCTTCTTAAATTTCACAGTTTTATTTTTAGTTGACGCTGTTGATTGACCTAACGCTGTCGAGACAGCGACGAGAAAAACAACGCACAAAACCACAAAGCATTTATTAGTCTGCCGGAATATTTTAAAGTGATAAGGCATTAGTTTATTATAACAACCTGTTAAGGAACAACGGCAGCAAGCTTTGCTAGAATAGCAATTTTATCACACTATTTTCCCTTTAATCTTCGCTAGGAGATGCTTTGATTCGTCGGCGGAAAGGTCGTCGATTATTACGTTGCGAAGCTCGTCGATTGCGGTTTCGTTGGTGATTGCGAAGAGGGAATGTTGAGCCGCAAGATGGCTGCCGGCGGCTTTGGCAAGGCCTTGTTTCTTTTCGTCGGCAAAAACGGCGAGCTCGTATTTTTCGAGTTTTTCAAGGACGCTTTTGGCACGTTCGATGACTGAGTGCGGAAGGCCGGCGAGTTTGGCCACAGCGATGCCGTAGGATTTTGAGGCTTTTCCGGGTTGCAGTTTATGCAGGAAAACGACCTCGCCGTCTTTTTCGGTTGCGGTGATTTGATAGTTTTTTGCACCGGGCAGATTTTCGGCGAGTTCGGTCAGTTCATGATAGTGCGTAGCGAATAAAGTCTTGGCGGAGTGCTCGGGTGAATTATGAAGATATTCGGCGACCGCCCATGCAATCGATAAGCCGTCGAATGTCGATGTGCCGCGACCGATCTCGTCGAGCAGAACGAGGCTGCGCGGAGTCGCGTTGTGAAGTATTGCGGCCGTCTCGGTCATCTCGACCATAAATGTCGAGCGGCCGGAAGCAAGATCGTCCGACGCGCCGACTCGCGTCCAGATGCGGTCGAGGATCGGCAGTTTTGCAGAGGTCGCCGGTACGAACGATCCGATCTGTCCGAGTATTTGGATGATCGCTATTTGCCGTAACACCGTAGATTTGCCGCCCATGTTTGCGCCGGTGATAACGAGCAAACGGTCGGTCGAATTGTTCATTCGGATGTCGTTCGGGATGA
>JBJXHF010000090.1:0-23801 GCA_046160805.1 Pyrinomonadaceae bacterium
CTCTGCATCTGAGTTGCGTCCCAGACTCTTCTTTCCTGCAACCAGTAAGCGTCCTTACCAATTGCAATGCATTTAACTGTTAAAATACAAGTTGCGTCATATTCGGAAAGTTACGTCATATTCGGAAAGTTAGCATTTCAATTTGCCGGACGATGTGCCAGCATGATGCGGGAGCGTTGTAATTCGGCGGCTTTGCTCTTTGACAACTTAATTCAGGAATACACGTGGAGACGATCAACTTTTATCAAGATGACCAAAAGGCGTGTCCAGGCGATGACCGCATGCCCTGAAACAAATGGCTTCAGCATAAGCTGATTGCTTGCAGCAATTAACAAAATTGTAAGACAATGTCTTACATTTTTTCAAAATTTGCCGGACAAAGCCAAAATGTAGTCGTAACATATATTAGAATGAATGAGTTACGTTGTCCGGGCATGGTTCCGGACAAACCCGGACAAGCCGGACAAAAAATCGTCGGAACAGCGGGACGCGGACGGCAATATCTAAACGTCTGTGCCATTTGTGTCTTTACTTGCGTGGCTGGAAATCCGGGAATTCGGAAAGTGTTTTTAGTTTGCTACAATCAAACTTTTACAAAAATGAATCAATTATCAGAAGAAATTGTATTAAACGCTCTGCGGCAGATCATCGATCCTGATCTTCGCAAAGACATTGTCACGCTTGGCTTTATCAAAGATTTGAAGATCGACGGCGGCGATGTGTCGTTTCGAATTGTGTTGACAACGCCTGCGTGTCCTGTAAAAGAGCAGATGGAATCGCAGGCGAACGAGATCGTTAGCGGCCTCGAAGGCGTCACCAACGTAAAGGTAACAATGGACGCCGAGGTGCCACAGGGACGCGGCATTGCAAACAACGTTGCGATCGAGGGCGTGAAAAATATCGTCGCTGTCTCATCAGGCAAAGGCGGCGTCGGTAAATCGACTGTCGCGGTCAATCTCGCTGTGGCGCTTGCGATAGACGGTGCGAAGGTCGGCATTATGGACGCCGATGTTTACGGTCCGAACGTGCCGATGATGCTCGGCACGGGTTACGGCCAGCCTGAAGTCGAGGACGGCAAACTGCTGCCTATCGAGGCTCACGGAATAAAGATGATCTCGATGGCGGTGCTCGTGCCGCCGGACAAGCCGATGATTCTTCGCGGGCCGATGCTTCACGGCGTCGTGCGGCAATTTTTGAGCGACGTTAATTGGGGCGAGCTTGATTATTTGATCGTCGATATGCCGCCGGGAACGGGCGACGTCCAATTGAGCCTCGCGCAGCTTGTGCCGGTGCAGGGTGCAGTCGTTGTGACAACGCCGCAGGAAGTTTCGCTGTCAGACGTGCGTCGCGCCGTAAAAATGTTCGAGCAGGTCAACGTGCCCGTGCTGGGCGTCATCGAGAATATGTCGTATTTCATCGCTCCTGACACCGGCAACAAATACGAGATCTTCGGCAAAGGCGGCGGCCAAAAACTCTGCGACGAATACGGCCTGAATTTTCTTGGGCTTGTCCCGCTCTCAATCGAAGTCCGCGAAGCCGGCGACAAAGGCATCCCCGTCGTCGTTTCCGCACCCGACTCACCCCAAGCCGCAGCCTTCCGCAAAGTCGCCGAAGAGGTCGCACGGCAAGTTTCCATCGAGGCAATGAAGCCGGAGCTTGTAATTTTGAGCAAATCGGGCTAATATTTACATTAACGTAAGGATTCGCCTCGGCGAGTCCAAATTTTTGAAGGGAGATAATTTTATTATGTCAGCAGTTGCAGCACCGAGCGTGGAATTGATCGTAACCGACTCAGCGGTAGCGGAGATCAAGAAGTTTATGGTCAGTGAGGATGATTTGCCGGAAACTTCGGGGCTTCGTGTTCGCGTTGTGCCGGGCGGATGCTCGGGTTTTCAATACAGCCTTAACATCGAGGAAGAATCGAAAACGGGCGATTTTATTATGGATAAGGACGGCATCAGGCTGTTTGTCGATATGTTTTCGGCGCAGTATCTGAACGGCATCACCATTGACCATACGACGAATATGATGGGCTCGGGCTTTACGTTCGAGAACCCCAACGCCACCGGCGGCTGCGGTTGCGGAACGTCGTTCTCGGCATAATTGTGTCAGTAGCCCGCACGTGAGTAAGGGCTCATTTCGCAACATGACAGCCCTTACTTACGTGCGGGCTACTGACTCGGGCTTCTGCAACATTTTGTGGAAGCCTTTATCGATTGAGTATGTCTTGTCGTATCACAAAGGGACGCTCGGACCGGAAACGGGCCGGAAAGTGAGGCGGCGGGGCCATTTTATCGAAAGATAAAAATGGCCTCTCTGCATTTGCATTTGTTTCGATTATCGTGCATACTCGTAAATTAGTTAGTTTCAACGTCCTAAATAAGGGTTACATTCTAGCGTTTATTAGTCGAAATTCGACGAGAATTTCGGAATTGATTGTTTTTTGTTAGTTTTTATAAATAGGTGAGTGATTCACCTCCTTCCCACGCTTCTCGCTTTAGAAAAGCAAAATAATTGGAGATACAATTTGAATTTTTTTAAGAAGATATTCTTTCTCTCTGTGTGTGCGTTGATTGCGGCGTTTTGTTTTAACGCCGAGACATATGCACAAAATCGCGAGAGAGTAGTAAAAACAACGGCTAGCCAGCCGACAAATCTGCCGCCCGCAGCACAGCCGGACAACCCGAAACCAACACGCAACTCGCGTCCAACTTTGACAAATAACATCATCGTTGTGAGAACCGACGCTGCCTACGAGCCGCCGACGGTCAAGAAGACCAGTTCTTCAATGCCGAGTGCTCCGGCCGTGATGGCCGCAGCAGGCAGGACGGTTTACGGTTCGTCGGCCAGCATGAGGTTGGATAGTGCGATCAAATCGCGTTACGGCCTGCCATATCGTTATGGCTCAACCGGCCCTAACAGTTATGACTGCTCCGGATTTGTATGGAGCGCATTTAATGAAGCCGGCATCAACTATACTCGGTCGAGTGCCCGCAGTCTCTGGTCGGAATCGGAGCCCGTCGAAGGCGCTGATCGTTATAAATATGGCACGCTGGTATTTCTGAACCGCCTCGGCCACGTCGGCATCGTCGCCGACGAGAACGGTTTCTATCACGCGTCATCCAGCAAAGGCATCACTTATTCGCCATTCAAAGGTTATTGGGAAAATCGAATCGTCGGTTTCCGACGTTTGCGACCTCAAATAATGGCGCAGAAATAAACGAAAGTTATTAAGAATAATAAAGCCCGATGTTCGGATTAGAACATTGGGCTTTTTAAGTTTGTCTTTGTAAAACTAAATAATAAATCCCGGCCGCGTGTGAGGATCTTTGCATTCGTAGACGACCGCGATCTTGTCAATTGCGACATATGCGACCTTTTCTTCCTCATCGCGTAAATATAGAACACCGTTTTTTACATCAATGACATCGCCGCGAAACGTGGCATTGATGCCGCATGTGACGTCTATCTTTTTGCCAAGCAATTCTCTTAATAAATCTTCCATAACCGTTCGTTAAATTCTATCAAAACCTGTCCTGCATCGCCGCAGCTCGTCCGGACAAAACCCATTTACTTGGTTTTGCATCGTTACCGTTACCAACCGTCTGTGCGATTTTTTGTTTTTTCGAGTAAGCCAGAGCCGATGCGATCATTGCCATATCCCGTGTAATCTCGTCAGTTTCAACCGGCTTCTTCCGTTCATTAAAACGCGGGATGAAACCAGTATCGAGTTTGCCCGCGATGAACTCTTCGTCGTCCATAATCTCGCGGAAAAATGGCAGCGTGGTTTTGATGCCGCCGATCTCGTATTCCATGAGCGCGCGTCGCATTCGGTCGATCGCTTCCGCACGATCCTTACCAAATACGGCAAATTTCGAGATCATCGGGTCGTAATAGATCGACACTTCGGCTCCTTCATAGACACCACCGTCATCGCGAACGCCCGGGCCGTGAGGCAAGCGCAGCCGCGTGATGCATCCAGGCGAGGGCAGAAAATTGTTGTCAGGATCTTCGGCATAAACTCGGCACTCAATAGCGTGGCCTTTCAATACAACATTGTCCTGCGTGAAAGAAAGTTTCTCGCCCCATGCGACACGGATTTGCTCGCGAACGAGATCGATGCCGGTAACTAGTTCCGTCACAGGATGCTCGACTTGGAGCCGCGTGTTCATTTCGAGAAAGTAGAACGACTTGTCGAAATCGGACACCAGAAACTCGACCGTTCCCGCACCGACGTAATTGACGGCTTTTGCTACTTTTACGGCACACGCTCCCATTTCGGCGCGCAGCTCAGCGGAATTTATCGGCGAAGGCGCTTCCTCGACGACTTTTTGATGACGCCGCTGTATCGAACATTCACGCTCGCCGAGGTGAACGTGATTGCCATGCGTGTCGGAAAAAACCTGTATCTCGATATGCCGCGGACGGACGACGGCTTTCTCGACATACACCGCATCGTCGCCAAAACTCGCCAGTGCCTCGGACTGCGACGCATCAAGCGCCGATTTCAAATCGTTCTCATCCGCGACGAGCCGCATCCCTTTTCCGCCGCCACCGGCCGAAGCTTTTAGCATCACCGGATAACCAAACTTCGCCGCAGTTTCACGAGCGTCCTCAAACGATGTAAGCGGCTCGGTCGTGCCCGGGACAACGGGAACACCGGCGGCGATCGCGATCTTGCGAGCTGACATCTTGCCGCCCATTGCCTCCATTGCTTCCGGCGGCGGGCCGATAAACGTAATTCCGGCTTTTGTCACTTCGCGAACAAATTCTGCATTTTCCGACAAAAAACCATAGCCCGGATGAATCGCCTCGGCTCCCGATTTTTTTGTTACATCGATTATCTTTTCCCAACGAAGATAGCTTTCGTTCGACGGCGGCGGACCGATGTGAAACGCTTCGTCCGCCATGCGAACGTGCATCGCTTCCTTGTCAGAGTCCGAATAAACTGCGACCGTCACAATTTTCATCTCGCGACACGCACGTATCACGCGGCACGCGATCTCGCCTCGGTTAGCTATTAATATTTTTGAAAACATATTTAACAGGATATACAGGATGAACAAGATAAAGGAGACAGAATCCTGTTTATCCTGCCCATCCTGTTTAAATTTCCGTCACTCCAAAATAGAGTTTCCTTGATTTTTAGTATCGTAGCGAATCGCAACCTTTGCTCCCGGTGCATATTTGATTCGATCCTGCCTTTGTTCTTCGGTCAGCACATCTGCCGACTCAAAATCAACACCGTTGAGAGTGTATAAATAGATCACAACTTCCTGACCCTCGGTGTTGATTTCGCTGTCGAGAATAATGCCGTCGGTGATGCGGCCATGGGAAAGCAAAGATTTGCGCCGGTCGTCCGGATCGACTGGAGATTTTCTCCGAATTTTGTCGATGATGCCCATTGTTAATCGAGTTCGAGCGGCGGCTTGTTGTATTTAGACCGCAATTTATTGACGGCAGCAAGAATCGCCGGCCGTTTAATTATCCTCGCTTCAAGAGGCCGTTTGCCGGGAATATCCATTAGGATCAGCCCGATCAGGATTGTCAGTATGCCTTGTCCGGGACCGATCAGCATGACGATACCGGCAATAACCAGAATTGCTCCGGCAATGTTCTTAAGAATCGTCGCGCTCCAACGCGTGAGCCAAGACGAATTTGGCAAAAAATCCGCTTGATAGTGCGAACTAAAATAATTCGCAGGTATTTTGACTACCATGACCACGACAATAACTATGCTTACGAGCATCGACAGCAAAAATAAGCCGATGCCGAGCAGCAAACTGTTCCATGTCAACGACGACCAGAATTCGGATAACCACTGCACTTATTTAGTCTGCCCTCCGTCTTCAAGCGCCATCAGCCTGCTCCGAATAAATAAGAAACGCTGGATCATCGTCCAAAGCGAACCCACCGCCAAAACAAAAAGCACCTGCGGCATTCGATTAAACAAAAAGAAATCCGAACTCCAATCCCACGTCGAAAGAGCGCCGATAATCAGCAAAACGATTCGCTCGGGCCGCTGCAAAAACCCGACATTCGCTTTTACGCCCAAAGCTTCTGATCTCGCCGTCGTGTAGCTGACCATTACAGAACAGATCATACCGAGGCCTGCGAGGATGACATTCAAAAGCGAATGCTGCGGCACGTTGCGGCTGTAAAAGATCATGATGCCGAAAAAGACCGTCATGTCCGAAAGCCGGTCGAGCGACGAATCCAGAAATGAGCCGTATTTCGTGACCTTACCTGTCAACCGCGCAACGTTGCCGTCGAGCATGTCAAAAAGATTTGCAACGATCAGCAATATCCCCGCCCAGAAGAATTCTCCAAACGCAAACAGCACGGCGCAGCCCATGTTGACAGTGACGCCTATCGTGGTAAGAATGTTCGGCGGAACACCGGCAGACGCCAACGCTCGAACCATCGCGTCGATGATCCACATTGCCCCTCGCCCTATGCTTGCTCCAAACATCGCTTCGCGAAAGTCAAAAGTAAAAAGTCAAAATAGGAATTCTTTTTTGGCTTTTTACTTTTTACTTTTGACTTTGCTTCAGCCCTCCTGCTCATGGATCGTTCTCAGCCTGCTGATCTCAAAGTTTCGCCAGCCGTTCGGTGTTTTTACTTTTATTTCGTCGCCTTCTTCCTTGCCCATCAAGGCCTGGCCGATTGGCGAGACGGTTGAGATCATCCCTTTGTCCGGATCGCTTTCTTCGGAAGTTACCAGTTTGTATGTGACCTTTTCATCGCGGTCGGTATCGAAAAGAATTACGGTCGAGCCGTATGCGACGCTGTCTGTCGGGATCTTGGTCAGATCAATTTCCTCGACCTCGGTCAGACGCTGGCGCACTTGAGCTATTCGCGCCTGCACCATCGACTGGCGTTCCATTGCAGCTTTGTATTCTGCATTCTCTCGAAGGTCGCCGAATTCACGAGCCTTTTGGATCTCCTTTGGCAGTGTGGAGTGCAGTTCTTCCTGAAGTTTGTGGAGCTCGTCCTTTAGTTTTTGTATTACAGCTTCCATAGATTTTCGCGTCGGGCAGTAAATTACAATTTAACCTTTCTTGTTTCAAAGTTCCTCGACTCGCTGACCCGCGCTTCTCTCGGTGCGGCAAATGAGATGCCGATGTCGCGTGCCGTGCGGACAAGCTGGCCGTCAACCGGAACGGTTTTGATATTAGCGCATGCTTCGCTGAGCGGCACGGTCACGATCGTTCCCGCCTGCAAAGCGACCATTTTGCCTGTCTCGCCGCTTGCCAGCGCCCGCACGGCACACGCTCCAAAGTTCGTCCCCAACACGCGGTCGAAAGCATTAGGGCTTCCGCCTCGCTGCAAGTGCCCGAGGACTACGCAGCGCGATTCCTTTCCGGTCATTCTCTCGACGCGGCGTCGAACATATTCACCGATGCCGCCGAGGCGCATCTGTCCGGAATCCTGATAGATTTCGGATTTACCAAGCTCAACGGAACCTTCGGCGATAACAATATTTGTAAACCGCGAGCCGCTGCTCTCGCGTTCCCGCACCTTTCCGGCGATGGCGTCGAACGAGAATGGTATCTCAGGTATTAAAATTATATCCGCACTGCCCGCAAGGCCGGAATGGAGTGCTATCCAGCCCGTGTTGCGTCCCATCACCTCGAGGATCATCACGCGGTCGTGCGAAGCGGCGGTCGTATGAAGACGATCGAGCGCTTCGGTCGCGATATCGATCGCGGTCATAAATCCGAACGTCAACTCGGTCGCCGCGAGATCGTTATCAATTGTTTTCGGCACGCCGATGATCGGAAAGCCGCGTTTGTGAAACTGTTCGGCGATCTCAAGCGTGCCTTCGCCGCCGACCACGATCAAGGCTTCGATCTCAAGAATATCGAGATTTGCAAGCGCCTCGCCGATAGGCATTTCGGCGAACTGCTGTTTGCCGTTGACTCTTTTGACGAAGCTGCCGCGATTTCGCGTGCCCAGAATCGTTCCGCCGCGCGGCAATATGCCGCTGACGCTCTTTACGGTTAGCTTTGTGGTATGCGTTTCACCGAGAACTCCCTCAAAACTGTCCTCTATCCCGACGCATCTCATCCCGAATTCGCCGATAGCCGTTCGGACAACTGCTCTTATCGCTGCATTCAATCCCGGCGCATCGCCGCCGCCCGTCAGGATGCCTATCTGTTTATACATAAGAAAAGAACACGGGAGCGATCAATCGGTAAACGGATCACGGAACAAAATTGTAAGCGATAATACCCGAAACTTTTACAGGTTGGCCCGATAAACGGGTTGGGCTAAATGTAGCAGCCTGAGCAGCGGACACGGCGGCAGCTCTCAAGAGTGGATGGCCGCTGACGGCGCTCGCGGAAATCACGCGGCCGCTTTCATCTATCAAAACCTGAACGTTCACTGAGCCGCTTGCGCGAATAGCTTTTGCTGCTGCCGGATATGCAGGTTTTGGAAGACTTGTGGCTTTGCCATTTAAAACGCCACCGGAAATGTGTTTTTTAGGCTGCCGTCCCGTTGGCAGAGGCGTCGTACTCAAACCGGGTACTGGTGGGCCACTTTGAACCACGCGACCGCCTACACCTATGTCCGAGTCGCCGAGCCTTACCAACAATTCCGGCTTGGTGATGGTGCTTCGATGCAGCCAACCTTGAATCCCGCTCCATCGGACTAACGACCACGATCTATTTCGTCTGACTACACCGACTTGAGTGTCTTTATCGAGGACGCCTACGATTTTACTTTTTGCCGAAGGGAGTTGGCGAACATTTGCTTTTTCCGCCAACACAATGGCAGATTGCGAATAAGCGGTGAAGGATATGAATAAAACTAAAACTATCGGAATGAAAACTCTCATGTATTGACACCCCATCTATGTGAATATGGACCTTACTTCATAATTCCGCCGGGCGGATTTATCGCGGCCAAATTAGTTGCCAGCGGCATGGTTTCGATGGCTTTTAATATTTGTGGATCGGTTTCCAAAAGCACCTGCACGCCGGCTTCGGTTGAGTAGTTGGCGGTTGCGAGCTCTTCGCGGAGGCGCGTCTTTGCATGGTCGATTTGAGCGTTGATATTTTGCAAGCTCAAACCGTTTGTGCTGTCGGACGCGGCAAAACTGCGAAACGTCTCGAACAATTTATCTGATACCGCGAATTCCTGGGGCTGTACGGAAGCCTTAAAACTCTGCTTCTCGACCTTGTAACTTTCAAATCCGGCGATTCTACCGGCGACAAGCTGGCGGACAAAAAAGAACGCGGCTTCATTTATCCGACCACGCAAAGGCGTCCCAAGCGGCGTTTCGATCTTCACGTCCGGCTCGATGCCGCGGCCGCCGTAGAGAATGCGGCCATTCGTCGTCGTTACAGGATTGCCGGCGGGTTTTGGTTTGACATCGACGTCAGCTTCGCCCGGCACAGCATCGCTGTGCGTGTAATAATCGTAGATCGAGCCGTTGGAATAATCGCGCTGGAGCGACCGTCCAAACGGCGTGTAATATCTCGCCGTCGTCAGCGTAATGCCCGTGCCGGAGGGAAGTCGAAACACGCGCTGAACCAAGCCTTTGCCAAAACTCTCGTTGCCGACGATAACGCCGCGATCGTAATCCTGGATCGCGCCTGCAACTATCTCCGACGCGGAAGCCGAACCTCCATTTATCATTATAACCAGCGGGAAATTTTCCGTGCCTGAGCCGGTCGTTCGCAGTTCGCGTGACTGCTTGCCGTCCGCGCCTTTTACGGACACGACCGTTTGCCCCGCCGGAATGAACTTGCTGACGACCGCGACTGCCTGCTCCAAAATGCCGCCCGGATTGTTTCGGAGGTCGAGGATCAGGCTCTTCATTCCGCGTTTCTTGAGATCGGCGATGGCAAGCGACAATTCCTCGCCGGTCGTCTGCTGAAAACCGCCCGTAAGCCCGACATAGCCGATCGAATTCGGCAGCATGAAGTAGTTGCGAATCGAAGGAAGCGGAACTCCGCCGCGAACGATCTCAAAATCGAGCGGCTTCGCATTGCCGACGCGATCTATTTGTATTTTTACCTTTGTATCGCGCTCACCGCGAACGTTTCGGGAAACCTCGCTTGCCGTCCAGTCTTTCGCATCTTTGCCCTCGACGGTAAAAAACCGGTCGCCGTATCGCAAACCGGCTTTGTCCGCCGGCGTATTTGGTATCACCGACTGAACATAAACGCCGTCGCGATGCTGGAGTATCGAAACACCGATGCCGTAAAATTGCGATGTTTGCTCCTCGTCGAGTTTGCGCAATTCCTCGCGCGTAAAAAACGACGAATGCGGATCAAGCGTCCAAAGCATGCTCTGCATCGCGCTGTCCGTGGCCTTTTCCTGGTCAATCGGACCCACATAACTGTCGTTGACGAGTTTGAGAGCTTCCTTATAATCGGCCAGAACCTTTTCAGCCGTAATACTGCTTTCAGCCGAGGTTCGCGCGGGCAATTCGCCGTACAGTCCGCCGGCGATAGTGCCGATAGCAACCAAAACCAGTGAAAATAATGCAAATCTTCTGTTCATACAACTTCAAACCCAACAATAAATATACCATAGACGCCGCCTTCAAGGGTGACGTTGCCGATTTGCCATCTTGCAATCGCAAATTTACTTTTTGGCGACAAAAATTTACCATTAAATTTTTGCCAAAAATGAAGCCTGAAGTTTCGATCGTGATTCCCGCATACAACGAGAGCGAGCGTCTCGGCCAGCCGCTGAAGACTGTTCTCGACCATATATCGTCAAGCGGCGTGAATGCGGAATTGATAGTGGTGGACGACGGCTCGTCGGACGACACCACCAGCGTCGCTAAGCGCGTCTTTTCGGCGATGCCGAGCATTGAATCAAATGTTATCAGATACGAGAAAAACCGCGGTAAAGGCTTCGCCGTCAAAACCGGCCTGCTCGCGGCAAAAGCCGATGTCGCGCTTTTTAGCGATGCCGATCTTTCAACGCCGATCGGCGAAATGTCAAAGCTCGTCGATCCGATCCTGAGCGGTGAATACGACGTAACTTTCGGCTCGCGTGCGCTCGACCGCAGCCTCATCGGCACGCACCAGCCGTGGCGCCGCGAACAAGGCGGCCGCGTGATGAACTTCATCATCCGCACAATGTCCGGCCTCCCGTTCGCGGATACGCAATGCGGATTCAAGGCGTTTAATCTGGTCAAATTCCGCCCGTTGCTGAATGTAATGAAGATTGACCGTTTTGGTTTTGATGTAGAGTTTTTATTCGTCGCCAACTATAACAAACTTCGGTTGAAAGAAATCCCGGTCCGCTGGAACGATGTCGAAGGATCGAAAGTCAGCGTCTTCCGCGACACGCGGCGGATGATAAGCGAATTGAATCAAATTAGGAGTAATGCCAAATCCGGAAAATATGATACGGAATAGATTCACCATAGAGGCACGGAGAACACAAAGGAAGAATAAATCAGCTTTGTGCCCTCTGTGCCTCTGTGGTGAATTCTTCTTATGGCCGCAAAACTAAACGTCAACATCGACCACGTCGCCACGATCCGCGAAGCTCGCAAGACGATCGAGCCGTCGATCATAACGGCTGCCGTTGTCTGTGAGCAAGCTGGTGCAGACGGCATCACGGTTCACCTTCGTGGCGACCGGCGGCATATTCAAGATCGCGACATTGAGCTGCTGCGCGATGTCGTCACGACCTACCTCAACGTCGAAATGGCCGCGACCGACGAAATGGTAGCCATCGCCGAGCGCACAAAACCCGATGCCGTCTCGCTCGTTCCCGAAAACCCAAACGAGGTCACAACCGAAGGCGGGCTTGATGTTGTAGGGAATTTTGAGAACGTAAAGTCGGCAATTGAAAAGCTAAAAGCAGCAGGAATTTTCGTCAGCATCTTTATCGACCCCGACAATGGGCAGATCGACGCCGCAAAAAAAGCAGGCGCGCAGCAGGTCGAGATCTGCACTGCCGAGTACGCTGAAATGACCCTCGTCGAGCCGAACACCGACCTGTCAGAACCGGGAGCCATAGCGACTGGGTTCCGTAAGGGCGAAGGAGCCCAAAAAGCTGCCGCCGAAGTCTCGCGTCTCGCTTCCGCCGCCGTCCACGCGCACTCGCTCGGCCTAAAAGTCGCCGCCGGCCACGGCCTCACCTACCGCAACGTAGGCGCCCTAGCCGCAATCCCCGAAATCACCGAATTCAACATCGGCCACAACATCATCTCCCGAGCCGTCTTCGTCGGCCTAAACCAAGCCGTTAGGGAAATGATCGAGGCAATTACTTGATAGCTTCGCATCAAACGGTTGCGACCTCGGCTACCCGTGTTGCTACAACCTCGTCTATAGGAAATTCGTTATCGACAAATTCCAAATGCAGCGTCTGCAAGCCGTCCTTCTGCGTTTTACGGTTTCTGACAATCGCGATCGAATAAAAATTAAGATCCTTGCACGCAAATTTGACCTTTTCACCAATGCCGGCGGTCAGAGTGCAAACTGCGGAGACGCCGTTAGAACAGATGTTTTTTGTGTATGTCTCTTCTCTCGCGCCGGAATTTTCGGATTTCTGCAAGAGCGAGATCGTCACCGGAAGCGTTATCCAATATCTCGGCTGACGGCGGTTCTTGAATTGCGACTCGGCTTCGGTGATACTCCACAACCCGTCCTGCTTCATTCCGCTGATTCGATAGTTTTGCGTCGGGTCGGTTTTAAAACTTTCCGGCACTTTCTTTCCGACAAATCCGACGCCGACATGATACGAGGTTTGGCCTTCAACGGTCGAAGCATTGCAATATTGGACGATTCCCATAACCGGATAGACCTCGTTCTTCTTATCGTATGCACGAAGGTCGGGGTCAAGGGGCATAACCAGTGTGATGAGCCGTCCAACGACACACGGCCGCGTCAAACAGAAACCGGCACCGTTTTTCGAAACGGTCAACACCTTCGTCACCTCCTTCCAGTGTTCGTCCGCACTTTCCTTTACCTGGACTATCGTCTGCAATTCGGACGGCAGCCGGTTGTCCTGGCGATGCTCCGGTTCGGTTTGGATGGAGTTGTTGACAGTCATATCTGTAGGATAAAAAGGGGTAGGTTAGTTCGTCGTCGATTCGATGCCTTCGAGCGGGAAAAAGCGGTCGATGAATTCAATGTGCACGCGAGGAATATTGTCGGGGCCGATGCGAAATCCTCTCACGACCGAAAGTATCGTTATATTAAACCGCTCGCTCGTCACACGCAGAAAGTCGCCTTTTTCAACCGTCATAGTTGTGAAAACAGCAGCGCCGCCGAGACTTAGATTTTCCGAGACGGTCGATTCGAAAGCAATTACTTTTCCTTGCTCGTCAACCTTCTCCAACCTTAAGGGTTCGGGAATAGAAAAGCGTGTTTGCTTGCGAATGTCGGTGGGCAATGCGCTGTCAATCACCGTCAGGTTAGCATCGACAAGGTGAAAAAAGCCGCCGCCTTCAGCTTCGCGATGCGAGATGTCGAAGAGCCGCGACGGATGCTCCAAATAATCTTGCGGCGGCGATTTGCCGATGAAGGCGACGCCGATCGAATATTCCGGCGACGATGCGCTTCTTCCGATAGAGAGACACCGACGCACAAGGCCCCAGATTTTGTATTGAGGCTCGCTGTAATCGTAAGAGCGCAGTTGTCGCGGCATCGGCACGGTCATCAGGACTAATCTGCCGCGTTTGATAGGCCGCTTGAGACTAAAACCGGCCCCGAACGCCGAAACGTCGGTAAGGCGTGTGATCTCGTTCCAGGTCACGATCTTGTCAACCCTGACCTCGACGCGAACGGGCAGCGGAAGCGAGATTCGCTGAATGCGGCGGTTCTCTTTATCGACGGCGGGCGTGACTGGCGGACGATCTACGGTGCCGGTATTTTCTAGGCCGGAAGAAATCATTTTGGTTAGGTGACAGCCGGGAAAGGTGTGGAATCGAGCACTCCGCGTGGGTTGCGAAATAGCCTGAAAGCCTGTAAAATATTACATAGTTTAAGGCATTCGGCTTTTCAAATTTTTTTTGGATTTCACGCCCTTTTCCAGGAACGTAAAACTCGATTTTTATTATAGCCTGTTTTACCCAGTTTATACAAGGTTTAAATTAACCCAACAAAATGGATTCATTAATAGAACGCAACCAGATCAACATCGAAGACGAAATGCGGCGGTCGTATCTTGACTACGCAATGTCCGTAATCATCGGCCGCGCCCTGCCCGACGTGCGCGACGGCCTAAAACCCGTCCATCGCCGCATCCTTTTCGGGATGTATGAACAGGGGAATGTGGCCGGCAAGGCTTACAGAAAATCGGCTCGTGCCGTTGGCGATGTGATGGGTAAATATCATCCGCACGGCGATTCGGCGATCTACGATTCGGTTGTGCGAATGGCGCAGGATTTTTCGATGCGTTACCCGCTCGTTGACGGCCAGGGAAACTTTGGCTCGATCGACGGCGACAATCCGGCCGCGATGCGTTATACCGAGGTTCGCCTTGCCAGGATCACGAACGAAGTTCTCGACGACATCAGTAAGGAAACCGTAGATTTTCAGCCGAATTACGATGAATCGCTCTCCGAGCCAAAGGTTTTGCCGACAAAGATTCCGCTTCTTCTGGTAAACGGCTCCGAAGGCATAGCCGTCGGCATGGCGACAAAGATTCCGCCGCACAATCTGAGTGAAATTCTCGAAGCGGTAATCGCGCTTATCAAGGACCCAGCGATAAGCATCGACAATTTGATCAAGATCGTTCCGGGCCCGGATTTTCCGACTGCCGGTTTTATATATGGCCGTGAAGGTATCATCAGCGCCTACAAAACTGGCCGGGGCATCATCCAGATGCGTGCCCGTGCCGTGGTCGATGAGATCGGACGCGGCGACCGCGTTCGCAACGCCGTGGTCATCACCGAGATTCCGTATCAGGTAAACAAAGCCAAACTACACGAAAAGATCGCCGAACTCGTCCAGGAAAAAAGGCTCGACGGAATTTCCGACATCCGCGACGAATCGAATCGTGAGGGGATGCGTCTGGTTGTCGAGTTAAAACGCGACGCCGTGCCGCAGGTCGTGCTCAACAAGCTCTTTAAGCTGACGCCGATGCAGTCCTCGTTCGGCATCATCAACATTGCGATTGTTGACGGCCAGCCGAGGGTCCTAAATCTCAAGCAGATCCTCGAGGCGTTTGTCGAATTTCGCCGCGAGGTTGTCCGCCGCCGCACTCAGTTTGAACTTCGTAAAGCACAAGCAAGAGCGCACGTTTTGGAAGGCCTCAACAAGGCGATCGACGCACTCGATTACATCATTCCGCTGATCCGCACTTCGCGCAGCGTGGACGAGGCTAAATTGTGGCTGACGGCAAATCTCTCGACCGCAAGTGAGATCAAAGCCTGGCGCGGCGTCACCGGCGATAAATCGAAAGAGCAGTTCCTGAAGGAACTGAATAAAGTCATCGGCGGCCTTGAGTTTAGTGACATTCAGGCGCAGGCGATTCTTGATCTGCAATTGCGTCGCCTGTCGGCGCTCGAACGTCAGAAGATCCTCGACGAATACGCTGAGATCATCAAACACATCGCCGAACTCGACAATATTCTCCAAAACGAAAGCGTTCTGCGCCAAGTCATAACGGACGAATTGATCGAGGTCAAGCGTCAGTTCGGCGACGCACGACGCACCGTCATCGTCGATGCCGACGCCGAATTCAACATTGAGGATCTCATCGTCGACGAAGACGTTGCGATCACGGTCACTAACGCCGGTTACATCAAACGCACTCCCGTCACGGCCTACTCGCGGCAAGGACGCGGCGGCAAAGGGCGTCTCGGCGCCAAGGCGAAGAACGAAGATTTTGTCGAGCATCTATTCATCGCTTCGACGCATGCGTACCTTATGATCTTCACCGACGACGGCCAGGTCTTTAAGATGAAGGTCCACGAGATTCCCGAAGGCGACACTTCGGCTCGCGGCAAAGCGGTCGTCAATCTCGTCCAGCTTTCCAGCGAGCGCAAGCTCGTCGCCGTCATGCCTGTGCGTGATTTTGGCGAAGAGGTTTACCTGACGATGGTGACAAAGTGCGGCGTTATCAAAAAGTCCGCGCTCAGCGATTATCAAAACATCCGCGTCAACGGCATCAACGCCATCAACATCGACGAAGGCGACGAGCTGCTCGACGTCATCCGCACCGACGGCAAGTGCCAGATTTTTATCGCCACTCACGACGGCATGGCGGTAAGATTTAAAGAAACCGATGTGAGACCGATGGGCCGCGCCGCAAGAGGAGTTCGCGGCGTCAATCTTCGCAAAGGCGATTACGTCGTCTCGGTCTGCTCGGTGAGCATGGACGGCACGGAAAAGATACTCTCCGTCTCTGAAAAAGGCTTTGGCAAGCAGACGCAGGTCAACATCTACCGCCTCACAAAACGCGGCGGCATCGGCGTCATCAACATGAAGACCACCGAAAAAACCGGCAAAGTCGTCGCCGCCTTTCCCGTCGAAGACGACAGCGAAATAATGATCATCACCCAACAAGCCAAACTGATCAGATTAGGCGTCGACAAAATCCGCGAAACCGGCCGCAGCGCCCAAGGCGTCACACTAATAAGATGCGGCGACGACGACTTGGTCACGTCCGCTTCGCTATTGGCGGCTGAAGATGATGAGGAATAAAACAGCATGAACATTCGCAGCATACTTGGTCTTACAATTTTTTTAGTCGCCACTGCATCGACGTCGGCGCAAACTGTTGTTAAGCCGGACACTTGGAAGCCGTTTAAGTATTTTGTCGGTGTTTGGGAAGGCACGGGGAAAGGCGAATCCGGCGACTCGAAGGTCGAGCGGGAATATAAACTGACGCTCAAAGACAAATTTCTTCAGGTGACGCATAGATCGACGTACGCTCCACAGGAAAAGAACCCGAACGGCGAAGTTCATGACGATCTTGGCTTCTTTAGTTTCGACAAATCGCGCAAGCAATTCGTATTTCGCCAGTTCCACGTCGAGAGTTTTGTAATTCAGTATTTCGTGTCGAGCATTTCCGAGGACGGCAAGACAATAATTCTCGACAGCGAAAGCATCGAGAACGTCCCGAAAGGAATGCGGTCGCGCGAGACCTGGAAAATCCTGAACGACAACGAGTTTACGGAAACTTTCGAGATCGCAATGCCGGGGAAGGAATACAAGGTATATACCGAGAACCGCTTCAATCGAAAGATGTGATGGATAAGCAGGAACACTGGGAAAACGTTTATCGAACGAAAGCTCGTAACGAAGTCAGTTGGTTTCGCGAGCATCTCGATACTTCGCTGAGAATGATCGCGAATACCGGCGTTGGCAAAGATGCCGCGATCATTGACGTTGGCGGCGGCAATTCGACGCTGGTTGACGACCTGCTCGAACACGGATTTATTGACGTTTCCGTGCTCGACATTTCCAGTAAGGCGATCGACGACAGCAAGGAAAGGCTTGGATCATCGGCTGCGGCTGTAAACTGGCTCGTCGCGGACATTACCGAAGCCGAGCTTCCCGAAAACCACTACGACGTTTGGCACGACCGTGCCGTGTTCCACTTTCTCACCGATTCGCAAGACCGCCGCAAATATATCGAGCGCGTAATGCGTTCGCTAAAACGCGGCGGCCACATTATCGTCGCATCGTTCAGTCTCGAAGGCCCTCAGAAATGCAGCGGCCTCGACGTTATGCGTTACAGCCCCGAGACGATGCACGGCGAATTTGGCGATGCCTTCAAGCTGGTCGAGAGCGTCGGCGAAACGCACAACACGCCGTTCGGCACGACTCAGGATTTCGTCTACTGCTACTGCCGCAAAGTCACGATCTAAGCGAAAATCCGTCGGACTGCGATAAATACTGGCTAAAATGCGATTTTTGAGAGATTCACGGGCAACAATATTCCGTTTACGGGGGTCAATATTCGGAATATTGTGTTCAGTATTTCGTTTTCAGGCATCAATATTCGGAATATTGTGTCCAGTATTTCCTTTACGGAGGTCAATATTCGGAATATTGTGTCCAATATTTCATTTACGGAGGTAAATCTTCGGAATATTGTGTCCAGTATTTCGTTTACGGGGCTCAATATTCGGAATATTGCATTCAGAATTTCGTTTACGGGGTCAATATTCGGGATATTGTGTCCAGTACTTCGTTAACGGAGGCCAATATTCGGAAGATTGTGTGCCGTATTTCAATTACGGACGCCAATTATTTCGTTCCTGGGCATCAGTATTCCGTTATCATGACCAAAACAAAGGCGCCTTTACGGACGCCTCTTTCTCCCTAAAAATATCTTACGACAGATTACATTTTTCCAGCTTTGAGATCGGCGACGCGGCTTTCGAGGCCGGCCGTGTTGGCCTTGTTGGCTTTGCCGAAAGCGATGGCTTTGGCGGCGGCGGCGAAGCCTTCGTCTTTGCGGTTCATTGAGAATAGGATGTTGGCGCGGCCCGCGAGATTTTGGTAGGTCTCTTTTGTTTTGATCGATTCATCGACCATCCTGAGCGCTTCGGCAAGTAAGGTCATGCCTTCGTCGTTTAGCTTGTTTTGCACTGCGTAGTTGCCGACGGAGTATCGAGCGCCCCAGTTGTCGGGTTTTGCGGTTGTCAGAAAGGAGAGCGCCTTTGCCATTGCGGTGGCGACGGTATCGACTGTAACGGTAAACGGCACGCGGGTTTTTTCCCAGCGGATATTGACCGTCGCCGAATCGTTCGCTACCGGATCAAAGCTGAACATCAGCCATTCCTGATTGTCCTTGACCGACTCGGGCTTTGCCTTGACCCGAAGCGTGTCCTTCGATGCATCGTAATTGAAGCTGCCCCACTGATTCGCAGCGCCGTTAAAGATGATCGTCCACTCAGTCTTGCCGGGGATCGTGTGCAGGCTGTAGCTGCCTGCGGCGAGCTTTTGGCCGTTTATCATCACGTCGTCCGAGACGGTGAACTGCGTTGCATCATTCGCACCGGTTCGCCACATATAACCGTAAGGAACGATCGGCTCGCCCGGCTGACGTTCGAAAGAATTATCAAGCGTCATCTGCCCTTTAGCGCGATCAGCCATCGTTTTTGGCGCCTCGGCAAATATCAGGCGCCCTTTCACGCCCGGCCGAAAATAAGTGATCGTAATGTCGGTAACGCCCACAGTCTGCATCACGCTCGCCTTCTGACTCGGACGCGGCAGCGTCAACTGCTGCGCTGACGTTAATATCGCAAATGCGAAAACAAATATGAGAATTAAGAAATGAGAAATGAGATGTCGTTTCATAAGAACTCCTCTAAGAAAATATTTAGCCGCAGATAAACGCAGATACGGAAAAAATACAAAAATAGTTTATTATCCGCGTTTATCTGCGGCTAAAAAACTCTGGCTACTCGTCCTCTTCGTGTGCTCTCACGCGGCCGGCGGCGACGGCTTCATCTACGACCTTTTTGAGCAAATTGCCGGGCAGCGGGTCGTAGTGCGAGAACTGCATGTGATACGAGCCGCGAGCCTGCGTGACGCTGTTTAGTTTCGATTGGTAATCGAGCATTTCCGAGAGCGGCACTTTTGCTTTTATTACCTGCTGTTTGCCGCGGACCTCCATGCCGCCGACGCGGCCGCGGCGTGAATTAAGATCGCCCATGATGTCTCCCGACACTTCCTGAGGCGTGAAAACCTCGACATCCATTATCGGTTCGAGCAAGGTCGGTTTGACCTTTTCCATCGCGGCTCGAAAGGCCTTGCGGCCGGCGGCGCGGAATGAGTGCTCGTCGGAATCGACGGCGTGAAAGCTGCCGTCAATGAGCGTGACTTTAAAGTCAACCAGCGGATAGCCCGCAACGGCTCCGCTGGCGGCGGCCTCGATAATGCCCTTTTCGATGGCCGGTCGGAAATTCTGCGGCACCGAGCCGCCAAAGATCTTATCGACCCAGACAAAACCTTCGCCTCGCTCAAGTGGTTCGAATATGACCTTGCAATCGCCAAATTGGCCGCGTCCGCCTGACTGTTTCTTGTGACGGCCTTGCACTTCGGCCTGCTGAGTGATCGTTTCCTTATACGGAACTTTTGGCGGATGAAGAGTTACCTCGACGTGATATCGCTGTTCGAGTTTCTTGACGACCGTCTCGATGTGAAGCTGGCCGGAACCTGACAAAATGAATTCTTTGGTCTGCGGATCGCGGTCGAAGTGTAGCGACGGATCTTCTTCGAGAATTTTATGAAGAGCGCCGGAAATCTTGTCTTCGTCTGCACGCGATTTTGGCTCGATGGCAAAGGCGATGGCGGCTTCGGGATACTCTACCTTTGGATACACGATCTGTTTCGCCTTATCGCAAAGTGTGTCGCCGGTTTGTGTGTCTTTTAGTTTGACGACGGCGATGATGTCGCCGGTTTGAGCTTCGTTGACCTTGTCGAGCGTTTTGCCGGAGATGACGTGCAGAGCACCGAGGCGCTCATCGGTGTCGCGGGTCGAATTGCGCATGGTCGCGTCCGCGCCGACCTTGCCGCTTATTACTTTCATCACGTTGATGCGGCCGGCAAACGGGTCCGCTATCGTGCGGAAAACATAAGCCGAAAAAGGCTCGTCGTTTGAGTATTTACGATTGATCCGGTCGCCGGTCATGTCGTTGTCGGTAAAGCCGTATTCCATTTCGTGCGTCGCCGGATTCGGTGCAAATTCGACGATGTGATCGAGCAGTATCGAAAGTCCGGCGCCTGTGGTCGCAGAGACGGCATAGACAGGGCAGAGTTTGCTGGCGGCGATGGCTTTGGCAAGATTTGGGTAAATATCTTCCTCATCGAGCGTGCCGCTCTCAAAATATTTTTCCATCAGGGCGTCATCGGACTCGGCGACAAGCTCGATGATGCGTTCCCGCGTGGACTGGAAAAGCTCTTTGCCGTTGTCGGGAATCGGAATCTCTTTTGCCTTGCCTTCGGAGTCGAATTCGTAAGCCTTTTGGTGGACGACATCGACGACGCCTTTAAAAGTTTGCTCCTTGCCGATAGGCAAAGTGAACGGCACGATAGAGCGGGCAAACGACTGCGTGGCGGTATCGAGCGCGTGGCCGAAATCCGAATGTTCTTTTTCGAGCTTATTTATGACCATGAATCGCGGCAGCAAAAACTCGTTCGCGTATTGCCAGGTCTTTTCCGTCTGCACCTCGATACCGTGAACGCCGTCAACGACGACAAGCGCACAATCGACCACGCGCAAAGCAGGCCGAGCGTGCGAGACAAACGCCGCATATCCCGGCGTGTCGATCAGATTAATTTTTGTGTCCTTATACTCTGTGTGGGCGAAATTGTTATTGAGCGAGACTTTTCGTGCTATCGAGTCTTCTTCATAGTCTGTGACGGTCGTCCCTTCATCGACGCGTCCCCAGCGGTTTTGTGTTCCGGCGACGTGGAGCAGGGAACTGACGAGCTGGGTTTTACCCGCGTCGCCGTGTCCAATGACAGCCAGATTTCTGATGTTCTCAGTTGCGAATGCTTTCATGTTCGGCAAGCTCTCCTTTTTCTCTAAGTTTCGTAAGTTATAGAGTTGCAGAGTTACGAAGTTGGAAAATCCCAATTTGCCGTAGGTGCAACTCTATAACTCTGGCACTTCGCAACTCTGCAACTCTGTAACTTAAATTCTAAATTTATATTACGAGCCGGAAAAGGGCAAACGGCTGAGTAACACAACTGGATTCTTGATTTCAGCATCAAATGCGTGGTTTTATTATACTGATAACTCCATCCCATAAATGTGTTGAGAAAAAATGATGTTCACTAAAATTCGGCAGTTGCAGAGTGTGTTCTCGGCGGTTCTTATTATGGTGTTGTGGCTGACGCCTATTGCGGCTAGCGGCCAGGACCTTGTGGCGTACAGCAGCATATCGACGGGCTCCAGCGTGTTTGTGTTTCGTGCGGCGAGATCGGCCAGGCGCGTCGCTGTCGCAAAACCGGTCCGCACGCAGACGGCTCGGCTACAGACTGTGAACAGAATCAGAAAACAGTACGAAACCATTGCCCGTGCCAATCCGAAACCACAACGTGAAAAAGTCGTTGCTCCCAACCCGCAGTTGATGGCCAGGAATGCACTCTCGGCGGATAAGGGATCGAAGCTGCTGGCCGGTGTCGGTGAATATTATATTCAGCAGAGCGATCTTGACAACGCGATCGATACATTTCGCGAGGCAATGACTCTCGACACTACAAACGTTGCCGCAAAACTTGGCTTCAGCGAGGCACTTGCGTTGAAAGGAAACGACAAGCTTGAAAAAAATCTTCCGACCGAGGCCAAGGCGCTTTTTCTGGAAGCTCTACAGAGCAATCCCAAAAATTCGGCGGCATACTTCGGGCTCGGCGAAGTTTACAGCGAGCTCGATCAGACCACCGAGGCCATTGCCAGTTACGAGAAATCGCTTGAGAACGATCCCAACCTGACGGAAATTTATGTGCCGCTCGGCATTCTGTATTTTCAAACCAACGACATCACCAAAGCCGACGACATGTTGACCAAGGCGATAGCTGCTGCTCCGGAAAGGGCGGAAACGCAGTATTTTTACGGCCTGGTCAGATCGGCACAAAACCGTAACGACGAAGCGGTGACCGCATTCCAAAAGGCCCGGACAATCGATCCGAATTACGCCGAGGCATTTTATCGTGCCGGCGACACATTGGTCGCGCTGAAGCGTCCTGCCGAAGCCGTTCCGGAGTTTCAAAAGGCCGTTGAACTCAAGAAAGATTATTTCGAGGCATATTTCGGCCTCGGCGGAGCGCTTTACGACGTAGGGAATTATGCTGAGTCCGTAGCTGCGTACGCGAATGCAAAACGAATCAAAAACAACAGTTGGGAAACTTACGCCGGGCTGGGCGACGCGAACTTGAAGGCTGGCAAATTTGACGATGCCGCCGCAAATTACAAACTTGCCATAACATTCTTGATGCAGAACAAGGATTTCAACAAGGACACCGCCGCCGACCTTTACAGCAAGACCGGTTTCGCGATCGGCCAGCAGTGCCCTCTTAATCAGGCAAAGTTCGTCCCATGTCAATGGCCAGCCGCCATCGCTGCTCTCGAGAAAGCGGTTGAGCTAGGCGGAAAGCCCTTCGATTACACGAATCTCGGCTGGGCGTATTTCAATGCATCGAGACTTGACCGCGACAAGAAGATGCCTGCCGATCAACAGGCTAAACTCCAACTCGCAAAAGTAGCTCTGCAAAAAGCGTTGGACGCAAATCCTCCGGGGATCGAAAACCCCTTGCAAAATTTCGGCGTCGTTCAGAACGATCTCGGCGATTATCGCGGTGCGATCGAGACGTTCAACAAAGTCATCGTGCTGCAGCCGGATTGGGCATTCACAAGATACGCTCTCGGTGCGGCGTATTTCATGCTGGCCGACTACGAGAATGCAGCAGCGGCCTTCCGCGCGGCTTTGGACAAAAACCCGAATTACTTCACGGCGCTCTCGAGTCTTGGCAGCCTCGAAGTAAAACGTAAGAACTTGAAGGAAGCAAACAAGATCCTCGATCAGCTCAAACTAAAAGACCCGGAAGCCGCGCGACAACTCGAACAGGAAATCAGACTGTCGGGCTTTAAGATGAAGTGATCGACGTGATCGACCTTCAGCAAAACGTTCCGCTCGCTCCGCTGACGACGCTAAAGATCGGCGGCAACGCACGCTATTTTGTCGTCGCCGAAACGGAAGCCCAAGTCGCCGAATCGTTCGATTTTGCCGAAAAGGAAAAACTTGATCTTTTTGTCCTCGGCGGCGGCAGCAACGTTCTTATCTCCGACAAAGGCTTCAACGGCCTCGTACTCCAAATCGGTATCGTAAGTTCCGAGTTCCGGGTTCCGAGTTCCGAGTT